>DATMBN010000068.1:0-8993 GCA_035559275.1 Burkholderiaceae bacterium
CCGCCACAATCTAGCGCCACCCAGCCACGCGATGCACGTGACCCAACTGCTTGCCACCCTCCTTCCCGTGCGGCCCGTTGCCTTCCTGGGCCAGGTGCTGCTGGCCGCGGGCGCAGGGCTGCGGGGGCGGTGGCGCTTCCGTGCCAGGGATCTGGCCCGCGCGACCGCCGACGCGAGCGCCCGCGCGCTGCCCATCGTGACCATCGTCAACGTCCTGGTCGGCGCGATCCTCGCGTTCGTCGGGGCCGTGCAGCTGGTCAAGTTCGGCGCCGGCATCTTCGTCGCCGACCTGGTCGGCATCGCCGTGGCACGAGAGATGGCCGCGGTGATCACCGCGGTCGTGATGGCCGGGCGCACGGGTGCGGCATTTGCTGCGGAGCTCGCGACCATGCAGGCCAACGAGGAGATCGACGCGCTGGAGGTGCTGGGACTGCATGCGGTGGACTTCCTCGTGCTGCCCCGCATGCTGGCCCTGATGCTGATGATGCCCCTGCTCTACATCTACGCCTGCACCACGGGGCTCGTCGGCGGCTTCCTCGTCGGGGCAGGCATGCTGGACCTCGCGCCAGCCGCCTACTTCGAGCGCACCGTGCGCGCGCTGGAATGGTCGCACCTGGCACTGGGCTTCACCAAGTCGATCACCTTCGGCGCGCTCGTGGGCCTCACCGGCTGCTACTTCGGCCTGCACGCGTCGCGAGACGCGGCCGGCGTGGGCGCGGCCACCACCCGCTCGGTCGTGGTCGCCATCGTCGGCATCATCGCGGTGGACGCGGTGTTCGCCGTCTGCGCCAATGCGCTGGGCCTGTGAGGTTGAGATGGACCGCAGCCAGTTCTCGCCCCCCGCCCGCGACGACGCCACCGCGCCGCTGCTCGCGGTGCGGGGCCTGGAGATGCGCTTCGGGGCACGGCTGATCCAGACGGATGTGTCGTTCGAGGTCGAGCGCGGCACGATCTTCGCGGTCATGGGCGGCAGCGGCTGCGGCAAGAGCACGCTGCTCAAGCACCTGATCGGGCTGCTGCCCCCCGCCGCCGGGCACATCGAGTACCGGGGCGTCGACTACTGGCGGGCGGACGAGCGCGGGCGCGCCCGGCTGCGCAGCGGATTCGGCGTGCTGTTCCAGAGCGCGGCCCTGTGGTCGTCGATGACGCTGCTGGAGAACGTGCTGCTGCCGCTCGAGCAGCACACCGATTGGCCGGCCGAGCGCCGGGAGGCCCGTGCGCGCGAGGTGCTGTCGTGGGTCGGGCTGGAGCGCTTCGCGGACTTCCGCCCGGCGGACATCAGCGGCGGCATGAAGAAGCGGGCGGGCCTGGCGCGCGCGATCGTCGCCGAGCCGCCCCTCCTCTTCCTCGACGAACCTTCGGCGGGACTGGACCCGGTCAGCTCGCGCCGGCTGGACGACCTGATCCTCGAGGTGCGCGAGCGCACCGGCGCGGCCGTGATCGTGGTCAGTCACGAACTGCCGAGCCTGTACGCCATCGCCGATGATGGCATCTTCCTCGACGCGCAGAGCCACCGGCCGATCGGCCGCGGCAGCCCGCAACGGTTGCGCGAGGAAGCCACCCACCCCTTCGTGCGCGCCTTCCTGCGGCGCGAGGAGCCTGCGCAGGCCGCGGCAGCGGCACCCGCCTGAACGCCATGATCAAGAAACACGCCCTGCTCGTCGGCAGCTTCGTCCTGGGCGCGCTCGCGCTGGTCGTCTTCGCCATCGTCTCGCTCCGGGGCGGCGACCCCTTCCAGCAGCGCATGCGCGCGGTCATCTACTTCCATGGCAGCGTCAGCGGGCTCTACGTGGGCGCGCCCGTGACGTTCCGCGGCGTGCCCGTCGGTCAGGTCGAGTCGATCGGCGTGGAGTTCGCGCCCGGCTCGCTCGATCCGCGCATCCCGGTGCGGGTACGCCTGCAGTCCGACGCCATCCGCGTCGCCGACGCCCCGCAGGACCGCTCCCTGAGGCTGCCCCAGCTGGTCCAGCGCGGATTGCGCGCTCGCCTGGTCGCGCAAAGCTTCGTCACCGGGCAGAAGTTCATCGACCTCGACTTCCTGCCCGAGCAGCCGGCGCAGTTCGTCGGGGCCGGCCGGGAACCGGAGATTCCCGCCGTGGCGGACCGGTTCGGCGCGCTGATCGAACAGGTGGCGGAGCTGCCCTTGCGCGAGACCGTCGCCGACCTGCGCCAGACGTTGCAATCGCTGCAGGCCACGCTGGTCACCGCGCAGGCCGCGCTCCAGGCCTCGTCCGACGAGATCTCGGCGACCGGCGCCCAGACGCGCCGGGCCCTGACGCAGGCGACCGTGACCATGCGCCAGCTCCAGTCGAGTGCCGAAGCGAGCCTTGGCTCGGTCACCCGGCTGGCCGAGACCTCACGCCAGACCGTGCTGGCCGCGCAGCCGGAACTGCAGCAGACGCTGCGCAGCGCGCGCGAAGCCGCCGACGCGGCCCGCCTGGCGATGGGCCGCGTGCAGGAGCTCACCGCGCCTGGCGCGCCGGTGCGCGCCGACCTGGACGCGGCCGTGCGGGACCTGTCGCTCGCCGCCCGGGGCCTGCGCGAATGGAGCGAGTTGCTGCAGGAGCGGCCCAACGCCGTGATTTTCGGGAACGACCGCTGATGAAGACCACCATCCTTCGCCGCTGGCGGGCGTGCGCGCTCGCGCTGGTTGCCGCAGCCCTGGCCGCCTGCGCCAACCAGGAACCGCGCCGCACGCTCGTGACCCTGCCCACGCTGGCCCCACCCACGGTGGCCCCGCCCGCTGCCGGCGCCGCGGACGGCGACCTGGCGAGCCGGTGGCTTGCGGTGCGCCGCGTCGGCCTGCCCGAGTACCTCCAGGCGCGCCGCGTGCGCTACCGCGCGGACGCCACCACCATCGCCGAGTGGCCTCATGCCTTCTGGGCGGAACGGCTGGAGGTGGCCGCCAGCCGCGAGTTCACCGCGGCATTGGCGGCAGCCTTGCCGGGCTGGCGGGTGTGCGAAGGCGGCTGTGCCGCCCGCGCACCCGACGCGGTGCTGCTGGTGGAACTGTCGCCGCTGGACTTCCGTGGGGCGCAGTCACGGCTGGAAGGCACCGCGCGCATGACGGTCACCTCGGGAGACACGGCACGCGTGCTGCTCGCGTGGCAGGAGGCACTGCAGATCGCGGCGCCCCGCAGTGGGCCGCAGGGCCAGGCCGAGGCGTTGGGCCAGGCCTTGCAGCACCTGGCCGCCACCGCCGCGCGGCGGGTCTCCAGCCTGCCACGAAACTGACATCTTCGCCCAAATCGGCCGCGCTGTTGAGCCCTCTCCAGCCCTTTTCGGGTATTCCCCGCGTCTGCTTGTCACAACTGCGGCCGCCCGGCACACTGGGTTCATCCGCGATGGCTCCTTCGCGCCGAGCGCCCCCGAGGACCAGGTCCCAGCCTGGCCCGCCTGTGGAGGGCCCAGGACACTGGGGGCGGCCCGGCAGTTCTTGAGCAGCCGTTTCCTCAACCCCTCTGGAAAGGAGGACTTATGAACCTGACAATCAGCGGACACCACCTGGAAGTCACGCCTGCACTCAGAGAGTACGTGCTCACCAAGCTGGATCGGGTCACCCGGCATTTCGACCAAGTGGTGGATATCAACGTCCTGCTGACTGTGGAGAAGTTGAAGGAGAAGGATCGTCGCCAACAAGCCGAGGTGACCTTGCATGTGAAGGGCAAGGACATCTTCTGCGAGACCGCCCATGAAGACCTGTACGCCGCGATCGACGAACTCGTCGACAAGCTCGACAGGCAAGTCATCAAGTACAAGGCGCGCGTGCAAGACCATCATCACGAGTCGCCCAAGCGCATGAACGGTGCCGTCAACGGCAGCGCCTGACCCCCCTCACGGCGCGCGGTCCCTGCTCTCGGGACCGCTGTTCCAGGCGGCCCGCGGGCCGCTTTTGCTTTTCCGTGACATCCGACGCGCGCGCGACTTGCTGCGACGCAACAGGGGGAGCACAATGGAACTCGAGTCCTGGGAGCCGATCCCAGTCAGGGCGGGCCCGCCAGTCGGGCCTTCCTATAATGCAAGGTTTTGTCACTGATACGCGTGGGCCCAGGCCCGGTTCGCCGGGATCGAAGGCCGGGCGCGGTGACCCACGATGAACCGTCTCGCCGCCATCCTGCCCGCCAGCAATGTACTGGTGGATGTGGACGCCTCCAGCAAGAAGCGGGTGTTCGAGCACGCCGGCTTGCTGTTCGAGAACCTGCACTCGATCGCCCGCGCGACCGTGACGGACAACCTGTTCGCGCGCGAGCGGCTCGGTTCGACGGGCCTCGGTCACGGCGTGGCCATCCCCCACGGCCGCATCAAGGGCCTCAAGAACCCGCTGGCGGCCGTCATCCGCGTGCAGCAACCCATTCCCTTCGACGCGCCGGACGACGAACCGGTCAGCCTGCTGATCTTCCTGCTCGTGCCGGAGGCGGCGACGCAGCGCCATCTCGAGATCCTCTCGGAAATCGCCGAGCTGCTGTCAGACCGCGAGTTGCGCGATCGGCTCAAGACCGAGCCGGACGCGACCAAGGTCCACGCGATGATCGCGGCCTGGGAGCCGCTCAAGTCGGTCGCCTGAACGGCCCCGACCGGCCACTGACGCCTTCGCTTGAAACCGACCGTCATCAGCGCCGAGGCCCTGTTCGAGGCCCAACGGTCCACCCTGAAGTGGCAATGGATCGCCGGACACGCGCACCCCGAGCGCCGGTTCGACGAGGTGGCCGTGCGCGACGCGCAATCGGCCGCGGACCTGGTCGGCTACCTCAACTACATCCACCCCTACCGCGTCCAGATCGTCGGCAAGCGTGAGGTCGAGTACTTGTCCAACGCCTCGCCGGAGGACCAGGCCCGGCGCGTGGCCCGCATCGTCACGCTGGAGCCGCCGGTCGTGGTGGTGGCCGACGCGCAGACACCTCCCGACCACCTGGTCGCGATGTGCGGCCGGGCGGACATCCCGCTCTTCGTGACCGAGGAGTCGGCCGGCTTCGTGATCGACGTGCTGCGCAGCTACCTGTCGCTGCACTTCGCCGAGCGCACGACCCGCCATGGCGTCTTCATGGACATCCTGGGCCTGGGTGTGCTGTTGACCGGCGAGTCGGGACTGGGCAAGAGCGAACTGGGGCTGGAGCTCATCTCGCGCGGGCACGGCCTCGTGGCCGACGACGCGGTCGACTTCTACCGCGTCTCCCAAAGCGCCATCGAGGGCCGCTGTCCGGAACTGCTGATGAACCTGCTCGAGGTGCGCGGCATCGGACTGCTGGACATCAAGGCCATCTTCGGCGAGACCGCCGTGCGCCGGAAGATGCGGCTCAAGCTCATCGTGCATCTCGTGCGCAAGGAGACGATGGAGCGCGACTTCGAGCGCCTGCCGTACGAGCCGCTCTACGAGGACGTGCTGGGCGTGCCGGTGCGCAAGGTCGTGATCGCCGTGGACGCAGGCCGCAACCTCGCGGTGCTGGTCGAGGCCGCCGTGCGCAACACCATCTTGCAGCTGCGCGGGATCGACACCTACAAGGAGTTCATCGAGCGCCACCAGCGGGCGATGCAGCAGGGGCAGTAGCCTCCCAACAGTAGCCCGCTACTCGCGCATGCCACCCGGCCCGCTCAGCGTTCCCCGCTGTGCGGGCCGCCGCTGCGGCCCTTGCAGTCGTCCCGCCCGCACACGACGTACAGCGCCAGGGCGTGGTCCTGCAATTCGTAGCCGCGTTCGCGGGCGATCTCCTGCTGACGGCGTTCGATCTCCGGGTCGTAGAACTCCTCGACCCGGCCGCAGACCACGCACACCAGGTGGTCGTGGTGCTTGCCCTCGTTGAGCTCGAACACGGCCTTGCCGGCCTCGAAGTGGTTGCGCGAGAGGATGCCCGCCTGCTCGAACTGCATGAGCACCCGGTAGACGGTGGCCAGGCCGATGTCGGCCCCTTCCGCCAGCAGCGCCTTGTAGACGTCCTCGGCCGTCATGTGCCGCTGCTTGCCCTTCTGGAAGACCTCGAGGATCTTCATCCGGGGCAAGGTGGCCTTCAGGCCGCTGCTTTTGAGTTCGTCGAGCGTGGACATGTCGTAGTGGTCTGGAGGACGCGGCTTGCTCGGCGGCGCCCCCTCTCCGCGGCGCCCGGGTACGGCAAAGGCCACTGGGGTCGCCCGACGTTCGAGCAAGCGTCCGAAAAGGCGGCCGGCCCTAGGCCGTAGAATCCCCCGATCATATCGAGCTTGGAGGCGCCCGGCGCGCCTTCGCCATGCAAACCCCTATGTCGTTCATGATTCGTTGGGGCCGCCGCGCCGTACTGGCTGCAGCGCTCGCCACCCTCGCCGGATGCGGCTCGATGCGCACCGGCGGGCTGCTCGGCGCCATCACTCCGTACCGCGTCGAAGTCGTGCAGGGCAACGTCGTCACCCAGGAGATGGCCCAGGCGGTGCAGCCCGGCATGACGCGGGCCCAGGTGCGCGACATCCTGGGCTCGCCGCTGCTCACCGACGTGTTCCACGACAACCGCTGGGACTACATCTTCACGATCCGCCGCCAGGGCGCCGAGCCGCAGCAGCGCCGCGTGACGGCCTGGTTCGAGGGCGAACGCCTGACGCGCCTGGACGCGCCCTCGCTGCCCAGCGAGCGTGAGTTCGTCGATTCGATCGACACCTTCAAGCGGCCGCGCGGCACCCCCAAGCTCGCGCTGACCGACGAGGAGCGGCAGGCGCTGCCCGCGCCGAAGCCGCTGCCGCCGGAAGACACTGTGCCCGCGGCACCGCCGCGCAGCTACCCTCCGTTGGAGGCCGCCGCGGGCGGCTGACCGCCCTGGCGCACCCGCGAGCCGCCCGCCCCCGCTCCCTGCTCACACGATCGCACCATGACACACCGCATCACCGTGGCCGGCAGCTCCGGCCGCATGGGCCGCATGCTGATCGAGGCCGTGCTGGCCGCCGACGACTGCGAACTGGCCGGCGCCCTCGACCTGCCCACCAGCCCCGCGGTCGGGCAGGACCCGGGCGCCTTCCTCGGCCGCGCGACCGACGTGCAGATCACCGGCGACCTGCGGGCGGGACTTGCAGGCGCGCAGTACCTGATCGACTTCACCCGGCCCGAAGGCACGCTGGCGCACCTGCGCGCCTGCCGCGAACTGGGCGTGAAGGCGGTGATCGGCACCACCGGCTTTTCCGACGAGCAGAAGGCCGAGATCGCGGCCATCGCGCGCGACATCGCGATCGTGATGGCGCCCAACATGAGCGTGGGCGTCAACGTCGTGCTCAAGCTGCTGGACATGGCGGCGCGCGCGCTCAAGGAAGGCTACGACATCGAGATCATCGAGGCGCACCACCGCCACAAGGTGGACGCACCCAGCGGCACGGCGCTCAAGATGGGCGAGGTCGTGGCCCAGGCGCTCGGCCGCGACCTCAAGTCCTGCGCCGTCTACGGCCGCGAGGGCGTGACCGGCGAGCGCGACCCGTCGACGATCGGCTTTGCGACGGTGCGCGGGGGCGACATCGTGGGCGACCACACCGTGCTCTTCGCCGGCATCGGCGAGCGCATCGAGATCACGCACAAGTCCTCCAGCCGCGTGACCTACGCGCAGGGCAGCCTGCGCGCGGTGCGCTTCCTCGCCGGCCGGTCCAAGGGCCTGTTCGGCATGGAGGACGTGCTGGGCCTCTGAGGCCCGCGGCCGCAGCGATGGAGGGCGTCGATCAGTTCTGGGGGCAGGCCGACACGGTCGGCCGCGCGGTCGCGCTGCTGCTGCTGGCCATGTCCGTCGCCTCCTGGGTGCTGATCGTCTGGAAGACCTGGCTGCTGCGTCGCGCCAAGCGCGACCTCTCGCTCGCCGTTCCCGCCTTCTGGCAGGCCCCCTCCGTCTCCGAGGGGCGCGAGCGTGTGGCGGCGCTGGACCGCGAGCGGCTGCTGCTGCCTCTCGTCGAAGCCGCCTTGCGCGTGCCGCGTTCCGGCACGCTGGAAAGCTCGGGCCATCTGCATTCGCAGCTCACGCGCCGCCTGCGCGACGCGCTGCACCAGGACCTCGCGCACCTGCAGTCGGGCCAGGTCGTGCTGGCCTCGATCGGCGCCACGGCCCCTTTCGTGGGCCTGTTCGGCACGGTCTGGGGCATCTATCACGCGCTGCTGGGCATCGCGGCCGAAGGCCAGCTGGCGCTGGAGCAGGTCTCGGGGCCGGTGGGCGAAGCGCTGGTGATGACCGCCGCCGGCCTGGCGGTCGCGATCCCGGCCGTGCTGGCCTACAACGTGTTCGGCAAGCTGGTGGCAGCCTGCGAGGCCGAACTGGAAGGCTTTGCGCACGACCTGCGCGAGCTGGTCGCCGGGGCGGCGGCACCCCCGGCCGCGGGGCGCGAGGCCCCCACGGGCGGGGCGGACGCTGCGTGGGGTGCCCCGATGCTCGCCCGCGAGGAGGCCTGAGATGGCTTTCGGCCGGCTCGAGCGCACGCCTGGCGCGCGGCCGATGAGCGAGATCAACATGACGCCGCTCATCGACGTCATGCTGGTGCTGCTGGTGATCTTCATGATCGCCGCGCCGCTGATGACCACCGGCCTGAAGCTGGAGCTGCCGCGCAGCGACGCGGGCGAGCCGGTGGACCTGCCGGCGAGCGTGCAGCTCACGCTCGGCGAAGACGGCGTGCTGCGCCTGGGCGACGAGCCGGTCGACGCGGAGGCATTGCAGCAGCGCCTGCGGGAGATCGCCGCGCGGCGGCCCGAGACCGAGGTGCACCTCAAGGCCGACCGGCGCGCGCCCTACGGCACGGTGGCCGAGCTCATCGGCCGCATCCAGCAGGCCGGGCTGCAGCGCATCGCCTTCGTCACGGAGAAGCCCTGAGGCCCGGCGCTCGGCCGCCCGGAGCCGGGCCGTTGCTCCCGCGGGGGGTGGGGCGCAAGCCCCGGGGGCAAAGATAGAAGGCCCGGCGCTCGGCCGCCCGGAGCCGGGCCGTTGCCCCCGTGGGGGGTGGGGCGCAAGCCCCGGGGGCAAAGATAGAAGGCCCGGCGCTCGGCCGCCCGGAGCCGGGCCGTTGCCCGGGTG
>DATMBN010000069.1:0-19759 GCA_035559275.1 Burkholderiaceae bacterium
CCGCCGGCGGCGACCCTGCCGCCCACACCCCCCAAGCCTCCGCGCATCGGGCTGGCGCTCGGGGGCGGGGCCGCCCGCGGCTTCGCCCACATCGGGGTCCTGCAGGTGCTGGAAGAGCACGGCATCCGGCCCGATGTCGTGGTCGGCACTTCGGCAGGAAGCGTCGTCGGCGCGCTGTACGCGGCGGGCCGCACGCCGGCCGAACTGGCCAAGCTGGCCGCATCGATGGACGAGTACACGATCAGCGACTGGTCGTACCCGCTGCGCGGCGTGATCCGCGGCGAGGCGCTGGCCCGCTACGTGAACCAGCAGGTCCAGGGCAAGCCGCTGGAGCAAATGGTCATTCCTTTCGGCGTCGTCGCGACCGACCTGGGCAGCGGGGAACCGATTCTGTTCAGGAGAGGGGACACCGGCACGGCGGTGCGCGCTTCCAGCGCGGTGCCCGCGGTGTTCCAGCCGGTGCGGATCAACGGCCGCGAGTACGTGGACGGAGGGCTGGTCTCGCCGGTGCCCGTGCGATTCGCGCGCCAGATGGGGGCCGAACTCGTCATCGCCGTCGACATTTCCGCGGTGCCGGACGGCAACCCGGTCAGCGATGCGGTGCGCCTGCTGTTGCAGACCTTCGCGATCATGGGCCGCAGCATCAACCAGTTCGAATTGCGGGAGGCGGATGTCGTGATCCGGCCCAAGCTCGCTGGCGTCTCCAGCGCCGACTTCACCGCTCGCGCCCGGGCCATCCAGGCCGGACGAGAGGCAGCGCAGGCCGCGATCGCAGAGGTGAAGGCCCGCATGGCGGCGCGGATGCACTGAAGTGGTGCGGCTGCGGCCCGCCAGCCCGTGGCGCACGACGCGGCCATGGAGCGGGTCGACGCATGCAGCGGGCAAAAAAAACCCGGTGGAGAACCACCGGGTTGAAGGTACCTTGAAAGGGGATTTCGAAAGGTACCGAGGAGACAACCTTTCAGGGAGACCGTGAAGCGTCACGGCATTCCCTCAGATAGGACCGACTGCGAGAAGTTCAAGCCCTCTACAAAAATTTACGCAAGCGCCGTGCCCGGACGGCGGCCCCTCGGGAGGGACGCCGGAGCCCCGGTCTCAGGCAGCGGCGCGCTTGGGCTTGGCCGTCTGGGCCGCCTTGACGGCGGTATTCGTCACGGCCTGCAGGTTGGCCTCCGCCACGTCTGCGGCCTGCTTGGCGGCCTTGTGCACGCTCTCGAAGGCGTTGTTGGCGGCCGACACGGCCGACTTGACCAAGGCAACGGCGTTCTCGGTGCCGGCCGGGGCGTTCTTGACGGCGGTATCCACCACCGCCATGAACTTGCGCTGCATGTCAGCCAGCTGCTCTTCCGCGACGCGGCCCACTTCGGCGTTGGTCGAGGAGGCGATGTCGTAGAGATGCCGGCCGTAGGCGGCGGCCTTCTCGGCGGCGGGCTGCAGCAGGTTGGCTTGCAGGGCCAGCAGTTCCTGGGCATCCTTGACGGACAGCAGGGCCTGGGCGTGCTCAGAGGCCTCTTCCAGAGAGGTCTTGGCGACCTGCACGTTCAGTTCGACGAGTTTTTCCACGCCTTCAAAGGCTTTGCGCGTCAGACCGAAAAGGGTCTCTACGTTGGCTTTCTGGGCGGCGATCAGTTGTTCAGCGGTCAGCATGTTCAGTACCTCCTGTGGTGGGTCGGGTTCATGCAGCGGATTGTTTATGTTGCGCTGCAACATGATCCAGTATATGAACGACTGCGGGGATTGCAAGGCGTTTTTGCTGCGGTGCAGCATGATTAGAAAGCTGCCTCTAGACGCCGCCCGCCGCGCATCGTCGCTGCCCGGGATGACACCCGCGTGACGCCGGCGGCCGTGGCGGCGGGGCACAATGAGACGGCCGGTGCCAGCCGCAGCCGCCCTGTCAGCCAGTGCGCTTCCCCCATGCCGGCTTTCTTCATGCGCGCCTATTACAGCGATCACTTCCTCCTGCCGCTGCCCGAGGGCCACCGCTTCCCGGTGCGCAAGTACCGGCTGTTGCGTGACCGCGTCGCGGCCGAGCTGACGGGCGTCAGGCTGGAGGAGGCGCCGCCTGCCACCGACGGCGAACTCGCTCTGGCCCACCACCCCCGGTACGTCAGTGCCGTGGCCGAGGGCTGGCTGAGCCGGGAGGAGCAGCGCGAGATCGGCTTTCCGTGGTCGCCGGCGATGGCAGAGCGCGCGCGCCGGTCGGTCGGGGCGACGATCGCCGCCGCCCGGGCCGCCCTGGAGGAGGGGGCGGGTGCCAACCTCGCGGGCGGGACGCATCACGCCCATGCCGAGAAGGGGAGTGGCTATTGCGTATTCAACGATGTGGCGGTTGCGGCCCGCTTGATGCAGGCCGAGTGGCATCGGCGCCATCGCGCGCTGCTGCGCGTCGCGGTGCTGGATCTGGATGTGCATCAGGGCAACGGGACGGCCGCCATCTTCGCGGACGACCCCACGGTCTACACCCTCTCGCTGCACGGGCAGCGCAACTTCCCCTTTCGGAAGGAGCGTAGCGATCTGGATGTGGAACTGCCTGACGGTTGCACCGACGGGCTGTACCTGGCGGCACTGGACGCCGCCCTCGAGGCCATGTGGCGACACCACGAAAACCGACCGCCGGGCATCGTCTTCTACCTCGCCGGCGCGGATCCACACGAGGGTGACCGTCTCGGCCGGCTCAAGCTCAGCGCCGAAGGACTCGCCGAGCGCGACCGCCGGGTGTTCTCCGCACTGCGAGCGCGCGGCATTCCGGTCGTCGTCACCATGGCCGGCGGCTATGGGCAGGACATCCACCAGACGGTGGCCATCCAGTTCCAGACGCTGCGCCTGGCGCGCGCAATCGCTTTCCGTTCCCCTCCCACCACCACCGCGATCCATGTCCCGACCCCAGCCTGAACCCCGGACCGCCTACCGGCATTTCCTGCCGATCACCACCCGTTGGATGGACAACGACGTGTACGGCCACGTCAACAACGTCGTCTACTACAGCTACTTCGACACGGTGGTGAACCGCTACCTGATCGAGCGGGGTGTGCTCGACATCCACGCGGGAGAGACCATCGGGCTCGTCGTGGAGACGCAATGCAACTACTTCTCGTCCATCGGCTTTCCTCAGACCGTGCACGCCGGCCTGCGGGTGGCGCAACTGGGGCGCTCGAGCGTGCGCTACGAGGTGGGGTTGTTCGCGGACGAGGAGCCGCTCACCGCAGCCAAGGGACATTTCGTGCACGTGTATGTCGACCGGGCCACCCGCAGGCCCGCGGCCCTGCCGCCTGCCCTCGTGGCGGTCCTCGCGCCGCTCCAGGTGTCGTCATCTCCGGCCGGCTAGGCGTGTGACCGCGGGCGAGGGCGGGCGGGCCAGCCGCTCTTGGTCGACAATGTCGGCATGAAGCCCCAGGTACTCGTCACGCGCAAGGTTTTCCCCGAAGTGGTGGATCGCCTGCGCCAGCACTTCGAGGTCGACTACAACGAAGCCGACCAGCTCTGGACGCCACAGTCGCTCGCGCAGCGGTTGCGTGACAAGGACGGCGTGTTCGTGACGCCCACGGAGCGGATCGATGCCGCCTTGCTGGACGCCTGCCCCAGGCTCAAGGTCGTCGCCAACATGGCGGTCGGCTACAACCACATCGATGTGCCGGCCTGCACCGCCCGCGGCGTGCTGTGCACCAACACGCCGGACGTGCTGACCGAGACCACCGCCGACTTCGGCTTCGCGTTGGTGATGGCTGCCGCCCGCCGCGTCACCGAGGCCGAGCGTTTCCTGCGCGACGGTCACTGGCGCACCTGGTCGGTCCACATGATGATCGGCCGCGAGGTGCACGGCACGACGCTGGGCATTCTCGGCATGGGGCGCATCGGGCAGGCGATCGCGCGCCGCGCGGCCCTGGGCTTCCGGATGCGGGTGATCTACCACAACCGCAGCCGGCTCCCGGATGCAGCCGAGCGCGAGGTGGGCGCGCGGTACGTCGGCAAGGAGGAACTGCTGCGCGAGGCGGACCACGTGATCGTCGTGGTGCCGTATTCGCCGCAGACCCACCATCTGGTCGGGGCGTCCGAACTCGCCTTGATGAAGCCGACCGCGACCCTCACCAACATCGCCCGGGGCGGCGTGGTGGACGATGCGGCCCTTGCGCAGGCGCTGGCCGGGGGACGCATCGCGGCTGCGGCGCTCGACGTCTTCGAAGGCGAGCCCGAAGTCCACCCCCAGTTGCTGCAGGTGCCCAACGTCGTGTTGACGCCGCACATCGCCAGCGCCACGCAGACCACCCGCCGGGCGATGGCCGACCTCGCCGCCGACAACCTGATCGCCGGGCTCGGTTTCGGCCCGCATGCCGGGCGGCCGCCCACGCCGGTGAATCCCGAGGTGCTGGCAGCGCGGGGAACGTCGCGATGAGCCTGGAGTGGATCGCCCTTGCTGCGCTGGTCTTCGCCAACCTGATCCTGTCTTGCTGGCTGCTGATGAGCCTGCGGTCCCGTGAGGCGGCGGCCCGCGCCGAGGAATGGCGCGCGGAACTGCAGGCCCTGGCCCGGTTGCAGGCGGAGTCGGCGGCGCGCCTCGAACGGGAACTGCGCGACGAGGTCGCGCGCGCCGGACAGGGCACGCGACAGGAACTGGGCACCACGCTCGCGCTCTTTCAGCAGACGCTCATGACCCAGCAGGGGGACGTGGCCCGCACGCAGAACGAGCAGATCGACAGCTTCCGCACGCAACTGGCCGCCATGCAGCAGGCCGTCAGCGATGCCTTGCGGCAGGCGACGGCGGGCCTGGCGGCGCAATCGCAGTCGGCGCGCGAGAGCCAGGACGCGGCGCTCAAGCGCTTCGGCGATGCCCTCAACGAGCAACTGCGCCAGCTGACCGAGAGCAACGAGCGCAGGCTGGCGGAGGTGCGGGCGACGGTGGAGACGCGGCTGAGCGCGCTGGCCGCCGACAACGAGAAGAAGCTGGAGCAGATGCGGCAGACGGTGGACGAGAAGCTGCACGCCACGCTGGAGCAGCGCCTGGGCGAAAGCTTCCGCCAGGTCGCCGAGCGGCTGGAGCAGGTACACCGGGGCCTGGGCGAGATGCAGACCCTGGCGCAAGGAGTGGGCGACCTCAAGCGCGTGTTGTCCAACGTCAAGACGCGCGGGGTGCTTGGCGAGATGCAACTGGCCGCCTTGCTGGAGCAGGTCTTCACCCCCGAGCAGTACGCGGCGAACGTGGCCACCGTGCCCGGCAGCCGCGACCGGGTCGAATTCGCGATCCGTCTGCCTGGCAAGGGCGACGACGGCGCGCCCGTGTGGTTGCCGCTGGACGCGAAGTTCCCGCGCGAGGACTACGAGCGCCTGCTCGAGGCGCAGGAGCGTGCCGACCGCGAGGGTGCCGAGGCGGCGGCCAAGGCGCTGGAGCTGCGCATCCGCGAGGAGGCCCGCACGATCGCGTCCAAGTATCTGGCGCCACCGCACACGACCGACTTCGCCGTGCTGTTCGTGCCTACCGAGGGGCTTTATGCCGAGTTGCTGCGCCGGCCGGGCCTGCTCGAGTCGTTGCAGCGCGAGCACCGCGTGACGCTGGCAGGGCCGACCACGCTGCTGGCCATGCTCAACAGCCTGCAGATGGGTTTCCGCACGCTGGCCTTGGAGAGGCGCTCGTCGGAGGTGTGGAAGGTGCTGGGGGCCGTCAAGACCGAGTTCATGAAGTTCGGCGACGCGCTGGCCAAGACGAAGAAGAAGATCGAGGAGGCCGGCAACGTCATCGAGGCCGCTGAGCGGCGGACCCGCGTGATGGGGCGCGCGCTCAAGTCGGTCGAGGCACTGCCGGAAGCGGAGTCGGTCGCGCTGCTGCCGGGTGACGTGCCAGGCGAAGAGGAGGGCTGAAACTGCTCTTCCTGGCCGGCATGCCGCGCTCGTTGACAGCCCTCGTGGGGGCCCAGGTGTGCTTGCACGCCTGCATGACGGGCACGCGCATGGCCGCCCCGTTGCTTGCATTGCGACTGGGGTACTCGACTTTCGCGGTCGGTGTGTTGATCGCGCTGTTCGCGCTCGCGCCCATGCTGCTGGCCCTGCCGGCCGGACGCCTGGCCGACCGTGCCGGGTACCACCGGCCCGTGCGCATCGGCGTGGGCATGTCGCTCGCCGGGGCCGGCCTTGCCACGGCTTGGCCGCACTACGTCACGCTGGCTCTCGCCGCGACGCTGACCGGGGCGGGCACCTCGGTGGCGATGGTCGCGATGCAGCGCACGGCCGGGCGCAGCGCGCGTGCCAGCACGGAGCTCAAGCGCGTGTTCAGCTGGCTCGCGCTCGCGCCCGCGGCATCGAACGTGATCGGGCCGGTCGTGGCGGGGGCCCTGATCGACACGCTGGGGTTCCGGGCCGCCTTCGCCGCCATGGCGCTGCTTCCATTGCTTGCGCTCCACTGGAGCCGCCTGGTGCCTCCAGAGGCGCCGCGGACGAACGTGGCCACCGGGTCTGCCACCCAGGCCACGCTCGAACTGTTGCGCCGCCCCGCGCTGCGGCGCCTGCTCGTCGTCAACGGCATCCTCTCGGCGTGCTGGGACGTGCACACCTTCACTGTTCCCGTGCTCGGGCACGAACGAGGCCTGAGCGCCTCGGCCATCGGACTGGTGCTCGGCAGTTTCTCCGCGGCCGCAACGGCGGTGCGCCTGGTGATTCCCGCGTTGGCCGAGCGCCTGCGCGAGGTCCAGGTGCTCAGCGGGGCGATGGTCGCGACCGCGGTGTTGTTCGCGATCTATCCGTTCACCGCGGCCGCGTGGCAGATGGCGGCATGCTCGGCCCTGCTCGGGCTGGCCCTGGGCTCGGTGCAGCCCATGGTCATGTCCACGCTGCATCTCATCACGCCGCCCGAGCATCACGGCAAGGCCATCGCCCTGCGGATGATGACCATCAACTTCTCCAGCACGACCATGCCGCTCCTCTTCGGCGCCGCCGGTGCTGCGTTCGGGGCAGGCCCGCTCTTCTGGGGACTCGGGCTGGTGGTGCTCGTCGGCGCCCGCACCGCCCACGGGCTGGTGGACGCCTTGTCCGAGCCGGCTAAGTCCGACGCACCTGTCGGCTGAAGAAGCGGGCCGGGTCGAGTGCATCGCGCAGGTCGGCTTCGACAGGCAGGGGGCTGCCCTCGATCCAGGCCGCCAGCACCTCGCCGCACAGGTGGGACCATGTGATGCCCCGCGAACCCAGTCCCGTGCACAGATACAGCCCCTGTTGACGCGGCACGTGGCGCGGCTGCGTCAGCCGCTGCCGTGATGCGGCTGCAGCCTGTTCGTCCGGCGCTGGACCGATGAGTGGCAGTTTGTCGTCCGTCACCGTGCGCCAGGCGACGCGAGCGCGCAGGGAGCCGTGGTCGACCGCCGGCGCGGACCCGGTCAGGCGCGCGAGTTGCGCCAGGTTGTGCAGGTGGTCGTCTGCGCGGATAGTGCCGTCGGGATCGTTTGCTTGCGACGTCGCTCCGCACCACACCCACCCTTCGTGAGCAGGAAGGGCGTAGCCGGCGCTGGCCAGGGGCAGGAGGGGCGCGCGCAAACCCGGCGAGGAGGCCGGGATCCCGGTGATCTGCCCGCGCACCGGCGTGAGCGACCAGGCCGCCGAGGGGCACAGCCGGGCGGCATCGTGCGCGTTCGCGAGCACGACCACGGGGGCGGCGAGCAACACCCGCCCGTCCGGCCCCAGCAATTGCCATCCTCCTGGGGCCGGCTGCAGGCCGCGCACCTCGACACCGCCGTTCCAATGTACCCCGGGACTGGCCAGCCAATGTGCGACCAGCGAGGAAGGACGCAGCCATCCGCCTCGTGGGAAGAACCATGCGGGGCTGGAGAGCGGGATTCCCGCCTTGTCGGACGCGGCCGCGGGCTCCAGGGCCTGCACGTAGTCGTCCGGCAACCCCAGTTCGCCGACGGTCCTGCGCATCGCGTCGAACGCCGCCTCCCGCTCGGGTACCGTCGCCGGCTCCAGCCGCAGCAGCCCGTCGAACCCTCCGACGAGCGGAAGGTTCGCCGTGCGAAGCAGGGCCGCCAGGTGCAAGGCGGCGCTGCGGTGCAAGCGGGCATGGGGTCCGTCCTGCCGGTTCACGATCCCCCGGAACAGCCCGCCCGGATTCCCGGACGCTTCCTGTGCCGGGCGCGCATGCTTGTCCAACACCGTGCAAGACCAACCGCGCGCGGCCAGCGATGCGGCGACGCAGGCCCCCGCCAGGCCGCCGCCGACGATGGCTGCCTCCCGCCGAGTGGTGGTGGCGCCCAGGAGTGCCAAGGCGGTCGCGGGCACATGCCGCGGAGCGTAGCGGGCGACGGTCATGTCGCGCTTGCCGCCGAAGCCCGGCGCAGCGTGGACCTCGAAACCCGCCGAGGCCAGCCCGTCGCGCACCGGCCGCGCCGCGCTCCACGTCGCCGCGGTGGAACCCGGCGCGGCGAGCCGCCCGATCTGCGTGAAGAGTGAGGGTGCCCACATCTGCGGGTTTTTGGCGGGCGCGAAGCCGTCGAGGAAAAAGGCATCGACCCGGGCCTGCAACTGCGGCAGGACGTCGGCGACATCACCCAAGGCGAGCAGCAGGACGACGCGCCCCTGCTCGAAGGACAGCCTGTGCACATTGGGAACGAGCACGGGCCATTGGCACACGAGCGGGCCCGCCAGCTCGGGCCAGGGATGGGAGGCGTGGATCGCGGCGAGGTCCTCGCGCCGCAAGGGGTGCTTCTCGATGGAGACGAACACCAGCCGGTCGCAGCGCCCCGCGTCTGAGCGCCAGGCGTGCCACGCGGCCAGGAAGTTGTTGCCCAGGCCGAAGCCGGTCTCGAGCACGACGAACTCGCGCCGGCCCCGCCAGCGTTCGGGCAGCCCGTTGCCGCGCAGGAACACATGTTCGGCCTGGCCCAGCGCGCCCGCCCGCGCGTGGTACACGTCGCCAAACGCCGGCGCGACTGGCACGCCTTCGTCGAACGTGATGCGCGCAGGAACGATCGCCTGTGTCTTCACGGCCGAAGCATGAAAGCCGGCCGGAGGCCGGGCGCTCGGCCGCCCGGAGCCGGGCCGTTACCCCCGCGGGGGGTGGGGCGCAAGCCCCGGGGGGCAATATGTAAGGTGGGCTTTTTCGTCATTCATGCTGGAGCCCCCTGCCGGAGGGGGCGCAGGGGAGCCCAACATGCCGCGCTTGCGCGTGGGAGCGCCACGCGCTCACACGCGTTTGCGGTACTCGTGCGTGCGGGTGTCGATCTCGATCTTGTCGCCGGTCTCGACGAAGATCGGCACCTGGATCTCGAAGCCGGTCGCCAGCTTCGCGGGCTTGAGGACCTTGCCCGAGGTGTCGCCCTTGACGGCCGGCTCGGTATAGACCACTTCGCGCACGACGGTGGTCGGCAGTTCGACCGAGATGGCCTTGCCGTCGTAGAACACGACCTCGACGGCCATGCCGTCCTCGAGGTAGTGGATGGCGTCGCCCATGTTCTCGGCCTCGACCTCGTACTGGTTGTACTCGGCGTCCATGAAGACGTACATCGGGTCGGCGAAGTAGGAGTAGGTGCACTCCTTGTGGTCCAGGATGATCTGGTCCATCTTGTCGTCGGCCTTGAAGACGACTTCGGCGCCCGAACCGTTCAGCAGGTTCTTGAGCTTCATGCGCACGGTGGCGGCGCTGCGGCCACCGCGGCTGTATTCGGTCTTGAGCACGACCATCGGGTCCTTGCCGTGCATGATCACGTTGCCGGCGCGGATTTCCTGAGCGAGTTTCATAGCTATCCCTCTGCGGGTGTCGTCGACGTTCGCTGCGCTGTTCCACCCCTGGCTCCCGCAGGGCGGGCCGAAAAAGGCCACGTCCCAGGTCCTCGGTGCGGGCCAAAGCCGGGCCGCACGGGCAGGCCCTGCATGCCGCGCAAGAACGCGCAAAGCCCGTGATTCTAGCCTGTTCGTGCGACAAAGCGGAGCAGTTGGGTGGCCAAGTCGTCCTGGGCGAGCAGGGCGTCACGCCATCGGGCGACGGCCGCGCGCCAGCCCGGCTCCTCGGTGGCCGCAAGCGTGAAGCCCTCCGCGAAACCGTTCCAGGCGAGAAAGGCCCGGCGCACTCTCTGGCAGGTCGCCCGGTCCGCCCCTTCCAGCAGCCGGTCCAGGAAGGCCTCCAGCTTCGGGCGGTGCGCTGCGTCGTCCTGAGGATAGATGTGCCACACGAAGGGACGGCATGCCCACAGGGCGCGCACGAGGGAGTCCTCGCCACGCACGAAGTTGAGGTCGCACGACCACAGGAGCCGGTCGAACTCGGTCTGCGGCAGGGCGGGCAGCCAGGCCACGCGCGAGCAGCCCAGGGGCGTGACCTCGCCGGGCCGCACCGAGCGCCCCAGGGCCCGCGCCACCTCGTCGCTGGCCAGCCCGGGCGTGACAAGCAGCAGATGCGGCTTGCGGGCCAGTTCGGCCAGCAGCGCCGGCACGGCGGGGTTCGGGTAACAGAACAGGCTGACGACCCGCTCGCCCTCGCGCGGGGCCAGGCCCAGGCGGGCCAGCCAGGCCGCACCGTCGAAGGCCGCGCGGGCCTCGGTCAGCCCCGGCTCGCGGATCAGCCCTCCGGTGGCAGGGGTGAAGCCGGGATAGAAGAAGTGCTTGGTCAGGCCCACGCCCGGGCCGGCGTAGCGCGGCGAGGGCAGGCGGTGGGAGCGCTCGACGTAGTCCTCGGCGCTGAGGTACTCCAGGTTGATCCACGCTGGCGGGCGTGGCTGTGCCGCCATGCGGGCGACGACGGCGTCCGGCAGTTCGCAGCCGAAGGCCTCGACGACGACATCGCCTGGCTCGGGCCAGTCGTCGCGCTCGGTCCAGCGTTGCACCTCGACCCCTGGCGCCCCCGAGGGGGCCATCCACGCCAGCGCGCGGGGGTCGTCCAGCCACAGGCGCACCGCATGGCCGCGGGCTGCCAGGTCGCACGCGAGCCGCCAGCACACGCCGACGTCGCCATGGTTGTCGATCACGCGGCAAAACAGGTCCCAGCGCATGGCATCGATTATCGGGACCTGCGGGGCGTTCCGCCCGCTTGGCACAATCGGAGGATGACCGACAGAGTTCCCGAAGTGCCCGAGACCGCGCCCCCGGGGTCGGTGGACGAGGCGCGCGAACGCCTGCTGGCCGAGGTGGCGGCCCTGCCCAGCCTGCCTGGCGTCTACCGCTACTTCGATGCCGACGGGCAGGTGCTGTACGTCGGCAAGGCGCGCAACCTGAAGAAGCGTGTCTCGAGCTACTTCCAGAAGAACCACGGCGGCACGCGCATCGGCCACATGGTCACCAGGATCGCCCGCATGGAGACGACGGTCGTGCGCTCCGAGGCCGAGGCGCTGCTGCTCGAGAACAACCTCATCAAGACGCTCAATCCGCGGTTCAACATCCTGTTCCGCGACGACAAGAGCTACCCGTACCTGAAGATCGCCAGCCACCAGTACCCGCGCGTGGCCTACTACCGCGGCTCGGTGGACCGCAAGCACCGCTACTTCGGCCCGTATCCGAGCGCCTGGGCGGTGAAGGAGTCGATCCAGCTGCTGCAGAAGGTGTTTCGCCTGCGTACCTGCGAGGACACGGTCTTCGCCAACCGGACGCGGCCTTGCCTGCTGTACCAGATCAAGCGCTGTTCCGGACCGTGCGTGGGGCTCGTCTCGCCTGAGGAGTACGCGCGCGACGTGGGCAATGCCGAGCGCTTCCTGCTCGGCGGACAGCAGGAGGTGATGGACGCGCTGCAGAGCCAGATGATGGCGCATGCCGAGAAGCTGGAGTTCGAGAAGGCGGCGGAGATCCGCAACCAGATCTCCGCGCTGTCCCGCGTGCTGCACCAGCAGGCGGTGGACATCGGCTCGGACAAGGACGCCGACGTGCTCGCGGTGCGCGTGCAGGGAGGCAAGGCCTGCGTGAACCTTGCGATGGTGCGCGGCGGCCGGCACCTGGGCGATCGCGCGTACTTTCCCGCGCACGTGGAGGATGCAACGGCCGTCAGCGCCGAGGAGGCGGACGACAGCGCGCCCGCGATGCCGGTGGAAGTGCAGGTGCTGGAGGCCTTCATAGCGCAGCACTACCTGGACAGCCCGGTGCCCGGGCTGCTGGTGGTGAGCCATCCGGTGAGCCCGGGACTGCTGGAAGCGCTGACGGCGCACAGCGGCGTCAAGATCACTGCGGTGCATCAGCCTCGCGAACAGCGCCGGCTCTGGCTGGAGATGGCCCAGAAGGGGGCGGAACTGGCCCTGGCGCGCCTCCTGGCCGAGGAAGGCTCGCAGCAGGCGCGCACGCGGGCGCTGGTCGAGGCGTTGGACCTCTCCCCGGAGAACCTGGACGCCTTCCGCATCGAGTGCTTCGACATCAGCCACACGGCGGGCGAGGCGACGCAGGCCTCTTGCGTGGTGTTCGAGAACCACAGGATGCAGCCCTCGCAATACCGGCGCTACAACATCGAGGGTATCACCCCGGGCGACGACTACGCGGCGATGCGGCAGGTGCTCACCAGACGCTATGCCAAGCTGGCCGAGGCGGTGCAGAAGGGCGAGGCGAAACTCCCGGACCTCGTGCTGGTCGACGGCGGCCGTGGCCAGGTCTCGATGGCGCGCGAGGTGTTCGGGGAACTGGGCCTGGACCTCGGCCTCATCGTCGGGGTCGAGAAGGGCGAGGGCCGCAAGGTCGGGCTGGAGGAGCTGGTCTTCGCCGACGGGCGGGACAAGGTCTATCTCGGCAAGGACTCGGCGGCGCTAATGCTGGTCGCGCAGATCCGCGACGAGGCGCATCGCTTCGCGATCACCGGCATGCGGGCCCGGCGTGCATCGGTGCGCACCAAGAGCTCGCGTCTGGAGGAAATTCCCGGCGTTGGCCCCAAGAAGCGGGCTAGACTGCTGCAACGTTTCGGCGGCCTGAGGGGTGTCGCGGCGGCCAGTGTCGAGGACCTGGCCTCGGTCGATGGCATCTCGCGCGATCTCGCCGAAGAAATCTATCGGGCGCTGCACTGACCGGCCGGGGACAGGCCGGCGCGGCGCCGACACCGAAGGGGTCGGAGCAATGACGGAACCGAAACGCAAGGACGGCTGGCGCGCCCGTGTGCTGGCATGGTGCGGCATGGCCGCAGGCACCGCGTCCGTTCTCGTGGGCTGCACGCAGCCGCCGCGAGGGACGCAGGAGCCTCCACCCCCCGCCAAGCCTCCCGTGCCCGGCGCGGCCGCGCCTGCCTGGCCGGCGTGGAGCGGCCCGGCCCGCAGTTGGGCGGAATACCGGGTGCGCGCGGCACAGCGCTTGGTGGAGGTCAACGCCGATCGCACCTACCTGGATGCGCCGCCGGACGTGCTGCTGGCCATCCCGGTCCTAGAGATCGAGCTGAACGCCGACGGCAGCATCCGCCGCATCGACGTGCTCCGCTACCCGGGTCAGGCCAAGGACACGACACAGCTGGCCATCGAGGCGGTGCGGCGGGCGGCGCCCTTCGGCAGCGTCGCGCACCTGCCCAAGCCCTGGAAGTTCCCCGAGACCTTCCTGTTCCGCGACGACCGCAAGTTCAAGCCCCGCACGCTGGACTGATGCCCCCACGCCGTCGCGGTGGCCCGAGGCCGTCAACCCGGGTGCCGGCGGGGCGGCACCGGCTCCCCTGGAGCGTCTGCCGTCCTGCCCCGACGGCAGGCGCGGTGAGCACGCTGTCACGAGCGGCGGGCGGCTTTGAGACACAATCCGCGCCATGTTCTTCAATCTGCCCACGCTGCTGACCTGGGCGCGCATCGTCGCGATCCCTTTGATCGTGGCCGTCTTCTACCTTCCGCTGGACGGGGCCACGCGCAACCTCATCGCCACGGTGTTGTTCGTCGTGTTCGCCCTCACCGACTGGGCGGACGGCTGGCTGGCCCGGCGGCTGAACCAGACCTCGTCCTTCGGCGCCTTCCTCGACCCCGTGGCCGACAAGTTCCTGGTCTGCGCGGCGTTGCTCATCCTGGTCCAGCTCGACCGGGTCAATGCGCTCGTCGCGCTGGTCATCATCGGGCGCGAGATCGCGATCTCGGCCCTGCGCGAATGGATGGCGCAGATCGGCGCGTCCCGCAGCGTGGCCGTGCACATGCTGGGCAAGCTCAAGACCACCACCCAGATGGTCGCGATTCCCTTCCTGCTCTACGACGGACTGGTGCTCGGCCTCGTCGACACGCGCATCTGGGGAACCATCCTCATGTACGTGGCCGCGGTCCTGACGATCTGGTCGATGGTGTACTACCTGCAGAAGGCGCTGCCCGAGATCCGCGCCAAGACGCGGTGAACTCCGCCTCTTCCGTCCGCGGCGATGCCCTGGTCCGCGCGATGCCCTGGGTGTTCGTGCTCGTCTGGAGCACTGGCTTCATCGTCGCGCGCTACGGCATGCCGTATGCCCCGCCGATCACCTTCCTCACCTGGCGCTACGGGCTGTCCATCCTGTGTTTCCTCGCCTGGATCGCGCTCGTGCCCGCCCCCTGGCCGCAAGGGCGGGCGCAATGGGGCCACCTCGCCGTCACCGGCGTCCTGATGCATGCCGGCTACCTGGGCGGCGTCTGGGCGGCGGTCAAGGCGGGCATGGGCGCGGGCACCGTCGCGCTCATCGTCGGGCTGCAACCCGTGCTGACCGCGGTATGGGTGAGCGCCCGGGATCCGGAGCACCGCGTGACGGCCCGCCAGTGGGTCGGCCTGCTGCTCGGTTTCGGGGGGCTGGTGCTGGTGGTGTCCGGCAAGCTGGGGGTGGGCGAGATCAGCGCCCGCACCCTGGGTCTGGCGCTCTTCGCCTTGCTCTGCATCACCACCGGAACGCTGTACCAGAAGCGCCACGTGCGCCCCTGTGACGTGCGCACTGCCAACGCGGTACAGCTCGGCGCGGCGTGGCTGGTGTCGCTGCCGCTGGCGTGGCTGGAGTCCGAACCCATCGTGAGGCACCCTGAGTTCCTCGGTGCGATGGCCTGGTCGGTGCTGGGCCTGACGCTGGGCGGCAGCTCGCTGCTGTACCTGCTGATCCAGCGGGGGGCGGCCACCGCCGTGACGAGCCTGCTGTACCTCGTGCCTCCCTGTACCGCCCTGATGGCCTGGCTGCTGTTCCGCGAGCCGCTCACCGTGGCCACCCTGGCAGGCATGGCGTTGACCGTGTTGGGCGTCTTCCTCGTGGTGCGACCGGCCCGGTAGCGAATGCGCCGTGCCGTACGCCGCCTGTCAGGCGGCGAGCAGGTCCGACCAAGGCGGTGAGGCAAGAGCTTGCGCGAGGTGCTCCTGCAGCAGCCGCAGCCGCAAGGGCAGCGCTGCGCCTCGCATGTGCGCCGGCGCGACCCAGTGCACGTCTGCATCGAGCATCGCGTAGTTGGGGAGCACGTGGACCAGCGCGCCCTCGCGCAGCGGTTCGTGCACGTCCCACAGCGACCTGAGCATGATCCCTCGCCCGGCCAGGGCCCAGTCGCGCACGACCTCGCCGCTGTTGCTCGAGAGCGCGCCATCGACGCGGACCGAGACGGGTTGCAGTCCTACGCGCCGCGTCACCGGCTCCAGCCGCCATACGTTGGGTGCATCGTCGTGTTCGCGCACGGGCAGGCACCGATGCGACCGCAAATCCTCGGGGCGCAGTGGGATGCCGTGCCGTTCGAGGTACCGCGGCGAGGCGACCAGCACGCGGCGGTTCGTCGCGAGCTTGCGCGACACCATGCTCGCCCCCTGCGGCTTCCACAGCCACACGGCCGCGTCCATGCCCGCCGCGACCAGGTCCGGCAACTGCTCGACCAGACGCAACTGCACCTCCACCTTGGGATGCCGCTCCTGAAAATCGGCGAGCAGGGGAGCGAGCCAGCGACGCCCGAAACCGAACGAGCAGGCGACGCGGATCAGTCCCCGCGGCTCCGCGGCGCGCTCTTGCAGGTCCGCCTCGAGCGCGGCCATGCCATCGAGCAGCGGCAGCGCATGTCGGCAGAACACGTGGCCGGCCTCGGTGAGGGCCAGCCGGCGCGTCGTGCGGTGGAACAGGCGCAGACCCAGGCGGGACTCGAGCGCGGCCAGCCGCTTGGTCACCGCCGGCGGCTCCAGGTCCAGTTCGCGCGCCGCCGCCGCCAGGCTGCCGCCCCGCGCGATCTGCAGGACGAGATCGAGGTCCGCGCGGTCGATAGACAAGTTCTTCATGGGAAAGAATGGGTTGCCCGATTGTTGATTGTCGACCAGTGCTTTCTCGTTCCAGAATCGAACCATGTTCAGCGGCTTCCAGACCCTCGACATCGTCCATCAGGGCGTGCCGATCCACTGCCGCGTCGGCGGAGCGGGCCCGGCCCTGCTGTTGCTGCACGGGCACCCCCAGACGCACGTGATGTGGCATCGGGTGGCGCCCGCACTGGCCGCTTCCCGCACAGTCGTCGCGATGGACCTGCGCGGCTACGGCGATTCCGGCCGACCGCCTGCCGACCCGCAGCACGCGCATCACAGCAAGCGCGCCATGGCGGCGGACGCCGCCGCGGTGATGCAGCGGCTGGGCTTTCCGCACTTCGACGTCTGTGCCCATGACCGCGGTGCGCGTGTGGCTCACCGGCTCGCGGTGGACCACGCCGCGCGCGTGCGCCGGCTGATGCTGCTCGACATCGCACCGACGCTCGCGATGTACGAGGGCACGACGCAGGCATTCGCACGGGCGTACTGGCACTGGTTCTTCCTCATCCAGCCGGCCCCTTTGCCGGAACGGCTGCTGGAATCGGACCCTGTCTTCTACCTGCGCAGCGTGATGGGCTCGCGCCACGCGGGACTCGCCGCCTTCGACCCCCAGGCGCTGCGCGAATACGAACGCTGCATTCGCATCCCAGGCACCGTGACCTCGATCTGCGAGGACTACCGTGCGTCCGCGACCATCGACCTGGCGCACGACCGCGAGGACATCGCGGCGGGGCGCCGCGTGGAGGCGCCTGTGCGCGTGCTGTGGGGCGCGCACGGGGCGGTGGGCAGCAACTTCGACGTGCTGGCGCTGTGGCGCGAGCGCGCCCGAGAGGTGAGCGGGCGGGCCTTGGACTGCGGCCACTACATCGCCGAGGAACGCCCCGACGAACTGCTGGAAGAGATGAACGCGTTTTTCAAGGAGTGACGATGAGCAAGACCCACCGCATCGCCGTGATCCCCGGCGACGGCATCGGCAAGGAGGTGGTGCCCGAGGGCCTGCGCGTGCTGGATGCCGCAGCAAGGCGCTACGGCATCGACCTCGAGTTCGACCATTTCGACTTCTCGAGCTGGGACTACTATGAACGGCACGGCCAGATGCTGCCCGACGACTGGAAGGACCGGATCGGCGGGCACGACGCCATCTTCTTCGGCGCGGTGGGCTGGCCGCAGAAGATCCCCGATCACGTGTCGCTGTGGGGCTCGCTGCTCAAGTTCCGCCGCGAGTTCGACCAGTACGTGAATCTGCGTCCGGCCAGGCTGATGCCGGGCATCCGCTCGCCCCTGGTGCGCCGCGACGGCACGCCGCGCGAGCCGGGCGAGATCGACATGCTGATCGTGCGCGAGAACACCGAAGGCGAGTACTCGAGCATCGGCGGGCGCATGTTCGAGGGCACGGAGCGTGAGGTCGTGATCCAGGAGACGGTGATGACGCGCACCGGCGTCGATCGGGTGCTCAAGTACGCGTTCGACCTGGCGCAGTCGCGTCCCAAGAAGCACCTCACTTCCGCCACCAAGTCCAATGGCATCTCGATCACGATGCCTTACTGGGATGAGCGGGTCGAGGCGATGTCGCGTCAGTATCCGCACGTGCGCGTCGACAAGTTCCACATCGACATCCTCACCGCGCACTTCGTGCAGCGGCCCGAGCATTTCGACGTGGTGGTGGCGAGCAACCTGTTCGGCGACATCTTGAGCGACCTGGGCCCCGCCTGCACCGGCACCATCGGCATCGCACCCTCGGCCAACCTCAATCCCGACCGGCGCTTTCCCTCGCTCTTCGAGCCGGTACACGGCTCGGCCCCCGACATCGCGGGTAAGTTCATCGCCAACCCCATCGGACAGATCTGGTCTGGCGCGCTGATGCTCGATTTCCTCGGCTACCGGGAGGCCCACGATGCCATCGTCCGCGCCATCGAGGAGGTGCTGGACCCGTCCGCGGGCGGTCCTCGCACCCCGGACCTCGGCGGCTCTGCACGCACCCCGGACCTCGGGCAGGCGATCGCGCAGGCGCTGCGATGAGGTCGGGTCGCGCGCGTCCAGCGGGCCGGCCGTGGATTCTGTCGCCTGTCCACGCGACGAATCGACATAGAATCGCGCTTCGCGCTTGACACTGCCGGGACCCACCGATGTAATTTGTTTCGGCGGCCCCCTGCGGAGGGTGCGGGTGAGGCTGCCGGTTCCGCGTGCGCTTGCACTGCTCGCGGTACATCGATTCCTTCCCGTGAGACCTTTGAGAGGGGGTACTTCGTGAACAAGACTGAATTGATCGAGCACATCGCCCGGCAGGCCGACATCTCGAAAGCGGCCGCGACCCGGGCGCTGGAGGCGATGCTCGGCGGCGTCAAGACCACGCTCAAGAAGGGCGGCACCGTGTCGCTCGTGGGCTTCGGCACCTTTGCGGTGGGCAAGCGGGCGGCGCGCAGCGGCCGCAACCCGCGCACGGGTGCAGCGATCAAGATCAAGGCAGCCAAGATTCCGAAGTTCCGTCCTGGCAAGGCCCTGAAGGACGCACTGAACTGAAGTTTTCGGTCCCGGGTGCTTAGCTCAGTTGGTAGAGCGGCGCCCTTACAAGGCGTAGGTCGGGGGTTCGAACCCCTCAGCACCCACCAGCACGGGATCGCGACGGCGCAGGGGTCGTCGTCCAGGAGCTGCGGCGCGTGTCGCTAGAATGACCGGTTGCCGCGCCGGGCGTCTCGGCTCCAACGGCCCGGGCTCCGCGTGGGCGGCCGGGGCCGCACCAGACCACAGGCGAACGGCAGTTCGCCTTTTTTTGTGCGCGCAGCACGTCCTCCTGCCAGCGCCCTTCCTTCGACAGAAGTCCGAGGTTCGTTCGATGTTCGATTTCGTCCGCAACAACACCCGCGTCCTGTTCTTCGTGCTGCTGTTGTTGATCATCCCCTCGTTCGTCTTCTTCGGCGTGCAGGGCTACAGCCAGTTCCGTGAAGGTGCGGACGGGGTGGCGAACGTCGCCGGCCAGACGATCACGCAAGCCGAGCTCGACGCGGCGCACCGCAACCAGGTCGAGCGCGTGCGCGCGCAGATGCCCGACGTCGACCCCAAGCTCTTCGATTCGCCGCAGGTGCGTCGCCAGACGCTGGAGATGCTGGTGCGCGAGCGCGTATTGGCCCACGCGGCCGACGACCTCAAACTGCTGACCGGGGACGAGCGCCTGCACCGTGTCTTCGTCAACGACCCCCAGTTCGCCTTCCTGCGCAACCCCGACGGCACCGTCAACAAGGACCTGCTCTCGGCGCAAGGGATGAGCGTCGAGATGTTCGAGCAGCGCCTGCGTCATGACCTGTCGGTGCAGCAGGTGCTGCGGGGCCCGGCGGACAGCACTTTCGCCAGCAAGTCGGTGAGCGACCGCGCGCTCGACGCTTTCCTCCAGCAGCGCGAGGCGCGCGTGGTGCGCTTCGACGCCAAGGACCATGCTGCCCGGGTGCAACCCACCGACGCGCAGATCGAGGCCTACTACAAGGCCCACGAATCCCAATTTCAGATGCCGGAGCAAGTCAAGGCGGAGTACCTCGTGCTCGACATCGAGACGATCAAACAGTCGATCACGGTGCCCGAGGAAGAACTGCGCAAGTACTACGAGCAGAACGCCTCCCGATACGCCGCGCCCGAAGAGCGGCGGGCGAGCCACATCCTGATT
>DATMBN010000070.1:0-35722 GCA_035559275.1 Burkholderiaceae bacterium
GACTGCATGGCAGCCAGGACTACCCAGCACCCGAGGGCGAGCACTCTTCCCGACGAGGGCCGGAAGGGGTATCGGAATCGCGTCATCGTCATTGCCCCAGGAAAGCTTCGAGAAAGCCGTCGAGTGCCAGCTGCAGCGGCAGCTCGGGCTGTTGCAGGTGGCTGGAGAGCTTGCGCAGGCCGTAGGAGCCATCCAGCAGTTCGTCGACCCATTCGGCGTCGGTGATGTCCACGAGGTCCTCACGGCCGAGCTCGTCGCTCATCAAGGCACGGAAGGTCCGCGGCGACGCGCCGTTGAAGCCGACCACGAGTTGCGGCAGCGGCACACCGCGCACGAAGACCGACACTTCGAAGTCATGCCGCCGCAGGAACGGCACGACGAGCGAGAGCCACCAGGTGCAAGTGAGCGATCGGTAGAGCGGATCTCCGGGGATCGGCAGCACCAGGCCGCGCTCGAACCGGGTGGCGCCGTGCGTCAGCACGGGTTGCAGCAGCAGACCCACCGCCAGCACGGCGCGGCGCAGCGACAGCCCGTGGCCAGCCTGCCGCAATTGCGCTTCCAGGCCTCCCACGGTGTGCAGACCCAGGAAGTTCGCGAAGGGCGCGGCGTGCGCTCCCGGCTGCATGTCCGCGTCCAGCGTGCACTGAGCCAGGTCGGCGAGCAAGGCAGCGGCATCGCCATCGGGCTGGCAGGCCTGCCGCGAGAGCTGCTCGAGCCGGGTCCACAGCCGTGCAAGCGCGCTGGGGGCGTGGATCAGCACGCCGGGGGCGGGCTGGGGAACGTCGAACATCCCGGCCATCACGAAGGGGAAGCGCCGGCCCGAGGCGTCCTGGCTCGCGGTGAGCTGCCCGGCCAGCCCCACGCGGCCCTGCGTGCCGAGGAAGGCGAAGTGCAGCGGCGCCACGCGGTCGTAGTGCAGCTTCCAGCGCGGATCGGCCGCCAGCAGCTCCATGCCCTGCGTCAGCCAACGGTCCAGCGATTGCGTGAGTGCGGCATGCCCCGCGCTGCGGACGAAGTCACCGCGCGTGGGCAGCTTGCCAAAATACGCGAGCGTCACGGGCGAGGGGGTTCGGCTCATGGCTTGGCCTCCCCGGCGGGAGCGGTGGTGGACGCTGCCGGGCCGAGCGGCGCGGCGAGCGCGACGGTGGCCGGCAAACGCACACCACGCAGACCGTTGGCACCGGAGGCCGCCTCGGCCGAGGCGCCGCCGGCGCCCACCTGCGCCGGCGTGCTGACGATGCGCAGCTTCACCGTCACCGCCAGGTCTGCCTTGGGCCACGACATCTCGAAGGTCGACGCGTCCACCCGCTTGCGTTGCGCCGCGGCCACCATGCGTTCGAGGCCGAAGCCACCCGGCTCGCTGAGGAACTCGACCGAGCTGCCGTCGTACTTGACCCCGGTGATGCGCACGCCTGCGCCGGCCTGGGGACCGGGCCAGACGAAGTCGGTCCATGCCGGCGCGGCATTGCGATATCGAAGCATCTGCCCGTCGATGTCGATGGTGTACTCGGCCAGGCCGCTGACCGGCATCGGCTGGATCTGGAAGCGCGTCTGCGATGGGCTCGCAGCAGATCCCCCCGCTGCGGCGCCGCCGGACACGGGCGCCACCCAGGCGTTGAAGCCCGCCGTGAAGTCCGGCTGCAGGCGCACCCCCATCTCGGCCCATTGCCGGGGCGAAAGCTGGTCGCCCCTGCGCAGCACGAGGCCGCCGAGCGTGTCGTTCGAGAACTTCGCGATCGCCCCGTCGGGTCCGAAGATCTTCGCGATCTCGGCGGGGCCGGCTTCGACCTTCGACGCGGTGTCGAAGGGGTACTTGGCGGCGAGCGTGCGTTGGAACGGCTCGTAGACCTGCGCCGTCCAGACGCGGTTGAGCTCCGCCTCGGCTGGCGGCACGAGCACCGCGAAGGCCTGCATCAACGGACGCACGAGCAGCGGCCGCAGCGAGGACTTCGCGCCGTCGGGCAGACCGGCGAGCATCTGTTCGTCGACGAAGCGCAGCGCATCGGCCAGGTCCGAACCGTTGCCTTCCAGCGTTTGCGTCATCAGCGCGCGCGAGGCGGGACCGGGGTCGCCCTGGTTCTTGATCTGATTGAAGCGGGTGCGGATCTTCGCCAACTGCTGCAGGTAGGCGCGTGCCAGCGAATCCCCGTCGCTTCGTTGGACCATCAGACGGGCAATGCCGGCGAACTCCTTGCCGATCGGCCCCATCGGGATCTCGGCCTGGTCGGCGCTGATCTTCACGTTCACTTCCACACGCGATGGCGCCTGCCGCAGGATGGTCTGGCGGAACCACTCGGTGAAGCCGCGCTGCGCGCCCTTGAGCTTCTCGTTCGCGACCGTCGGGTTGTCCCAGGAGGTCTCGCGGTACAGCGTGTCGAGCACCTTCTGGATCGGCGAGAGTTGCGGGTCGCCGAGCCGGTTCATGCGCGCCACCGCCTGGTCGAAGCTTGCGAACTCCTGCACGGTGATGCCACGCAGGAACTTCTGCCACTCGGCCACGTACTCGGCCTTGTACATCTGCACCAGCGCCTTCTGGATCTGCTCGGGGCTGCCTTCCAACGTCAGGTCGTCCCGCACGGCGGTCTGCAGCACCCAGTCGGTGCTTTGCAGCTCTTTCGCCGCCGCCTCCTGGATCGCGTCCTGGACGTACTTCTCCCAGGCGTCGCGCGTGAACGCGCCGTTGACGGTATGGGCGCCGGCAAGGATCTCTCGGTCCTGTTCGCCGACGATGCGCAGCACGGTGATGGGGGCGAAGCGCGTCGAAGCGCGGGACTTGACCTCGCTGTACACGCGTTCGCGCGCCGGCATGCCGCGCACGACGCGCCGCAAGTTCTCGCGCGTCGTGTCCACGAGCGTCAGGTTCGTCCTGAGCTGCGGGAAACCGGGATCGCCCACCTGAGTCAGCAGGAAGCTGAGCATGCGCTCGGCGTTGCGGATCATCTGCTCGCGGGGCATCGTTCCCCGGTTGGCCTCCAGCCAGCCGCGCCAGAAGCGCGTCACCTGGTCGGCAAGATGCCCAGGATCCAGGCGCTGTCGGTCGGCCAGCATCAGGTAGGTCTTGAGCGCGTTGTACGCGTCCTCCACGCTCTCGACCGATGCCGGCTGGTAGGTGCCGCCGGCCGGTGCGGTGCTCACCTTGATCGGCGTGGCGCCGGAGGCCGGCAGGCGCGCGAGCGGCTGCAGCGACGCGGCATTGGCGTTGACCTCAGCGAGGTAGGCCTCGATGCTCTCGGCCACCGGAGAGAGCATGACCTGCTGCACGCCGGCGAAATACTCCTCCCGCAGTTTGCGCTCGATCGCCTCGCCCTGGTAAAGCCCCAGGCTCAGGCCCAGCGGGCGGTCCTCCCGCAACGACTGCAGCTGCTCCAGCCGGTCCTGCAGGATCTCAAGCGCCTCGAGGCGCGACTGCAGATCGAGCCGGTCCTTCTGCAACTTGGCGATCTTCTCGACGTCGGCCTGCACGTTGGCCAGCAGCTGCCGGTTGCCCGCGTACGACCAGGCCCAGGCGCCGAGCATCAGGCCCAGCCCGAGCACGGAGGCCACGAAGGCTGCCAGGCGCATGCGCCGCTGAGCCCGGGTCGTGTGCTGACGCACCAGCTGCCTGTCCGCGAAGATGACCTTCTGGAACAGGTCCTTGAGGAAGAAGCCGCCCTGCGAGTAGACCGAGGCGACCGTGCGCGGCTTGAGGTCGAGCGCGAACTGCTGCGCGACCTTCTCGCTCGCGCGGCTGTGCGAGGTACCTTCCTGCACGGAGCTCGTGAAGTAGAAGCCGCGGAAGATGGGGCGGTACTGGTAGGGGTTCTCCTCGAACAGCGTGCCGATGAAGGACCGCAGCGCCGGCTTGAGCGCGGCGAACTCGAGCGGGAAGGTCAGCACGCCAGGCGGCATCTCCTCGCCTCGGTGCATGGCCATGCGTGCCACCGACATCTCCTTGAGGCCGGCGAAAAGCTCGTCGAAGCGTTCGTCGAAGGCCGCGATCGCATCGGTCTTGCCTTCCGTCTGGTAGGGCAGCGTCGCGCCCCACACCCGCTCGCGCTCGGCCGGGTCGCGGTCCTCGAAGAACTCGGCGAAGCCAGCGATGAGGTCCGCCTTCGTGAAGACGACGTACACCGGCGCGAATACCCCGAGCTGCTCGGTCAGCTCCTGCACGCGCTGGCGCAGCTGCTTGGCGAGCTGGATCGCGAAGTCGGGCCGCTGACCGGCGATGTCGGCGACGCTGGCGACGATCAGAATGCCGTTGATCGGGGCCTTGGGCCGGTAGCGCTTGAGCAGCGACAGAAAGCCGAACCACTCTTCGCGATCTTCCTGATCCACGGCGTAGCGTCCCGCGGTGTCGAGCAGGATGCCTTCGCTCGTGAAGAACCAGTCACAGTTGCGGGTGCCGCCAATGCCCTGGATGATGTTGTCGGTCTGGTTCGCGAACGGGAACTTGAGGCCCGAGCGCACGATGGCCGTGCTCTTGCCCGCGGCCGGGTTGCCGATCACCATGTACCACGGCAGCTCGTACAGGGCCGCGGAGCCCGTTTCCTGCCCCAGCCGTGACGTCTTGATCGTCTTGACCGCCTCTTGCAGGCGGCTGCGCAGCGCCTCGACCTGCGCCTTCTGCGCCACGGGGGCCGCCTTGACGGCAGCCTGCGCCTGCTCTTCGAGCGCCTGGCCGAAACGGTCCGCGGCGCGCTGTTCGCGCCAACGCCGGTACCCCCAGAAGGCGAGGGCGACGACGAGCACCAGGGCCGTCGCGACCGCCGCCCACCACAGCCCCACGCGCAGCGCGTCGGCACCAAGGAAGAGGAAGGCGATCAACGCCAGCAGGCCGACCGCGCTCAGCGTGCGTGCATCGGTGATGAAACTCCAGAATCGACTCATGATGATCGCTCAGCTCGAGGATGTGTTGGGGGCGGCAGCCGTGTCCGCGCAGAGGCGCCGGACGGGGGCGACGAGCGCGGCCAGGCGGTCGTGGGCATCGGCGACGGGCAGGGCACAGACCGGGGCCTGCTGCAGGCGCACAGCCTCTGCGGCGATGGCCACGCAGAGCAGGGCACTGGCGATGCCGGTGTGCCCGCACGCCGTGCCGATGCACAGGCAGCGCTCGGCCGCGTCCTCGTGCGGCAGGCAGCGCATCAGGCCCTGGAACAGCTCACGGCTGCGGCCGGCGCTCAGGTCGTGGTCGGCGACGACGCGCTGCACGTCGGAGGCCATGTAGCCCGCACCGCGTACGGCCTCGTCGAAGGCACTTTCCAGCGCCCGGCTGTCGGGTCCACCCGCTTCGTCGGCCGACGCGCTGCGGCGCTGCAGCGACAGCGGCTGGAGCAACACAGGCGGCTCGGCGTCGGCCTCACTGGGCGGATCCGCGTCGCCGCGCCCATCGAGCAGCAGCGCGACGGCAGCCTCGCCCGGCATCTGGCCACGCGGCCGGCGTGCCGTGAAGAGCTGCCCCTGCTCATCCAGGGCGTCGATCCACGCCGCGTCGATGCCGCTGTCGGCCGCGACGAGGAGCAGCAGGTCGGAGGCGCTCTCGCGGCGCATCAAGGCGAGGCGTTGCTCGGCGTGCCAGAGGGCCCGTTCGCCGCCGGTCACCGGCAGCAACTCGAGGTGCCAGTCGATGCGGGGCATCTCTGCGCGCCAAAGGGCGACCTGCGCCGCGACCGCCTCCTCGGCCGCGAGCCGCTCTCCCTCTGCCCAGTGCGCAGGCAGCGCCCACACCACGCGCACGGCGGGGCGCGCGATGGGTGCATGAGCGCGCGGCATCACGAGGGTAGGGTGGTCGCTGTCAGGTGCGGTGTGGGACGACGGGGCGACGACCGGCAGGAGGTCGTGCCTCAGCCGCACCGCCATCAGCGGTTCCTGCAGCGCGTGCAGTGCGAGCCGCCATGCCCGGCAGGGGCGAGGGAGCCGCGCAAGCGTGGGATCCACAAGCGCCTGTCCCTCGCCGTCCTCGGCGAGCGCGCAGCGTCGCGTGAAGACGCCGAATCCATCGCTGGCCAGCAACTCAGGATCGAGCGTGACGGCAGGGGGAGCCTGCACCAGTGCGAGCAGCGTCGCCCCATCGTCCGCCCCTGGCGCGGCGAGGCCCCATGCGAGGAGGCGGCACGCAGCCTGCGCCGCAGGAGTCTGGGCGCCGGACGCGGGCGCAGGGGGGGCTTCGACAGTGGGGCTGGAGGTCGACCCGGCTTGCACGGCGCTGCGCCTCCAGGACCGCCACAGCAACGCGCCGACGAGCAGCATCGCGAGCGGCAGGCCCACGAGGTACAGCCACACGTCCTCGGTTCGGACATCGTGTTGCACGCGGTGCCAATGCCACATCACCGCGCCCCACACGAGCGCGATGGCGAAGACCGCCACCGCGAGGATCGCAAGTCGTCTGCGCATGGCCGGAGGTCAGAGATCGGTACTGGTGGCCTGGCTCGCGATCAGCGTCGCACCACACGCGCACTTGTCGCCGTGCCGGGCAGCCGGCTTGCCGTCGATCAGCATCGTGGGGTCGCCCGTCACGATCACCGTCGTGCCGCCATGGCCCTTCTTGGGGCAGGTGACCTTGTCGCCCACGCGCGCGATGCGCTTGCCGCCGGTGTCCGTGGTCGGTGACGCCTCGACCACGACACCGCCGTGGTCGGTCTTGTCGCCCAGGACGATGAAGGGCTTGCTCATTCGATCCTCCCTCTTGCTTCTGTGTTCTTGCCCGTTCCGCTGCGAAGTCCCTCAGCCTTCGTCTGCCTTGCGCAGCACCCCGGGGCGTCGCAACTCGACGTGGCCCAGGTCGACGATGGACTTCCACCGGCCGCCCCAGGTCAGCCCGACCGATTCGGCGACCTCCCCGTACAGCTGGTAGCCGCGGGCGGCCCATGGATCCTTCTCGCTGATCACGAGCTTGCCGTCCCGCAAGAACGCGCAGTCGGCCGCGAGACCGAACTGGTGGTAGCTCTGGAAGGCGCCGGCGTGCGTGACATGTCCACCCTTCTGGCGCAGCATGTCCTGCCGCTCGGGGCTGCGATAGCCCTCCAGCAACGCCAGTTCGTAGCCGTGCTGCTCCCGCATGATCTTGAAGACCAGCAGCAGCCGCTGACGGAAGTCAGCGTCGAGCAGGCTCCATTCGCGGCTCGCCGACGACAGCATCGGCCGCTGCTCCTGCACCTCGCGTGTGGCAAAGACTTCCGGCGGCAGCGGCGGGGGCGGCACCAGGTGTTCGCCCTCCAGCAAGGCGGCGATCTGCGCGTCCACCGGCCGGACGCTCCAGTCGTCGTAGCTCCCCAGCATGCGCCCCGCGCCGGCCCAGTACGCGATGAGGGGCGGCAGCAAGAGGACGCTCGTGGCAGCAGCGGTCCATGCCCACTCCCTGCGGCCCCATCGACCCAGCCTCGCGCGTGCGGAAGCGGTCCATACGCCCACCCTCGCGACCCCCGATCCCATCCCTGCCCGGACCCGTTCTACGCGGGACCACCAGTGCAAGAGCCGGCTCCGCATCCACGCATGGACGCCCTGACGCACCTCGGGCAGTACCGCCATCGCGATGGCGATCGAGGTGAGCAGCAGGTAGCCGAGCAAAGCCGCCGTCAGATCCATCGGGGCCTCTCCGACGGCGGAGCACCCCGCTTGAGGGCCTCGCGACCCCTGTGCATACCGGGCACCTCGCTCCTACAATGCGGCGCCACTGCCGCCGCGGCAGCGTTTCGCACCGGCAGTCGATATCCACAAGTCCCAAGGGAGGGCACCATGTCGTACACCGAAGGTCGTGGCAACGCCACGCCGCCACGCACGCCACCGTCCTTGCTCACCGACGGCCCGGCGCACGAGCAGGAGACCCTGCGTTTGCTCGCCTCCCTGGAAGGGCGGTCTGCACGCAGGGGAGCTTCGAGACGATCGCATGCGGTGGCCGCGCTGACGGTCACCCTCGTCGCCGCGACCATCGTGTGGTGGGCCTGGCCCTCGTCCCACACTGCTGCTCCGGCCGTCGCGAACCAAGAGGGCAGCGAAGACGGATCCCGTGCCGCAGCCACGCAGCTCGCGTCCCCGGAGCCAGCAGTGGCCGTGGCCCCGGCCTCCTCGACGGCCGCCATCGTCGACGTCATGCCGCTGGCTGCATTGGCCGCTGCCCCCGTGGCTGCCGCGTCGCCCAGTGCTCCCGGCGAGCCGGCGGGCGCTTCGTCGGCGGGGGCAGCCGCGTCAATCCCGACGCGAGGCGCGAACCCCTCTCGCGTCACCGGTTCACAGGCGAGGCGGACAGAGCGCAAGCAAAGGACCGAGCAGGCTGAGCGTGCGCGGGGCGATACGCCGCCCGCCGTCGCACGGCAGCGAGAAGCCGACGTGGACTTGCTGGAAGCGCTGGTCGCGCACGTGCGCGGCGAGCGGCCGGCGCCGACCCCTAGCAAGAGAGCGGGGGAGGACGCGTCGCGACCGTGACGACCTCGCCGGCAGGGGCAGCGGGGCATCTGAACGCCGCGCTGCCTGGCGGTCGTGCGTGCGATGAGGACGCAGGCTCCGCTCACGGCAGCGTGATCGTGACGTGCGCCATCTTGGGCGCGAGCTTGACGAGGTCCGCGTAGCCTGCCAAGCGTTGCTGGGTATCGCGATCCAGCAATGTGCGCACCCCGACGAAGGCGAGCAGGCCGCACAGCGCGAACACCGCGACCACTGCCCATGCCGGTACTTCGTGGCGCAAGGCATGCGCGACACGGTCGGGCGGCAAGGCGCGCGGAGCGAAACCGACCGCCCTTCCTCGCATATGGGCGATCTCGTCACCCAGGCGTGCGGTGAGGTAGCCGAGCTTCTCGGTACCTTCCAGCAGGTACTTGCCCTGGAAGCCCAGCAGCAGGCACATGTGGTAGACCTCCAGCACCTGCAGCTTGCGCGGACCTTCACGCCGCAGCGCCTCCAGCCGCTCGAAGAAGTGCTCGCCCGCGAGCTGGTCGCCGAAGTACTCGAGTTGCAGGGGCTTCAGCTGCCACGAGTCCCGGATCGAGAACGGCGAACGCAGGATGATCTCGTCCACCACCGCGCAGAAGGCGTACTTGGCGTGGTACACGTCCTCGGTGTCCATTGAGAGCCGTTTCGCGCCGCGCTCGAACTGAGACAGAAACTCCCGCACGCGTCGTCTGAACTCCTCCGCGTCGACGGGTGGATGACGGTTCTTCAGCAGAAACAGCATGTAGAAGCCGTCGTACATCAGGTCCAGCATGGTGTGCGGATCCGCGACGAGTACGCCATCGCGTGGCGGCGAGGCCGGCGCGGCAGATCCGGGCGCGGGGCCGAACAACGTGGGTGGGGGGCTTGCGGTGGCCATGATGGTGGTTCAGGCGAGCGGGTTCATTGCGCGACGGCGACCAGTTCGAGCTCCAGGCCCGAGATGCCGGCCGGCACGTAGATCGAGATGGACTGGGACTGCAGCATCCGCTCGTACAGCGGGCCTCTCGGTTCGAGCAGGAAGTAGAAATGCCCGGGACGCACGGGCACGGCCGCCGGCACTTGCGGCGCGTGGGTCAGGCGCACGCCGGGCAAGGCCGACAGCACCATCTTCTCGACGTCGTCCGGCGAACCCACCTTGAGCCGCATCGGCAGCGCTTCCACCAGCTCGGTGGGCGGCAGGTCGGCTGCGATGCCGAGGTAAAGATGGGTCTGCGCGTTGATCTTCTCGGAATCCAGCCGACCGTGATGGAAGGACGGGCGCACCTCCTCCAGCGAAATCGCGAAGTAGCGCGTCGAGATCACGGTTTCCAGCAGCTCGCGCACGATGTGGTCGAGCTTGGCGAAGGCCGGCCCGGGGTTGTCATGCTGATACACCGGCAAGTCGGCCAGTGTGTAGGTGCGCGAGAAGGTCATCAAGGCCCCGGCAAGTTCCAGCAGCCGTTCGAAGAGCCGCTCGGGATGCAGGCGGGGGTGATGGAAGCAGTGCGACAGGGCCGCGAACGCCGCGCTGGCCGTGTGGAGCAGCCAGAACGAGGCCACGTCGCCGGAACGGAACTCGATCACATTGCGCGAGGGTTCGCGATGGAAGCCATACAAAGCATCGACCTTGGCCTGGAGCACATCGAGGAGGCGTCGCAACGAGCCGTGCAGCACCGGCGACGCCGAGATGCTCAACGACGGAGGCACGAAGCGCGGATCGATCTCCATTTCGCCCGTCGAAGTGCGCTTGAGCCGCAGCAACGGGATGCTGACCAGGTGATCGCGAGGCTGGGGGTCGGCCAGCAGCTTGACCGACTTGCGCAGCGTCGTGATCTCGGCCTCCACCGCACCGGTATACCAGTCGCTTGCCGGCTCATGGTGCTGCACGTAGCGAACCGCCGTCGACGCTTCTTCCTGGGTGGCGGCGAAGTTCGACCCGTGCGTTCGCAGCGGCGCCATCGCGAGATGAAAGACGGTCTGTGCTCCCAGTTCCTGCAATGCCGACAGCGGTAGCGGCGGTGGAAGCTCGTCGACATGCGGTGCGTCGTAGACCTCGCCATCGGGGAAGATGGCTTGCAGTTCCGTGATGCGCAGCACACCGGCCTGGAGCGCCTCCGTCGCCACCCTCAGGGAGCGCACGCCCCAGGCGTAGGGGTGCAAGGCCCGGGACATCTCGGCCAGCCTCCACTCGTGGTAGGCGTCCTGTCGTTGGAAATGCTGGGGTCGAAGGAACAGCCCTTCACCCCAGAGCATCTTCGAGGCATGAATCACGCGATCCTCCCGTACGACGTCAGGGCCGGCATCGCGCGCCGCCGACCATCGACAAATCCACTTGCGCGCCCACCGGCTTGCCGGCCACCACGCTCATGCTGCAGCCGTGCGCTGCCACCGCGATGCCCGTTTGCTCCACCTGTGCGGCGTCGAACACCACCTTCCACCGCTGCGGGGCCGGCGCGTGAAAGAGCGCCACGATGCCGACGGCCGAGGCCTCGCGTGGCACCTTCTCCTTCGCTTCCAGGCGTTGTCCAGGCACGAGCAGCAGTTCGCGGCTCTCCAGCAGATCGTCACCGAAGAACTGCTTGTCGCGACCTGGTTCGATGAAGGCTTCGTACGGTGCCTGCTGGAACGCGCTCGCGTTCTTGAGCTTGTAGATGCGAACGAGCAACGACAGGGGCCGGTGCGAGGAGTCGTGATTGAGCTCGGCCCCTGCATGAATTCGCAGGGGAATCTCGCGCGGCAGCCGGAGCACGTCGGCCTGGGGCAGCGCGGGAGGCTCCGGTTTCTTGAGGCCCGTCTTCTCGAGCAGCGACTTGGTCAGATCGCCCAGGACTTCGTCGGCCGCCTTGGTTGCGGCGCAACCGCTCGACAGCACCAAGCCTGCCAGCGCGCCCAGCAGCGCACCGGCTCGCCACCAGCGTGTGTGGAACCCTCCCTGCATGCCTCACCTGACATGTTTTTCGTTGAACGAGCGCTGCGTTGTTGGTCGTATGTGCAGCCCCTCGCAAAGGCCGGGAGTGTAATGACAGCGATCGGGAGTTCAACCCCACATCGGTGGGTGTCTCGCTCTGTTTACTTTCAGTCACACATGGAGGCCCCCTCCTTCGAGGGGAATGTGATCAACACGCAAACGCTCCCGGGTATATTCGCCCCGCATTCAGAAGACTCGCTCATGAAGCGAGGGAGGACGTCACCTCGGTGACGGCGTATCAGAAGAGGAGAGAGAAGCGTGTCTCAGCCCATGAGCCCGGGCGCAGTCGTGCGCGCCTCGTGGAAAGGCGCAGCCGGCCTCGTTCGCTGGCTGTCCTGTGCAATGCTGGCGTCGATGCTGGCCGCCTGTGCCGGCGCTCCCAAGAAGGACGCCGAAGCCCTCCCCGTCAGCTATGAGCAGTTGCTCGAAGAAGGGCGCCAGGCGCAGACGTCTGGCGATTCGCTCCGGGCAGCGCAACTCTGGAAGGACGCCGCCAGGCTGAACCCCACTGCCAAGGAGCCGTGGTTGCGCCTTGCCCAGATGCACTTCGATGCTGGCGACTATGGCCAGGCGATCACCGCGGCCCAGGAGGCCTACCAGCGCGACTCGGGCGATGCCACCGCGAGCGGCCTGCTGGCGGTCAGCGGGCTCAGGGTCTCCTCGGAGGCCCTTGCCCGGCTTCGCTCCGACAACCTGACCGGCTCCACCCGCGCGGAAGCGGAAGCGCTGGCAAAGACGCTGCGAGAGATGCTCGGAACGCCGGTGCTCGTGCCCGCCCCTCACGCGCGCCCCCCTGCCGCATTACCGCGATCCTCGCGGTCCACCGAGGCTGGCAGCGCTGCCCCAGGCGGCGCCCGCACCGCAAAAAGCGCGACACCGGAAGCGAAGCCTTCGCCTTCCAGGGCGCCCGCCAACAACGCGAGCAACGCATCGCGCGATCCGTTCAGCGCACTGCGCTGACGACCACCGACTGCTCAGGGAGTCCCATGGCCAAGAAAGACAGTGTCCAGAAGCGTCTGGAGAAAGTGCGTCCGCCGCGCGTGCAGCTCACCTACGACGTCGAACGCGGCGACGCGATCGAGCAAAAGGAGCTGCCCTTCGTGCTGGGTGTGATGGCCGATTTCTCCGGCAATCCGAAGGAGCCTTTGCCCAAGCTGCGCGACCGCAAGTTCGTCAACGTCGACCTCGACAACTTCGACGAGGTCATGAAGGCGATGGCGCCGCGAGCGACCTTCCGTGTACCGAACGAACTGACACCCGAGGGCGGTGAGTTCGCGGTGGACCTGACCTTCGAGAAGATGGAGGACTTCCGCCCCGAGGCAGTCGTGCAGAAGGTCGAGCCGCTACGCAAGCTGCTGGAGGCGCGTACCAAGCTGGCCGATCTGCGCAACAAGCTGGCCGGTAACGAGAAGCTGGAGGACATCCTTCAGGAAGTGCTCACCAGCACCGAGAAGCTGGCAGAGCTGGGCAAGGAAGCAGGTACGCCGGAGAAATGACGATGAACGCACCTTTGTTGCAGGAAGCGCCGCGTGGCGAGTTCGGTGACGGCGCATCGGGCGGCCTGCTCGACGAGATCGTCACCCAGAGCAAGGTCGCCGCTTCGGAGTCCGAGCACCGGCGCGCCAAGGACCTCATCTCCGAGCTGGTCAAGGAGGTGATGCAGGGCACTGTCGTCCTGTCGAACAACCTGTCGGCCACGCTCGATGCAAGGGTGGCCGAACTGGACGCGCTCATCTCAGCGCAGTTGTCGGCGGTCATGCACGCACCGGAGTTCCAGCAACTGGAGAGCACCTGGACCGGGCTGCACTACCTGTGCAAGCACACCTCCACGGGAGAGTCCCTCAAGATCAAAGTCCTCAACGCCTCGAAGAAGGACTTGGTACGCGACTTCAAGACGGCCATCGACTTCGACCAGAGCGCGCTCTTCAAGAAGGTGTACGAGGAGGAGTTCGGCACCTTCGGCGGCTCGCCGTTCGGCGCGCTGATTGGTGACTACCAGATCGGCCGGCAGCCGGAGGACATGTACTTCCTGGAGCAGATGTCGCATGTCGCGGCCGCGGCGCACGCGCCCTTCATCTCTGCCGCATCGCCTCAGCTCTTCGGCCTCGAGAGCTTCACCGACCTGGGCAAGCCGCGCGACCTGTCCAAGGTGTTCGACACCGTCGAGTACGCCAAGTGGAAGTCGTACCGCGAGTCCGAGGATGCGCGCTACGTCGGCTTGACCTTGCCGAGCTTCCTCGGTCGGTTGCCATACAACCCGAAGGACGGCACTGTCACCGAAGGCTTCAACTTCGTCGAGGACGTGGACGGCAGCGACCATTCGAAGTACCTCTGGGTCAATACCGCCTATGCCTTTGGTGCCCGCCTGGTGGCGGCGTTCGAGAACTACGGCTGGTGCGCGGCGATCAGGGGGGTCGAAGGCGGCGGGCTCGTCGAAGACCTTCCCACGCACACCTTCAAGACCGACGACGGTGAGATCGCGCTCAAGTGCCCGACGGAGATCTCCATCACCGACCGGCGCGAAAAGGAGCTCAGTGACCTCGGTTTCATTCCGCTGGTTCATTGCAAGAACACCGACTACGCCGCCTTCTTCGGGGCGCAGTCGACGCAGAAGCCGAAGAAGTACGACAGCGACGCGGCGAACGCCAACGCCGCGCTGTCGGCCCAGCTGCAATACATGTTCGCCGTCTGCCGTATCGCCCACTACATGAAAGCGATGATGCGCGACAAGATCGGCAGCTTCGCCTCCGCGGCCAACGTCGAGGACTTCCTCAACCGCTGGATCAGCCAGTACGTCACCTCCGACGACAACGCGACGCAGGCCGTCAAGGCGCAGTATCCACTGCGCGAGGCCAGCGTGCAGGTGTCCGAGGTGCCGGGCCGACCGGGGGTTTACCGGGCAGTGTCGTTCGTGCGGCCGCACTTCCAGCTGGACGAGCTTTCCGTGTCCCTGCGCCTCGTCGCCGAACTGCCGCAAGGCACGGGACGCAGCTGACGGATCTGCAACGGCTCGTCCTTACCAGTTGTCATCACGGTTCGGGCTCATGGCCCGTGGCGCCGCCCCCGCCTGCGGGCGGGGGCATTCTTCAACTCTACGAATCCGAGCGGAGGTAAAAGCACATGAAAGACATCTACGTCGTGTTCAAGAACGGCGATATCAAAGGCGAGACGCGTGACGCCAAGCATGCCGCCGACAAGGCCATCGAAGTCCAGTCGTGGACCCATGTGATCAAGCAGCCCAAGTCATCGACCGCGTCCACGGCGGGTGGCCACACTGCCGAGCGTACCGAGCACGGCGAGATGATCTTCACGAAGGACATCGACGCGGCCAGTCCCAAGCTTTGGCAGGCGTGCTCCGCCGGCACCGTCTACAAGGATGTGGAGATCTACTTCTACCGCGCTCTCGGCGGGTCCGACACCACCCAGACGGGCAACAAGCGCGTCAACTATCTCAAGATCCAGCTGAAGAATGTTGTCGTGACCTCGGTCTCGACGAACATCGGTGGACCCAACACCGAGGAGATCCCCACCGAGACCTTTGGCCTGCGCTACTCCGCGGTGCAGTGGATCTACAACGACTCCCCGCTCGACGGCGCTTCGCAGAAGAACACGAACGTGTCGGGCATGTGGAACCTCGCGAAGAACGAAGTCAGCTTCAACTGATCGCAGACGCGTCGGTGCGGCCCGACGACATACGGGGTCGCGCCGACGCCATGCATGTGCCTGGTGTTGTCGTTCATGGCGCGTTTCGCATCGTCCTTGTTGGACCGACTCATCGACGAGCAGCCGCAATCGGTGGCGGACGCCTCAGCGGCGCAGGTCTCGCTCGATCAGTTGAAAGACTGCGTCGCCCGCGATCTCGAGGCGCTGCTGAACGCGCGCTGTGGCATGAGGCGGGACACGCTGCAGGGGTACCAGAGGGCCAGCCGTTCGATCCTGAGTTTCGGGATGCTCGATTTCTCGAGCATGAGCCTGGCGCACACCGAGGAGCGTGATGCGATCTGCCGGGCTATCGAGGAAGCAATCCTGACGCACGAACCGCGCTTGCGGCAGGTGCAGGTGGTGCTCACGCCCGATGCCGCATCCAACCGCTACACCTTCCACATCCAGGCCCTGCTGGTGGTCAACCCTGCCCGGGAGCCGGTCAGTTTCAATGCGACGCTGCAGCCATCCACGCAGCTTTACTCCGTGAGCAAGGCGCGGAGCGCGCACTTCCATTGAGCATGCAATGGAAGACCTGCTGAGCCACTACGAACGCGAACTGGCCTTTCTACGCGAGCGCGCGAAAGCCTTTGCCGAGCGCTACCCCAAGATCGCCGGTCGGCTGCAGGTGTCCAACGAGATCGCGGAGGATCCTCACGTCGAGCGGATGATCGAGTCGTTCGCGCTGCTGACCTCACGCATCCACAAGCGGCTGGACGACGACTTTGCGCTCTTCACCGAAAGTTTTCTCGAGGTGGTGTATCCGCACTACCTCCGCCCGCTGCCGTCGGCGTCGATCGCGCAGTTCGAACTTGGCGCGGCCGCGGCACAGATGAGCGCTCCAGGGCGCCTGCCGCGCGGAACCGTGCTCAGCAGCCGTCCCGTACGGGGCGTCACGTGTCGCTTCCGCACCTGCTTCGACGTGCCGCTGCTGCCGCTGCACGTCGCGCAGGCACAGTTCCGTCCCGCCGTCAGTGCGCCGGCTGGCACCCGGTTGCCTGAGCAAGCGACGTCCGTCCTTGCGCTGCAAGTCGAACTGACCTCATCTCAGATGGGTTTCGACGCGATCGACATCGATCGCTTGCGGGTGTACCTGGACGGTGAAGCCGCCCAGGTCAGTGTGCTGCGGGAAGTGCTTGCAGCCCGGGCCGTCGGCGTGATGGCGCAGCTGGAGGAGGCCGGCCCGTGGGTGGGGCCCCTGGCTGCCACCGGCCGGACCCTGTTGCCCACGCTCGCGGGATTTGCCGATGGCGAGGCGTTGCTCGACGTCGACGCACGCAGTCACCCGGCGTATCGCCTGCTCACCGAGTACTTCGCATTTCCCGAAAAGTTCAACTTCATCGACTTGCCGTGGCCGCGCGAGACGTTGCGCGGCAGTCCTCGCCGCCGGGTGACGCTGCACGTGCTGTTCGCCGGCGTACGGGCCGACAGCGACCAGTCCCGCCTGCTCGAGGCCGTCAGCGCGCGGCAGTTCGTGCTCGGATGCGCCCCGGTGGTCAACCTTTTCTCCCAGCGTGCGGACCCGATCCGGGTCACCCACCAGCAGCCGAGCTACCCGCTGGTGGTCGATGCCCGGCGGGCCTACGGCTACGAGGTGTATTCGATCGACCGCGTGTACCGCGTGCAGCAGACGCCTCAGGGCGAGAGCGTCGTGGAGTTCAAGCCCTTCTATTCGCTGCAACACGGCCCATGGGATGACACCGAAGGCCGCTACTGGCACGTGCATCGCGACGAATCTGTCGCCCAGCACAGCCCGGGCTACGAACTGGAGCTGGGTATCGTCGATTTGCAGTTCGATCCGCGCACGCCGCAGGCGGAGACGTTGTCGATCGAGGTGACGGCGACCAACCGCGACCTGCCGACCCTGCTGCCGGTCGGCCAACCGGGAGGCGATCTGACGATCGAAGGTGGTGGACTGGTGCGCACGGTCCGCCTGCTGCGCAAGCCCACTGCGTCGACCCGCTTCGATCGTGGTCGCGGCGCATTGTGGCGCCTGATCTCGCACCTGTCGCTCAACCACCTGTCCCTGTCGGGCAGCGGCGTGGAGGCGCTGCGCGAGCTGCTGCGGCTGTACGACCTGACGGGGGCCGCCACCAACCGCCGGCAGATCGATGGCATCCGTGGCATCGAGTACCGACCCTCGACCGCCTGGTTGCCGGGGCAGCCGTTCGCCACGTTTGTCCGCGGCATCGAAGTGCGGTTGACGGTCGACGAGGAGGCCTTTGTCGGCAGCGGACTCGCGGCCTTCGTGAACGTGCTGGACCGCTTCTTCGGTCTGTACGTGCACGCCAACAGCTTCAGCCGGCTCGTGGTGCTGTCCGGACGCACCATGGAGGAGTTGTATCGATGCGCCCCACGCAGCGGCGAGATCTTGCTGGTGTGACGGACCGGCTCCTCGCGGAGCCGCACCGGTTCGGCCTGTTCCAGGCGCTGCGCCTGATCGAGCGCTGGCACCGGGTCGAGAGCCGGCGCCCGCGTTCGCAGGTGCTGGCCCGCGCGGTTCACTTCCGCAATTCGTTGTCGCTGAGTTTTCCTGCCAGCGAGATCGAATCGCTGCGCGTCCTCACGGTCAGACGAGACGAGACTGCCAGCGAGGAGTCGGAGGCGGCGAGGGAAGATGCGGACGCCGGACCGGCCCTGCTCGAGCTCACGCCTGCCTGCTTCGGCCTGCTCGGGGTGGCCGGTGCGCTGCCGCACTTCTACACGGAGCTCTTCGCGCAACGCGAGCTCTACCACAAGGACACCGCTGCGCGTGCGTTTCTGGACGTTTTCCAGCAACGTGCGGCGACGCTCTTCTACGAAGCCTGGCGCAAGCACCGGCTGGCCTTGCAGTATGAGGACGATCGCGAGCGGCACTTCCTGCCGCACGTGCTCGCGCTGGCCGGGCTGGGCCAGGACGCGCTGCGGCAACGGCTGCGGCAGGGCGAGGGGAGGCTGGGCGAGGAGTCGGTGGCGTTCTTCTCGGGTGCGCTCCAGCAGCGGGCGCGGTCTGCCATGCAGATCCAGCGCGTGCTGACCGCCTATTTCGGCGTGCCGGTGCACATCGAGCAGTTCGTCGGGCGCTGGAGCGCGCTGCCCGAGGACGCGCAGACCCGGCTCGGGCACGGGGGCGTGCTGGGGCAGACCGCACTGGTCGGCGCGCGGGTCTGGCAGCGCCACCTGCGCCTGCGGGTGCATGTGGGGCCGTTGTCGCGCCAGGACTTCGACGATTTCCTGCCTCGTGGGCGCCGGGCGGCCGCTCTGCGCGACTGGTTGATGCTCCTGGCGGGCAGTTGCCTGGAGTACGAGGTGCACCTGGCGCTCACGCCCGAGGAGGCACCTCTTGCGAGCCTGGGGGAGGGGCCCGGCGTCCGGCTCGGCTGGGACGCGTGGCTGCGCAGCCGCCCCGCCGCCCAGCCGCTGAATGACGCGCGGTACGAACTGCAGGTGAGCGGCTGAACGCTCGGCCCGGACGGACACATCATGACGACCACCCTCAAGACCCTGATTTCCAAGCTCAATACCACCACGCGCAAGGCCGCAGAGCGCGCAGCCAACATGTGCATCGCCCGCGGCCACTACCAAGTGGACCTGGAACACCTGTTCCTCGCGTTGCTGGACGAGCCTGGCAGCGACTTCGAGGTGCTGTGCCGGCAGTTCGACGTCTCGGTGACCGGCTTGCGGGGCGACCTCGAGCGCGAGATCGGGGGCTTCAAGACGGGGAACTCGCGCACCCCGGTGTTCTCGCCCCATCTGCCCAAGCTGCTGGAGCATGCCTGGCTGATCGCCTCGCTCGACGCCCATGCGCCCCGCATCCGCAGCGCGCACCTGCTGCTGGCCCTGCTGACCGAGCCCGATCTGGCGCAGCTGGCGCTGCGCGGCTCCCAGCTGTTCCTTCGTTTTCCGGTGGATGAGCTGAAGCACCGGCTGACCGAGCTGGCCGCGTCGTCGCAGGAAGCACGGGAATCGACACCCCAGGCGGGTGACAACACGCTCGTGGAGGGGCCATCGCTACCCGGCCGCACCCCGGCGCTGGACCAGTACACCATCAACCTGACGCAGCGCGCGCGGGATGGGCAGGTCGATCCGGTGATCGGGCGCGACACCGAGATCCGCCAGGTGATCGACATCCTGATGCGCCGCAGGCAGAACAACCCTATCCTGACCGGCGAGGCGGGCGTGGGCAAGACGGCGGTGGTGGAGGGCCTGGCCTTGCGCATCGCGCAGGGCGACGTGCCGCCGCCTCTGCAGGGTGTGGCGCTGCACGTGCTGGACCTGGGACTGCTGCAGGCGGGCGCGTCCGTCAAGGGCGAGTTCGAGCATCGGCTCAAGAGCGTGATCGACGAGGTCAAGAAGAGTCCGCACCCGATCATCCTGTTCATCGATGAGGCGCATACGATGATCGGCGCGGGCGGGCAGGCGGGGCAGAATGACGCCGCCAACCTGCTCAAGCCTGCGCTGGCGCGAGGAGAACTGCGCACGATCGCGGCCACCACCTGGAGCGAGTACAAGAAATACTTCGAGAAGGACGCCGCACTCGCGCGGCGCTTCCAGGTCGTCAAGGTCGACGAGCCGGCAGAGCCGGTGGCGGCCGCGATGCTGCGCGCGATGGCGCCGCTGATGGAGCGGCACTTCAAGGTGCGTGTTCTCGACGAGGCGATCACCGAGGCCGTGCGTCTGTCGGCCCGCTATATCAGCGGACGACAGTTGCCCGACAAGGCGGTCAGCGTGCTGGATACCGCGTGCGCGAAGGTGGCGTTGAGCCAGCATGCCAAGCCGGCGAGGATCGAGCAGGCCGAACGGGTGATCGAGCGGTTGTGCGCCGAGATCGAGGCGCTGGAGCGCGAGGCCGCGACGGGGCGCGACCATGCCGCACGGCTCGGTGAACTGCGTGACGAACGGGAACGGCAGCAGGCCAAGTTGTCGACGCTGCGCGCGCGCTTGGAGCATGAGCGCGCGCTGGCCGAGCAGATCCAGTCGTTGCGGGCGGAACTGGAGGCGAGCGGCGAGCTGCCCGCGCTCGAGCCATCCCCTGCCGTGCGCGGCCGGAGCAGGAAGCCCGGGGCGACCGTGGTGCTCACGTCGCGCCAGCAGGCGCTCAAGGGCAAGCTCGACGAGCTGGCTGCCGTGCAGGGCGACGATCCCATGCTGCCGCTGCAGGTCGACGCCCACGTCGTGGCCGAGATCGTGTCGTCCTGGACCGGCATTCCGCTCGGCAAGATGGTCAAGGACGAGATCGATACGGTGCGCGAGCTGAAATCGTTGCTGGAGCAGCGCGTGATCGGCCAACCGCACGCGCTCGAGGCGGTGGCCCAGCGCGTTCGCACTTCGCGAGCCAACCTGGAAGACCCGAACAAGCCCAAGGGCGTGTTCCTCTTCGTCGGCCCGTCGGGCGTGGGCAAGACCGAGACCGCGCTCGCGCTGGCCGACATCCTCTACGGCGGTGAGCGCAGCCTCGTCACCATCAACATGAGCGAGTACCAGGAGGCACACAGCGTGTCTGGCCTCAAGGGCTCGCCCCCCGGGTACGTGGGTTACGGTGAAGGCGGCGTGCTGACCGAGGCGGTTCGCCGCAAACCCTACAGCGTCGTCCTGCTCGATGAGGTCGAGAAGGCGCATCCGGATGTGCTGGAGCTGTTTTTCCAGGTGTTCGACAAGGGCTTCATGGACGATGCGGAGGGCCGCGAGATCGATTTCCGCAACACCATCATCATCCTGACGTCCAACGTGGGTTCCTCGACCATCATGCAAGCCTGTGTGAACAAGACGGCCGAGGAGCGGCCCGACCCCGAGACCCTGGTCGAGGCCATCAAGCCCCAGCTCTTCAAGGCGTTCAAGCCGGCCTTCCTCGGCCGGATGAAGACCATCGCCTACTACCCCATCGCCGACGAGGCGATGACGTCCATCATCCGCCTCAAGCTGGACCGCATCGGGGCGCGAGTGCGTGCCAACCACCGGGCCGAGTTCGCCTACGACGAGGCCCTGGTCGAGGCCGTGCTTGCGCGCTGCACCGAGGTCGATTCCGGGGCCCGCAACGTCGACCACATCCTCAATGGCGCGCTGCTGCCCGAGCTGGCAGAGACGGTGCTGACGCGCATGGCCGCAGGCGAGTCGATCGCCCAGATCAAGGTCACGGCCGGCAAGGATGGTCGCTTCAAGTACAAGGTGATCTGATGGACCTGCAGTCCCTGCTGGCGGCGCTGACCGGCAGCGACCGCCCGTCGCAGCACCAGCGCCTGCTGCGGCTGCACACCACGCTCGGACCCGACGTGCTGCTGGCCGAACGGGCCGAGATCATCGAAGGCATCGGTCCGGGGCTCGAGGGCAGCGATGCCAGCGGCTTTCGCATGCGCATGACGGCGCTGTCGGTGCGCGCCGATCTGGCGCTGCCCGAGCTGATCGGCCAGCCCGTGTTGTTGGAACTGCTCACGGCCGCCAGCGGCACGGCGCTGCGCCCCTGGCACGGCCACGTCACCGCGTTCGCGCTCCTGGGCAGCGACGGCGGGCTGGCCCGCTACGAACTCACGATCGAGCCGTGGTTTGCGTTCTTGCGCTGGCGCCAGGACAGCCACGTCTTCCAGGACATGACGGTGATGGAGATCGTCGAGGCTGTCTTCGCGCGCTACCGCGAGCAAGGCCGGCTGGTTCCCAGCTGGCGCTGGGAACTGGCGGACCGGGCCGTCTATCCGCGCCGATCCCTGTGCATCCAATACCAGGAAAGCGACCTCGATTTCGTCTCGCGCTTGCTGGCCGAAGAAGGTCTGTGCGCCTGGTTCGAACACGAAGGCGAGCCGCTCGGGCAGACGCTCGGTGCCCACACGCTGGTGATCGCCGATCACAACGGGGCATTTCGCCCCGGGGTCACGCCGCGGGTGCGCTACACCCAGTCGGGTAGCGCCGCGTTCAAGGAGGATGGTCTGCAGCGTTGGCAGGCGTGGCGGGCTGCGGCCGTGCACGAAGTCAGCCTGGCCAGCTTCGACTACCGCGACGTCGATCGGCGCCCGGTCACTGCGGCGACCGGAACGGCGGCGGACGTGCCTCTCCTCATTGCCGACGTCCCCGGCCTCTACGCCTATGAGGACCGCAGCCAGGGCGAGCGGCTGGCGACGCGCTGGTTGGAAGCCCTGCAAGGCGAGGCGCAACGCTGGAGCGGCGAAGGCACGGTGCGCGACCTGGCCCCAGGCCGGCAGTTGGAAGTCGTCGGCCATCCCGTGCCCCAGCCAGGGCCGTTCGTCGTCCTGCAGGTGAGGCATCTGGCGCGCAACAACCTCGCGGCCGATGCCGCCGCGCAGGTGCTCGAGCGCCTGGGCGAGCCGCCCGCGTGGTCGCGTCTGCCGGGGCGCATGGCCAATGACGGTGACGAGCCGGTCTACCGCTGCAAGGTGCTCGCGCAGCCGCTCTCATTACCGGTGCGTGCCGCCGCCTCGCGCCGAGGCCTGCACTCGCGACCCACGGTGTGGGGCGGGCAGACGGCCATCGTGGTGGGCGAGGGGCCGGTGCACACCGACCGCGACCACCGCATCAAGATCCAGTTCCACTGGCAGCGCGGCGGCCGGTCCAGTCACGACCTGCCCAGCCATGGCGATGCGTGCAATGCGCCGGCGGGCGATGCGTCCTTCACCTGGGTGCGCGTGGCCGAGCCCCTGGCCGGCGCCAACTGGGGCACCCATTTCACCCCGCGTGTGGGTCAGGAGGTGGTGGTCAGCTTCCTCGACGGCGACATCGACCGGCCGGTGGTGACGGGCGTCGTCTACAACGGCCAGGGCGCCGCCGACGCGCAGGGCAACCGGGTCGCGACTGGGACGGCCGGCACCTCGGGCAATGCGCCAGCCTGGTTCCCGGGCGAACAGGCCGCGGGCCACTTGCAGGGGCATCGGCACGGGGCGGTATTCACCGGCTACAAGAGCCAGGAGCTGGAATCCAGCAGTCAAGGCCTGAGCGGGTACAACCAACTCGTCTTCGACGCCACGCCGGGGGGTGAGCGCATCGAGTTGTCCAGCACCAGCGCGGCCACGCGCTTGCAGCTGGGCCAGCTGCTGCATCAGCAGGACAACCAGCGACTGCAGCCGCGCGGCCACGGACTGGACTTGTCCACCCAGGCGTGCGGAGCGCTGCGCGCGGGAGCGGGGCTGTTGCTCAGCGCCCATGCCCGCCCGCCCAGCAGTGCCGCGGGCCAGCAGATGGACAGCCTCGAGCCGCGCGGCGTGCTCGAGGCAGCGCGCGCACTCGCCCGCACCCTCACGGATAGCGCGCACGCGCACCAGGCCCGGCTGCCGGCCGAGGCGAACGGGGAAGGACTCGCTGCCGTCCAGGCACAACAGGCGTTGATCCAGAGCCTGGCCCACAGGGCCGGCCGCTGCGCCGAGGGGCAGGCGCCCGACGCGGTGGACAGCATCGGCGGCGGCCAGGGCACGCATGCCGCGTTCGCCCGCCCCGACCTCGTGATGGCAGCGCCGGCCGGCATCGCCTGCTTCACGCCCGCGACGCTGTGGGCCAGCGCAGGGGGCACGGCGGGCTTGGTGGCCGGGCAGGATCTGACCTTCAGCGTGCAACGCCACCACACGAGCGCGGCACGCGAAGGCATCGTGTGGTTCACCTACGGCAAGGCTGGCGATCCGCGCAAGCCGAACCAGGAGACCGGCATGAAGCTGCATGCGGCCAGCGGCAGCGTCAGCGTGCAGGCGCAAAGCGCGGCCTCGCGCTGGCAGGCCCAGGGCCGCATCGACATCACCTCCACCCATGAGGCCGTCGAGGCGGCCGCGCCCGGGCACGTGCTGCTGACCGCCGGCGGCAGCGCGCTGCGCATCGCGAGCAGCGGCATCACGCTGACCACCCCGGGGCCGGCGGTGTTCAAGGCAGCGGTCAAGGAGCTGACGGGGGCGGGGAGGGCGTCCGCCGATCCTGTCGCCCTTGCGCCGGCAAAGGATCTGTTCGACGAGTGCTTTCGCCTGACCGACCGGCAAAGCGGCCAGCCACTCGCCTACTTCCGCTACCGCATCGAAGACGACAGCGGTCAAGTTTTGGCTCGTGGCATCACCGATGCAGAAGGCAAGACAGTGCGGGTGCACACGGCCAACGCTCGCAACATCCGACTGCTCGCGGACGAGGACTGAAGGACATGACCCAGGAACTCTTGGTACTTGCGACGGCGGTCACCAACACGCCGCGCGGCACCCTGGTAGACGCGCAGGTCGACACTGCCGAGGAGCTGTTGCTGTTCGACCCCGCCAACGAGCGTTTGCTCGTGGTGATGAAGGAACACGCGGCGTCCTTCCTGCAGGAGGCCAACCAGATGCAGTCGATGGTGCAGCGGCTGGCTGCCGCAAAGGAAGCACTACTGGACGCCGAAGAGCGCCTGGCCCAGCTGCAGGCGCAGCGTTTTCCGGACCTCGGGGAAGTGCAGCGCGTGAAGGCGCAGATCGACAAGGCGCGCAAGCAGTACGACGCGGCCTACAAGGAGATCGACAAGGAGCTGGGCAAACAGGGCTATCTCACCGGCCAAGGCGACGGCAAGGAACTGCTTGAACTGGTTCCCCTGGCCAAGCGCCGGGGCCCAGCCGGCAAGCCGACCGAATGGCGCGGGCGCAAGTGGACCTACGTTCGGTCGGACAAGGTCAAGAACCACTGGCGCGCCTACAAGCTCAGCCGCACCGCCGACGCCCAGCAGTCCAAGAGCTTCATTCGCGATGGGAAGATCGACACGAAGACCTTGAAGGAGCAGTTCAGTTCCGTGTCGCCCAAGCTCAAGGCCGAATGGGGCCTGGGCGGCTACGTGTTCCCCAGCCTTCAAGCATGGGCTGAAACCCTGAACGCCAAGTCGGACGACAAGAAGCCGGTGCAGTTCGGTTTCGGGGTGCACCTGTTCCGGTACTTTGCAGGATGCGGGGCAAGCGGCGAATGGAAGCCCAAGGCCGGCCGCATCGCCGGCAAGCTCAATGGCAAGGCCGAGCTGATGATTGCCCAGGCCGAAGCCAATGTCGCCGGCTTCCTGCCGGGCCCCCAAGGATGGGCGTGGGCGTTGCCGGGTGTGAAGTCGGGCAAGGAGTACCACATCGGTGTGATGCGCCTGCAGGCGGAGCTGAAGCTCACGGCCGCGGCCGGCGCGAGCGTGGCCGCGGAACTCGGCCTGGAGGTGGACTACACGCAGTTGCGGAAACCGTCAGTCAAGGGCAAGGGTCGGCCGAAGACCGGCAACGCGAATCCGAGCAAGGCCGTGTTGACGGAGCTGGGCACGGAGGCCTCAGCTGGGGCGGAAGCTTTCGCGGGCGTGAAGGTGGGCGGTGAGTTGAAGGGTGCGCTGCAGTACCTGAGCCCTGAAAGCAACGACCAGTTCGAGCCGATCGCGGCGATCGGGCCGAAGGTGGAAGGGCAGTTCGGGGCGGGGGCGGCGGCGGCGCTCATCATTCACTACAGCGGCGGCAAGTTCCGAATCAAGGCCAAAGCGGGTTTATGCCTGGGGCTTGGAGCGAAAGGCGAAATCGGCTTGGAGGTGGATGCGAAGCGGCTGTACAAGTTCTTGGAGTACTTCGCGCATGCGCTGCTGAATGCGAACTATGAGTTTCTGCAGGTGGTCACTCGCGCCGGCTATGAGGCGATCACGCAGTTGCAAGTGCTGCTTGTGAATCAAGTCAGTGACGCCTACGACAACGTGAACAGAGCGTGGGGTGACTTTCAGCGCGATCTTGAACGGGAGGATCGCCGCATCAGCTTGATGAATCGAGTGCTGAGCAACCCACGTGAACTGAGGTTCTGCACGCCGGAGGCACATGGCATCCTGCTGTACGAGCTGACCCGTCACGGCAAGATGACGAAGCTGCTGCCACAGAACACCGGCTTCAACTTCGAATGGATGGCCGAACGCAAGAAGGCCGTCCTTCAGATATGCCGTTGGGCACAGACGCGCCGTCACTTCGAGAACATCGTTCAACACATGCACCCGCAGGGGGCCAAGGGCAACTTCCGCAGCAACTACGAAGCACTGCTGCGGTTCATGGAGATCGGGCCCTTCGACAGCCGGTATGACGACGACCTACGGCGCCTTTACAACCGGTTGCCGCACGAACCAGCTTCCGGGTATGCACTCGCCGAGAACCACACTCCGCGGTTCATGGCACAGGCGAAGATGGGGGCGAAGCTTGAATACCTGGCGGCTTTGAACAATGGCCGCCCCTTGAGCGGGATTGCGTAGTCAATGTATCGAGGAAGGTCACGGAAGAGAACTTGTGGGTTTGTTGATGACACACCGGAACCCTTCCTCGCTGAAAGCGTAGATCTTCCCTGACTTGGATACGTAGGCGTCCGGCCGCTTGCGATAGCGGTCCAAGTGCGGGAAACCATCGATCCAGTCTTCGTTGGGTGCCTTGCCTCGCAACACCTTCTCGCTGCCGTTGTTGGGACCCTGGGGGTTGTGCGTGGGGCCGCTCTGATAGGCGTCTTCCGCATACCAATCGTTGACCCAATCGAAGCCGTTGCCCACAAGGTCGTGCAAGCCAAGTCCGTTCGGTGCAAACAGCCCTACCGGATAAAGCGAGCCGTTCCCAATCAGCTTCTCCTTCTGCTCGAACCCCGGATGCGTCTGCCCCTCACGCAACAACCCTGTGTCCGTGGGATACGGATGCCGGTAGCTGTTGGTGCGGTTGCTCGCGGCGTACTCCCATTGCGCTTCGGTTGGCAGATCAAAGGGCAGCCCTGTCACCTTGCCCAGCCATTGGCAGTAGCCCTTGGCCTGGTACCAGTTCACCCCCGCGGGAATGTCGCCGCGGGTTCTCGCGCTTTGCCACACCCGCTGAAAAGTCTCATCGCCCAAGGGCGGATGCGGCGGCAGGCCGTTGGCGGCCACGTAGACATCGAAGTCGTCGTACGTGACCTTGAACTTCTGGATGTGGAAGCTGTCGAGCGTCACCCACTTCGGCGGCTTGTTGTCCTCGCCGATCGAAAACGGCAGGTTGTCGCCGGGTTTGGCATCCGGGCCAGGGGGGATGTTGTGCTTCTTGGCATGGTCGTCCATCAACTCCCCGAAGTCTCCGAGCCAGAATCCGCCGCCTTCAACGAAGACCATCTGGCCAAGGGTCTTGTCGACCAGCGCTTTGACTCGTGCTTGTGTTTCGGGCGAGTTGGCGACCCGAGCCCTGTCCTTCGAATCGCTGTGGCAGCCGACCAACGCGAGGGCCAGGAAGACGCACGCCGGCAGGCGCGACAAGACGAACTCGTGGTTGCTAGATATTGTCTTGAGCACTCGTCCCTCCCTGTTATACGACGAGCTCCGATTGCGAAGAATTCTAGTCGGTCTGCACAGGCACCTCACACCCATCGTGCAAGCTCGACGAGGCTCAGGCCTGCACCCGCGGCCCCAGGCACAACAGGCGTTGATCCAGAGCCTGGCCCGCAGGACTGGCACTGCTTCCATGACTGCCCGGATGGCGAGAAGCCGGGGAATGATCCCGGACATTCGAGCCTGTGTGGTCAAGCGGGGCTGGCCCGTGCCCAAGCGGCCCACCCGGGTGCCGGTCTTCCCCGATCCGCCTGCCAAGCCGGGGCGGTATCCGTAGAAGAGCAGCCGGAGCGTTGCGCAGAAGTGGTCGCCAGCTTTCTGGACGGCACCATCGGACGCGGGAGCAACGGGCGCAAGGAGGGGGTGCACTAGGAACACGGGCGGAACTTGCCCGCCAGCATCTGTCTGCCGACGTTCCTGTCGTGGACCACGTCGATGACCAGGTAGGGCCGGCCCCGTCCTTCATGGCGTAGAGGGGGGGCTTGCGGTCTGCATGTCGGCAGTGCAAGCCGCTTCATGTGAGAGCCCTTCGGCTGGCTGCTTCTATCGGACCGCCAGCAGCCGGGATGGCGACCAGCAGCCATCACCAGCCTGCGCGGCGGACGGCGTCGGGGCTCAGGCGTACTCCTTGACCACCTGGGTCTGGCCGTTCTCCATGACGGAGCGGATTCCATTCTCCATGGCCGTGAGCGAACGGTACATTTCGCTCACGCCCAGCGTCTCGCCGTATTCGTCGGTGAGGACGAAGTACGGCGACCCGTCCTTGGCCTGCATGCGCCGGTAACGGTCGTTGTACTGTGAGCAGCGGCGCACCAGGGCGATGGCCGCGTGCAGCTGGATCTCGGTCGCGTGCATGCGGCTGGCGAGGATGACCTGGTGATTGCCGGCCTTCAGCGTGAAGCTGTAGAAGCCGCTCTCTGCCCGCTTGATCTCGTAGTAGCCGGCCATGGGTTTCTCCTTCTGGTCAGGAATCTGGAACTGGGTGGTTCGCGCCTCACTTGCGCAGCGCGTCGCGGATCTCGCGCAGGAGCACGACGTCCTCGGGAGGGGCGGAGGGTGCAGGAGCCGGGGCCGGCGCGCCCTTCTTGAACCGGTTGATCTGCTTGACCATCAGGAAGATGATCAGCGCGAGGATCAGGAAGTTGGTCGCGACCGTCAGGAAGTTGCCGTAGGCGAACATCGGCACGCCCGCCTTGGCCAGTGCCTCGTAGGTCGCGGGGCCCTGGAAGCCCGGCGGGGTCGGGCCGAGCTGGACGAAGTGGTTGCTGAAGTCGAGTCCGCCGAAGGCGATGCTCACGACGGGCATGATCAGGTCCTTGACGACCGAGTCGACGATCTTCCCGAACGCGGCGCCGATGATCACGCCGACTGCGAGATCGACGACATTGCCCTTCAATGCGAACTCTTTGAATTCCGAGCGGAAGCCCATCTGTCTGTTCTCCTGGGGGTGGGGAGCTTGGGGGTCGTCCGTCAGTTCGGGCTGACGCCGAGGGCCTGGACGGTCGCAAGGTTCAGGTACGCGTCGACCGGCAGACCCTTCTCCTGCTGGTAGGCGTTGACGGCGCGCATGGTCTGGACGCGGATGATTCCGTCGATGGGGCCGGGATGGTGGCCTGCCGCGGCGAGTGCGCGTTGGATTTCCTTGATCTTGTCGGGAGTCGCATTGGTCTCGCAGAGAATGGAGCGCCATTCGGTGGTCGCTTCGGCGACCTGGACCTGACGCGTGAGGGTCTCGTACTGCGCAGGCACTTCCACCGTACGCGTCGTGGCGGGCTGGTCGACCACCTGGCGGGTGACCGTCTTGTAGACGGCGGGGACGACTTCCTCCCTTGTGCTGGCCGGCTGGTCGACCACTCGGTGGGTCAGGGTCTGTGTCTTGGCGGGTACGGGCACCTCGCGCGAAGAGGCGGGCGTGTCGACGACCTGGCGTGTGACGGTCCTGTACTCGGCCGGCACCTGGATCTCACGCGTGGATGTGGGCGTGTCTACGACCTGTCGGGTCACTGTCTTGTAGACCGCAGGGATCACGACCTCGGTGGTGGCGGCCGGCGTCTTGACGACGCGCATCGTCACGGTCTTGAAGGTGGCCGGCACCTCGACTTCACGCACGGAAGCGGGGCGGTCGATCACCTGGCGCTTGACAGTGGTGTACTCGGCGGGCACCCTGACCTCGCGCACGTACGCGGCTTCGGTCGGGTCGGTGGGCTGCTGGGGTCCGGCGCCGGTCACGTCGGCGGCGCGCAGGATGCGCTCGCCGGTGGGCGTGGCGATGAGTTCGCCGGCGTCGGAGAAGCGGTAGCCCTTGGCCCGCAAGGCGTCGAAATCGATCTGCTGCGTCGTCAGGCTCTGGTAGGTCGCGGGGATCTCGACCTCCTGCACCGAGGCCTCTTGGTCGAGCACCTGCTTCGTGAACGTTGCGTACTCGGCGGGGATCTCGATCTCGCGTACGGTGGCCGGCGTCTTCAGTACACGTCGGGTGACGGTCTCGTACTGCGCGGGGACCTCCACGAGGCACATCACGTCGTCATCCTCGAGCGATTGGTTGCTGCTCGGCAACCACGAGGCGAGCGCCGGCTGTTGGGCTGCGGGTTTGCCGCTGGCATCGAAGACGAAGCCCTTGACAGGGCGCACCTCCTTGGCTTGTCCCACCCAGGCGCGGCCGCGCTTCCATTGCGACGACGCCTCGGCAACCTTGACGCGCTCGGTGACGGTCTCGTACACCGCCGGCACCTCGACGAGGCGCTTGCTCGCCTCCTTCACCAGCACGCGCTCGCGCACCGTCTTGTAGGTCGGCTCGACCGGTTGCAGCCTCGTGCTCGCCTCGCTGCGCACCACCTCCTCGGTGACGCGACGGAACGGCAGCACGACCGGCTCGTAGCGCACCGTTTCCGGACGCACCATGACCTTTTCCTCGACGGTCTTGTAGGTGGCCGGGATGGGTTCGGTGCGCGTGCCGGCGGGGATCACCACGACCTCCTCGGTCACGGTCTTGTAGGTGGCGGGCAGGGGGATGGTGCGCTTGTGTTCCGGGCTGACCAGAACCTGCTCCGTGATGGTCTTGTAGGTTGCGGGGATGATCTCCACGCGCTCGCTGGCCGGCACCCTGACCACCTGCTCGGTCCGCGGTTCGAAGCGGGCGGGCACGACCACCTTGGCGTAGCACTGCCCCGGCCGGGCATGACCGGGGCCGAGAAGGCCGGTGCCGCCGGAAGCCACCTCACCATGGGCGCCGGCAGCGGCGAGACTGGCTGCTAGGGCCAGTGCATTCGATCGAAAACTTGTCGTCACGCTCATCTCCTGGGGTCGTTCGCTCTCGTGTCCGGCCTGTGGTCGGACAGGTGTCAGCGTAGGGACGCACAGGCGTTGGCGGACCAGCCGAGGGTCGGGACCGGACCCAGACCTAGGTCGGGGAGGTCGGGGCGACGAGGGCAAGACGTGCCCCGAGGCGCATGCCCGGACCGTGCTGGTCAGGGGAGGCGTGGGCGCTGCACTTGCAAGGTGCAGCGGATGTGTGCCCGGATGCGCGGATCAGGCCGGCGGGGGCACCAACTTGTGCTTGAGGGCCTTGAGCACGGCCTCGGTGCGGTTGTCCACCTGCAGCTTGGCCAGGATGTTGGTGATGTGGAACTTCACCGTCGGCATCGCGATGGACAGCTCGTCCGCGATCTCCTGGTTGCTCAAGCCCCGCGCCATCAGCGCCAGGAGCTCCCGCTCGCGCTGGGTCAAGTCCGCGACCGGAGGCGACTGCTGCGCGGCGATGAGTGCGTCGGTGGCCTCCGGAGATAGCACCCGCCGACCACCGGCGGCACTGCGCACGATGGAGACCAGCTCCTGCGACGACGCGGTCTTGAGCACGTAGCCCACCGCCCCGGCGGCCAGCGCCCGTTGCACCTCGCCCGGATCGACCACGCTGGTGAGCACGACAACCCGGGTGTCGGGTAGCAAAGGGCGCAGATGGGCCAGGGTCTCGATGCCGTCCATCTCAGGCATCACCAGATCCATCAGCACCACGTGCGGGCGGGCCGCGGGAGCCAGACGCAGGGCGTCCTCGCCTGACGCCGCTTCGCCCACATGCAAGAAGCCAGCCTCGGCCTGGATCATCGCAGCCAGGCCCATCCGGATCATCGGATGGTCGTCCACGACGAAGACTCGAATCGGATCGCTATTCATCGCGCTCGCTCAGTTCGACGCGCAACTCCGTGCCTTCTCCCGGCGCGCTGGTGAGGGTGAGGGTGGCGCCGATCTCCGCCGCGCGGCTGCGCATGTTCTCGAGTCCGAAATGGCCCGGCACCGGCGGCTCGGGGTCGAAGCCGACACCGTCGTCGGCGATGCGCAGCAAGGCCCGCCGCCGGCCGCGCACCTGCCATTCGACCATGGCGTGCGTGGCCTTGCTGTGGCGAGCAATGTTGGACAGCGCCTCCTGCGCGATACGGTAGAGCTGCACACGGGCGTTGGCATCGAGGCCCGCGTCACCCGAGGCGAGTCGACGTTCGATCGTGATGTCCCCCCGGCCGGCCAAGCCGGCGATCGCGTGCTCCAGCAGTTCGGACAGGCGCGTGGCCTCCAGCGCGTCGGGGCGCAACTCGAACATCAGCAGCCGCATCTCAGCCAGGGCGGCGCGGGTCAGGCGCTCCAGCGCAGCCGATTGCTCGCGCAGGGTCTGCCGGTCGACGGCCTCGTCGCGCTCGGCCGTGCGCGCCAGCGTGCCGGCGAGCACGTTGGCTGCGAACAACGTCTGCGACACCGCGTCGTGCAGGTCCCGCGCGATGCGGATGCGTTCGGCGGCGATGGCCAACTCCCGCTCCTGGGCCATCAGCTGCGCATGCCGCATCGCCAGGGCGGCCTGGCTGCCCACTGCGGTGAGCAGGCGGGCGCGTTCGGCATCGAAATAGTCCGGCTCCTGGTGGTCGACCCGCAGCACACCCAGCACGTGGTCGCGCGCCTTGAGGGGCAGGGCCATCCAGGAGCGGGTCGAGCGGTACAACATGGAGGTGCGGGTGTCGTCGATGACCTTGGACCACAGCCACGACAACAGGCTTTGGCGCGCGTTGTTCTCGATGATCGGTGCACGTTCCCGCTCGATGCGTTCGTAGGCCTGCAGATTGGCGCGCGACAACCGCATGCCGCGCAAGGAGTCGCTCAGCTCCTGGTCCTGCTCGGCGGTGCGGCAGCCCAACAGCACCACGCGCGCATCCGGGCCCTGTCGATCCCGCGCCCACACCGATGCACTGGCGTACTCCATCGTCTGTTCGAGCGCCCCGAGCGCTTCGTCGACGAGTTCGTGCAGGTCCGTCTTCGTGGCCAGTCCCACGGAAAGGTCCTGCAGGGTCGTGAGCTGATGGGTGCGGTGCGCGAGCCGGTCCCCGAGCGCGATGTTGCGGGCGATCAGCTCCTGCTGGCGTTCGCGGAAGGCGTCGACCATGTGGCGCAGGTGTCCGCTCGCCCGCTGCAGCTCCGCCGTCGCGTGCAGGAGCGGCAGGTGGGTGTCGGCTCCGGCATCGGCCTGCCCGACCACGGCGGAAGCGGCTGCGAGCCGGCGCACGGCCCGGCTGGGCCGGCGCGCGAGCAGTGCGCAGGCGAGGGCCGAGACAAGGCCCCCCGCCACGACGGCGCCGGCCGAGTACAGGCCCTGCGGCGCCGCCAGCCACGTGACGCCGCCTGCGAGAAGGGCTGCGGCAAGTCCGACGGCGGCCGTTTGCACCGGCCACGACCGATCGTCGAACCACCGTGTGTTCAGCGCCATGCGGTGTGAGGTGCGGTCACGGGATCAGGGCCTGGGTCATCGTTCGTCCGGCGGCAGCGCCACCTTGTGTTGGCGGAACGACGCGACGACCTGCTCCAGCAGCCGACCCGCCACCTGTCGCCCTCCGAGGCCGACGGCGATGGCGATGCCCACGGCGACCGAGCCGGCGACGGCCCCGAAGGCGAGCACCACGATGATGCTCGGCAGCCCTGCCTGCAGCAGTGCCATGGCCACGGCGAAGAACATGACGGCCACGCGCGCGAGCCAGGCCAGCACCTCTGCATTGGGGATGCCCGTGGCGAGCACGGCGCGGCCTGCCCACGCGGCCAGCCACATCCCCACCCCCAGCACGAGGGCGGCGGCAAGCAGGCGCGCGAACAGCAAGCCCAGCGTCGCCACCGACTCGGTGAGCACCTCGAAACCGAGCATCTGGCTGGCCTGTGTCACGCCGACGAACAACACTGCAACCATGACGGCCGCACCCGCGAGTTCGCTGGGGTCGCGGCCGGCCACGCGCACCTCGCGGGGCAGGCCCAGCACGACGTGCAGGCGGTTCGCGCCGAGCCCGGCCAGCAGGCCGGTCACGACGCTGGCCAGCGCCCGACCCAGCAGGGCCGCGATCCCGATGACGATCGCCGCCGAGATCAGCTTGGGGATGAGGCCGACGACGGCGTCGAGCAACTGGGTGACGGCATGGGTGAGCGCCTCCAGCCCCAGGGGCTGCAGTGCGGCCACCAGGGTGGGCAACAGGATCAGCGCGAACACCATCGACCCGACCAGTCCCGCCAAGGTGTGCTTGCCGAGCGCGGACGCGAGGCCCAGCCGCTCGGCCAGGCGCTCCGATCCGGCGGCGGTCAACAGGCCGGTGACGATCTGGCGTGCGATGCGGGCCAGGAGCAGGCCGACGCCGAAGACGATCGCGGCGCCCATCACGTTCGGCAGGAAGCCGAGCATGCGGGTGAGCATCGCGTTGACGGGCACGAGCAAGCCCTGCAACTGCAGGGTGTCGAGCAGCGCCGGCAGGGCGAGCAGCCAGACCAGCCCGTAGGCCACGTTGGCGAGCGTGGCGGAAAGACCCGGGCTGTGCACGCGCGCGTCGAGCCCGGTAGCCACGCCGAGCCGTGTCACGCCCGCCCGGACGATGCGCGCGACGACCCAGGCGACGAACAGGATGGCGAGTGCCGTCGCAGCACGCAACAAGTAAGGGCTCGCGGCGCCCGTCAGAAACTGCCACATGCTGCTGAATCGATCCACCGTACCCTCTGCTGTCGGCCGTTCCATCATAGTGGCGGCTTGCGCCGCATCTCCTCACCTGCAGTCGGGGGCCGTCCCATACCAAAGTCGAGGTGCCGCGCCGGCGCGGCGGATCGGCGCGAACGCAAGAGCCGTCCTGACTTCAGCGGCGAGTGACCCGCAGTGGGCCTGCGCGACACGCGATACGCAATCCGGGCAACACTCTATGTGGGGGGCGCGATGATGTTGCCCTGTCAAGATGCGCAGGAGCCGCCGCGATCAGTCGTGCGCGGCCTTGGGCAGACCGAGGAGTTCTTCCAGGTGTGCGAGGCTGCCGGGGTCCTTGATCACTTCCCGCAACCAGGCCTCCAGCGGCATGTCTCCCCACCGGGCGGCCTTGTCCACCAGCAGGGCGACGGGGCTGTGGGGTTCGGTGCGACGGAAGTAGTCGGCGACGAGACGCAACTGCTGCAGTGCCTGCGCCCGGCTGTGCGGTGCCATCTCGCCGCCTTGGCCCGGCTCGAGGGCCGCGTGCACTTGCGCCGCCGGCGCCACGAAGGCGGCGGCTCCAGGTGTGCCCCCGATCGCCGTCCCCGCCGAGGCATCCCCGAGGGCTCCCGCCTCCTGTGCAAGGCGCTGCATCGCATGGTGCGCGTCGTCCAGGCTCTGGCGTGCATGGACGAAGGTCGGGGCATCGTCGCCTAGGCGCGGATCGACCACGGCCTGCAGCGCATCGAGGTGCGAGCGCGCACGGGCCAGCGCGGTCAGATGCTCGCGCAGCAGTTCAGGGGCGGTCTCGTCGCGGGCGCGCATGAGCTGCGCAAGCGCGGGCTTGTCAGGGGGCCGGCCCGCAGCCTGCTCGGGGTGGCGCTCGAGCGCCTGCTGCAACTGGCGGGCCTCTTGGAAGTCGGCGAGGCTGAACCGCCCAGCGGCCGAAGCCGTGACAGGCAGGCGCGGTGCCAGCTTCTGCACCTGCGCGAGCAGCCAGCGCAGCGTGCCGGCGCGCTGCTCCCCGTCGTCGCCATCGGGGAGGGGGTGCACGTCGTCCCAGTAGCGCTCGCAGATCTGGACAGTGTCGGCCAGCCCCTGCGCCAAGCCTGCATACCCGTCGGTGCGCGCCAGCGCCTCGGTGCGCCAGGCCAGCAGGCGCAGGTCCTTGGTGCGTTCGCAAAGCAACCGCTCGCACGCGGTCACCACCCCGGGCCAGTCGGCCGTCTTCAGCGCGGTGATCCATTCGCCCTGGTCCAGCGTCGGGTCGTCTTCGCGCCGCAGTTCCTGGATTGCATCGAACTCCGGAGAGAACGAAAGGTCCTCTCCGCAGGGTTGAGTGTCGGTGATGGGGCTGAGCAGGTCGGCCATGCCGCAACGCGTGTCGAGGGACGGGAAGCGCCGATTGTAGGGAGCACCGTCCGTCAGGCGTGCGACTGCCGGCACCCCCATGCGGGGG
>DATMBN010000071.1:0-57447 GCA_035559275.1 Burkholderiaceae bacterium
CCGCCGCGGCGATCGCCCTCGCCGCCCTGGTGCGACGTTGGCACGAGGCAGGCGCACCGGCCGGCGAGGTGGTGATGGTCGCGCCGGCGGCGATCGGCCTGCTGCTGGCCGCAGGCGCCCTGCTGCTGGCCGGGCCGCCGCGCGGACCGGCCGCCACGGCGCTGGGAGGGGCGGCAGCGCTGGCCACTGCGGCCCTCGGGCTGGTGGTCGTGGTGCACCATCTGGTCGAATGGCGCCACGGCTATCCACGCAGTCCGTTCCTGGGCCATCATGCGTGGTGGGCACTGAAATCCAGCCCCACGACCGGGCTGGGGCTCTTCCTCCTGGGCACCTCGCTGACATCGTTGGCGCTACCTCGACTGCGCCGATGGGCGGGGGCGACCGCGGCTGCCGCGCTCGTGGTGGCGGTGACCGCTCTCGTGGGCCACGCCTACGGTGCCAGCGCCCTCTATGCCCGCAACCCCTGGGGTGGCACGGCAATATCCACGGCGGTCGCGATCGGCGCGGTCTCGGTCGGCGTCCTGCTCGCCGACCCCACTCGCGGCGTCGCCGCCGTGCTCCTGAGCGAGGGGCCGGGCGGAAGGACGCTACGGCGGCTGCTGCCAGCGACGCTCCTTGCCCCGCTGCTCTTGGGCTGGCTGGCACTGGCAGCCCAGCGCGCCCACCTGTTCGACGCCGCGTTCGCGGCCGCAGTGCTGGTCGTGTCGCTGATCGTCCTGCCTGTGGCCTACATCGTCCGGCAGGCCAAGGCGGTGCACGCGTTCGACACCGAGCGGGAACGGCTGCTGGCCAGCGAACGGGCGGCGCGCGCGGAGGTCACCGACATCCTGGAGAGCATCACCGACGCCTTCTTCGCGATGGACCGCCATTGGCGGTTCACGTACGTCAATCGAGAGGCCGAGCGCCTGCTGAAGCGCCCGCGCGACCAGCTGCTGGGCCGCAGTCACTGGGAGGTGTTCCCCGGCCCCGCCGGCGAATCGTTCCGCCGGCAGTACCAGCGGGCAATGGCCGAACGGCGCACGGTGCACTTCGAGCAGTACTACGCGCCGGAGTCCCGCTGGGTGGACCTGCGCGTCTACCCGCAGGCCGATGGCCTGTCCGTCTATTTCCACGACATCACTGCCCGCAAGCTGGCGGAGGAACGGCTGCGCGAGAGCGAGGAGCGCTATCGCCTGCTTGCCGACATGATCCCGCAGCACATCTGGACCACCGGGCCGGACGGCTATCACAGCTATTTCAGCCGTCGCTGGTACGAGTACACGGGAACGACTCCTGGCCAGACGCGGGGCGACGGCTGGATGCGCCTGCTCCATCCGGAAGACCGCGAACGCACCCGGGCCCGTTGGAAGCATGCGCTCGAGACGGGCGAGCCCTACGTGATCGAGTACCGCTTTCGCCGCTGCGACGGCAACTACACCTGGTTCCTGGGGCAGGCCGTGCCGCTGCGCAACGAGGCGGGAGAGATCGTCGAATGGTTCGGCACCCTCACCGACATCTCGGAGCGCAAGCGGCTCGAGGAGGAACTCGAGCGCCTGTTGCAGAAGGAGCAGGAGGCCCGCGCCGAGGCGGAGCGACGCCGCGCCGAGCTCGAGCGCGTCACCGAAAGCCGGGCCCGGCTGATGCGCGGGTTCAGCCATGACGTGAGGAACCCGCTCAACGTGGCGGACATGCAGGCCTGGATGCTGGAGAACGGCCGGCCCTTCGGCGAGCTGGCGGGGCCGCAGCGCGAGAGCGTGCTGCGGATCCGCCGATCGCTGCGCACGGCCATCGGCCTGATCGACGACCTGCTCGAGCTCTCGCGGGCCGAAGCCGGGCAGCTCGACCTGGTGCTCGTCGAGACGGACGTGGGCCGACTGGTCCATGAGGTCGTGGAGGACTTCCGCGCGCCGGCGGGGGCGGTCGACATGGTGCTCCAGGCGCAAGCGCCTCCCGGTGCCCAAGTGAAGACCGACCCGGCGCGGATCCGCCAGGTCCTGGCGAACCTCCTGTCCAATGCCGTCAAGTACGCCCCTGGCAGCCGGGTGACGGTCGCCGCGCGGCCGGATGCGCCCGGCGGCCCCGGGCCCGGATCCTGGCTCGCGCTGAGTGTGCAGGACACGGGCCCCGGCATCGCCCCGGACCAGCGGGACCTCGTGTTCCAGGAGTACACGCGGCTGGACCCCGGCGCGCAGCCGGGTGCCGGCATCGGGCTGGCGATCAGCCGGCGCATCGCCCGGCTGCTGGGGGGTGACCTCACCCTGGAGAGTGAGGTCGGGCGCGGGTGCACCTTCACTCTTTGGCTGCCCGCAGCCTCGGGCGGATGAAGCCGATAGGGCAGGAGCGGGGCGCCCCCTCGAACGCGAAGCTGGGCTCGAGCCACCGGTGGGCCGGTGACCTCCCGGCACCGCCCGGCGCGCAGCGTCACGCGTTCTTCATCTGCGGCCCCTAGCCTCCTGCTTCGATCCGTCGTTCGTCGACCAGTGGAGGAGAAGACATGAGAGAGATGGCCTGGCGCCCCGCGCGCCTGTGGGTGTCCGTCGCCGCGCTGAGCGCCGCGGCCGCCGCTTGCGGGGGAGGAGACGGGAATGACGAGGCCCCGGCAGCGGCCGCGCCGGTGGAAGTGCGGATGCTGGCCTTCAACGACTTCCACGGCGCCCTCGAACCGGCGGGCCTGTCCCTCACGCTGCCGGATCCGTCCGATCCCGCCAAGACGGTGCGCGTGAACACGGGGGGCGCGGCCTACCTCGCGTCCGCGCTCGAGGCGCAGCGCCAGGGGCGCGCCCACACCGTGACGATCTCCACCGGCGACCTCATCGGGGCCTCCCCGCTGGTCTCGGCGCTGTTCCGCGACGAGCCGACGGTCGAGGCGATGAACCGCATGAAGGTGGACCTGAACGTCGTAGGCAACCATGAGTTCGACAAGGGCTTGGCCGAGCTGCGCCGCGTCGCGGCGGGCGGCTGCAGCGCCGACACGAGCGATCCCAACCTCTCCTCCTGCGCAAGCGGCGCAGGCCCCTACCCCGGCGCGAACTTCGCGTTCCTCGCGGCCAACGTGGTCGAAACGGCGACCGGACAGCCCATCTTCCCCCCCTACGTGGTCAAGGAGTTCGGCGGTATCCGGATCGGCTTCATCGGTGTCGTCACCCGCTCGACGCCTACCATCGTGTCGCCGGCCGGGGTGCAGGGCCTGGCCTTCGGAGACGAGGCCGAGGCGCTGAACAAGTACGCCGACGAACTGGACGCGCAGGGTGTCAAGGCGCTGGTGGCGGTCGTGCACGAAGGCGGCCAGACCAGCTCCGCCTGGAACGACACCACCTGTGCCAACGCGCAAGGGCCGATCTTCGACATCGTCGACCGCCTCAACGGCAAGATCGACGTGGTCTTCAGCGGGCACAGCCACGCCGGCTACAACTGCCTGCGCAGCGGCATCCCCGTCATCCAGGCCTATGCGAACGGCCGTGCCATCAGTCAGGTCGACGTCACGCTCGACCCCGCATCGCGCGACGTGGACCGCAGCAAGACCGTGGCGCAGAACCTGCCGGTGGTGAACGACACCAACACCGCCGAGGTCGCGGCCCGGTTCACGCCGTTGGGGGCCCACGCGGCGGTGCAGCAGGTGGTGGACGAATACCGGGCCCTCGCGGCGCCCAAGGCCGCGCGGGTCATCGGTCAGATCACCGCGGCCATCGACCGGACACCGGGGGCCGGCGGCGACACACCCGCCGGCCGCCTGATCGCGGACGCCCAACTCGCCGCCACTGCCGCGGCGGACAAGGGCGGCGCACAGATCGCGTTCATGAACCCGGGCGGCGTGCGCGCCGACTTCCCGTGCACCGCGGGCCCCTGCGACCTGACCTTCGGGCAGGCGTTCACGGTCCAGCCTTTCGGCAACAGCCTGGTCGTGATGACCCTCACCGGCAGCCAGATCAAGGCCCTGCTGGAGCAGCAGGCCACCGGCGTGAATGCCGAGCGTCCGCGCATGTTGCAGCCGAGCCAGGGATTCACCTATGTGTGGTCGGCCGCCAACCCGGCCGGGCAGCGCGTGAGCCAGATGAAGCTGAACGGCGTGGACATCGTTCCTGGCCAGGCCTACCGCGTCACGGTCAACTCCTTCCTTGCCGACGGCGGCGACGGCTTCACAGTGCTGCGGGACGACGGCGCCGAGCGGCTCGGGGGCGCCCAGGACATCGACGCGCTGATCGACTACATCGCGCGCCACAGCCCGGTGGCTCCGCCGACGCCGGCGCGCATCCTCGTCGACTGAGGGCGGGCCGGTTTCCTGCAGGCAGGATGGCGGCAGCCGTCCGACTCAGGCATCGCCCACCGTTTCCACCACCTTGCCTGTCCCGCCGCAGTCGGGACAGGGCCGATCGTCCACGCGCCCCATGCCAGCGCAGCGCCGGCAGGTGTTCTCTCCGGTCTGCGCCGCGTCGCCGGCAGTGCCCTCGGCCGGTGACGGGGGTGCGTCGGAAGGAGAAGCGGAAGGTGGTCGGGGCATCATCGTGAGGGGCAGGCCGCGGCGAGCCTCCACGGCATCGGGCTGCAAGACCTCCGGCAGCAAACGGCGTGCGCACGGCAAGCGCGAGGTGCCTAGCCCCTCACCTTGGGGCCGACCAGCGCTCCTCGCCCTGAAGCAGCATCTGGCGGGCTGAGTCGTTCACGGGATACCACAGCGTGGTGCGCAGCGACCAGGGCGTGATGTTCTGCGGCAGCCCTGCGAGGGTCTGCACCGCATGGAATGCCAGCATGCCCCGGGCGGTCTCGAATTCCAGCGCCAGGTGCGTGGCGTTGGCCGGTCGCAGCGGCGCGGCCGCAGGCAGAGGGTGGCGGGCCTCGAGAAACTCGGCAAAACGGTCGACGCGTTCGCGCAGGGAGGGATTGGCCCACATCTCGGCCCGAAGCTGACGCAGGATCGCCCACCCCACCTGGGCGGCCTGGCGCAGATGGGCCAGCAGCCCGGAGGGATGGGTGAGGACTTCGAGCAGGTCGGTGCCGGGATCGCAGCGTTGCAACCGCTCCGGCAGGTCAGGCATCACCGCCGCGTTCATCTTGCGTCGCGCCGGGTTGGCCATCACCACATGCCAGTTCGCGTCACAGCAGATCGCGGGGTAGGGTTCGTGCAGGCACAGGAGCAGGCGCGCCGCCTCCCGAGGGCCGCACTCGGCCTCCTCCAGCGTCTCCCCGGTCGACGAGAAGCCGCCCAGCAGCAGCGCGGCGTTGCGCACGGACGCCGCGGCGCCCGTCTGGTCCATCCAGGCGACCAGGAGGGCGCGGCTCGGGCGCGCGCGGCCCAACTCGAGGAAGCTCACGTGCCGCTGCGAAACCTCCAGTCGCAAGCTGAGGTCCAGCTGGCTCATGCCCGCGGCGATGCGGGTCTCGCGCAACAGTGTGGCCAGATCCATGGCTCCGTGTGCTCAGCACGCTCTCGGACAGGCATCTCCCGCGTGCCCGGACGCTCGCGTCCCGTCGCGTGGCCACGTGTCCGCCGCGTGGCCATCAGTCCCGCTTCAATTGGTCGCGCAGCCCGTCCTCCAATTCGCGCAACTGCGGGGTGTAGGCTTCGCCGAAATCCTCGGCCTCGAAAATCTGACGGATCTCGATCTCCGTTTCGCCGCGCATGGGATTGGGGCAGCGCTTGACCCATTCGACGGCCTCTTCGAGCGAGGCGCATTTCCAGATCCAGAAGCCGGCCACCAGCTGGCGGGTGTCCGCAAAGGGCCCGGGGATGACTTCGCGATCCTTCCCGGAAAAGCGCACGCGCGCACCCTTCGAGCTGGGCTGCAGGCCCTCCCCGCCCAGCAGCACGCCCGCCTTCGCCAGGGCCTCGTTGTAGCGGCCCATCTCGGCGAGCAGTTCCGCATCCGGCAGCTCGCCGGCCTCGCTGTGGCGGTCCGCTTTCAGCAGCACCATGAATCGCATCGCGTTCTCCCCTGTCATGCGGCAAGAGGCAGGAGTCTGGCCGCAGGCACGAGGCCGCGGCAACTACCTGCCCGGTACAGGCCAGCCCTACACCGGCCGTGCCTCGTCCACATACTGGGGCGCATACTCGGCCTTCGGCGGGATCGGCTTGATCACGTCGATCATGACCCCGTCCGGACCCTGGACGATGAAGTGGCGCTGTCCGAAGTCTTCATCCCGCAAAGGCAGCAGTACCTGCAGGCCGGCCGCGCGGAGCCGGTCGTACTCGGCGTCGACATCGTCCACCTCGAAGTTCAGCAGGGCACCCGCGGCAACCTGTCCGCGCCCGGCCTGCGGAACCGTCTCATGTCGCCCGTCGAGGATGGCCAGGCTGACGGCGGGCCCCGCCTCGCGCGATTGCAGGTGGACATACCAGTGCGCGGTGAACAACGGCTCGAAGCCGAAGTGCCGCTGGTAGAAAGCCGCAGTGGCGGCCACGTCCCGCGTCATCAGGACGGGGTAGTAGCTGGTGATGTTCATGTCGGTCTCCCCGGGGGTCACAGCCCCAGCTTGGCGAGCAGACTGGACGCGCGATAGCCGGGATCGACCCCGTCGATCAGGATGGCGCTTCCTTCCGAGTTGCGGGTGCGCAGCGGCAGGATCTCCTGGTAGGCGGGCGACTGGTACCAGGCGCGTGCATGGTCAAGGTCCGGGAACTCGATGATGACCGTGGCCTCCGCCCACCGTCCTTCGACCACCTCTGGCGAGGCGCCGTGGACGCAGAACGTGCCCTTGAAGGGGACCAAGGTGTCGTCGATGCGCCGCAGGTATTCGGCGATCTCCTCGCCGAACTGGACCTTGGAGAGGTTGGCAATGGCAAAGGCAGGCATGTGTCCTCCGTGTGTGCGTGCAGGCAGTCTCCCCAGACGCCCGCCTGCCCACAATTACGCCCCAGGTAAAGCGGTCGAACAGCAGCAGCGGCCTCTGCCCTGCGCCCCCTTTCGGCTACCGCCGCAGCCGCTCGGCGTGGAAGCCCATGTGGTCCTCGACGAAGCTGGCGATGAAGTAGTAGCCGTGGTCGTAGCCCGCATGGCGGCGCAACGTCAGCGGTTGGCCCACCTGGGCGCATGCCGCCTCGAATCGCTCGGGATGCAGCTGCTCCGCGAGAAACTTGTCGTCCAGGCCCTGGTCGATCAGGATGCCCTCGGGATAGGGCGGTCCCGGTTGCGCCGCCATCAACAGGCTCGCGTCGTGCTGCCGCCAGGTCGACGTGTCGGGCCCGAGGTATCCCGCGAACGCTTTCCGGCCCCACGCGCACTCGGTCGGTGCCGCGATCGGAGCGAACGCGGAGACGGAGCGGAACACGCCGGGGTGGCGCAGCGCGAGCGTCAGCGCGCCGTGCCCGCCCATCGAATGGCCGAAGATGCCCGCGCGCGTGAGGTCGACCGGGAAGTGCGCCCCGACCAGGGGCAGCAGTTCGCGGATCAGGTAGCTTTCCATGCGCCAGTGCGCGGACCAGGGTGGCTGCGTGGCATCCAGGTAGAAACCCGCGCCCACGCCGAAGTCCCATGCATCGGTCTCGCCCGGCACGCCCGCCCCGCGGGGACTCGTGTCCGGCATCACGAGGACGAGGCCGTGCTGCGCCGCGTGACGCTGGACTCCGCCCTTCATCGTGAAGGTCTCTTCCGTGCACGTCAGGCCCGCCAGATAGAACAGCACCGGCAGCTTGCCCCCGCCGTCGGCCGCCTGCGGCGGCAGGTAGAGGGCGAACCGCATCGGCAGGCCGATCTCGATCGAGGCATGCCGGTAGAACCGCTGACGGCCGCCGAAGCAGCCGTGGTCGGCGAGGAGCTCCAGCGCCATCTCAGTACACCACCACCGAGCGGATCGACTCGCCGCGCTTCATCAGCTCGAAGCCCTCGTTGATCTGGTCGAGCCGGAGGGTGTGCGTGATGAGGTCGTCGATGTTGATCTTGCCTTCCATGTACCAGTCGACGATCTTCGGCACGTCGGTGCGCCCGCGCGCGCCGCCGAAGGCCGACCCCTTCCACTGGCGCCCGGTGACGAGCTGGAACGGCCGCGTGCTGATCTCGGCGCCGGCCTGGGCCACGCCGATGATGATGCTCTGACCCCATCCCTTGTGCGTGCATTCCAGCGCCTGGCGCATCACCTGGGTATTGCCGATGCACTCGAAGCTGTAGTCCGCGCCGCCGTCGGTGAGCTGCACGATGGCATCGACGATGTTCTCGTGCTCCTTCGGATTGAGGAAGTGCGTCATGCCGAACTTGCGGGCCATCGCCTCGCGCTCGGGATTGATGTCGATGCCGATGATCTTGTCCGCCCCCACCATCTTCGCGCCCTGGATCACGTTCAGCCCGATGCCCCCCAGGCCGAAGACGGCCACGTTGGCGCCTGCCTCGACCTTGGCGGTGAAGATCACCGCGCCGATGCCGGTCGTGACGCCACAGCCGATGTAGCAGACCTTGTCGAACGGCGCGTCCGCGCGGACCTTGGCCAGGGCGATCTGCGGCACGACGATGTGGTTCGAGAAGGTCGACGTCCCCATGTAGTGGAAGAGCGGCTTGCCCCCGAGCGAGAAACGGCTGGTGCCGTCGGGCATCACGCCCTTGCCCTGGGTGGCGCGGATGGCCTGGCACAGGTTGGTCTTGCGAGAGAGACAGAACTTGCACTCGCGGCACTCCGGCGTATAGAGCGGGATCACGTGGTCCCCCGGTTTGAGAGACTTCACGCCCGGCCCGACGTCGACCACCACGCCCGCGCCCTCGTGCCCGAGGATGGCCGGAAAGAGCCCCTCGGGGTCGGCACCGGAGAGCGTGTAGTAGTCGGTGTGGCAGATGCCGGTGGCCTTGACCTCCACCAGCACCTCGCCCTCGCGGGGGCCTTCGAGCTCGACGTCCTCGATCGTCAGCGGCGCTCCGGCCTTCCAGGCCACCGCGGCTTTGGTCTTCATGGGGCAGGTCCTCCTGAGGTGGGAAATGTCGGGTGCGCAGCCAGCCCTAGGTTAGACAAACCAGGGCCGCGCGCAAGTCGTCGGGGTGAAACATCGCCCGCAGCGCGGCGCATGCGGTGTCGTACTGATGGAGCACCGATCTCAGCCGAGGGGCGTGCAGCAGGTCCTCCCATACCTGATGCAGCGTGTCCGGTGCGGGCTCGTCGCCTTCGGCCACCCCGCAGGCGAAGGCCACCGCAGCGGGCTCGGTGAGCAGCACCCAGCGACTGGCGGCACTCAGCACCGGCGGGGACACGTCGCCGGGCGCATCGCAGCAGTAGATGACCTGCGGCGGCAAGGAGCGGCCTTGGGGCGCCAGCCTTCGCAACGTCTCGCCCTGCACAAGCACCCCGCCTTCGCGCGTGGGGAAGAGGTGGTCGCGGGTCTCGGCGGCCAGCGCCAGCCGTTGCAGCCCGCGCAACATGCGCGAGTAGTCGGACACCGCCGCATCTGGCGTGGCTTTGGCCTCGGCGAGGAGCAAGACCTGGGCGCCTTCGCCGCGGAGGGCGGTCTGCAGCAGCGCCACATCCCATTCGCTCTTGGCCTTCCGCGCCTCGCCGGGAAACGACCCGGGCACCAGGAGGCCGGTCGCGACCTGATACCGCCCCTGCCCGCCGGCGGCCTGCGTCAGCCAGGCGGCAATGTGCACGAACGCGGCGACGGTCTTCGCCTCCGTGGCAGCACCCCGCCGGGCGGAAGCGGCCCCGAGCGCCCGCGCCGCCGCACTGCCGGGGGCGGGGCCCGCACTGAGCGCGAGATGGCCCCTGACCGACTCAAGCCCGGAGAGCGCCTCGAGGCGCCGAAGCCGCGCCAGGCTCTGGTGCGCGAGCAGCGCTTGCAAGGCCTCGTGCAGGGACTCGTCATGGCCGCGCCGTCGTTGCATCTGCTGTGCAAGGCGTGCCAGCTCTTCCCACTCGCCGTCGCACGCCAGCCGGTGCAGGTCCGTGAGCGCCCTTCCGGTCGGCTCGTCGACCGCGTGCCTCCATTTGCCCGGGTGCGCAACGGCATCGACGGCCGAACGCAAGGCCCGGCGGTCTCGCGCGGCCGCGGAGGCGAGCATGGCGTGCTCTGCGACCTCGGGCGCGCGCCGGCGCAACACCATCGCCTGGAACGCCGTGTCTCCACCCCCGGGCCGAAGGGCGGCGCGGATCAGGTCGGCCAAGGCATGGACGAAAAGGTCGCGCAGCCGCCCGTCCGGCAAACGCCCGTCCTGCAGCGCGCGACGGGCCGCTTCCGCGGCCCACGCCACCCCCGCCGCAGAGCCGGCTGCCTGGGCCTCATGCGGCGCCTCGGGCAGCGCCGGAGGTCGGAACCGACGCGGGGCGCGTTCGAGCGCCTGCAGCAAGAGGGCAGCGGCTTGCATACGGGGCAAGCCTACATCCTCCGCGACGCGCCGCGGCAAGGCGGGACTGTTTCCTTCTGATACCAATCCATCTCCGCGCGTTTGTCGTTTAAGGAGGTGTCACCACGGGCCCCGCAAGGAGAGGCAATGAGACGCGACGATTACTCCGGAATGGACGGCTCGGGCAGCGCGCACCTGAGGCTGCTGCGGGCGGCGTCCGACTTGGTGGGGGGTGACGGCGAACTGGCGCGGCGCCTGAACATCAGCGCGGCCTTGCTGGGTAGATATGCCAGCGGCCAGGACGAACTGCCTCGCCACATCCTGCTTCGCGCGGTGGACCTGATCCTGGAGGAGCGGGATTCGCGGTTCGGCCTGCTCGACGGCACGTCCGGGGAACGCACGGGCGCGGGAGACAGTCCGTCCTGAACGAATGGAGCGGCCCCGGGTCGGCGCTTGTCGCGTGGCCGGCAAACGCTGCAGAATCGGGCCCGTGCCACAGCATGCGCAACCACAGCCTCCCGAGCCCGCGCCCCCGACGCTCGGGGATGTTCTCTATGCGGACAAGTCCAAGTCCCTGGCATCGGAGGCGGACTGGGTGCAGCTCGTGCGCGCGGTGGCCGACGGCGACCAGCGCGCCCTGCATGCCTTGTACGATCGCGCCCATCGTCTGGTCTTCACCCTGGCGATGCGCATCGGCGGCAACAGGGAAACCGCCGAAGAGCTCACCGTCGATGTCTTCCACGACGTGTGGCGTCGCGCGGGCACCTACGATGCGGCAAACGGCACCGTCCTGGGTTGGATCATGAACCAGGCGCGCTCCCGGGCGATTGACCGCCTGCGCTTCGAGCAGCGGCGCAAGCGCGTCGACCCGTTTCCCGAGGCAACCGACGCAGCGGAAGATCTGTGCGATTCGTCGGATCCGATCGAGCTGAGTCAGCAGCGTGAAGGGCTCCTGCGTGCCCTGGCCGGGCTCGGCGACGACGAGCGGCGCGCCGTCGAAGCTGCGTTCTTCGGCCAGCTGACGTACGCCGAGGTCGCGGCCCGGTTGGACCTGCCCTTGGGAACGGTCAAGACGCGCATCCGTTCCGCGCTCCACAAGTTGCGTCAGGCGCTGCCCAGGGAAGGAATCCCGCCATGAGCCCGAAGGACGACAGGCCTGACTGCGGCTGGGGCGACCGGGCCATCGAGTACGCCCTGCGAACGCTGCCCGCCGGCGATCTGGCGGCGGTGGAAGCGCACATCGCCTCTTGCCCGCGATGCCAGCACGAACTGAACGCGCTGCGTCCGCTGGTGGACTCGTTCGCGGCGTGGCCCAGGGACGTGCTGCGCCCCGTTTCGCCCTTGCAGCAGCGGCTGGCCGAGCGCATTGCCGCCGAGACCGGCACAGCGCCGGTGTGGCCAGTCGAACGCCAGTGGCGCGAACCGGAATGGAAAGAGGTGGCCCCAGGCATCCAGTGCAAGCTTCTGGCCACCGACGACGACCGGTACCGGGTGAGCATGCTGGTGCGGCTGGCGCCCGGCGCGGCCTACCCGCCGCACAGCCATGCCGGTGTGGAGGAGTTGCACCTGCTCGACGGCGAACTGTGGATCGACGAGAGGAAATTGCGTCCTGGCGACTACAACCGCGGCGAGCCGGGCACCGGTGATCAGCGTGTCTGGAGCGAAACCGGCTGCACCTGCGTGCTGATCACCAGCACCAAGGACGTGCTGCGCTGACCCTGCCCCCGGCGCCCCGGCGGAAGGTCAACCGGCCGGCGCGCGCCGTTTCCTGCGACGGCTCTCCAGCACGTCGATCAGTTGCTCGGCCCTCATGGGCTTGGCCCAGACCACGTCGAATCCCGCTTCCTTGGCCTGCCGCTCGACGTGCGGGAACACTTTGCCGCTCAGGCAGACACAGAGGCAGTCATGCGCTCGCAAGCGCTGCTTGATCGCCTGCACGACCTGGAAGCCGTCCACGCTCGGCATGTCGAGGTCGAGTATCGCGATGTGCGGTCGCTGCCGGGCCACCAGTTCGATCGCGGCGGCACCGTTCGGCGCGGTAAACGCTGAGCAGCCGAGCAGTTCCAGAAGTTCGGCCAGCATCTGCGCCGCGTCTTCGTTGTCATCGGCAACGACCACGCGCAGGGGATCATCGTGGGACGCATGCACACCCATACGTTCTCACGCTCCGGGCCGACTGCTATACGTGGAACCACGGACGACACCGGGTTTTCTGTTACAGCCCGGGACAGTCTAGGAGCGCAGCGTCACCTCGGGACGAGAGCACTGCCCGGGGTGGCGGGAGGCCGGCGCGGCAGACGTATCGTGAACGTGGTGCCCTGCTGCGCCGACGACTCGACGTGGATCTCGCCGCCGTGGGCCGCGCAGATCTGGCGCACGATGTACAGCCCCAGCCCCAGGCCCGAGGAGCCCTCGCGCCGCTCGGCCTCCTGTACCACCGGCCGCATCAGGGGATCGAACAGTGTGCGCTGCGCCTCAGGCGCGATCGGGGGGCCCTGGTTGTGCACGCGCAGGACCACCGCCTCGCCCTCGCCACGCACCGTCACGGTCACCGGCGTGTCGCGCCAGCCATGTTGGATGGCGTTGGCCACCAGGTTGGACACGAGCTGCGACATGCGCCGCGTGTCCCATTCGCCTTTCAGCTCGCCCGAGCACTCGAGCCGCAACGTACGGTCAGGGTGGAAGGCTTCCAGCTCGCCGACCGTATCGCTGCAGATCTGCCCGAGATCCGAACGCACGGGCGCGATGGGCAGGCCGGACCCCAGGCGCGTGCGCGTGAAGTCGAGCAGGTCATCCACCATGTGCCGCATGCGGGTCACGCTCGCCTGGATGCGCGCGACGGCCTTGATCTGGGCGCCGGTCAGTCCGTCGACCTGAAGCAGGAAGTGGGCAGAATTGCTCGCCGCGCCGAGGGGATTGCGCAAATCGTGGCCAAGCACGCCGAGCATGAGGTTGCGCGATTCCTCGACCCTTTCCACGTACCAGGCCACGGCCTCGCCGATGGCCTGGTCCATCGCCTCGTTGAAACGGATGAGCTCCTGCATCGCGTCGGGGCCTGGGCTCTTGATCTCGGCGGTCCATCGCCGCACGACGCTGGCCCTCAGGGCGCGGTACTCGGCCAACATCTCGTTCAGCGAGAAGCCTTGCCGGAACCGCTGCTCCGCATCGGCCCTGGCCATGCGGGTGAGTTCGGGCGCGTTGCCCGGCCGGTTGCCGCGCGACTTCTCGTGCTGTTCGCCGCCGCTTTGCGGGGTGCGCATGTCGGCCGCGGCATGCCGAAGCAGCAACTCGGCGTGGTCGCGCAACTCCTCGGGCGAGAGCTCGCGGGCCGGGGGCAACGACGTCTTGGCGAAAGCCGACCATTCGTCGACGATGGCTTCGATCTCGCGTTCGATGAAGTCCGACAACGTCATGGCGTCTCCAGCCTCGCTCATGCAGCGAGTTCGTCGTATCCCCGGCCAAGGAACTGCAAGAGGCAAAAGCCGTTTCCGAACGGGTCGGCCAGGAGGGCGAGCTTGCCCCACACATGGGTCGCCGGTGCCTGCTCCAACGTCGCCCCGGCCCCCAAGGCCCGCGCCACGCTCGTCTCGACGTCGTCCACGACGAAATCGAGGTGGACCGGTGTCCAGTGGCGCCCATAGTGCCTCCGCTTGGCGGCGCCAGGGAAGGCTCCACTGCCCGGGGGCTTGGCCAGGAGATAGATCGGCGAGCTGGCGCCCAGCAGCTCGGCCACGCCCTCGCCCAACCTGCGTCCTGCACGCAGGCCAAATGCCTCCGTATAGAAGCGCACGCCCCGGTCCAGGTCGTCGACATCGACGTTCACGAGGATGTTCACGGCTGTCTCGCGGCCGCCGCCGCGGCCTCTTGCTGGAACCCGTGCAGTGTCCTTCGCCCATGCATGGACCGCAAGGCCCGCGTCGCGCACCCGCAGTGACGGTCCGGGAACCTCATCCACCTGACGGGACGGGCGCCCGCCCTCGCCCCGGCTTCCCGCTACCACGTGGCCGCGTGAGGGCTCCGCGGGCCAGCGAACTCGGCGGCGGGCGCGCGGGGGCGTGAGCGCGCAGCGCTACCCCACGGCCATCCCACTCATCGGCGCAGCCATCGCGGGGACTCCCGTTGCCGCCACGCGTCGGCGCCGCGGTCACTTCTGTCGTGCGCGCGCCGAACGCGACCCGACCGGAAGCCCAAAGCTTGCATCGCAAGGCTCAGAATTTGTAGCGCACGGTGACGGTGACGTTGCGCGGGTCGCCGTACGTGACCTGGTCGAACGCGTCGAACAATCCGTAGTACTTCTTGTCGAAGAGGTTGTTGACGTTCAGCTGCGCCGACCACTGGTCGCTGATGTCATACCGCGCCATCAGGTTCACCAGCGCGTACGCCTTCTGCTCGATGCGGTCGGGCGCGCCAGCCGGGTTGGTCGCCTCGGTCCAGGTGCGCGACTGCCAGTTGACGCCGCCGCCGATCGTCAACGCGCTCCACTCGCCGGGCAGGCGGTAGGCCGTGAACAGGCGCAACAGCTTGCGCGGATAGATGGTGTTGACATCCGCGCCGTCGGCGTCCTTGAGGCGGAACTGCGTGTACCCGGCGCCCACGCTCCAGCCCGGCCGCAGTTCCCCCGAAACGTCGATCTCGAAGCCGCGGCTCGTGGCCCCCTCCGACTCTTCGTAGGCGGTTTCCGGAGGCGAGCTGCCCGGGATCTGCTGGCCGGTGGCCTGCCCGAGCTTGTCCTGCTTGATCTGGAACACCGCCAGCGCGGCATTGAGGCGGCCGTCGAGGAACTCCCCCTTGATCCCCGCCTCCGCGCTTTTGCCGAGCACCGGGTCCAGGTAGCGGCCGTTGATGTCGCGCAGCTGCTGCGGCTGGAAGATGTCCGTGTAGCTGACGTAGGCAGAGTAGCTGTCGCTCAGGTCGTAGATCAGGCCCAGGTAGGGCGTGACCTCCTGGTCGACCTTCATCCGGTACAGCGTGTTGCCGCTGGCATCCACGCCGGTCTTCTCGTAGTTCGTGATGCGCGCGCCGAGGATCACGCGCAGCGGGTCGGACACGTTCAGGCGCACGACGCCGTAGACGGACTGCTGCTCGGTGCGGTTCTTCTCATAGAAGGTCCAGGGGCTCCAGTCGGGCTCCGGGTAGGACCCGTCCCAGTGGTTGAAGTCGCCGGCCTGGCCCAGCGGCGCGGTGCGGCTGTCGGCATGGAAGCGGTTCCTGGCGTAGGCATAGCCGAAGGCGGCTTCGTGCACCCGGCCGGCAAACCGCCACGGCCCGCTCACGCTCAGGCCCACGTCGTCCTGCTTGGTCACGTTGCGGTACCAACCCGGCCAGGTGCCCAGCCCGAGCCCCGTGCCGCGGTCGGGCGCGCCGAACATGTACAACAAGGGCGTGTCGCCCCGGCGGTCACCACGGCTGCCCCCGACCCGGGCCTTCCAGCCGTTGTCGAACCGGTGCTCCAGGTCCGCGAACAGGTTCTCGTACTCGGAATCCCATCGCGCCCAGCGGGCGGCGGTCGTCTTCGAGCGCGGCCAGTCCGCGATCGTGCCGTCGGCGTACCAGTGCGGCAGGCCGCCCCACATCGGGCTGTCCGTGTCGTTGTCCTGCCGGCTGACGCCCAGGGAGAGCTGGGTGCGCGGGGTCAGGTCGGCCGTGAGCGTCGCATACAGCGCCTTGCTCTCGTCCTCCTTCAGGTCGATCCAGCTGTCGGCGCGCTGGTATTCCCCCACCAGGCGCGCGCGCACCGAGCCACTCTCGTTCAAGGGTGCCGACAGGTCCACCATCCCGCGGCGCTGGTCCCAGCTGCCCGCCCCGAGCTCGGCAGTGCCCGTGAAGGTCTTGCTCGTGGCCCGCTTGCGCACCAGGTTGATCGCGGCGGACGGATCCCCCGTGCCGCTGGTCAGGCCCGTCGCCCCGCGCACGATCTCGACCCGGTCGTAAAGCGCGAGGCTGCCGAAGATCTCGCCGGCGGTCCAGGTGGAGTTCCAGGTCGTCGGTACGCCGTCGATCATCAGGCTCGTGACCTTGAAGCCGCGCGACACGAAGTTGACGCGGTTGGTCTCGTAGCGGTGTACCGAAAGACCGGTCGCGTTGTCCACCGCGTCCAGCACCGTGCGCAGGCCCTGGTCCTCGATGCGCTGCTGCGTCATCACGGACACCGACTGGGGCGTGTCGCGCAGGGACAGGCCCAGGGGTGTGGCGGTGCCTGCCTGGCCGGTGGTGTACGAGCCCGTCCCTTCGGTCGTGGCCTGCGGGCCGCGGCCCTTGACGACCACGGCCGGCAGGCCGGCCGTGTCGGCACCCTGCGCCACGGCGACACCTTGCAGGGCCAGGGCGAGGCCCACGGTCAAAGGTTTGAGGACGAGCCCGCCGCGGCCACGCGCGCAGATCCTGGTCATGGTTTTATGGCTCCTGATTGCCGTCAGCGAAGGCCCGGAACGGGCGGACCTCCGTCTATCGTTGGTATACGAGAATCGAAATGATAACGCTTCTCATACACAATACGAAGAATCGCGGAGCCAACTCGACCACCGGCGCAGCGCGCCGCCAGGCTGAAAAGCGGGTACTTGCTATCTATCCCCCTGCTGGCGCCATCATCTGACCGCGCGGGGACCGGTCAGGAACTGGGCCGGCAAACCCTCGTGGAGCCGTCGCAGCCCTGCCCTCGGCCGCCGGGCGCCCTCTGAAGGACGCTCTGAAGGACGCTCTGAGGGAGCACGCTGTGGGGGCGCGCGGTCTGGGGCGCGCGGTCTGGGGCGCGCGCTCTGGGGACGCGCGGTCAGCGGGTGCCCTGCTGGCGCCGCCAGGCCTCCACCGCCTGCAAGGTGCTGTCCACGTGCGCCTCGGGATCGGCGCCGGCATGGACGTGGACGATGCGGCCTTGCGGGCTGATCACGTAGGAGATGCGATCGGCCATGTCCGGTCGCGAGGCGAGGGCCGCGTCGTATTGCTTCGTGATCCGCGCACCCTGGTCCGCGGCGACCGCGAACTTGTTGCGGCAGGCCTCGACCGAGAAGCGCTGCAGCGTGGCGATGTCGTCGTTGGACATGCCGATGACGCGCGCACCGAGCGCCTCGAAGCGCGGTGTCGCCTCGGCGAAGGCGTGGGCCTCGATCGTGCAGCCGCTGGTGAAGGCCTTGGGGTAGAAGTACAGCACGACGGGGCCGCGGCGCAGCGCTTGCGCCAGCGAAAAGGTGAACGTCTTTCCGCCGAGCGCTGCTTCGACCGTGAAGTCGGGAGCCGGCGCACCGATCGGCAGCGCCGCGTGTACGGTCCCTGCCAGGCAGGCGGCGAGGGCGAAAGTGACAAATCTCATCGGTCGGCGCTCCCCTGCATGTCCTGCACTCTACCTGTTCGCGGCTGGACATGGGAGGAGCACCCGCCATGTCGTATCGAGCATGACCGCGGCGGCGATCGCGGAAACGCCTGCCGTGCTTGCCGCACCGCGGTGGCCTTCCACGGCATGCAGGGCCCTCGAGGGCTCGGCGGATCGCCCCGGTAGAGAGCTATCCGGGTCGCTGCACAACAGCGACGAGGTGCGGTTGCGGCCACTGATCAAACTCGAAGTGCCGAAGGACACACCCTGCCTCTTGTATCACGCTCAAGATCCCGGGTATGCCCAGCGTGCTGTAGTAGACGGTCGGGCCCATTGCCGAACTCGTGTGCTCGGCAGGCGAGTCAAGCCCGCCGGCAGAGAAGATGAAAACACCGTTGGGTTCAAGGAGCCGCATGAGCTTGAGCATCAGCGCGTGCTGCTCTGAGAGGCGCACGTGCCAGATGCTGTCCCAGGCGGAGATGAAGCGATAGCTTCGGGGAGGTTGCCAGGTACAAATATCCCCGAGATGAACTCGGGCCTCTGGATCTGCCGACCGCGCCAAGGCAACCATCCTGTCTGAGACATCGATGCCTTCGATCCTCAGTCCATGCTCCCGAAGCAAGCCGTTGAAGCGGGTATTGCACCCGCAGCCCACGTTCAGCGCCCACCCGTTCCCGGCATCATGGAGGAACCTGAGCGCAAGCCTGTGCTGCGGAACGCCGTCGGTTCGGCTGAATCGCTCATCCAACCAGTTATGCGCGAGCAGGTCGTACGCAGATGCAGTCGCGCAGGGTTCCATCGTGTCGTTCCGTTCAGCGTATGGGCGGGCGCGCCGCCATCGGAAGGCGTCGCCCCCTCTGGCAAGTCCCCAGGCTGGCCGCCCTCTCGTTCATTCGACTGGCGGGATCACGCCTTCTTGCAGCGTGCGCAGCAGCCGCGCGCGACGGCGCTCGAGGTCGGCAAGCTGGCTGTCGATCGACGCGAGCCGGCGTCGCAGCACCTCGTCGGTCTGGCTGCACGTGGCGGCCCCTTCGATCATGCGCATGCAGTCGGGGAACGATCGGATCTCGGCCACACTGAAACCGGTGGCGATCATGCGCTGAATCTGCCTCACTTGCGTGACCGCGTTCCGAGGGAACAGCCTGTACCCGTTGCTCGCCCGCATCGAGCTCAGCAGGCCCTCGGCTTCGTAGTGACGTATCGAGCGCACGCTGACGCCCGTTTCCCGGGCCAGCCTGCCGATCGAGAACAGGGCATCTGGGGCGGCTTCGTTCATGGCCGGGAAGTTACCAGATCCCGCTTGACCCTGACATCAGTGTCAGGGTGGACAGTACGGGCCTCGTTCAACTCGGAGCGATGCCATGACATTCACCCTCTTCGCGCGGCGCCTTTTCGTGGCGCTGCTCACCAGCTTGATGGCCGCAGCAGCGGTGGCGGCCACCGGCGTCAACAAGACCTATACCGTCACCGCGCCCGACGGCGTGACGCTGTCGGTCCAAGAGGCCGGAAAACCCGACGGGCCCCCGATCATCTTCATACACGGGCTGCTGGGTAGCCACCTCAACTGGAGCGGCCAGCTTCGGAGCCCGCAGCTGCAGGGCTATCGCCTGATCACTTATGACATGCGCGGCCATGGCCTGTCCGGCAAGCCGACCGACCCGGGAGCGTACACCGACGGGCGACGCTGGGCCGACGACCTGGCAGCCGTGATCGAAGCCTCCGGTGCGAAGAAGCCGGTCGTCGTGGGCTGGTCGCTGGGCGCCGCGGTCATCTCCAACTACCTGGCCACCTACGGCGACGACCGGCTCGCCGGCGCCGTGTACGTCGCGGGCGTCGTCGAGCTCAAGCCTGAGCAGATCGTGTCCCACCCCGAGCTGTACCGCAACCTGGTGTCACCTGAGTTGGAGACCCACCTGAACGCCGTGCGCGAGTTCCTGAGCCTGTGCTTCCGCAAGAAGCCGGACACGGCCACCTTCGAGCGGCTGCTGGCCAATGCGGCGATGGCGTCCTGGGACATGCAGCGTTCCGTCCAGTCGATGTCCGTCGCCGCCGCCGAAGGTCTGGGCAGAGCGCGCGTGCCGGTGCTGCTGCTGTACGGTGCCCATGACGACCTCGTGCAATCCCGGCCTTCGATGGCACGGGCCGCAGCCATCAATCCGAGGGTGCAGCGCAAGCTCTACGCCGAATCGGGACACGCGCCGTTCCTCGAAGAGCCGCAACGCTTCGATCGCGATCTGGCTGCCTTCGTCGCAGCCACCGGGGCGCATTGAAGCGCGAGGGAGCATGTGGGGGCGAGGCGTTCAGCTGCCCGCGAAACGCGTCGCCGGTGTCACTGCGGTGTGAACCCTGAGCGGCGCAATGACTCGAGCGGCGCAAACAAGGGTTCGGGGAGCGCGGACCAAGAGAACCAGGACCATCCCTCGCACTTGTGGGGCTCAAGGTTGACCGGCTCGCCTTGGCAGTTGCGGGCCAACACGAACAGCGTGACGTAGTGCTCTTGCACGTCACTGAACACGTCATTCGTGTAGGGCCCGAGTTCGACCGCCCCCAGGTCGAGCCCTGTTTCTTCCTTGAGTTCTCGGCGCGCGCACTCCTCGATGGACTCGCCGTACTCGAGCTTTCCGCCAGGCAGCGACCACGTGCCCGCCCCGTGGGAACCCAGACGTCTGCCAAGCAGGAGCTTGCCCTGCCGGACGACGAGGATCCCGACGCCTACACGAACGATCCGCTGGGACAGGGCCTCACTCACGAACCTCGCGCGCTGCGTTTCACGTCTACGCGTTGACCGTCGCTCCATGGTTCCTGGTCACCGAAGTCTGCCCCCCCGCCGCCTCACTCCACCGTCACGCTCTTTGCCAGGTTGCGCGGCTTGTCCACGTCGGTGCCGCGGGCGCAGGCGGTGTGGTAGGCCAGTAGTTGGAGCGGCACGACGTGGAGGATGGGTGAGAGCGGGCCGTAGTGTTCGGGCATGCGGATGACGCGGATGCCCGGCTCGGTGTGGATGTGCGTGTCGGCATCGGCAAAGACGAACAGCTCGCCGCCGCGCGCGCGCACTTCCTGCAGGTTGCTCTTGAGCTTTTCGAGCAGCGCATCGTTGGGCGCGACCGTCACCACCGGCATGTGGCTCGTGACCAGCGCGAGCGGGCCGTGCTTGAGCTCGCCTGCCGGATACGCCTCGGCGTGGATGTAGCTGATCTCCTTGAGCTTGAGCGCGCCCTCCAGGGCGATCGGGTAGTGCACACCGCGGCCCAGGAAGAGCGCGTTCTCCTTGCGCGCGAAGAGTTCGGCCCACGCGATCACCTGCGGCTCGAGCGCAAGCACCGTCTGCAGGGCGAGCGGCAGGTGGCGCAGCGACTTGATGTGGGCCGCTTCCGCCTCGGCCGTCAAGCGACCGCGCACCTGCGCGAGCGCCAGCGTCAGCAGGAACAGCGCGGCGAGTTGCGTCGTGAAGGCCTTGGTCGACGCCACGCCGATCTCGACGCCCGCGCGGGTGAGGAAGGCCAGCTTGCACTCGCGCACCATCGCACTGGTGGCGACGTTGCAAATGGTCAGCGTGTGCTCCATGCCCAGCGAGCGCGCATGCTTGAGCGCGGCCAGCGTGTCGGCCGTCTCGCCCGACTGGGAGATCGTGACGACCAGCGTCCTGGGGTTGGGCACGCTCTCGCGATAACGGTATTCGCTCGCGATCTCGACCGTGGTGGGGATCTTCGCGAAGGACTCGAGCCAGTACTTCGCGGTCGAGCCGGCGTAGTAGCTGGTGCCGCAGGCGAGGATCAGCACCTGCTCCACGTCCTTGAACACCTTGTACGCGCCGTCGCCAAAGAGCTCGGGGGTGATCGATTGCAGGTCGTCCAGCGTGTCGGCCACCGCGCGGGGCTGCTCGAAGATCTCCTTCTGCATGTAGTGGCGGTAGGGCCCCAGCTCGGCGGCGCCGGTGTGCGCCAGCACCGTCCGCACGGGCCGCTCGACGCGCTCGAAGCGATCGCTGCCCTCGGGACGAGATTCGATCCAGTACTTGCCCAGTTGCAGGTCGACGACGTCGCCTTCTTCGAGATAGACGATCTGGTCGGTCACGCCGGCCAGCGCCATGGCGTCGGACGCGAGGAAGTTCTCGTTGGAGCCGGGCGCGCCCACGCCGAGCACCAGCGGCGAGCCGGCGCGCGCGCCCACCACGCGGTGCGGCTCGTCACGGCAGAACACCGCGATGGCATAGGCCCCGCTCAGCCGGACGGTCGCCTGCTTGACCGCATCCATGAGGTCACCCTCGTACAGGGCGTCAATCAGGTGGGCGATGACCTCGGTGTCGGTCTGGCTCGCGAAGAGGTAGCCGCGCGCCTGCAGCTCGGCGCGCAGTTCCTCGTGGTTCTCGATGATGCCGTTGTGGACCAGCGCGATGCGCCCGGGCCGCTGCGTGTAGGCATGCGCCCCGGTGCCGTGCGAGAAATGCGGGTGGGCATTGCGCACCGCGGGCGCGCCGTGCGTGGCCCAGCGGGTGTGGGCGATGCCGGTCAGGCCTTCCACGCCGTCCTGCGCGACTTGGGCTTCGAGTTCGGCCACCCGGTCGGTGCTGCGCGCGCGGCGCAGTTCGCCGCCCTGGTGCACGGCCACCCCGCAGGAATCGTAGCCGCGGTACTCCAGGCGCTTGAGGCCTTCGACGAGGATGGGAACGATGTTGCGCTGGCTGACCGCGCCGACGATGCCACACATGGGATTGCGCCCTTTCACGAACGGAATGCGTGATCGTAGGGAGGGCGGATTGAAATTTCAGGGCACAATGCCGCCATAGGCGAACAATTCTTTCGTTGCCCTACGTTATTGATTCCTTCTTTCACAGATCGTGCTTCGTTGAAATATTCCATCGACAACCCCCCTCATCTGGATGCCACCGACCGGCGCTTGCTGGAATGGTTGCAACGCGATGCCTCGCTGACCAACCAGGAGCTGGCCGAGCGGGCGCACGTCTCGCCGGCGACCTGCCTGCGGCGGGTCAAGCGCCTCGTCGAGACCGGCATCATCGAGCGGCAGGTGGCGCTGCTCTCGCCGGACAGGCTGGGCGTGGGACTCACGGCCATCGTGGAAGTCAGCCTGGACCAGCAGGCCGCCGAGCGGCTGGACGCGTTCGAGGCCCGCGCCGTGGCCGAGGCCGGCGTGCAGCAGTGCTACCGCACGTCGAGCGGGCCGGACTTCGTGCTCGTGGTGTACGTGCCGGACATGGACGCCTACCACCGGCTCGTGCAGCGGCTCTTCACCGAGGACGCCAATGTGCGCAACGTGAAGACCTATTTCTCGGTCAAGCGCGCGAAGTTCGAGCCGTCCATCCCCGTCGGATCGGGAGGTGGTTGAAGCGCCCCTGGGGCGGTCGACCGGCTTCGCGCCGCTTCACGCCGTGCCGCGAGCGGCGCAATGTCGGCAGATGCAGGCGCGCCGTTGCGCATGGGCGGGCACGCGGGCCAGCAGCTCCGCGCTGAAACGCACCTCGCGGCACCAGCAGGGCCCGCCCGCCCGGGCAGTGTCGCAACCCCCGGCCATCACGCACCCGTTCGGCCCGCCGCACAAGGGGCAGCGGGCCGGATCCACCGGGATCGGCGAGTCAAGAGGCGGGTCCGCGCCGTCCATGCCTTGCCTCGGTGTAGGCGCTCAGGACTTCTTCTTTTGCGGCCGCTGCCAGCCGGGGATGGTGACTTGCTTTGCGCGCGCCACCGTGAGTTGTCCGGCCGGGGCGTCCTTGCTGATGGTGCTGCCGCCACCGATCGTCGCGCCCGCGCCGATGGTGACCGGCGCGACCAGCACGCAGTTGGAGCCCACGTGCACGTCCGCCTCGATCACGGTGCGGTGCTTGTTGGCGCCGTCGTAGTTGGCGGTGATGCTGCCCGCGCCGTAGTTGACGCGCTCGCCCACGGTGGCATCGCCCAGGTAGGCGAGGTGGTTGGCCTTGGCGCCACGGCCGAGCGTGGAGTTCTTGACCTCGACGAAGTTGCCGATGTGCACCTCCGGGCCCAGCGCGGCACCGGGACGCAGGCGGGCATAGGGCCCGACCAGCGCCCCTTCGCCGACGACGACGCCCAGCGACTCGCCGTCGATGTGGGTGTAGGGATGGATCACCGCGCCCGCCTGGATCTCGGCGTTGCGGATGCAGCAGTTGGCGCCGATACGCACGCGGTCGCCGAGCCTCACCTCGCCCTCGAACACGCAGTTGACGTCGATCTCGACATCGGTGCCGCAGTGCAGCCGCCCGCGCAGGTCGAAGCGCGCCGGGTCGGCCAGGCGCACGCCCGCTTCCATCAGACGCTCCGCCTCGCGGCGCTGATAGCGGCGTTCCAGATCCGCCAATTGCAGCGGGCTGTTGACGCCCAGGACCTCGAGCTCGTCCTTGGCCTGCGACGCCACGACCGGCACGCCGTCCGCCACCGCCATCGCGACGATGTCGGTCAGGTAGTACTCGCCCTGGGCGTTGTCGTTGCGCAGACGCCCAAGCCAGTGGCGCAGGTGGGCGGTGGGCGCCGCCATCATCCCGGTGTAGACCTCGCGAATCCCGCGTTGCTCGGGGGTGGCATCCTTGTGCTCGACGATGCCCAACACCGCCGCGTCCGGCCCTTGGCCGCCGCGCACGATACGGCCGTAACCGGTCGGGTCGTGCAGCTCGATGGTCAGCAGTGCGAGGCGTTCGCCCCCGCAGGCGTCGACGAGCGCGCGGGCGGTCGCGGCCTCGATCAGGGGCACGTCACCATTGAGGATCAGCGTGGTGCCGGTGTCTCCCAGCTGGGGCAGCGCCTGCTGCACCGCGTGCCCGGTGCCCAGTTGCGGTTCCTGGCGGACGCACACGACCCCCGGCTGGCCGATGGACGCTTCGACCTGCTCCGCCCCATGGCCGACGATGGTGACGATCTTGCGCGCGCCGAGCGTGGCGGCGGTGTCGAGCACGTGATGCAGCAACGCCCGCCCGGCCAGCGTGTGCAGCACCTTCGGGCGGTTGGACTTCATGCGGGTGCCTTTGCCCGCGGCCATGATGACGACGTCGAGGGTCATGCCGAGATCCTGCAGGAGTAGGGTCGCGACCCGGAGATCCAAAAAATGCCGGGAGCACGCGAGGAACGACGATTATCGGGCGAGGACGCCCCGCGTCTAGGGTGGCTCCCTCACTGCCGCGGGATCTCGATGCGCACGCGGCGTGGGCTCAGGGCCGGCCGGGGGAAATCGCGCAGCGCCGCCTCGAAGAGCGCGGCCTGGAGTTGCTCGTCGGCCCAGCGGCCGTCGTGCCGCGCATGGGTCTCGTAGAGCACCTGCTTGGACTTGGCATCCCGGATCAGCACGGCGGCGTCGTACACGTAGTACGGCGAGGGGATCTGCCAGCCGAGCCCGACTCCGACGCCCGAGCGGCGACCATAGCCCCAGCCCAGCCCCCAGCCGGCATAGGGCCAGGGATCGTCCCAGGGAGCACGGTCGTAGCGCGTGGCGCGCACGCCGACCTGGATGGTCACGTCCGGCCCGGCCGCGGGCGAGACCTGACGGAATCCGAGCTTCTCGAGGGCCGGCAGCGCAAGGGCCTCGACGCGGGCCTGTTCGTCCGGCCGCGCCTCTTGGGAAGGCAGCCGTTCGAACGCAAAGCTGCCGGGCGCGCGCTGCTCGGGCCATTGCGTGTAGCTGGTGACATCGCTTTCCACGAGCCGGGGCGTGGCGCAACCCGCCAGCACCAGGGCACACGCCACGCCGAACGCCGCACCCCATCGCCTCGTCATGTCCATCGTCTTGCTCCTCGTGAGTGGCAAGGCAAACCGCGCACCCGCAGGCGGCTGGCGGCCTGCTTGCGCGCCCTCCTTCCGCCCCGTGGGTGCCCCGCACGGCGGGGCGGTCGTGTTCTCAGTCCTCCAGCCGCAGCCGCACCACCGCCGTCGATGGCGGCGCGCAGTCCTCGTCGTCGTCGAAGGCCTTGTCGCCGGCCGCGTCCGCCACCCCGGTGGGTTGGAGGGTGGCGAAGGGATACAGGTTCCGGTCCATCAGGTGCGACGGCACCACGTTCTGCAGCGCGGTGAACATGTTCTCGATGCGACCGGGGAACTTGCGGTCCCACTCGCGCAGCATCGCCTTGATCTGCTTGCGCTGCAGGTTTTCCTGGCTGCCGCACAGGGTGCACGGGATGATGGGGAACTGACGGAACGCAGCCCAGCGCTCCAGGTCGACCTCGTTCACGTAGGCGAGCGGGCGGATGACCACGTGGCGACCGTCGTCGCTCACCAGCTTGGGCGGCATGCCCTTCAACTTGCCGCCAAAGAACATGTTGAGGAAGAAGGTCTGCAGCATGTCGTCGCGGTGGTGGCCGAGCGCGATCTTGGTGGCGCCCAGCTCGCCCGCCACGCGATAGAGGATGCCCCGGCGCAGGCGCGAGCACAGGCTGCACATCGTCTTGCCCTCGGGCACCACGCGCTTGACGATGGAGTAGGTGTCCTGCTCCTCGATGCGGAAGGGCACGCCGCGGCTCTTGAGGTACTCGGGCAGCACGTGCTCGGGAAAGCCCGGCTGCTTCTGGTCGAGGTTGACCGCGACGATGTCGAAGTGCAGCGGCGCGCGCTTTTGCAGGTTGAGCAGGATGTCGAGCAGCGCGTACGAGTCCTTGCCGCCGGACAGGCACACCATCACCTTGTCGCCCGGCTCGATCATCTGGTAGTCGGCGATCGCCTGGCCCACCAGCCGGTGCAGCCGCTTGCCGAGCTTGTGGTTCTCGAAGGCCTGCTTGGCGGCCCGCCGGGCGTCGTCGTCGGCCGGCGCCGCGTCCTTGGGGGGCTCGGGCGCGTCGGGGGCCGCGGCCTCGGCGAGCGCCGCCATGTCGTTCAGGTCGTGGAGCACGGCACTCATCGCGTCTTCTCCCTCATTCGCCTTTGATCCGGAACACTTCCACGCCCACCGCGTCGCAATCGGGGTAGACGTCGGGCTTTTCCGTGGACACGCGCGCGGCCTTGACCTGCGGGTGCGCCAGCATCAGCGCCAGCACCTCGTCGCACAGCGTCTCCTGCAGGTGGATGTGGCCCTTGGAGACCCGCTGGGCGATGGTGCGGCGGATGAAGTCGTAGTCCAGCACCTCGTGGAGCTGGTCGCGCTGCGGCGTGGTCTGGGCGAGCGGCACGTACAGGTCCACGTTGATCAGCACGCGCTGCTCGCCGCGCTTTTCGAAGTCGTGCACGCCGATGTTGATCCACACCTCGTAGTTGCGCAGAAAGAGGCGCCGGCAATCCATCAGCGCGGGGTGGCTCAGCATCGAATGCATGGGATGGGTCTTTCGCTTCAAGAGGCCGTCAGGACTGGGCCTGATCGGAGCCTGCGGCCGCCTGGGCGGCCAGGAACATCACGTCGCGCGGCTGCGCGCTCATCAGGTGCTGGCCGCCGTCGACCAACAAGGTGGTGCCGGTGATCGCCGGCGACTCGGCCAGGAAACGTACCGCGCGCGCCACGTCTGCCGGGGTGGACGACCGCCCGAGCGGCGTAAGCCGGTGCGCGGCCTGGAACTGCGCCTGGCTCATCGGCCCCGACACCAGGGTCACACCGGGGGCGACACCCACCACGCGCACCAGCGGGGCCAGGGCCTGCGCCAGCAGCGTGGTGGCCGCCTCCAGTGCCGACTTGGACAACGTGTACGAGAAGTAGTCGGGGTTGGGGTTCCAAAGCTTCTGGTCGAGCAGGTTCACGACGCAGCCTTGCGCGCCGCGCGTTTGCAGGTGCTGGTGCAAGGCCCGCGCGAGGATCACCGGCGCGGCGGTGTTGGCTCGCCAGTGGCGCTCCATCGCCTGGTGCGTGAAACCGGCGACGTCGTCGTACTCGAAGAGCGAGGCGTTGTTGACGACCGCATCCAGCCGGCCGAAGGCGGCCACCGCCCGTGGCACCAACGCGGCGCAGGCGGCCTCGTCCGCCAGATCTGCCTCCAGCGCCTCGGCCCGCACGCCCGTGCCGCGCAGCTCGGCCACCAGCGCTCGCGCATCGGAAGCCGAATGCCGGTAGTGCACGGCCACGTCCCAGCCGCCGCGCGCGAGTTCGAGCGCGATCTCGCGGCCGAGGCGGCGGGCGGCGCCGGTGACCAGCGCCACCGGACGGGCGGTGGGGGAATCGGGGCCTGCAGGCATGGTTCCTACAATGCGGCGGATGCGTGACGACGAACCCGTCAGTGTACCGGCCGGCCTGCAAGCCGCCCTCCTGCAACGGCTTTCTGAGGCGGCCCAGGCCACCGACGGCTGGCTGCCGTTCGACCGTTTCATGGCCATCGTGCTCTACGAGCCGGGCCTGGGCTACTACGCCCACGGCAGTCCCAAGTTCGGCCCCGGGCCGGCAGGAGGCAGCGATTTCGTCACCGCGCCGGAGCTCACGCCGCTCTTCGGGCGCGCGCTGGCCCGGCAAGTGGCCCAGGCGCTGGAGCGCAGCGGCACGGCCGAGGTCTGGGAGTTCGGCGCCGGCACCGGGGCGCTCGCGGCCCAGCTGCTCGGCGCGCTCGGGCAGGCGTGCCGGGCCTACCACATCGTCGACCTCTCGGGCTCGCTGCGGGAGCGCCAGCGCGAACGCCTGGAACGCGAGGTGCCGGCGCTGGCCGCGCGTGTGCAGTGGCACGACCGCTGGCCCGAAGCGATCGAGGGCGTGGTCGTCGGCAACGAGGTGCTGGACGCGATGCCGGTGCAACTGCTGCACTGGGACGGGCGCGAGTGGCTGGAGCGCGGCGTGCGGATGACGCCGCTCGGGCCGCGCTGGGCCGACCGGCCCACCGGGCTGCGCCCGCCGGTCGACGCGCCATGGCCCGCGGGGACGGTCACCGAGATCCATCCCCAGGCAGAGGCGTTCGTGCGCACGCTGGCCGAACGGCTGCGGCGGGGGGCGGCGTTCTTCCTCGACTACGGCTTTCCCGAGCACGAGTACTACCACCCGCAGCGCAGCGGCGGCACCTTGATGTGCCACCGCGCGCACCGCAGCGACACCGACCCGCTCTCGGATCTGGGTCTCAAGGACATCACCGCGCACGTCAACTTCACCGGCATCGCGCTGGCTGGGCAGGACGCGGGGCTGGAGGTGATCGGCTACACGACGCAGGGGCACTTCCTGCTCAACTGCGGGCTGCTGGACCTGCTGCCGCCGGACGACGGGGGCAGCGCGTCGGCGCGGCTGCGCGAGGTCGCGGCGGTGCAGAAGCTCGTCGGCGAGCACGAGATGGGCGAGCTCTTCAAGGTCATCGGCTTCGCGCGCGCCGTGTCGCTGGACGACGCGGTCGGCTTCGCCCACGGCGACCGCAGCCACACGCTCTGAGACAGGAACCCCACATGCTGCGCTGGCTGCTCGTCGTCGTCATCGTGCTCGTGCTGTTCAACGGACTGCGCCCCTGGCTCGAGAAATTCGGCCTCGGCCGTCTGCCCGGCGACCTGCACTTCAAGCTGGGCGGGCGCGAATGGCACCTGCCGATCGCCACCACCGTGCTGCTGAGCTTCCTGGCGATGCTGATTGGCAAGCTGCTCTAGGGCCTGTCAACAGGCCCTAGAACACGATGTCCCACTGGCGCTCGCAGCGCTGGCAGCGCACCCGCAGGCGGCCGCCTTCGCCGTCGCCGGCGGGGCGCCACGCGGCATAGGCCCGGCACCCAGGGCACACCGCCTGGTGGGCCATGTCCTCGGCGCGCAAAAGCAGGTACAGGTAGCGGCGCAGGGCCCACAGGGAGACGCCCGCGCTGACGAGGACGCAGGCCACCATCAGCGCCCGATCGCTCCAGGCCTGCCCGCTGCCGTAGGCCTCGAAGGCCGCGAACACGGCCACCAACGCCAGCAGCATGAGCACCAGGTGCGCATGGCTGCGCACGAGCTGGCGCTCATACCACTTGCGAAAGCCCAAACGCCCGATCGCCTGCGGAATGTCCATGGCCGCCCCTTCTCGCCGCGGCCGCCGCAGGGATGCGCCTGCCCTCATCGGTGCCTGGACGGCCCAGCCTTGGTCGATCTTCTCACCGTGCCCGCGTTCCTGGAATGCGGCACCCATTGATCGACTGGGACACAGGGGCAAACGCGGGAGCGGGAGCGGGAGCGGGAGCGGGGAGCGGGAGCGGGAGCGGAGTGGGCGCTGGCGCCCTCCCCACCTCCCGCGGTGGGCCTTACGGCCGCCGGGCTCCGCCCATCTGCATCGGCTTGCCGTTGAGGGTGAGCCGGCCCTGCTGGTAGCGCAGGCTGCTGGCCACGTGCTCGCCGTCGCGCACCAGCAGGCCCTGGGCGGCGAACTGGTCGAGCATCAGGTTGAGCATCTGCGGATCGGGCGCGCTGCCCGCCTTGCGCAGCGCCGGTTGCGCGGCCAGTTCCTGCAACCAGGTCACCGGCAGCTTGACGTCCGCGCGCAGCTGGCCTTTGGTCATCAGCAGCGCCGGCACCGGCAGCTCGAGCTCCTCGGCCGTCACGCCCTCCACGGCGATCGCGTAGGAGAGCTCGCCGCGCTGGCCGCCGTACTCGACGGCCAGCTTGTCCAGCGCGTACTCGGGCCCATGCGGGAGCAGTTGCCGCAGATCGCCCTCCAACGACGCCAGCAGCTGCGCGGGATCGGGGCCCTCCTCGCCACATCCCGCCCCGCCCTGCATCAGGGTGGAGACGAGCTTGGCGTAGGTCGGCGCGTGCAGCCGCTTGATCGACGCCTGCATCTCGAGCTTGTCCAGCGGCGTGTCGCCGATGCGGCCCTGGCCGGTGATCGTGCTGGTGCTGTGCAGCAGGTCCTGCTCGATGCGCGTGTCGGAGGCGAACCTGAGCTGCGAGAAGCCGGCCTTCATGGACGCGCCGCCGGGCGCCATGCCCTCGAACTCGACGCTGGCGATCTCACCCTCGCCGCGGCCGGTCATCAGCCACCAGGAGCCTTCGGCCGGCCGATGCCCGTCGCCCCGCACCTGCAGGCCGGTCATCTTCATCGTGCCCTGGGCGGCTGGCGCGCGCAGCTCCAGGCCCGGCATCCGCACCTCGTAGCGCAGCTCGGTGCCGGCGCCGTTGGCGCTCACCTCGCCCTGCAGGCCTTGCCAGGTCAGCTGCTCGCCCTGTTCACCCTGGATCTGCCCGGCGGGGCTGGTCACCCGGCTGTGGTACCCGCCGTCGAACCCGACCACGGTCTGCACCCGCAGAGGCGGCGCCGAGCCGAAAAACCTGGACGCGGCCTCCTGCACCTGGCCGCTGAGCACCAGTTCGCTTTCCATGTACGCGGCACCCAGGTGACGGCCGCCGGCCAGGGGGCCGTGCTGGATGCGGTCGAGCACGGTCAGGCGCAGCGGGCGGGGAGGCTGACCCTCGTCGCCCGCCGGCAGGCATCCGAACTCGTATGTCGTGGTGCGCGTCGAGGACCACCAGCCGCGCTCGTAGCGCTGCTCCGCCACCTTGACGAACGGCACTTCCTGGCCCATCCGGGCCTGCTGCGCCTGCAGTGCCTGCTGGACCTCGCGCCCGGCCCACCAGGTGCCGCCCGCATATGCCGCGCCCAGCGCGACGCCGACACCGGCGACCGCCGTCCATGCCTTGACCATGCCCTACCTCCCTCGGCGCCCGAAGCGCGTGATTCATGGTGTGTGAAGCGCCGGCTCTCCGCGGCCGGCGCCGGGCAGTGTAACCAGCGGTAGGACGGCGAACTGTCCCCTATAGGGGGGAGCAAGGCACCCGGCCGACGTGCGGTCAGTCCCCGGGCATGGCCGGCAGGGCCATCGCGACGGCGCGCACGCGGGCCTCGTGGATCGCCTCGGCGATGCGCGGCCCCTGCAGCCCGCGGGCCACCGCCTGCTCGGCAACGGCCGCCGTCGAGACGCCCTGCGCAGCCCGCAGGGCCGCGAGCAGGCGCGGCCGGGGTTCGTAGCAACGGCGCTCCATGCCGAGCCGGCCGCGGGCGTCGCACTCGCAGGCCAGCAGCACCTGCTCGAAGCGCTGCGGGCGGCGGAAGGCGTCGCAGCGCTCGAGCAGGCGCACCAGCGCGGCCGGCCCGAAGTCGGCGCTGCGGTGGACGTGGCCGTGCTCACGCGCGACCACCTCGGCCAGCTCGCGGCAGTCGGCCGGCACGCGCAGGCGCTGGCACAGCCCGCCCAGCAGTTCCACGCTGCGCTGCTCGTGGCCGAGGTGACGCGGCAGCACCTCGGCCGGCGTCGTGCCCTTGCCCAGGTCGTGGCACAGGCAGGCGAAGCGCACCTCCAGGGGCGCATCGAGCCGCGCGGCCATGTCCAGCACCAGCATCAGGTGCACGCCGGTGTCGACCTCGGGGTGATAGTCCGCACGCTGAGGCACGCCCCACAGGCGGTCGACCTCCGGCAGGATGCGCGCGAGCGCACCGCAGCTGCGCAGCACCTCGAACATGCGCGAGGGCTTGCCTTCCATCAGACCACGCGCGAGTTCCTGCCACACCCGCTCGGGCACGAGGGCGTCGACCTCGCCTTCCTCGACCATCCGGCGCATCAACACCAGTGTCTCGGCCGCGACGCTGAAGTCGGTGAAACGCGCGGCGAAACGGGCCAGCCGCAGGATGCGCACCGGGTCCTCGGCGAAGGCCGGCGAGACGTGGCGCAGCACCTTGTCCTGCAGATCGCGCAGCCCGCCGTAGGGGTCGATGAGCCGGCCTTGCTCGTCCTCGGCCATCGCATTGATGGTGAGGTCCCGACGCAACAGATCCTGCTCCAGCGTGACGTCTGGCGCCGCGTGGAAACTGAAACCGTGGTAACCCCGTCCCGTCTTGCGCTCGGTGCGGGCGAGCGCGTATTCCTCCTGTGTCCGCGGATGCAGGAAGACCGGGAAGTCGCGCCCCACGGGCGTGTAGCCCGCGGCCGCCATCTCATCGGGCGTGGCACCCACCACGACCCAGTCGCGGTCCTGCACCGGCAAGCCGAGCAGGCGGTCGCGCACCGCGCCACCGACCATGTAGACCTTCATGTCGCCAAGTATGCGCGACGGCGCCGCGGTAACGAAGGTACGTAACAGAGCAGCGTGCGTGCCCGCTCACTTCCCGTGCGCGCGGGATGGGTGCGAAGCGCCCCCACCGATACAACTCACGGGCGGCGTCGCGGTCGCCTGCGTGCCCTGCGGCGCCGCATCTTTGTAACGCTGCAAATTTGGGGAGTTATTCATGAAACTGAAGCCTTGGATCGCCACCCTGGCACTGGCTGCTGCCACCGCCGTCTCCATGCCGGCGATGGCGACGGACCTGGGTGTGCTCGACGACGAGCCCGATGTCATCACCCGGACCTTCACGTCCCCGGGCCTGACCTTCGCGGACGACTACTTCTTCGACCTGGTGATCGCCAGCGATGTCTCGGGCAGCGCGACGAACCTGAAGCTCTCGCTCAACGGCATCCAGTTCCTGGACATCGCCAACTTCTCGCTGAGCCTGTACGACTCGTCCAACACCTTCATCGGTGCGGCCACGCTGGTCGACGGCTCGTACCAGCTGAACGACGTGTTCCTGCAGGCGGGCAACGACTACTACTTCCGCGTCGCGGGCACCGTCACCGGCTGGGCCGGCGGCAGCTACTCCTTCTCGGCGGTGGCCCAGCCCATCCCCGAGCCGGAGACCTACGCCCTGATGCTGGCCGGCCTCGGCGCCCTGGGCTACATGGCCCGCCGTCGTCGCCAAGGCTGATGGCACTGCCGCCTGCAGGCGGCGACAAAGGAAACGGGCCCTCGGGGCCCGTTTTTCCTGGCCCGCCGGCCCGCTCACGCACGACTGCTGCGGTACGGTTCGTCGAAGTCCAGGAAGTCCTGCTCCTCCAACGCCTCGCGCACCCAGGCCTGCATGGCCGGCAGGGCCCACACCCGCTCGACGTAGGCCTGCACGACCGCAGGCACCGGCACGGCATAGGTGCGCAGGCGCGTGCACACCGGCGCGAAGTAGGCGTCGGCATTCGTGAATTCACCGAACAGGAACGGCCCCTTGTACGTCTCCAGCAGATCCGTCCACATCTGCACGATGCGCTGCACGTCGCGCGCGACCTCGGGCCGGGTGGCCAGCACCTCGCGGCCCACCTCTGGCAAGCAAGCCTCGATGTTCATCGGCAAGTGCACGCGCAGCGCCGAGAAGCCGGCATGCATCTCGGCACAGACACTGCGCGCGCGGGCCCGCGCCCGCGCGTCGGACGGCCAGACCGGCAGCCCGGGGAACTTCTCGGCGAGGTACTCGGCAATGGCCGAGGTCTCCCACACCGAGAAACCGTCGTCCACCAGCACCGGCACGCGGCCCGTGGGCGTCAGGGGCGCGAGGCGCCGCTTGAATTCGGAGTCGTCGTCGAAGCTGAGCCTCAGCTTGACCTCCTCGAACGGAATGCCGAGCGCGGTCATCAGCAGCCAGGGCCGCAGCGACCAGGACGAGTAGTTCTTGTTGCCGATGATCAGTTGCATGGGGCCTCGCCTCCTCGTAGGTGCAGGCCCCATGCTAGCGGCCGCCGGCCCAAGCGGCGATGCCGAATCCGCATCGCAGTGATGCGCGGGGGATGCGGGTCGCCCGCGCGGGGTGGCTCAGAGCCGGCGCGCCGCGGCGCGAAAGAGGTTGAGCCGCACCTTGCCCTGCGCGTGCCCCAGGTAGCCCGGAGCGACACCGGCCGGGCCCACGGGCGTGATGCCCAGCGCCTCCAGCCCGGGCAAGCGGCCGGAAGCCACGTTGGGCACGCGCATCGACGCAAGGTTGTCGCGGCTCATCAACGTGCGCCCCGGCAGCCACTCCATCGCCAACGCTTGCAGCCAGGCCAGCGCGTGCGGCAGGCCGACGACCGGCCGAGGGTGGCCCGCCCACAGCCCCGCGCACCGCACCAGCTCGCGCAGCGTGTAGACCTGGGGGCCGGCGAGTTCGTAGACCTGGCCGATGCTCGCCGGTTCGTCCAGGCAGCGCACGATGGCACGGGCGACGTCCTCGACCCACACGGGCTGGAACCTGGCGTCGGCCGCGGCCAGCGGCACCAGTGGCAGGCGGCGCTGCAGACCGGCGAAGAGGTTGAGGAAGCGGTCCTCGGCGCCGAAGATCACCGACGGACGCAGGATGGTCACGTCCAGGTCCCGTTGCTCCCGCAGCACCTGCTCGCCGGCTGCCTTCGAGCGCAGGTACTTCGAGGGTGCGTCGGCCGAAGCGCCCAACGCGCTGACGTGCACGATGCGGCGCACCCCGGCCTCACGGCAGGCCTGGGCGAGCGTGCGGGGCAACTGCACGTGCACGCGGTCGAAGTCGCGTTCGCTCCCATGCAGGACGGCCACCAGGTTCACGACCGCATCGCACCCGCGCAGCAGGCGGCGCAGCTGCGCGGCGTCGTGCACGTCCGCCTGTTCCACCTGCAGGGTGGGCAGCAGCTGGATGTGCCGCGCATGGGCCCGCAAACGGGTCGGCACGACGATGCTGCCGTCGCCGCCCCGGTTGCGCTCGACGAGCTTTTCGCAGACATGGGTCCCGACGAATCCGGACCCGCCCAACACGAGAATGTTCTTTTCCATCTTGCTCTCCTGTCGAACCAGTCACCCGGCGGCCTCCAGCGCGGCCCTGCCCGGCGCCGGCGCGCCGAGAGGACCCTGGGGCCCGCCGCCGTCCTGCCCGGACGCGACGCGCGCGCGGCTTCCCTAGGGCAGGTCGGTCTGCTGGGGCGCGTTGGGATCGCGCGGGCCGATCACCTGGCCCAGCCGCGTCCGCAGGGAAGGCACCCGCCCCTGCAGCTTCGCCGCGTAGTAGGTCGCGTTGGACAACACCTTCTTGACGTAGTCACGCGTCTCGGTGAACGGAATGTTCTCGACCCAGATCGGCGCCTCGAGCACGGGCCCCTCACGCCAGCGGCGCGGACGCCCCGGCCCCGCGTTGTAAGCGGCGGCCGCCAGCACCTGCGAGCCCCCCATGTCGTCCAATGCGAGCTTCAGGTAGGTCATGCCCAGCGTCAGATTGGTGTCGCGGTCGTTGATCAGCTCGGGCGAGTAGGGAATGCCGATCTTGCGGGCCGTCCAGCGGGCGGTCGCGGGCATCAGTTGCATCAGCCCCGAGGCTCCCACGTGCGAACGCGCGTCCATGATGAAGCGCGACTCCTGGCGGATGAGCCCGTAGACGTAGGCCGGGTCCACCCCGACCTGCCGCGCTCGCGCCGTCACCTCACGCTGGAAGGGCATCGGGAAACGGGTGTCCAGGTCGAACTCGACCTGCGTGCGCTCGCTGGTGTTGATGCAGCGGTCCCAGACCTGTGCGGCGCAGGCGCGGTCGGCCGCCGCCAGGAGCTGGCGATCGTCCATGCGCCCGGCGCTGGTGAAGTTGAGCGTCCAGTTCCACTCGCGCACGCCCTCGCTGCGCAGGCCCATCGCGATCAGTTGCAGTGCCCGGGTCAGGCCGGGGTTGTTGCGCGCGGCCTCGCGCTCGGCCTGCGTCAGCGGCGCGGCCGGCGGGGGCAACTCGATCTGGCGGCCCAGGTCTTCGGTGGCGAGCTTGCCGTAGTAGGTCGCCTGGCCGGCGATCGACTCCAGCAGGTCGCGCGATTCGCGCTGGAGGGCGTCGCCGTCCTGCGAGTCCGCGGCGATGGCCGCGAGGGCACGCGCCTTCCAGTAGACCCAGGCGTGGTCCGCCTGCGCCGAACGGCTCATCGCGTTGATGGCCTGCATCACCTGTTGCCAGCGCCCCGCGCGCAGCGCGGCGCGCGCCTTCCACGCCAGCATGTCGTCCGACCATTCGCTCTCGTGCCCGCCCATGCTGGCGCGTTGGAAGTAGTCGGGCGCCTGCGGCAGCAGCCGGATCGCGGCCTGCTTCGCGATGCTCGCCCAGGCCCACGAGGCCAGCGGCGCGGGCAGGCGTTTCTCCCAGCCGTCCTGCATCTGCTTGGCCGCGGCATCCGGATCGTTCGCCGCCATGCGCGCCAGCGCCATGGCCGCCAACTCGGCCTCGGCCCGCGGGCGTGGCGACGCCTTGCGCGCCAGGTAGCGCGCGGGATTGTCGACCAGTTCGTCGAAACGCTGCGCCAGCTCGGTCCCGGCAAGGACGACGGCCTGCCGCGCGGCGTTGCGCTTGTTCGCGTCAAAGGCCATGCGCGCCTTGCGCCAGACCTCGGCCGCCGGCAACTGGCCGGCCTCGTGCAGGGTCAGGGCCATCAGCGAGCAGCCCTGGTCGGCCTCGCGCTGCGCCTGCCACGCCTGGACCGCCGCGCGTCGCACGTCCTCGCCCGCCTGATGCCGCACCAGCACGGCGTAGCAGGCAACCTGCGGGTCGTCCTGCATGCGGAACCTGGGGTGCTCGGCGGCGAAGTTCACCCAGTCCTGGCGGCGTCCCAGTTCCAGCAGCCAGTCGTTGCGCAGCCGGTCCTCCACGTAGGTGTCGGGCCAGCGCGCAAAGAATGCGCGCACCTCCTCGGGAGATGCCTCCGGCAGCCGGTTCAGCAGTTCCCAATAGTCCACCCACATCGCCAGCGGGTGCTGCTGGGCCAGGGCCTGCTCCTTCGCGGCGGCCAGTTGCCGTCCGTCGCGCTTGCGCAGCGCCTCTCGCGCCTGCAGCACCAGATCCCCCTGCTGGGCCTGGACCGGCGCCGGCGCCACGGATGCCGCCAGCGCGACGACGAGACCGGCCGCGAACCCGGCGCAGACGCGATGGGCGGCGCTCAGCCGCCGGGTCAGAGGGCCCAACGGCCGTCGATATACTGAATCCAAGCTGTGTGTCCCTTGCATGAATGAGTGTGGAGCCTTCCGCCCCGCCGGCCCCCGAGCCGCAGCGCTCCCTGCTGCGCCAGCGCCTGCTCGCTGAGCGCGAAGCCTGGGCGGTCTGCGCGTCGCGCGCGGCGGCCGAGGAGGCGCTCGCACGCCGCCTGCGTGAGGTGATCCTGCAGTTGGAGCCGGACCGGCTCGGCGTTTACTGGCCCGTTCGATCCGAATTTAACGCAGTGGTTGCATTGCGGGCCGACAGGCAAACCAGCCTCCTGGCCATGGCATTGCCCTGGGCGCGGAGGAATCCACGCACGATGGAGTACCGCGCCTGGGACGGCCGGCCGCCGCAAGCCGTCGACGAATGCGGAATCCCCTCGTCCGAGGGGCCGGTGGTGGTGCCGGACGTCGTGCTGGTTCCCTGCGTCGGGTACACCCTCCAGGGATACCGGCTCGGCTACGGAGGCGGCTACTTCGACCGCTGGCTGGCGGCGCATCCCCACGTGACGGCCGTCGGCGTGGCCTGGAGCGCCTCGCAGGTGGACTTCCCGCCCGAACCCCACGACCAGCCGCTGGCCGCCATCGTCACCGAGCAGGGCGTGGTGACGGGTTGAGGCCGGGCGGCCTCAATCCCATTCGCCGAGCCCGTCCTCGGGCGGCTCCTCGCCCAGAGCCCGGCGCGTGGCGGCAGCCTGCTCCTGCACCCATGCGCAGAACTGCGCCACCTCCGCTCGCGAGCGGGCCTCTTCCGGCACATAGAGCCAGTAGGCGTGCTCGCTGCGGATGCGCCGGCCCGGGCCGAACGGCTCGATGAGTTCGCCCGCGGCCAGCGCCTCGGCCACCAGAGGCACCCGGGCCAGCGCCAGCCCCTGGCCGGCCAGCGCCGCCTGCACCTGCTGATAGGTGTAGTTGAAGTACAGCCAGCGCTGAGGCTCCAGCTCCGGCAACCCCTGCTGCGCCAGCCAGTGGCGCCAGCTGAGGTGGTCCACGGTGGGCCGGCTGTCGAACTCCTCCAGCAGGGTGTGCCGGGCCAGGTCGGCCGGCACGCGCAACGGCGGGGCGTCGCCGCGTTCTACCCGCTCGCGCAGCCAGGGGCTGATGACGGGCGTCATCCACTCGCCGAACAGGCGCGTCGCGCCCGCGGGCGCGACGGCCGGCGTGCAGTAGCGCAAGGCCAGCTGGATGTCGACCCCGTCCGGGTCGCTGATCTCGTCGCTCGCGCTCATGCGGATGTCGAAGTCCGGATGGTCGCGCTGGAACTCGGCCAGGCGCGGGATCAACCACAGCGAGGCGAACGAGGCGAACGTGGTCAATCCGACGACACGCCGACCTCGCATCTGGCGGATCTGGCGCACGGTGGAGTCCAGGCGATCCAACATCGGCGCCACCGCACGCAGCAGCGAGGCGCCCGAGGCGGTCAGCTCGACGTGTCGGGTGCCGCGCACGAACAGTGGCGCGCCCAGTTCCTCCTCCAACCCCTGGATCTGCCGGCTGACGGCCGACTGCGTCAGGTGCAGTTCCTCCGCCGCCTGGCGGAAACTGAGCAGGCGAGCGACCGCCTCGAAGGCGCGCAGGGGGCCCACCGAAAGCGGCCGCTGGCGTATCCGGTTCATGCACGTTCCTCATCAATCCGCCGCGGCCATTTCATTGGACCGCACCGCTGCGGCTCCCTATGCTCCTTCCTATATACAAGCCAGATGTCCTGGCCGAAAGGAGCCGATCATGGAACGCCGCAGCCACCTCGCATTCATGCCCGATGTTCAACAATCCGGCCCGGCAGTATCGGCATTGGGCCGGGGCTCGTCAACGAGCGTGAGAGCCCCGGACGCCGCGTGCCTTCGGGTGCTGCAAGGGCGGATGTGGATCACGCGCACGGCGACGGACCGGGGCATCGAGGACCTCGTGCTCGGCCCCGGCGACCGCCTCGTCCTGGCGGCGGGCGAACACGTGGTGCTGGAAAGTTGGGAGGACGCGCGCTGGCGGCTGGATTCGGCCCCCGGCCGCGCGGCCTCGTTCGCGCAACGGCTGGCACGGCTGTGCCGCCGGCTGGGCCTGCGGCCCCGCGCTACCCCGGTCCCGCCCCCTTGCGGCGCTTGAGCGATCCGCCGCCAGCCGTCGACTTCGTCCCGCGCGCGGCGCGCCGGGTGTCGGGCTGCTTGGCAGGCGTGCGGGCGCGTTGGCGCAGCGCCGCCTCCAGCGCCAGCCGGGCCCAGGGGCGCATCAGCGCGGGGGATTCGAGCGCCTCGGCCGGCGCCGTCCAGTAGCTGAGAGAGACCCGCCGCCCGCGCGCCTCGTAGACGAACGGGTGCCCTCCGGCCGCCTGCCATTGCGGCAGCGCCGTCTCGTCGACCTTCAGGTACAGCTCCTCGTTCGCGATCAGCGCGAACATCACGCCATCCAGGTACAGCCCCCAGCCGCCGAACATCCGCTTCGGCTGCACCGCCCCCAAGGAGGACAGCAGTTCCAGGCTGTGGTCCAGCACCTCGCGATCGGCCCCAGCCCCCGGCGAAGCGGGCGTGACGCCGATGCGGCGGGAAGAGGCAGAGGAGGCCATGGCTTGCGAGTGTAGGGGCTCGCCGGCCCTTGCGACTCACTCCATGCGGCGTTTCTTGTCGGGCAGCTCGGCCGCGTCGTCGGACGCTCCGGCGGTCTCCACGATGCGGCGCGCCCGTGGGTGCGGCAGCTGCGGCGCGACCTCGGCGATCTCGTTCTCGCGCATGTAGTCGTTCATCTCACGCCAGCCGGCAAAGACGGACGCCTTGTCCGCCTTGGGGTTGAGGACATAGCAGTCCTCGATCGCCCGACCGGCGTGCCGGCAGGCCGCGCCCAGTGCCTTGCCCTCCGCCTCCTTGCGGGCGGCGACGGTGGCGGCCGATTCGATGCCCAGCTGGTCGCAGGCGGCCAGGAGCGGCAGCACGAGACAGGCAAGGAGCAGCGGGCGGGACGACGTCATGGCGGCGCAACGAAAAAGGCAAGGCGGAAGAGCCTTGCCTTGCGTCTTCGGCCGCTGGCGCCGGAACTTGAGCGCCTTTGGGGCCGGTTCATTGGGGCGGCTCGTTGGGCCCGGTTGTCGCGCCGGCCGGCTTACCGGGCCACGCCCGCGCCGCTGCGCGCCATCGCGATCAGCCGGGCCACCCGCTCCTCGGTGCTCGGGTGGGTGCTGAACAAGCTGCGCAGGCCGCCGCCGAACAACGGGTTGACGATCATCATCTGCGCCGTTTCGGGGTGGCGCTCGGCCGCCTCCAGCGGGATGCCGCGGGCGTAATGGTGGATCTTCTCCAGCGCCGAGGCCAGCGCCTGCGGATCGCCGCAGATCTCGGCGCCGCCCCGGTCGGCCTCGAACTCGCGCGCGCGGCTGATGGCCATCTGGATCAGGCTGGCGGCAATGGGCGCCAGCAACGCCACGACCAGACCCACGATGGGGTTGACCGGCCGGCCTTCCGAGTCGCGCCCGCCAAAGAACATCGCAAAGTTGGCGAGCATGGAGATGGCACCGGCCATCGTCGCGCTGATCGTCGAAATAAGGATGTCGCGGTGCTTCACATGCGCCAGCTCGTGCGCCATCACGCCGCGCAGTTCGCGCTCCGTGAGGATGCGCATGATCCCGGTGGTCGCCGCCACCGCCGCGTTCTGCGGGTTGCGGCCCGTCGCGAAGGCGTTGGGCGCCTGCTCGTCGATGATGTAGACGCGCGGCATGGGCAGCTGGGCCCGCTCGGCCAGTTCGCGCACCATCCGGTAGAAGTGCGGCGCGGTCGTCTCGTCGACCTCGCGGGCGTTGTACATCTTCAGCACCAGCTTGTCGCTGTACCAATAGCTGAAGAAGTTCATCGCCAGCGCCACCGCCAGCGCGATGAACATGCCCTGCTGCCCGCCCAGCATGGCGCCCAGGGCCATGAACAGGGCGGTGATGGCGGCCATCAGGATGGCCGTTTTCATCAGGTTGAACATCGTGCGTCCTTTTCCTTGCGTCCTTGCCGCCCAGATGCGGCTGCGCGGTTGTAAATCAAGCGCCCGCGGTTTCAAAGACCGTGCCCGGATTCACCGCATGCCCGGCCAGGAAATCGCCGGCAGGCAGGCGGCGCCCGCCCGGCTTTTGCAGCTGCGTCAGCCGCAAAGCCCCTTCCCCGCAGGCCACGACGGGGCCATGGGGTTCGACCCGCAACACGCGTCCGGGTTCACCCGAGCCGTCCGCCGGCTCCGCGCGCCAGCACTTGAGCGGCACCCCGGCCAGCACCGAGGTCGCGCCCGGAAAGGGGTCGAAGGCCCGGATGCGCCGCTCGATCACCGCCGCCGGCTGGCGCCAGTCGATGGCGGCCTCGCCCTTGTCGATCTTGTGCGCGTAGGTGACGCCCTCGGACGGCTGGGGCGTGCGCGTCAGGCCGCCGCAGGCGGCGAGCTCCAGCGCCTCGACGACCAGCCGCGCGCCGAGCGCGGCCAGGCGGTCGTGCAGCGAGCCGGTGGTGTCGTCGGGCCGGATGGCCTCGCGCTCGACGAGCAGCATGTCGCCGGTGTCCAGGCCCTCGTCCATCTGCATGATGGTGATGCCGGTCTGGGCATCGCCCGCCTCGATCGCGCGATGGATGGGCGCGGCGCCCCGCCAGCGCGGCAGCAGCGAGGCATGGATGTTGAGGCAGCCCAGGCGGGGCAGTTCCAGCACCCAGCGTGGCAGGATGAGGCCGTAGGCCGCCACGACCATCGCGTCGGGCCGGGCTGCGAGCAGTTGCTCACGGGCCTGGGCCGCATCCTCGGGGTACTTGCCGTCCAACCGCAGGCTGCGCGGCTGCGCCACCTCGACCCCATGTTCCAGCGCCCGCCGCTTGACCGGGCTGGGCGTGAGCTTCATGCCGCGGCCGGCGGGGCGGTCGGGCTGGGTCAGCACCAGTGGCACCTCGAAGCCGGCGGCGACCAGGCGCGCCAGCGCCGCTTCGGCAAACTCCGGCGTGCCGGCGAAGACGACGCGCATCCCCGCGGCGCCTTCAGCCACGCACTTCCTCCCGCTCGCGCTTGAGCATCTTGGTCTTGATGCGGTTGCGCTTGAGCGGCGAGAGGTACTCGACGAAGACTTTGCCCATCAGGTGATCCATCTCGTGCTGGACGCACACCGCCAGCAACCCGTCGGCGTCGAACTCGTACTCGCGCCCCTCGCGGTCCAGCGCCTTGACGCGAACCTGCGCGTGCCGCTGCACCTTGTCGTAGATGGCCGGCACCGAGAGGCATCCCTCCTCCCAGACGATCTTCTCGTCGCTGGCCCATACGATTTGCGGATTGATCAGGACCCGCGGCTCGTCCCGCTCGTCCGACACGTCGATGACGATCACCCGCTCATGCACATCCACCTGGGTGGCGGCCAGGCCTATGCCCTGGGCGTCGTACATGGTCTCCAGCATGTCGTCCACCAGCTGCTGGATGCGGGCGTCGACACGCTCCACCGGCTTGGCCACCTTGTGCAGGCGGGGATCGGGATAACGCAGGATGTTCAGTTTGGCCATGTGGGAGACGTCCTCTTCCAGCCGGTGCCGCCGCGTGCCCGGTGTGGGCCGCCGGCAACGCGCCGAGCGTGACGCAGTGCCGGACCGGCCGTGACCGAAGGCAAATTTCGTTGCGACATCAATGGTTTATCGGCAGAATCTGTGAAACTAAGTGAGGATTTTCGCCGAATTGCAGCTGCTCGGCGGCCCCAGAACCATTAACCATATGACGCCATGGCCGCCTATTTCCAGGCCGTGACGACGGAGAGCGGAGACCCTGCATGACCCGAACCCCGATGCTGCGCGCCCGTCCGGTGGGCTTCCTGGCGTCTCGCATCCTCCCGGCCGCCTTCGGTGCGGCGATGCTGGCCTGCGGCAGCGCCTGGGCCGTGAACTACCCGGTGACCCCGCAGCAGCGGGCCACTGCGCAGCAGGTGGCGCAGGCTGGCGTGCCATTGTCCGAGCTGGCGCCCAACGCCCCCGACTCCTACGTCGTCAAGCGCGGCGACACGCTGTGGGACATCTCCGGCATGTTCCTGTTGCGCCCCTGGCGGTGGCCGGAACTGTGGGGCATGAACCTGGACCAGATCCGCAATCCGCACCTGATCTACCCGGGTCAGATGCTGTACCTGGAGAAGATCGACGGCCGTGCCCGCCTGCGCGTGGGCCAGCCGGTGGACGGCACGGTCAAGCTCTCGCCGCGCGTGCGCGCCGAGAACCTGGGCCCGGGGGCCATCCCCTCCATCCCGCTGCACCTGATCGAGCCCTTCTTGAACGAGGCGGTGATCTTCAATACCAACGAGCTGGAGGCGGCGCCACGCATCGTCGCCACGCAGGAAGGCCGTGTCGTGATCAGCCGCGGCGAGAACGCCTACGTGCGCGGCGAGGTCGGCCAGACCCGCGACTGGCGCGTCTTCCGCAGCCCCAAGCCGCTGGTCGACCCGGCCACCAAGGAAGTGCTGGGCTACGAGGCGGTCTACCTCGGCGCGGCCGAGTTCACCCGCCCGGGCGGCACCGGCGCCAAGGGCGAGATCGTCCCGTCGACGTTCACCATCCAGTCCACCCGCCTGGAGATCGGCGTGGGCGACCGCCTGGCGCCCGTGCCGGAGCGCGAGTTCGTCAACTACGTGCCGCACGCGCCCCAGCAGGACATCGAGGGCCTCATCGTCTCGATCTACGGCGAAGCGCTGACCGCCGGGCAGAACCAGATCGTCGCCCTGAACAAGGGCGCCAAGGACGGCCTGGAGCGGGGCCATGTGCTGGCGCTGTGGCGTTACGGCCGTGAGGTCCGCGACACGACCGATCCCCAGAAGGCGCGCCTGAAGCTGCCGGACGAGCGCCATGGCCTGCTCTTTGTGTTCCGCACCTTCGAGCGCATGTCCTACGCGTTGATCCTCAACGTGCAGGAACCGGTCAAGGTCGGCGACCGCTTCACGCAGCCCTGACGCCGCGCAGTGTCCACCCGTTGAGCGCCCGGACGCGCGGCTTGCGACGCAGGCCTTTTCCGAGACGGTGATCGACAAGGACGAACTGGCCGCCTGGCTGCGGCTGACCGAAACCCCCGGGGTGGGCGCGGAAAGCGCCCGCAAGCTGCTCGCCGCCTTCGGTGGCGCCCAGGCGGTGTTCGACGCCGGTCCGCCGGCCTGGCGCGCCGTCGTCACCCCTGCCGTGGCATCGGCGCTGGCCGCCCCGCCCGGCACCCTGTCCGCCCTGGTCGAGGCCACGTGGGCATGGCTGCAGGAGGACGGCCGCCGCGCGGTCCTCACTCCGGGCGACCCGCACTACCCCCGCCTCCTGCTCGACACCGTCGATCCGCCCCTGCTGCTCCACGCCGCGGGCCGGCTGGAGCTGTGCAACAGCCCCGCACTGGCCATCGTCGGCAGCCGCAACCCGACGCCGCAGGGCGCGGAGAACGCGCGACATTTCGCCCGCCACCTGAGCGAGGCCGGTCTCACCATCGTCTCGGGCATGGCATTGGGCATCGACGGCGCCGCGCACGAGGGCGCGCTCGAGGGTCCAGGGGGCACGGTCGCCGTGGTGGGCACGGGGCTGGACATCGTCTACCCCAGGCGGCACCAGCCCCTCGCGCGCCGACTGGCGCAGGAAGGGCTGATCGTGAGCGAGCACCCTCTGGGCACGCCGCCGCTGCCGCCGCACTTCCCGCGCCGCAACCGCATCATCTCCGGCATGGCGCGCGGCACCCTGGTGGTCGAGGCCGCCTTGCAGTCCGGTTCGTTGATCACCGCGCGGCTGGCGGCAGACCAGGGCCGGGAGGTCTTCGCGATCCCGGGCTCCATCCACGCACCGCAGTCGCGCGGCTGCCACCTGCTGATCAAGCAGGGCGCCAAGCTGGTGGACAGCGCGCAGGACATCCTGGAGGAGTTGCAGCTGAACGGTCCGGCGCCGCTGCCGGCACCCGAGCCGCGGACCGGGGAGTCGGACCCGGTGCTCGCCGCGCTCGGGCACGACCCGGCCACGCTCGACGCCCTGGTCGCCCGCACCGGGTGGCCGGCCGCACAGCTGTCCGCGCGCCTGCTCGAACTGGAACTGCAGGGGCTGGTGGCGCGACTGCCCGGGCAGCTGTTCCAGCGCGTCGGGCAGGCCTGAGCGCCCGGCCCAGCGCCTCTTTCGGAGGCCGTTACCCATGCCACGGGCCGCCCGCGGTCACTGGGGTATAGTGGGACGCATGTTCGACGTGCTCGTCTACCTCTACGAGAACTACTGGCGCCCGGACGCCTGCCCGGACCACGACCAGCTCGCCCGCAAGCTCACCGCGGTCGGCTTCGAGAGCGAGGAGATCGAGGAGGCGCTGAGCTGGCTGGAAGGCCTCAATCAGCTGGTGCAGTCGCATGGCGCCAGCCAGCGGCCGGACAGCATCCGCGTCTTCACCCCCGCCGAACTCGACCTGCTCGGCGAGGAGTGCATCGGCTTCATCTCCTTCCTCGAGAGCGCCGGGGTGCTCCCGCCGCGGCTGCGCGAAATCGTGATCGACCGCGCGGTCGCGGGGGCGCCGGTCAGCCTGGAGGACCTGAAGATCATCGTGCTGATGGTGTTCTGGAGCCTGGGCGAGGAGCCGGACGCGCTGATCCTCGACGAACTCTTCGTCGACGCTGCCGACCGCCTCATCCACTAGCCCGCCAAAGGCCCCCGGCCGGCGCCCGCAAGAGGGAGCCCGGACACAAAACGGCCCTTCGAACCGCGCCCCCCACGAGGCGCGGCAGCCGCCACGGATCCGGCTTCGCCAGTCCGCAGACCCTGCCTGCGAGGGGCTGAACCGCACACGAGGCGCCCTGCGAACCGCGCAGCTCACAAAGCCCAGCAGCCGCCACGGATCCGGCTTCGCCGGTCCGTAGGCGGCGCCCCCTCGAGGGGGCGGCCGAAGGCCGTAGGGGGTGGACCTAATTCAACAGCCGGCTGGGATCGGCATCCAGCTTGGCCAGCGCGTCGCGCGTGGCGCGCACGGTGAGCGCCTCCTCCTCCGCCGGCACCATGAGCCCGGCCTGAAGGAAGGCCGCCAGACGGTGCTGCTGGAACAGCACGCAGCGGCCGGTGGGAGAGACGAACAGGCTCAGCTGCTTGCGCAAACCCTGCCAGGCCAGCTGCACCGCCTCGTTGCGCCCGCGGTAGTCCAGCTTGAACCAGCTGCCCACCTGGATCCCGCGGGCCCACGTGATCATCGCGGGGCTCGGCATCGAGCCGCCCTCGGCCACGACCTCCAGGTCGCGCGTCTCGTGGTCGGACAGGTCCAGCACCATGGATTCGTCGATCTCGACCTCGGTGTCGGGCAGCATCTCCTCCAGCGTCTCGAGCCGGAGCATCAGTTCGTCGAGCCGCTCCGTGGGGATGGCAGCGGTCTTGGCCGTGAAGGCGGCCGCCAGCGAATTGTTGAGCGCCTGCAGGTGCGCGTCCTGCTTGTCGGCAGGCACTCCCGCATGGCTCATGCCGTCGCGCAGCATCTTGAGCAAGGGCGGCAGGCGGCGGATCACCTCGGCGCGCTCCTCACGCGAGACCTTGGCGCTGGCCGACCAGATCAGGTCGGCGGCCGCGCGCTTCATCGCCTTGGTCTGCTCGCTCTGGGCGCCGGTCTTGACCGCGGTCATCGCCAGCACGTCGGCCCAGATCTGGAACAGGAACTCGCGCACCCCTTCCTGGACCGGCACCTCGTTGAGCATCTTGCGCAACTCGATCGTGTACTGGATCGCCAGGATCTCGCGCTGCTCGACCTGCTGGGCCAGCGAGACGCCCTTGCGGGAGACCTCGTTCTCGTTGCGGAAGTAGTGCTCGAGGAACTTCTCGAACTCCACCAGCACGGTCTGGAACACGCGCCGGCCGGTGTCCGGATAGGCCTCGACCACCTGCACCACGCGCTTGATCTCCTTCTCGAGCGCATCGCCCATCGCGCCGGCCGTGGTCGCATCGAAACCCATCACGCAGGCGCCCATGCGGTCGATGAGCTTGCGCGCCGGGTGGTCGGTGGTGGCGAAGAAGTCGGGCTCGCTGATCGCCACGCGCAGCACCGGCATCTGCAGGCGCGCGAACCACACGCGCACCGAGGCCGGCAGGCGCTCCTCGGTCAGGATGCTCTGGAACAGCAGGGCGACGAGCTCGATCGTGGCCCGCTCGATCGGCGAGTCCGTTGCTCGCTTGAGGGCCTGCTTGCGCTGCTGCAGATCCTCCACGAGAGCCGCCGGGCTGCTGACGACCACGGCATCGTGACCCGTGCTGCGCAGACGCTGCGCGACATCGCGCTCGGCCTGGGCGATGGCCGCGACCAGCTTCGGCGACGGCGCCTGGTGGGCCGCGGTGGGTTGGAACTCAGGCACCTGCTGGCCCACGAGACGGTTGAGCCGTCCGAGAGTCGCCTGGGCCTGCTCCGAGGCGCGCAGCAGCGTGGCCGCGCGCGTCATCAACCGGGTTTCCTCGCCGACCCCGGCGCGCAGGCCGCCGGGGCTGGTGCTCGGCGCCGCACCGCTGCCCGTGGAGGCGGCAGCGCCCGCCAGGTCCCCCCTGGGCCCGCTCACCGGAGCGATGCCCACGTCGCGTGCGCGGCGGATCATCGGCCGCAGGTCGATCTCGGGCAGGACGCCCTGTGCGATCAGCCACTTGTTGGTCTCGTGGTAGCCGAGCACCACCAGATGAGCCAATTCCTCATGCACGATGGGCTGTACCGAGCGCCAGCATTCCAGGCTCAGCCCCACGCCGCGCCAACCTTCGAGCACCTCGCGCGCCACCACATGGGGACGCAGGACGTCGCCGGCGGCCAGCTCCTCCCTGCGCTCGAGTGCCTGCATGCGCGAACGCAGGTCGGTGAACTCGAAGGAGGCGAGGTCCATCACCGCCAGCGCCAGGCGGGAGCTGAGGATTTCGTACTCGATGGTCGCGTCGTCGACGAGGGAAAGCTCGGCGCCCCGATGGGCCAGCCCCACGGGCGTGGGCATGAAGCCGCCGTTCTGCAGCTGGCTGTCGCGCAGGTCGAGCCGCTCGGACAGCAGGTTCTGCAGCCCGCCGCGCGAGCGCTGCAGGTCGGCCCAGGCATCGCGCCGGCGCAAGAGGAGCTCGGGCGGGGCCGACTGGCTCGCCAGCTGCCGGGCGCCCTCCTCGATCTGGACCAGCACCTGCGGCAGTCCATGGCGCAGCACGTTCAGGAAACGTCGCCGTGCCTGTACGGCCAGTGCCTTAGGGTCGGCGGAGGTCGCCATGGTGCGCTGAGTGCCCGAGGTCCCGTGCAGAAGATGGCAACAACTCTACACCACGGCGCCCGCGTTGGGGTCGTTCGGGTCGCCTTCCTTCTTCGATCCGGTTTTGACCAGGTCCTCCCGCTTGACGCCCAGCCACATCGCGATCGCGGCCGCGACGAACACCGACGAGTAGATGCCGAACAGGATGCCGATCGTCAGTGCGAGCGCGAAGTAGTGCAACGTCGGACCGCCGAAGAACAGCATCGACAGCACCATCAGCTGTGTCGAGCCGTGCGTGATGACCGTGCGGCTCATCGTGCTGGTGATGGCGTGGTCGATCGCCTCGGACGGTGTCATCTTGCGGTACTTGCGGAAGGCCTCCCGGATGCGGTCGAAGATCACGACCGACTCATTGACGGAGTAGCCGAGCACGGCAAGCACCGCCGCGAGCACCGACAGCGAGAACTCCCACTGGAAGAATGCGAAGAAGCCGAGGATGATGATGACGTCGTGCAGGTTCGCGACGATGGCCGCGACCGAGAACTTCCACTCGAAGCGCAGCGCCAGGTAGATCATGATCCCGACGATGGTGGCGGCCAGCGCCAGCGCGCCGTCGCGAGCCAGCTCGGAACCCACCTGCGGCCCCACGAACTCGCTGCGCTGCAGCCGCACCGGTTCCTCGGCACCGGCCGCGCACATCTGCCGGGAGCCGGCCTGGCCCTGCTCGGTCGTCTGCTCGACGCTCTGCACCGTTCCCGACTCGGCCCGGCACAGCGCCTCGAACACGCGGCCGACCACCTCGCCCTGCTTGACGTCCCCGCGCAGGGGCAGGCGGATCAGGACGTCACGCGCGGTGCCGAAGTTCTGCACCTGCACCTCGCCGAAGCCCAGCGACTCGACGGTGGAGCGCACGCGGGCCAGTTCGGCCGGCTGGCTGTACTGGACCTCCACCACCGTGCCGCCGGTGAACTCGATCGACAGGTGCAGGCCGCGCGTGACCAGGAAGAAGACCGCGGCCAGGAAGGTGACCACCGAGATGACGTTGAACACCAGCGCGTGCCGCATGAACGGGATGTCGCGCTTGATACGGAAGAATTCCATCGTAGTTCCTCGTGCGGACGAGGCGGACGACCGCCTCATCCTGGCATCACGACTGCTGTTGCGGCTTCCAGATCTGCCCGATCGAGACGGACTTGAGCTTCTTGCGCCGGCCGTACCAGAGGTTGACCAGGCCTCGCGAGAAGAACACCGCCGAGAACATCGAGGTGAGGATGCCCAGTACGTGCACGACGGCGAAACCGCGCACCGGGCCGGAGCCGAAGGCCAGCAGCGCCACCCCGGCGATCAGCGTCGTCACGTTCGAGTCCAGGATGGTCGCCCAGGCACGCTCGTAGCCGACGTGGATGGCCGTCTGCGGTGCGGCGCCGTTGCGCAACTCCTCGCGCACCCGCTCGTTGATCAGCACGTTCGCGTCGATCGCCATGCCCAGCGTCAGCGCGATGGCCGCGATGCCGGGCAGCGTCAGCGTGGCCTGCAGCATCGACAGCACCGCCACCAGCAGCAGCAGGTTCACCGCCAGCGCCAGCGTGGAGAACAGCCCGAAGAGCAGGTAGTAGGCGATCATGAAGACGCCCACCGCAAGGAAGCCCCACAGCACGCTGTTGAAGCCCTTCGCGATGTTGTCCGCGCCCAGGCTCGGCCCGATCGTGCGCTCCTCGATGATCTCCATCGGAGCGGCCAGCGAGCCGGCGCGCAGCAGCAGAGCGACGTCATTGGCCTCCTGGGTCGTCATGCGGCCGGAGATCTGCACGCGGCCGCCGCCGATCTCGGTGCGGATCACCGGAGCGGTCACGACCTCGCCCTTGCCCTTCTCGAAGAGCAGGATGGCCATGCGCTTGCCGACGTTTTCGCGGGTGACGTCGCGGAAGATGCGGGCCCCCTTGGCGTCCAGCGTCAGGTGCACCGCGGGCTGCTGCTGCTCGTCGAAGCCCGCTTGCGCGTCGGTCAGGTTTTCGCCGGTGAGGATCACCTGGCGCTTGACGATGATGGGACCGCCCCCGCGCTCGACGTAACGCTCGGTGCCGAAAGGCACCGGCCCGTTGCCGGCGATCGCCGCCATGGCCTCGGAACTGTCGTCGACCAGGCGCACTTCCAGGGTGGCGGTGCGGCCGATGATGTCCTTGGCGCGCGCGGTGTCCTGCACGCCGGGCAGTTGCACGACCACGCGGTCCAGGCCCTGCTGCTGGATCACGGGTTCGGTCGTGCCGAGCTCATTGATCCGGTTGTGCAGGGTGGTGATGTTCTGCTTGAGCGCCTGCTCCTGCACGCGCCGCGCCGCCTCGGGCTTGAGGCTGCCCACCAGCCGCAGCTCCGCGCCCTCGCCCGCGGGCACCCACTGCAGGTCGGGCAGCAGGTCGGTCAGCGCGCGCAGCGCCGCCTCCCGGGTCGAGGGGTCGCGAAAGCGCACTTCGACATCGTCACCCACCCGCGAGATGCCGGCGTGGCGGATGTCCCGGTCGCGCAGCAGCGTCCGGATGTCGCCGGTAAGCGCCTCGGCACGCTTGGTCAGCGCGGCCTTCATGTCGACCTGCATCAGGAAATGCACGCCCCCGCGCAGGTCCAGGCCGAGGTACATCGGCAACGCCCCCAGGGAGGTCAGCCACTGCGGCGAGCGCGAGACCAGGTTGAGCGCCACGACGTAGCTCGGGTCCTGGGGATCGGCGTTGAGCGCGCGCTGCAGGACGTCCTTCGCCCTGAGCTGGGTCTCGGTGTCGCCGAAGCGCGCACGCACGGTGTTGCCCTCGAACTGGACGAAGTCGGGCTGGATGCCGGCGCCGGAGAGGATCTGCTCGATGCGGTCCGCCAGCGATGCGTCCACCTTCAAGGTGGCCTTGCCGCTGGACACCTGTACCGCCGGCGCCTCGCCAAAGAAGTTCGGCAGGGTATATACGAACCCGACCACGACCGCGATCACGATGATCGCGTATTTCCACCAGGGATAGCGGTTCATGAGGCCTCTTTTGGGCCCGCCCGGCGGCCCGGGGGTCGCCGTCGCGGGCAGGAACGCAAAGGCAAGGCGCGAAGGCTTACTTCAGCGTGCCCTTGGGCAGCACCTGGACGACGGCGCTGCGCTGGATCTGGATCTCGACCCCGTCGGAGACTTCCAGGTGGAGATAAGTTTCGCCGAGCTTGGAGACCTTGCCCAGCACGCCGCCGGCGGTGACCACCTCGTCGCCCTTGGCCAGGGCCTCGATCATGGCCTTGTGCTCCTTCTGGCGCTTCATCTGTGGGCGGATCATGATGAAGTAGAGCACCACGAACATCAGCACCAGCGGCAACAAGCTCACCAGCGTCGACTCGGCGCCGGGCTGGGCGGCCGGGGCGGCCTGTGCGAATGCGTCGGAAATGAACACGCTTGAGTCTCCAGTAACGGACGATGGGGAACGTTCGATTGTATGCGTCCCCACCGCTGTGTCCCCGGACACCCCCGCCGAGGCGGGGCGGCACGGCTTCAGGCGGCGGCCGGCACGCGGCATCCGCGCGCGGCCTGCTCGGCGCGCTGGAGCAGCTGCCGCCCCAGGCGGCCGTGCGGACGGCGGGCGAGCCGCTCGTGGGCCAGCGCCACCGCCAGGGGCCCCTCGCCAGCGCGCACCGCAGCTTCCTGCAGCGTCAGGTCGATGAGGTCGCGCTGCGCATGGCTGCCACCGAAACGGTGGGCATGGCTGCGGATGCTCCGCAGCAGCCGCACCGCCTCGCGATGGCGGCCATCACCGAACGCCTGCACGGCCTGGGCAGCCGGCAGTCCGACCTCCCGCGCGAACCGGGCGACGTCGCCGTCGCCGCGGGAGGCAGCCTGCAGCGACTCCAGCACCGCCTGCTGCCCGTCCCGTCGCCCGGCACCGGTGAAAGCCATCATCGCGTGCCAGTCGTTGAAGGCGTAGTTGCCGGCCGGGACGATCGGCGCCCACTGCGCGGCCAGCGGCTGCCAGCGGTCGCCGACGTCCACGCCAAGCAGGGCCAGACGCCACAGCAGGGCGGTCGCGTCGATCATGTCCAGCACCACGCCCGACTGCCCGCCGCGGATCGCGCCGTCGTACAGCGCGAGGACCTGGGCGGTGTCGCCACGGTCGAGGTGGAACAGCGCCAGGTGCCACCAGTTGTGGACGGCGAAGAAACTGTCCTCCGACCAGGCGGCGCTGTCCTGGGTGAGCCAGGCGATGCCCTCGTCGGGCCGGTTGCGCATCTCGCAGGCATGGGCGACGGCGTGCCAGCCCCACCCGTCGCGCCGCTCCAGGCCCACGCTGCGGCGGCCCCAGTCCTGCGCGCCCGCGTAGTCGCCGCACTCCTCCAGCCCGAAGGCGTACATGCCCAGCACCGCGTGGTAGCCCGGCAGCGCCTCGCTCCAGGCCGGCAAGACCCTGGCGATACGGTCCCGCAGCATGCGGCTGTCCCCCGTGAAGAAGTCGAGCTGGTGCCCCGCCTGCAGGGCGAGCGCGTCGCGTGGGTAGGCTGCGCTCAGGTCCTCCAGCACGCGCGCCGCCTCGCGCCACGCCCCCTCGCACAACAGCCGCGCGGCCTGCAAGTGGCCGCGTTCGCGGGCATCGCCGCCCAGCCGCTCGCCCTGCTCGACGCAGGCGCGCGCCACCGGCAGCGCCTGCGGCTCGGTGCCGAGCAGGTGCAGCCAGGCCTTGAGCGCGTGCGCCATCGGCATGCCGGGTGCCGCCTCGAGCGCCCGGTCGACGCTGGCAACGGGGTCGCCGATGAAACACCTCAGTTGGTGGCTCGCCTCCTCGAAGGCGTCCAGTGCCGGCCCGGTTGCGCCGGTGACCACATGACCCGCAGAATCCTTGAGTGCCATATCGCGTGCTCCTTCCTGTGCGTGTGACGATGGCCGCACTGTAGGAAGCGGCGCCGCTGCGGACCATGGCCGCGACGCCGCGATCTCGTGCCGGGACGCCGGCATCGACCCGGATCGAGCCGGAGGGTCCCCATGGATGCGCTGTCCGACCTGTTGCGCGTGCTGCACTTCGCCGGCGGGATCTTCCTGGAGGCCTGCTTCCGCGCACCCTGGTGCGTCACCTCCCGCGTCACCTCGGAGGACTGCGGCGCAGACATCAGCTCCATGGGCGGGCTGGTCGCCTTCCACTTCGTGCTCGACGGCCGCATGGAGGTCGCCCTGCCCGATGGCCACACGCGCACCGCGCATGCCGGCGACCTCGTCGTGCTGCCCCGCAACGACGCCCACCTGCTCGCCAGCGACCTGCGTCTGGCGCCCATCCCTGCCGAGGCGCTGATCCAGCAGGCCGACGAGGCGGCGATGGCGCAGATCGACCATGGCGACGGCCCCGAGGTGCTGACGCGGCTGGTGTGCGGCTACCTGGCCACGCCCGAGCTGCGGCACCCGCTGCTCGACATGCTGCCGCCGCTGATGGTGGAGCCGCTGTCCGGCCGGCCCTGCGCCGAATGGGTGGCCAGCTCGTTCCGATACGCCTCACGGGAGCGAGCCAGCCTGCGACCGGGCGGACAGGCGGTGATCGGCCGGCTGTCCGAGCTGCTCTTCGTCGAGGCGGTGCGAGGCCACGTGGAGCGGCTGCCGGCGCACGAAGGCGGCTGGCTCGCGGCATTGCGCGATCCGTCGCTCGCCCGCGCCCTGGCCGCGCTGCACGCGCGCGTGCAGCATCCTTGGACGACCGAATCGCTGGCACGCGAGGCGCTGTTGTCGCGCTCCGCGTTCGCCGAGCGCTTCACGCGCGTGCTCGGGATGCCGCCGATGACCTACCTCACCCGCTGGCGCATGTACGTGGCCGCCCGGCGGCTGCGCGAGTCGGCAGTGCCCATCGGGCGCATCGCCGCGGAGGTCGGCTACGAGTCGGAATCGACCTTCTCACGCGCGTTCGCGCGCGAAATGGGCCTGGCGCCCGGCACGTTCCGGCGCGGCGGGGGACCGCCCGGGCGGGCGGTCCTTCACTCGCCTTCCCAGTAGTCCAGGCTCCCCTCTGCCCGGCCCATGTACGCGAAGCCGTGTTCGGGATCCAGCACACCGAACTTGCCGGTGTCAGGGTAGTGGCAGACCTCCGGCGTGCCTGCGGTGCTGACTGCCAGCACCTTCAGCTCTGCCGTGCCGGTGTTGACGATCTGGTGGGCCGTCTCGGGGCCACCCGCCGGGCAGGCGATCACGTCGCCCCGGCGGATCGGGTAGGTCTGCCCCCCGATGCGCACCTCGCCCTGGCCCTCGATGACGAAGAACATCTCCTCGTTGACCGTGTGGCAGTGATAGGGATAGGCGCGCTTGCCGGGGGCGATCACCGTCACGTTGTAGCCGAGCTGCCGGGCGCCTAGCATGCGGCCGACCGGCGCCATGCGCCCTCCGTACCGCTGCGCGGGCATCTCCGAGCCCCATCGCCGCGAGAGCTCGCCCAGGTCGGTGTAGTCCGCTTCGTCGATGTTGACGATCGGTCGCGTCATGCTGCCTCCGCAAGTCCATATGTGTGTGCGGCAAGCGTAGCGCAGCATCGCGGCCGCGGCCCGTCCCTCCTGCTGCGGCTCAGGTCGCCGGGTCGCGATGCCCCGCGAGCGCGCGCAGCCGCGCCTGCCACGGTCCGGGACGCCCGAGGTACTCGCCGGCCTCGATCGTCGAAAGGCGCCCCCCTCGTTCCAGCACGAACGTCGGAAAGCCGCGTGCGCCGACCTGGGCCATCCAGGCCCGGGTGTCGGCAAGGTGCGCTCGCGTGCGGGCGCCGAGCGTCTCGTCCAGCGCCTGCTCGAACGCGGTCTCGTCCAGGCCGATGTCCTTCGCCAGCGCGACCAGCACCTCGCGCTCGGTCAGCTTGCGCCCTTCCACGTAGTGCGCGGCCTGCAGGCGCGTCAGCAGATCCAGACCCCGGCCGGCGATCTGGTCGGCGGCCAGCACGGCGGCGATGGGCGGCTCCGAGTCGAGCACGGCCGAGGGGTCGCGCAACAGGCCATCGGTGTACGCCTCCCCGAAAGGCTGCCCCGTGAGCTGCGCGATGCGCCGGTCGTGCGGCAGGACATAGCCGCGCAACTCGGGAGTCACGGGCCGGCGGTTCGCGCCGACAAAGAGCCCGCCCGCGTGCAGGCGGATCTCCATCGCGGGCATCTGGCGCGCGGCCGCGACGAGCGGCGAGGCGGCATAGCACCAGCCGCAGAGGGGATCGTGGATGTAGTGCAGGACGGCATCGGCCATGGCGGACTTCCTCGGGGCGAAGACGCACGCGCCCTGCACGTGCCGCGGGCCCCAGGCCAAGTGTGCCACTGCGCCTGCCCGCCGCCCCGCGGCGCGAAGGCCGCGCGGGGTGAGGCCACGCACCGCCCTCCGGGGCCTGTCACGGGCGAGTCACGAAGCCGCCAGAACATGGGAACTTTGCCCGCCAACGACCTGGAAGAACGAGATGACTCTGCTGCCCGCTTCGTGCCTTGCCCGCACGCCGATCCGCTCCCTGCTGGCCGCCGCCTGCGCGACGGTCCTGATGGCTGCCTGCGGCGGCAGCGACGGGGATGGCGCGTCCACCCCCCCGCCCGCGCCCGCACCGGAGCCGACGCCCACGGCGATGACGCTGCGCAAGATCGGCGGCTTCGCGCACACCGGCGGCGAGTCCTCCGCGGAGATCACGGCCTACGACCCCGCGAGCAAGCGGCTCTTCGTCGTCAACGGCGCGCTCGGCACCGTCGACGTGCTGGACCTGGCCGATCCCGCCGCTCCCGCGCAGATCGGCACCCTCACGCTGGAGGCCAACGAGAGTGCCAACAGCGTCGCGGTGCGCGACGGCGTGGTGGCGGTCGCGGTGCAGGCCGCCGTGAAAACGGACCCCGGCCGGGTCGTCTTCTACAACGCGGCGACCCTGGCGCAGCTGGCCAGCGTGACGGTGGGCGCGCAGCCCGACATGCTCACCTTCACCCCCGACGGCAAGACCCTGCTGACAGCCAACGAAGGCGAGCCCAACGGCTACGGCCAGCCCGACTCGGTCGACCCCGAGGGGTCGGTGAGCGTGATCGACGTCTCCGCCCTCACGCCGACCAGCCAGGGCGCGGCCCTTCCGGTGCGCACGGCCGGCTTCGCCGGCTTCAACGGGCAGCTCGACGCGTTGCGCGCGGCAGGCGTGCGCATCTACGGCCCCAACGCCACCGTGGCGCAGGACCTGGAGCCCGAGTACATCGCCGTCTCCTCCGACAGCAAGACGGCCTACGTCACCTTGCAGGAGAACAACGCCCTGGCCATCGTCGACATCGCGAGCGCCTCCGTCACCGCGATCAAGCCCCTCGGCCTGAAGGACCACAGCCTGCCGGGCAACGGCCTGGATGCGAGCGACGAGGACGGTGGCACGAACACCAACAGCGGCACGCCGGCAGTGAAGATCGTCAACCGACCCGTCAAAGGCATGTACCAGCCGGACGCGATCGCCTACTACACGGTGGACGGCAAGGGCTACCTCGTCACCGCGAACGAGGGCGACGCCCGCGAGTGGCCCGGCCTGACGGAGGAGTCGCGCGTGCGCGCCTACTGCAGCGCGGCAGGGTTGGACCCGACGGTGTTCCCCGATGCCACCCTGCTCTTCGATTCCAACCTCGGCCGGCTGACCATCACCACCGTGCCCAATGGCGGCCGCAACGGCAAGAACGCAGGCGGGCAGTGCAACGAGCTGCTCGCGCTGGGCGGACGCTCGTTCTCGGTGTGGTCGGCCGACGGGGATCTGGTGTGGGACTCCGGCGATCAGCTCGAGCGCCACACCGCCGCGCTCGACCCCGCAATCGCCGCCTTCAACTCGAGCAACGGCAACAACAACCTCGACGACCGCAGCGACAACAAGGGACCGGAACCCGAAGGCGTCGTGCTCGCCACCTTTGGCGCCAAGACGTATGCCTTCATCGGCCTGGAGCGCGTGGGCGGCGTGATGGTCTACGACGTCACGGCACCGACCGCGCCCACCTACGTGACCTACCTCAACACCCGCAGCGGCCAGACCGGCGACCTCGGCCCCGAAGGCCTCACCTTCATCCCGGCCAAGGACTCACCCAACGGCCAACCCCTGCTCGTGGTCGGCCACGAAGTCAGCGGCACCACCACGATCCTGCAGATCGACCTGAGCTACTGAGGTAGGCGCCGGACGGCGCAAAAGAGAGCGCCCAACCCCTCACGAGGTTGGGCGTTTGGAT
>DATMBN010000072.1:0-68332 GCA_035559275.1 Burkholderiaceae bacterium
CTACCCGAGCCGGTCCGCGGGCTGAAAGATACAAGGCCCCGCGCCCGGCCGCCCGAAGCCGGGCCGCAACCCCCATATGGGGTGGGGCGCAGCCCCGGGGGTCGACATGCATGCCCGGCGCCCGGCCGCCCGAAGCCGGGCTGCAACCCCCGCGGGGGGTGGGGCGCAAGCCCCGGGGGCAAACATACAAGGCCCGGCGCCCGGCCGCCCGAAGCCGGGCCGCACCCCCCTCGGGGGGTGGGGCGCAAGCCCCGGGGGTCGACATGCACGCCCGGCGCCCGGCCGCCCGAAGCCGGGCCTCCTTGCCCGCCCCGCTCAGCGCAGGCCCGCGCAGTTGGCGTAGAACGTGGTCGTTGCCGGCCAGTCGCTGAAGATGCCCATCACGCCCACCTCCCGCGCGAGCACGTCGACGGCCGCCAGGATGTCGCCCTCGGTCTTGATGGCGCTGTCGAAGGTCTGCAGGTAGAAGCCGTTGTTGCCGTCGGCCAGGATCCCCGAGCGTTCCAGCGACCACGCGATGATGCCCAGCCCCACCGCCTTGGCGTTGCGGGCATAGGCCGAGGGCACGATGCGGCCGCTGCCGTCGGTCGTCAGCAGCGCGAAGAGGGGCGGCGCGACGATGTTGATCCCCTGCGCCTTGTAGCTCGCAAGCTCCCCATAGCCCGGCAGATCGGCCACGGTCTCGGCGTCGTCCAGGTACACCGCCTGACGGCCGTAGGCCGGCTCGCGACGCACCCAGTACAGCACGTCGTTCTTGTCGAAGGACTGCGGGAACACCCGGTGCGGCGGCACCCCCGCCTGCTTGTACTCGTCGATCAGCTTCTGCGCGTAGGCTTCCTGCGTGAAGCCGTCGAAGGGCATGGGCACCACCGGGCTCTTGAGCTCCGGCGTCATCTTGACGCCCAGGCGCTTGAAGAGCTCGATGCTCTCGCGGTGCGTCATCAACGTGCCGCTGGATGGGCCCGCGTAGAGGTCGGTGCGCCAGTTGGCGGTGCCCGCCATGTATTCCTCCACGGTGCGGGCGCGCGGATTGAAGGCGTCCATCTTGCCGCGCAGCGTCTTGAACTCGGCCAGCGTGATGTCGCTGGTGCGGCACTCGGCGCTGGCCGGCGTCACGAGGTTGCCAGCGGCGTCGAAGGTCGCGGGCGTGAAGGGCCGCGTGCACTTGGCGGCCAGCGGCGTGGCCAGGATGTTGGTCGTCGTGTGCAGGTCGTTCTGCGCGTGGCGGCAGACCAGCTCCTTGTCCTTGGTGAAGGCGACGTCGCACTCGAGGATGCCGGCGCCCATGCGCGCCGCCGCCTCGTACGACTCCTTCGTGTGCTCGGGAAACTTCAGCGGTGCGCCCCGGTGGCCGATCGAAAAGTCGCTGCGGAAGTAGGCGGGGCGCTGGGCCGCGCAGGCCTGCAGGCGGCGCTTGAGCGGACCCTCGCTCATGTCGTCCACCAGGAAGAAGGGGCGCGGGCCGAGCTGGGCATGCGGCGTATCACCGCGCGGTCCATGGCCCTGGCCACCGCGGCCGGCTGCATCGAAGGGGGTGGCGCAAGCGGTTGCCGCGGCCAGGCAGGCCAGGCTGGCGGCCCAACGGGCAAGAATGGGATGGCGCATCGGTCGTCCTCCACTGACGGTTGTCGGATGTAGCCGTCGCACGGTGCGGTTTCCGGCGCACGGGCGCGGCGCAGACACGCTACCGGCGCAGTGTGGCAGTGCCGTGACCATCCGTTAAGCTGCTGTCCATGGCCTTGCTCGAAGTGGACCGCCTCACCAAGCGCTACCGCCTGCCCCGCACCTCGTTGTGGCGGCCGGCGCCGGTCGTCACCGCGCTGCTGGACGTGAGCTTCACCGTGGAGGCCGGCCGCAGCGTGGGGGTGGTGGGCGAATCGGGCTCGGGCAAGTCCACGCTCGCGCGTCTGGTGATGGCGCTGGAGTCGCCCAGCGGCGGCCAGGTGCGCTGGCGCGGGCAGGACCTGCACCGGCTGGCGCCGGCCGCGCTGCGCCAGGCGCGCCGCGAGCTGCAGATGGTGTTCCAGGACCCGTACGCCTCCTTGGACCCGCGCCAGCGCGTGGGCCGCATCGTGGCCGAGCCGTTGTCGGTGCGTCGCGAAGTGGGCCGCGACGAGCGTGAGCGACGCGTGGCGGAGGCGTTGGAGGCCGTCGGCCTGCGCGCCGCCGACGCGGCCAAGTACCCGCACGAGTTCTCCGGCGGCCAGCGCCAGCGCATCGCGATCGCCCGGGCACTCGTGACCCGGCCCGCGTTGATCGTGGCCGATGAACCGGCGAGCGCGCTGGACGTGTCGGTGCAGGCGCAGGTGCTCAACCTCATGCGCGACCTGCAGGCGCAGTTCGGGGTGACCTACCTCTTCATCAGCCACGACCTCGCGGTGGTCGAATACCTGTGCGACGAGATCGTGGTGCTGCGCGAAGGGCGGGTGGTGGAGCAAGGGCCCGCGCAAGCGGTGCTGGCCACGCCCGCGGATCCCTACACCCGCGCACTGCTGGCCGCGGCCGCCTGAGCCCCTCCTGCCTCGCGGCGGCGTCGCAAAGAGCGCGGGCGGCATTCCCGCGAGTGCGGGGGATACGCCGCCGAATGGCAACCAGTTGTAGTCCACAGCCGGCGCCGGCACTCCGTGCACGACTTCGCTCGTGTTGCCGTTTCCACTGTCCCGTGCAGCCGTCCCGCGCCGCACCCTTGCTTACAGGCCGGTGGCGGCCCACGCTTGAATGTGCCCTTCCGCGCCGGGCGCGACCCCGGCACGGCCTGCGGCGCGCCGCACGGCTCACGACCACAAGGACAGGGATGGCAGCTTCGATCGATTTCCGACCGGACATCAACGGCCTGCGCGCCTACGCGGTGGCGGCGGTCGTGCTCTACCACTTCGGCGTACCGGGCTTCGGCGGCGGTTTCGTCGGGGTGGACGTGTTCTTCGTCATCTCCGGCTTCCTGATGACCGGCATCATCGTCTCGCAGCTCGAGGCGGGCCGGTTCTCGCTGCTGGGCTTCTACCTGGCGCGCGCCGCCCGCATCGTTCCCGCGCTCGCGGTGCTGTGCGCGGCGGTGCTCGCGCTGGGCTGGTTCTGGCTGACACCGGTGGACTACCAGCGTCTGGGTCAGCATGCGGCCTCGTCGATGGTCTTCCTCTCCAACGTCACGTACGCGCTGGAATCGGGCTACTTCGATACGGCCTCGCACGAGAAGTGGCTGCTGCACACCTGGTCGCTGTCGGTCGAGTGGCAGTTCTACCTGCTGCTGCCCATCGCGCTGGTGCTCTGGCGGCGCTGGGTCGGGGGCACGCCCGCCCGCCTGCTCGCCCTCGTGCTACTGGGACTCGGGATCTCGCTGCTGCTGTCGATCGCGGCCACGCCCTGGCGCCCGACCCACGCGTTCTACCTGCTGCCCACGCGCGCATGGGAAATGCTTGCGGGCGGCGTCGTCTTCCTGGTTCAACGCCGCGTCAGGCTCACGCCGGCCACGGCGCGCGGGTGCTACGCGCTCGGGCTGGCGGCGATCGCGGCGACCGTCGTGCTGTTCCACCCCGGGCTGGCCTGGCCGGGCGCATGGGCCTGCGTGCCGGTCGCCGGCGCCGCGCTGGTGCTGCTCGCCCAGCGGCAGGAGGCGGTGGCGACCGCACACCCGTGGATCCAGTGGATCGGCACCGCCTCGTACTCCATTTACCTCTGGCACTGGCCGGTCGCGGTCGCGGCGCGCTACTTCGGCCTCGCCGAGGCGCCGTGGTGGCCGCTGCCGGCCACGGTGCTGTCCCTTGTGCTGGGCGCGCTGTCCTATCGCTGGGTGGAGGTGCCCACACGCCGTGCCCTGCGCGCGTTGCGTGCGCCGCAGGGCGTGCTGGTGCATGGCCTGGTGACCGCGTGCGTCGCCGGACTGGCGGCGGTGGTGCTGTGGGCCCAGGGCGTGCCGCAGCGCGTGCCGCACGAGGTGGTGGTGGCCGCGGCCGAGGCCCGCAACCGCAATCCGCGATCGCCCGAGTGCCTGCTGACCGGCTGGACCTTCGGTCGGGTGGACGGCTGCCGTGTCGGCGCCGCCGGACAACCCGAGCGGGTCGTGATGATCGGCGACAGCCACGCCGCTTCCCTGCTCGGCGCGATGGACCAGGCGCTGTCGGAGAAGGGCATTGGCGGCCGCTTCTTCGCCGCGACCTCCTGCCCCCCGGTGCTGGGCATGTCGTGGGAACGCGGGCTGGAGTCGGACTGCCGCCGCTTCTATGCCGGGGTGGACCGATGGCTGCAGGAGCGCTCGGACCTGACCATCGTGCTGGTCGGGCGCTGGTCCAACTACCTCTACGACCGCCCCCACCTCGTCTCCCTCGACGGCCGCAGCGCGCTCGACCGGCTGCCGCCCGCCGAGCGCGAGGCCCTGTACCGCGAGCGGATGGTCAGCGGCATCTGTCGCTATGCACGGCACGGGCAGCTCCACGTGCTGGCGCCGATCCCGGAGATGCCCTACGACGTGCCGCGCACCGTCGCCACCGACCTGATGCTGGGTCGCGAGCGGGCCGACTATGGGTTGCCACGGGAGGACTACGACCGCAAGCACCGGGCCGCATGGCAGGCGCTGCAGGCCGCGCAGGCCGCCTGCGGCGTGCGCCTCGTCGATCCGACACAAGCGCTGTGCGACGGCTCGCTGTGCCGTGCGGTGGACGCAGGCCGGCCGCTGTATTTCGACGACGATCACCTGAGCGAATACGGCAACCGCCATCTGCTGCCGCTGTTCGTCACGGTGCTGCGCGGCGCCGATGCGGTGCCGGCCGGCACCGCCCTCGCGCACACCGGGCGGCCCAACCGAGTCGCCACCCCCCGTGCCGCGAGCGCAAAAACGTGGTGGAATTCGCGAGGTCCGCACACACCACGGAGCACGAGATGAAGCTGACCCAGCGTTGGGCTGCGGGGCTGGCCGCAGCGACCATCGCCTCGGCCGCCTGGGGGCAGGCTGCCGGCAGGTCGACCGCCGTCATCGGGATGACGCTGGAACCCCCCGGGCTGGACCCGACCACGGGTGCGGCGGCCGCGATCGGCGAGATCGTGCACTACAACGTGCTGGAGGGCCTCACCAAGATCCAGATGGACGGCACGGTCGTGCCGCTGCTGGCCGAGAGCTGGAGCGTCGAGCCCGACGGGCGCAGCTACACCTTCAAGCTGCGCCGCGGCGTCAGGTTCCACGACGGCGAGGCCTTCGACGCCTCGGACGTGAAGTTCAGCTTCGAGCGTGCCAAGGCCGAGGGCTCGACCAACAAGGCCAAGAAGGGCGTGTTCGACAACATCGCCCGCATCGACACGCCCGATCCGCACACGGTCATCCTGACGCTCAACCAGCCCGACGGCACCTTCCTGTTCCGCATGGGCGAGAACACCGCGGTCATCCTCGATCCCAAGAGTGCGGCCACGACCGCGACCCGGCCCGTGGGCACCGGGCCCTTCAGGTTCGAGTCCTGGGCCAAGGGGTCGTCTGTGACGCTCGCCAAGTGGGACGGCTACCGCAACGCCGCGGCGATCAAGCTCAACAAGGTGGTGTTCCGCTTCATCAACGACCCGGCGGCGCAGGCCGCGGCCCTGCTGGCCGGTGATGTCGACGCCATCCCACGCTTCCAGGCGACCGAGAGCGTGCCGCAGTTGCGCAGTGATCCGCGCTTCACCGTGGCGGTGGGGGGCACCGAGGGCAAGACCATCGTCGCGATCAACCACAAGCGCAAGCCCTTCGACGACGTGCGCGTGCGCCGCGCGCTGGCCCACGCGATCGACCGCAAGGCGGTGATCGACGGCGCGATGGACGGCTTCGGCACGCCGATCGGCAGTCACATGGTGCCCAGCGACGCGGGCTACATCGACCTGACGGGCACCTACCCCTACAACCCCGAACGCGCCCGCGCGCTGCTCAAGGAAGCGGGCGTGACGACCCCGCTGGCGGTCACGCTCACGCTGCCCCCGCCGGCCTATGCGCGGCGCGGCGGCGAGATCGTCGCCGCCCAGCTCGCCAAGGTCGGCATCCAGGCGCGCATCGAGAACGTCGAGTGGGCGCAGTGGCTGTCCGGTGCGTTCAAGGGCAATTTCGACCTGACCATCGTCAGCCACGTCGAGCCGCTGGACATCATGATCTACGCCAACCCCCAGTACTACTTCGGCTACGACTCGGCGGCCTTCCGGGACCTCATGGGCCGGTTCAACGCGGCGATCAACCCGAAGGAGCGCGCGCGCCTGATCGGCGAGGCGCAGCGCATGCTGGCGCAGGACGCGGTGAACGTCTTCATGTTCCAGCTGCCGCAGATCATGGTGTCCAACAAGCGGCTCAAGGGCCTGTGGAGCAGCTCGCCCATCTTCGCCAACGACATGAGCGTCGTGGCCTGGCAGTGAGCCGCGACCAAGGGCCATGCGCATGACCGATCGAAGCACCCTCCCCTCCCCCGCCGGCCTGCACCAGGCCAGCGCCGCCGAGCTGCTCGCGCTCTATGCGCGCGGCGACGCCTCACCCCTCGAGGTCGCGCGCGCCGTCATCGCCCACGTCGAGGCTTGGGAGCCCCACCTGAAGGCCACCTATGCCTTCGACCCCGAAGGGGCGCTCGCGATGGCGCGCGAGTCCGAGGCGCGCTGGCGAAGCGGGCAGGCCCGCGCGCTGGAAGGCGTGCCGGTGATGATCAAGGAGAACATCGCCACCCGCGGTGTGCCGGTGCCGCTGGGCACCGCGGCGACCGAACTCGCGCCCGCCGCCGAGGACGCGCCGCCGGCCGCCCGGCTGCGCGAGGCGGGCTGTGTCTTGCTCGGCAAGACGACGATGCCGGACTACGGCATGCTGTCCTCGGGGCTGTCGAGCTTCCACCCGCTCACGCGCAACCCCTGGGACCTGACGAAGAACCCGGGCGGCTCGTCCTCCGGCGCGGGGGCGGGGGTCGCGGCCGGTTACGGGCCCCTGCACCTGGGCACCGACATCGGCGGCTCGGTGCGGCTGCCAGCCGGCTGGTGCGGCATCTTCACGCTCAAGCCCAGCCTCGGCCGCGTCCCCATCGACCCGCCCTACCCCGCGCGGGTCGCCGGACCGATGACGCGGACCGTGGAAGACGCGGCGCTGATGATGGGGCCGCTGACGCGGCCCGACGCGCGCGACCACATGAGCCTGCCCTACGAGCCGATCGACTGGCGGCGACTGGACCGCGACGTGCGGGGCCTGCGGATGGGTCTGCTGCTGGACGCCGGCTGGGGCACGCCGGTGCAGCCCGAGGTGCGCCAGGCCGTCGTCGCCGCCGCGCGTGCCTTCGAGGCGGCCGGCGCCATCGTCGAACCGCTGGTGCCCTGGGCCGACCGCTCGGTGATCGAAGGCATCGACCGCTTCTGGCGCACGCGCTTCTGGGTGGAGATGCGCAAGCTGAGCGACGAGCGGCGGGCGAGGATCCTGCCCTTCATCCGCGCCTGGGCCGAGGGCGGGGGCGGCTGGAGCGGCGAGGACCTGTACGAGGCCTATGCGCAGACGCTCGCGCTGCGCGCCGCCACGGTGGCCGCCACCCAGCCCTACGACTACGTGCTCTCGCCGACCGCGCCGATGCCCGCCTTCGACGCCGAGCTGCCCTGTCCGACCAACGACGTGACGCGGCCCTTCGACCACATCGCCTTCACGCTGGCATACAACATGAGCGAGCAGCCGGCCGCCTCGGTCAACTGCGGCTACACGTCGCAGGGACTGCCCATCGGCCTGCAGATCGCGGGCCGGCGCTTCGACGACCTGGGCGTGCTGCAGATGGCACGGGCCTGGGAGCGCATGCGCCCGGCCCAGCGACCCTGGCCACAGCCACCTGCCGGATGAGGTCCCGGGGTGCCGGCCCGCCGGCAGCAGGACGCCTTGTATCTTTGCCCCCGGGGCTTGCGCCCCACCCCCCGCGGGGGTTGCGACCCGGCTTCGGACGGCCGGGCGCCGGGCCTCACGCCGCGCTGTCCAGGTCCAGCCCTACCCACCGCCCGAGCGCCTGCCGGCCGGGAGGCGTGAGTTCCAGCGAACGCTCGCCCGCGCGCCGTCGCAACCATCCCTGTCCGAGGAGATGCGCGAGCAGGCGGTTGGCGAGCGGCCCGGCCAGGTGGTCGCGCCGCTCCGACCAGTCCATGCACGGGTAGCCCGCGCGCCCGCTCTCGAGCGCGGCGATGTCCGCGTCCTGCAGGCCCAGCTCGCGCAACCACCCGGCGCCCGAGCGCGTGAGGGCATAGCCGCCCGTGACTGAATGCAGCCAGCCGCGGTCCAGCATGGCTTCCAGCAGGCGCACGCCCAGCACGCCGGCCAGGTGCCCATAGCAGCTGCGCGCACAGCGCAAGCGCTGCCGCGCGGGGCTGGCCCAGTTGCGCGCGTGCGCATCGCGCTCGGCGACCAGGGCCAGCGCCTCCAGCAGGCGGGCGACGTCGGCGTCGGCCAGGCGAAAGTAGCGGTGCCGCCCGCGTGCATGCACCACGACCAGCCCCTCGGCCTGCAGCCGCGCCAAGTGCTCGCTGGCGGTCGACGCGGCGACCGACGCCGCCCGGGCCAGTTCACCGGCGCTGGCGTAGTCCCCGCCCATCAGGTAGGCCAGCATGCGCGCGCGGGCCGGCTCGGCGATCTGCGCCGCGATGCGGGCCAGGCGCGGCTCATGGACGGCGGGAGCGGGCGAGGCGACGCGCTTCATCGTGGTGGCGAGGACGGCCCCGGCAAGGGCGGGTGGACGGCCTGCGAATCATCCGGCACTTCGGCGCGTTCGTACATGCCGTAGTCGCGCACGACCCGCGCCACGCGCAGCCGGTAGTCGCGGAACACGCGCTCGCGCCCGGCCTGCTGCGCGGTCCGGTGCGGCGCCTGGTCGCGCCAGCGCCGCACCGCCGCCTCGTCGCGCCAGAAGCTGAGCGAGAGGAACTTGCCCGGGGTGGCCAGGCTCTCGAAGCGCTCGACCGAGATGAAGCCGTCGACCTGCTCCAGCAGCGGCTTCAGGTGCCCGGCGATCGCGAAGTAGTCGTCGGCCCGCCCGTCCTGCGGCAGGACCTCGAAGATCACCGCGATCACGGCCGCGCCTCCTGGCGGGCGGGGGCCGGGGCCGGCCGCTGCCAGGTTTCCGGCACCCCCTCGAGGAAGCGCCGCTCCTCGCGCAGGATGAAGCGCCCGCGCTGCGCGAACTCGAAGTTGGCCCGGCCTTCCGGGTCCTCCTTCAGCCGCGCCCGGTACGCCTCGTAGGCGGCGAGGCTGTCGAAGGCGATCAGCCCCCAGGCCTCGACATTGGAGCCTTCGTGCGGCAGGAAGTAGCCCAGCAGGTGGCCGCCACAGCGTGGGATGATGCGGCCCCAGGCGCGCGCGTACTCGCGGAAGGCCTCCTTCTGGAACGGATCGATCTCGTAGCGGATGAAGCAGGTGACGTTCATGGCGGCTCCTCGGGTGGTGGTGGAGCCATCGTAGGCGCGCGTGTGGCGCGGATGCTTCGGTGCGGACCGAAACGAACCGCGTTCGCAGCGACGACGGCCCGGCCGGCGCCCTGACGCCGTTCCCGGACCGCCGCGCGGCGCAACCGTAAAATCGAGGGCTTCTCGTACCTACAGCAGGAGCCATCATGTCGATGGAAGATCGCGACGGAAAGATCTGGTTGGACGGCGAGCTGGTGGACTGGCGCGAAGCCAAGATCCACGTGCTCACCCACACGCTGCACTACGGCTGCGGCGCGTTCGAGGGCGTCCGGGCGTACAAGACCGCCGAGGGCACCGCGATCTTCCGCCTGCGCGAGCACACCGAGCGCCTGTTCAACAGCGCCAAGATCCTGCGCATGAAGATCCCCTACTCGCTGGAGCAGGTGATGGAGGCGCAGAAGGAGGTCGTGCGCGCGAACAAGCTGGAAAGCTGCTACATCCGGCCGCTGACCTGGATCGGCTCCGAGAAGCTGGGCGTGAGCCCGAAGGGCAACCGCATCCACCTGATGATCGCGGCGTGGGCCTGGGGCGCCTACCTCGGCGAGGAAGGCCTCAAGCGTGGCATCCGCGTCAAGACCTCCAGCTACACGCGCCACCACGTCAACATCACGATGACCCAGGCCAAGACGGTGTCCAACTACACCAACTCCATCCTGGCCAACATGGAAGCCACCGACGACGGCTACGACGAGGCGCTGCTGCTGGACGCCTCGGGCTTCGTCTCGGAAGGCGCCGGCGAGAACCTCTTCATCGTCAAGAACGGCGTGGTCTACACGCCGGACCTGTCGGCCGGCGCGCTCAACGGCATCACCCGCAACACCATCTTCGCGATCTGCGCGGATCTGGGCCTCAAGATCGTCGAAAAGCGCATCACCCGCGACGAGGTCTACATCGCCGACGAGGCCTTCTTCACGGGCACCGCCGCCGAGGTCACGCCGATCCGCGAACTGGACCGCATCGAGATCGGCAGCGGTTCGCGCGGGCCGGTGACCGAGAAGATCCAGTCGGCCTTCTTCGACATCGTCAACGGCCGCAACCCCAAGTACGCCGAGTGGCTGAGCCGCGTCTGAACCCGGCGGCGACGCAAGGAGCATGGCAATGAGCGACAACGACAAGCAAGCCGGCAATCCCTTCGTGCGTTCGGTGGTCGAGGTGACGGCGGCGGACCTGCAGGGCCACGGGGCAGTCTTCTGCCCCAACCCGCGGATGCCGCTGTGGAGCAATCATCCGCGCGTCTTCCTGCAGGTCACGGCCGAAGGCGAGGCCCGCTGCCCCTACTGCGGCACGGTCTATCGTCTGAAGGCCGGCGAGAAGCTGCACGCCCATTGAGCACGACGGCGTCCGCGCGCGGCGGCAGGTGCGGCTTGCGATGAGCTTTTCCCGGCTGCGCCTGGCGCTGCTGGCGCTGCGCGACCTGATCCCGGCCGCGGCGCCCTTCGTGCTGCTGGGAGCGCTGCTGCTGGCCGGCGCCTACTGGCTGCTGGACCCCAATCCGCCGCAGCGGCTGGTGATGGCCACGGGCCCCGAGAACAGCGCCTACGAGGTGCTGGGGCGGCGCTACCGGGAGGCGCTCGCCGCCTACGGCATCGAGGTCGAGCTGCGCGGCTCGGCCGGCTCCGCCGAGAACCTGCAGTCGATCGAGCGTGGCGACGTGGATGTCGCGTTCGTGCAGGGCGGCACCTGGCAGCGACCGCCGGGCGAGGAGGAAGAGACCGACCCCGACTTCCGCTCGCTGGGCAGCCTCTTCTACGAGCCCGTGTGGCTCTTCTACCGCACCGACAGCGCCAAGCGCCTGCTGCGCCAGCCGCGGCTGGAGTCGATCACGCAGCTGAAGGGATGGCGGCTCAACGCGGGCGCGCAGGGCAGCGGCGTCAAGGTGCTGGCCGAGAAACTCCTCGAACTCAACGCCCTGGAGCCCGGCGACGTGAAGCTGGCCCACCTGGCCAACACGCCGGCGGTGGTCGAACTGCTGGAAGGCCGGCTCGACGCCATGGTGTTCGTCTCCGCCCCCGAGTCTCCGCTGATCCAGATGCTGCTGCAGACGCCGGGCATCGCGCTCTTCAGCTTCTCCCATGCCGAGGCGTACTCGCGCAAGCTGCCCTACCTGACCGCCGTGACGCTGCCGCGCGGCGTCGTGGACCTGGCCCGCGACCTGCCCGACGACGACATCGACCTGATCGCGCCCACCGCCACGCTGATGGCGCGCGAGGACCTACATCCGGCCCTGGTGCAGTTGCTGATGCAGGCGGCCACGCGCATCCACGGCCAGCCCGGCTGGTTCGCGCGGGCGGGCGATTTCCCCAACGCCCGCGGTACCGACGTGCCCATCGCGCCCGAGGCAGCCCGCTTCCTCAGAAGCGGCGCGCCGTGGTTACAGCGCTACCTGCCCTTCTGGGTCTCCAACCTGGTCGACCGCATGTGGGTGGCGCTGGTGTCCATCATCGCGGTGCTGATCCCGCTGTCGCGCCTGGTGCCGCCGCTGTACGAGTTCCGCGTGCGCTCGCGGGTGTTCCGCTGGTACGCGCGCCTGCGCGAGATCGAGCAGGCCCTGGAACGCCCGGATGCCGACCGGGGACGGCTGCTGGCCGAACTCGACGATGTCGAGGCCCGGGCGGCGCGCATCAGCCTGCCGCTGTCGTACGCCGACGAGCTGTACGCGCTGCGCCAGCACATCGACCTGGTGCGCGGCAAGCTGCGCGCATCGGGCGCGTGATCGTCGCGCCCGGCTGCTCAGGGTTTTCCTCGGCCTGACACCCCTGCCCCACCCTTACACACTCGCTCACGGCACTTCGGCCAGATTCCGGTCGAAGATCGGTCTTGAGCCGCCGAAGTCGGCTTTCTAGCATCCATTCTGCCCACCGGCGCGGCAGACGGCCGGGGCGCGAGGAGACGACGTGATCGAGTGGAACGACCTGGCGGACGCCGAACTGTCGCTGCTGGAGACCGTGTTCTGGTCCCGGGGGGCGTCGCGCCATGAGCTTGCCCGGCGGGCAGGCTTCTCCAAGAGCAAGGCCAACGCGGCGATCGCCGCGCTGGTCGAGCGCGGCCTGGTCGAGGAGACCGGGCTGCAGGACTCGACCGGCGGCCGCCGGCCCGAGACGCTGCGCCTGGCGCACGGGCTGGGGGTGCTGGTGGGCATCGACCTGGGCGCGACCAGCCTCGATGTGGCGGTGATGGCGCCGGACCTCGCGATGCTCGCGCACCACGCGGAGGCTGCCGACGTGCGCGCCGGGCCCGGTGTGATCGTCGCCCGGATCCGGCAGGTGCTGCGCGAGCTGCTGCGCCGCTGCGGCGCCACGCCGCGGCAGGTGCTGGGCATCGGCATGGGCGTGCCGGGCCCCGTGGAGTTCCACAGCGGCCTGCTGGTGAACCCGCCGCTGATGCCCGGGTGGGAGGGGTTCTCGATCCGCGAATACTTGCGCGAGGACTACGACGCCCCGGCCTTCATCGACAACGACGTCAACCTGATGGCCCTGGGCGAGCTGTGGCGGCTGGAGCGTCAGCTGCCCAACTTCCTCGTCATCAAGGCCGGCACCGGCATCGGCTGTGGCATCGTCTGCCATGGCGAGGTCTATCGCGGCACCGACGGCTCGGCGGGCGACGTCGGGCACATCTGCGTCGACTACGAGGGGCCGACCTGTCACTGCGGCAACGTGGGCTGCGTCGAGGCGATGGCCGCCGGGCCGGCGCTCTCGCGCATGGCGGTCGAGGCGGCGCGCGCCGGCGAGAGCCCGGTGCTGGCGCAGTGGCTGCACGAGCGCGGCCACCTGACGCCCGAGGACGTGGCCCAGGCCAGCCGCGCCGGCGACGTCGCGGCCAACGCCATCATCCAGCGCAGCGGCCAGTTGATCGGACGCATGCTGGCCTCCCTGGTCAACTTCTTCAACCCGTCGCACGTGTTCATCGGCGGCGGGTTGGCGCGCATCGGCCCGCTGTACCTGGCGTCGATCCGGCAAAGCGTCTATCACCGTTCGCTCGCGCTGTCCACGCGCCACCTGCACATCGAATACGCGCCGCTGGGCGAGCGGGTGGGCGTGATCGGCGCCGGCGCCCTCGCTTTCCAGGAGACGCTGCGCCACCGCGGAGCGGTCGAAGGCACGCCTGCGGCCACGAAAGCCGCGCCAGCGGCGGCGCCGAGATGGGCCGCGCGCGCGGAGGTCGGTCCATGAGCCTGCGCATCGACTTCGACGGCGTGGTCAAGGACTTCGGCAGCGTGCGCGTGCTGCACGGCGTGAGCTTTGCGCTCGCGCCGGGCCGCGTCTACGGGCTGCTGGGCGAGAACGGCGCCGGCAAGTCCACGTTGATGAAGATCCTGGCCGGCTACGAGACGGCCACCGAAGGCCGGGTGCGTCTCGGCGGCGAGCCGGTGCACTTCGGCGGCCCGCGCGAGGCCGAGTCACGCGGCATCGTGCTGATCCACCAGGAGTTCAACCTCGCCGAGCACCTGTCGATCGCGCAGAACATCTTCCTCGGCCACGAGCGAAAGCGCGGCTGGCTGCTGGACGACCGCGCGATGCGCGAGGAAACGCGCGGCTTGCTGCGCGAGGTGGGCCTGAACGCCGATCCGGACACGCCGGTGCGACAGCTCATCGTCGCCGAGAAGCAGCTGGTGGAGATCGCCAAGGCGCTGTCTCGCAAGGCCCGCGTCCTCATCATGGACGAGCCCACCGCGACGCTCACGCCCAGCGAGACGCAGCGGCTGTTCGAGCTGGTGGCCAGGCTCAAGCGCCAGGGCACCACCATCGTCTACATCTCGCACAAGCTGGACGAGGTCGAGCGCATCACCGACGAGATCGTCGTGATGCGCGACGGCCGCTTCGTCACGCGCACCGAGACGGCGGGCGTCACGCGCCACCAGATGGCCAACCTGATGGTCGGTCGCGAGATCTCGGACATGTTCCCGCCGCGCGAGGCGGCCCCGCAGGCCGGCGACGCACTGCTGCGCGTCCAGGGCGTCACTGTGCCTGGCTGGGCGGAGGACGTCAGCTTCGAGGTGCGGTCCGGGGAGATCCTCGGTTTCGCCGGACTCGTGGGCGCCGGCCGCACCGAGCTCTTCGAGGGGCTGATCGGGCTTCGCCCCAGCAGCGCCGGCGCCATCGAGCTGGCCGGCCGCGCCGCCCGCTGGCGCTCGCCCCGCGAGGCGGCCGCGCAGGGCCTCACGTACCTGAGCGAGGACCGCAAGGGCAAGGGCCTGCACGTGCACCTGGGGCTGAAGGAGAACCTGACCCTGATGGCGCTGGAGCGCTACGCGCGGCCCTGGCTGGACCCGCGCGCCGAACGCGAGGCGCTGGGCCGTGCGGCCAAGGACTTCGGCATCCGCGCCGGCGACCTGGACGTGCGCGCCGCGTCGCTGTCTGGGGGTAACCAGCAGAAGCTCGCGCTGGCCAAGATGCTGCATCCCGACCCGCGCGTGATCGTGCTGGACGAGCCGACCCGCGGCGTGGACGTGGGCGCCAAGCGCGACATCTATTTCCTGATCCAGCGGCTGGCCCGTGAAGGCCGGGCGGTGATCGTGATCTCGTCCGAGCTGATCGAGCTGATCGGCCTGTGCCATCGCGTCGCGGTGATGCGCGCGGGCCGGCTGCGGGCCGTGCTGGATGCCGGGCAACTGACCGAAGAGGAGTTGATCGCCCATGCCACCGGCACTCGCTGATCCCAAACTCGCCTGGCAAGGCGGCTGGCGTCTGCTGCAGCGGCTGCACGCCCTGGGCCCCTTCCTCGGCCTGGTGCTGCTCTGCGTCGCCGGCACCCTGCTCAACGAGAACTTCGCCACCGTCGACAACTGGATGAACGTGCTCACGCGCACGGCCTTCATCGGCATCATCGCGGTAGGCATGTGCTTCGTGATCATCTCGGGCGGCATCGACCTGTCGGTCGGCTCGATGGCCGCGCTGATCGCCGGCTGCATGATCCTGCTGATGAACGGCCTGGCGCCGCGCATCGAATCGCCGGTGCTGGTGGTGGCCCTGGGCATGGCCTTCGCCGTCCTGCTGGGGGCGCTCTTCGGGCTCGCCCACGGCCTGCTCATCACCAAGGGCCGCATCGAGCCCTTCATCGTCACGCTGGGCACGCTCGGCATCTTCCGCGCCTACCTCACGTACTTCTCGGACGGCGGGGCCATCACGCTCGACGCGGCCCTGTCCGACACCTACAGCCCGGTGTACTACGGCGCGGTGCTCGCAGTGCCGATCCCGGTGTGGATCTTCCTCGCGGTGGCCCTGGCGGGCGCGCTGGTGCTCAACCGCACCGCCTACGGCCGCTATGTGCAGGCGATCGGCTCGAACGAACAGGTGGCGCGCTACGCCGCCGTCGACGTGGACCGGATCAAGATCCTCACCTACATCCTGCTCGGCGTGTGCGTGGGCATCGCGACGCTGCTGTACGTGCCCCGCCTGGGCTCCGCGTCGCCGACCACGGGCCTGCTGTGGGAGCTGGAGGCCATCGCCGCGGTCATCGTCGGCGGGACCGCGCTCAAGGGTGGCTCCGGCAGCATCACCGGCACGGTGATCGGCGCCGTGCTGCTGTCGGTCATCAGCAACATCCTCAACCTCACCAGCCTCATCAGCGTCTATCTGAACGCCGCGGTGCAGGGCTTCGCCATCATTCTCGTCGCCTTCCTGCAGCGCGGGCGGCGTTGAACCGAGCAGCACGCTGCAGCACCTTCCACCAACGACCAAGGAGACAGACCATGAGACTCGTCAAGCGCATGCTGGCCCTGGGGATGGCCGCCTTCGCGGCTGTTGCCGCCGCGCCCGCCGCGGCGCAAAACAAGGTGACGCTGGGCGTCGCCATCCCGGCCGCGACACACAGCTTCACCGCGGGCATCGTCTGGTGGGCGAACCAGGCGAAGAAGGAGCTCGAGAAGCAGCACCCGAACCTGCAGGTCATTGTCAAGACCGCCAGTGGCGCGCCGGAGCAGGCCAACCAGCTGCAGGACCTGGTGACCGTCAACAAGATCAATGCGCTGGTGATCTTCCCGTTCGAGTCGGCGGCGCTCACGCAGCCGGTCGCGCAGGTGAAGAACAAGGGCGTCTACGTGACCGTGGTGGACCGGGGCCTGACGGACACCAGTGCGCAGGACGCCTATGTGGCCGGCGACAACACCGCCTTCGGCAAGGTGGCGGCCGAATACATCGCCAAGACGCTGGGCGGGCAGGGCAACGTCGTCGCGCTGCGCGGCATCCCCACCACGCTGGACAACGAGCGGATGGATGCCTTCAACAGCGTGATGAAGAACTACCCTGGCATCAAGCTGCTCGATGCCCGCCACGCCAACTGGAACCGCGACGACGCCTTCCGGGTGATGCAGGACTACCTCACCCGCTTCAAGCAGATCGACGCGGTGTGGGCCGCCGACGACGACATGGCGGTGGGCGTGCTGCGCGCGATCGAGCAGGCCAAGCGCAAGGACATCAAGCTGGTGTTCGGCGGTGCCGGCGCCAAGGGCATGGTCAAGACGCTGATCGACGGCAGCAATCCGCTGATCCAGGCGAACGTGTCGTACTCGCCGAAGTTCATGTACGACGCGATCAAGCTGACCGCCGAGGCGCGCCTGAAGGGCGAGAAGCTGCCGCCGACGACCATCATTCCCTCGGTGCTGATCACCCGGGAGAACGCCAAGCAGTTCTACTTCCCCGACTCGCCGTTCTGAGGCCCGGCGCCCGGCCGCCCGAAGCCGGGCCGCAACCCCCGTGGGGGGTGGGGCGCAAGCCCCGGGGGCAGACAAGATACAAGGCCCGTCGTGGCCCGGTAGCCGCCGCCCCGGAGGGTGGCAGCACCGACGGTCCGGTCAAGCCGGATCCACGGTGCTTGCCAGGCGGGGGGCGGGGGCGAGGATGCAAGACCTGTGGCCATTCGTGCAAGGAGTTTGAGATGCCGCGTCCCGTCACGCTCTTCACTGGTCAGTGGGCCGACCTGCCGCTGGCCGAACTCGCCCCGCTCGCCCGCAGCATGGGCTACGACGGCCTGGAACTGGCCTGCTGGGGCGATCACTTCAACGTGCAGGAGGCCCTGGCCTCCGACAGCTACGTGCAGGGCAAGCGCGCGCTGCTCGAGCAGCACGGGCTGCAGTGCCTGGCGATCGGCAACCACCTGGTGGGACAGGCGGTGTGCGACCGGATCGACGAGCGCCACCGCGCCATCTTGCCTGCGCACGTCTGGGGCGACGGCGACCCCGAGGGCGTGCGCCGCCGCGCGGCGCGAGAGATGGAGGACACGGCCCGCGCCGCGGCGCGCTTCGGCGTCCAGCGCGTCACCGGCTTCACCGGCTCGTCGATCTGGCATGCGACCTACGCCTTCCCGCCGACGACGCAGGCGTACTGGGATGAGGGCTACGCCGACTTCGCGCAGCGATGGACGCCGATCCTCGACGTGTTCGAGGCCTGCGACGTGGACTTCGCGCTCGAGGTGCACCCGACCGAGATCGCGTTCGACATCGCCAGCGCGCAGCGCGCCATCGAGGCGGTACGAGGGCACCGCCGCTTCGGCTTCAACTTCGATCCGAGCCACCTCGCGTACCAAGGTGTGGACTACGTGAAGTTCCTGCGTACCTTCCCCGACCGCATCCGCCATGTGCACATGAAGGACGTCTGGTGGGGCAAGGGCGACGGCACGGTCGGCGTCTTCGGGGGGCACACGAGCTTCGGCGACCCGCGCCGGTACTGGGACTTCCGCAGCGTGGGCCGCGGCATGGTCGACTTCGAGTCCATCATCGTCGCGCTCAACGACATCGGCTACGAAGGCCCGCTCAGCGTGGAGTGGGAGGACAGCCGCATGGACCGTGTGCACGGCGCGACCGAAAGCGCGGCGTTCTGCCGCCGGCTCGACTTCAAGCCGGCCCACCGGGCATTCGACGCCGCCTTCGAGACGATGCGATGAAAGCCTTGCGCTATGCCATGGTCGGCGGAGGCCGCGACGCCTTCATCGGAGCGGTGCACCGCCGCGCGATGGCCCTGGACGGCCAGATGCAGCTGGTGGCCGGGGCCCTGTCCTCAGACCCCGACAAGGCCCGCGCCTCCGGCCGGGACCTGGGCCTGCCCGACGACCGCAACCACGGCCGTTGGGAGGATCTGCTCGACGACGAGCTCAAGCGCCCCGCCGACGAGCGCATCGACTTCGTCTGCATCGTCACGCCCAACCACGTCCACTACCCGGTCGCGCAAGCCTTCGCGGCCGAGGGCTTCCACGTGGTCTGCGACAAGCCGCTGACGCACACCAGTGCCGAGGCGGACGAGCTCGTGCGCCTGACCGAGGCGCGCGGCATCGTCTTCGGCGTGACCTACAACTACACCGGCTACCCCATGGTGCGGCAGGCGCGCGAGATGGTGCGCAGCGGCGCCCTGGGCGAGATCCGCAAGGTGGTGGTCGAGTACAACCAGGGCTGGCTCGCCACCGAGGTCGAGCGCCAGGGCAACAAGCAGGCCGACTGGCGCACCGACCCTGCGCGCAGCGGACTGGCCGGCGCGATGGGCGACATCGGTTCGCATGCCGAGAACCTGGTGGCCACGGTCACGGGCCTGGCCGTCGAGGCGCTGTGCGCCGACCTCTCGGCCCTGGTACCGGGCCGCCGGCTCGACGACGACGGCAACGTGCTGCTGCGCTTTGCGAACGGCGCCCGTGGCGTGCTGATGGCGACGCAGGTCGCCGCCGGCTGCGAGAACGACCTGAGCCTGCGCGTCTTCGGTACGCGCGGCTCGATCTTCTGGCGCCAGGAGGAGCCGAACGTGCTCGTCCATGCCCCGATAGACGCGCCCCGGCAGGTGCTCACGCGCGGCTCGCCCTGGCTGGCGGACGCGGCCCGGGAGGCGGCACGCCTGCCTTCCGGCCACCCGGAAGCCTTCCTCGAGGCCTTCGCCAACATCTACCGCGGCGTCGCGCAGGCGATCCGCGCCGAGCGCGACGGCCAGCGGCCGGCGGCCGAACAGCCGGGCTTTCCCACCGTCCACGACGGCGCACGCGGCGTGCGCTTCATCGAGAAGGTCGTGGAGTCCTCGCGCAGCGAAGGCAAGTGGACGCGGCTGTCCTGATCGCTGATCGCGCGCCTGATCGCGCGCGGGTGTACGTGCGGCGCACGCGCAAGGCGAGGCGCCCGGCCGTCCTCGGTCGGGCCGTTGCCCCTTGAGGGGGGCGCCAGCCCGGCGGCCAGCGTTCCACGGCCATTCCACCGCCTGCGGACGCCCTCCGTACAATCCCGGGGTCCGAAAGCGTCCCATGAACACCTCCCGCGAATTCGTCCTGACCCTGTCCTGCCCCGATGCCAAGGGCATCGTCTACGCCGTCTCGGGCCTGCTCTACCAGGCCGGCTGCAACATCATCGACTCGCAGCAGTTCGGCGACGTGCAGAGCGAGGGCGGCACGGGCCTGTTCTTCATGCGGGTGCACTTCGAGGCGCCGGCCCACCTGGCCGATGCGGCCACGCTGGACCGGCTGTTCTCCAACGTGCGCGAGCAGTTCGGCATGCAGGCGCAGTTCCACTCGCTGGCGCGCAAGCCGCGGCTGCTCATCATGGTCAGCAAGCACGGCCACTGCCTCAACGACCTGCTGTTCCGCTGGCATTCGGGCCAGCTGCCGGTCGAGATCCCCGCGATCGTCTCCAACCACCCGGACTTCGCCGAGCTGGCCCGCAGCTATGGCATCGCCTTCCACCACCTGCCGCTGCCCACCGGTGCCTCCAAGGACGTCAAGCGCGCGCAGGAGCAGCAGGTCGAGCAGTTGGTGACGGAGCACGGCATCGACCTGGTCGTGCTGGCGCGCTACATGCAGATCCTCAGCCCCGAGTTCTGCGACTTCCTCAAGGGCCGCGCGATCAACATCCACCACAGCTTCCTGCCCAGCTTCAAGGGCGCCAAGCCCTACTACCAGGCGCACGACCGCGGCGTGAAGCTGATCGGCGCCACCGCCCACTACGTGACGGCCGACCTGGACGAGGGGCCCATCATCGAGCAGGACGTCGAGCGCGTGGACCACACGCTCAGCCCGGAGGACTTCACCGCCGTCGGCCGCGACGTGGAATGCGTGGTGCTGGCCCGGGCCGTGCGTTGGCACGTCGAGCACCGGGTGCTGATGAACGGCCACAAGACGGTCGTCTTCCGCTGAAAGACCCGCCATGCCCAAGCGACCGGCCGCCATGCTCGCCTCGCCTGACGACACCGAGGCCCAGTTCTACGAGGCATTGCAGCAGGGCGACATCGAGAAACTGATGGCGGTGTGGGCCGACGACGAGGACATCGTCTGCGTGCACCCGGGAGGCCCCAGGCTGGTCGGAGCCGGCGCCATCCGCGCGACCTTCGAGACCATGTTCGCCGCCGGCCCGGTGCGCGCGGAGCCGCAACGGGTGCGCCGCGTGCAGGCTTTGTCGAGCGCGGTGCACAGCGTGGTCGAGGTGGTGCAGTTGCAAACGGCCGACGGCCCGCGCGAGGCGCGCGTGCTGGCGACCAACGTCTACATGAAGACTCCGCAAGGCTGGCGCATGGTCTGCCACCACGCCAGCCCCGGGACGTCCCGCGACATCGAGGACGTCACCGACCTGCCTGCGATGCTGCACTAGGGACTGCAACCGCCCCTGCCACGCATGGAGAGCTACCTTCCGCCGTCCTGGATGCGCAGCGCCGGCGCGCTCGGCGGCAACGTGCAAACCATCTGGCCGGCGCTCTTCGGGCGGCGCTTCGAGGGCCAGCGCCCGCTGTACCGCCGCGAACGCTGGACGACCCCGGACGGCGACTTCATCGACGTGGACTGGCTGGTCGACGCAGGGGCGCCCGGGCCCGCCGAGGGGACGCCAGGCTCGCGCGGCGTGGCCTCGACCGCCGCCCACGGCAATGCCTCGACGACCCGCCCGCTGCTGGTCCTCTTCCACGGCCTCGAAGGCTCCTCGCGCAGCCACTACGCCGAAGCGTTCGCGCACGCCGCTGGCTTGGCCGGCTGGCGCTACGTCGTGCCCCATTTCCGCGGTTGCTCGGGCGAGATCAACCTCGCTGCGCGCGCCTATCATTCCGGCGACTACGAGGAGATCGACTGGATCCTGCGCCGGCTGCGCGTCGCGCACCAGGGCCCGCTGCTGGCGATCGGCGTCTCGCTGGGCGGCAACGCCCTGCTGCGTTGGGCCGAGGAGGCCGGCGAGGCGGCGGCGGGGATCGTGCGGGCGGTCGCCTCGGTGAGCGCGCCGGTGGACCTGGCCGCCGGAGGCGCGGCGATCGGCACCGGCTTCAACCGCCTGGTCTACACCCGGATGTTCCTGCGCACGATGAAGCCCAAGGCGCTGCGCAAGCTCGCGCAGCATCCGGGCCTCTTCGACCGCGAGCGCCTGCTCGCCGCGCGCAATCTGTACGAGTTCGACAACGTCTTCACCGCGCCGCTGCACGGTTTTCGCGACACCGAGGACTACTGGACGCGCGCCTCCAGCAAGCCGCACCTGGCCCGCATCCGCGTGCCGGCGTTGGTGCTCAACGCGCTCAACGACCCGTTCGTGCCGGCGGCAAGCCTTCCCCGCCCGGGCGAGGTGGGCGACCACGTGACGCTGTGGCAGCCGCCGCACGGGGGGCACGTCGGCTTTCCGGCCGGCGGCTGGCCGGGCCACGTCTTGACCCTGCCGCAAGAGGTGATGGGCTGGCTGCGGCCGCGTCTTTGAGCGACCATCGTCCCCACAGGCACAACGCACAGGGATCGGCATGGACGAGATCGTCAAGGCAGCACTGAGGAAATGGCCCAACGTGCCGGCCTGCCACGGCTGGCTGGCGCTGGACGCTCGCGGCGAGTGGTACATGCGCGACGACCGCATCCAGGCCGCGGGTCCCTTCCCGCAGGTCAAGGGCAGCCGCATCACGCACGACAAGCTCAAGGAGTTCATCCACCGCAACTACGAGGTGGACGAGCACGGCCAGTGGTACTTCCAGAACGGCCCGCAGCGGGTGTACGTCGAACTCGAGGCCGCCCCCTTCGTGTGGCGGCTGGACGCGGGACCGGGCGGAGCGGTGCAAGTCTGGGCCCACACCGGCCCGCAGACGAGCGCCACCTCAGCCTGGCTGGACGAGCATGGCCGTCTGTTCCTGGAAACGCCCCTGGGCTTCGGCGTGGTCCACACGCTGGACATGGAAGCGGCCTCGCTCGCGGTCGAGCGGGGCGATTGGCAGGTGCGGGAAGCGCGGTTCGAGGACTTCCCGGGCCGCTTCGGCTACGTGTTGAGCCCGCAACGGGCGCAGGCGTCGGGCGCCGTGGCCTGAGGCCCGGCGCACGGCCGCCCGAAGCCGGGCCGCAACCCCCACGGGGGGTGGGGCGCAAGCCCCGGAGGCAACGATACAAGGCCGGCCGCCCGTGTCCGGGCTGTGAGGTGATGGCAGGAACGAAAAAGGCCGGTCGCGCGGACCGGCCTTTCGCGAGCAGCGGGATCGCTTACTTGACCGCGCTCACCATGTACTCGACCACCGCGCGGATGTCCGCGTCGCTGGCGGTCATCGCGCCGCCCTTCGGGGGCATCGCGCCCTTGCCCTTGATGGCGCTGTCGGTCAGGCCGTCCACCCCTTGCCCGAGGCGGGAAGCCCAGGCGGCCTTGTCCCCCGTCTTCGGGGCCCCTGCCACGCCGGCGGTGTGGCACACGGCGCAAGCCTGCTGGTACAGCGCAGGCGCAGCGCCGGCCTTGGCCTCGCCCGCGGCCGCTGCCGGGGCCGCAGCCGCCTGGTTGGCGGCGGCCACCGCGGCGGCGGCCTGTTGGGCGGCGGCGTTGTCGGCAGGCGCCGGTTCGGTCGCCTGCGCGGCCTGCGCCGGCGCGGCCTGGGGTTCGGGCAGCTTGCCGCCCGACTGGTTGGCCATGTAGACGACGGCGCGGCCGATCTCCAGGTCGGTGAAATCGCCACCGCCTTGCGGGCCCATCGCACCCTTGCCATGCAGCGCGGCCTTCAGCAAGGCTTCGTAGCCCTGGCCCAGACGCGGCGCCCAGGCGGCGTTGTCACCCAGCTTGGGCGCGCCGGCCGCACCCGTGGTGTGGCAGGCGGCGCACTGGGCATTGAAGACGGCTTCACCGGTGGCCAGCGCCGCCGGATCGGACAAATCCTTCACCTCGACCGTGCCTACCGGCTGGATGCGCCGCAGGACGGCCTCTTCGGTCAGCGCGTCGCTGCCGGCGCCCGCCCTCTTGTCGGCCGCCACATAGGTGACCAGCAGGATGATGCCCACGATGGGCACCAGGAACGCGAACACCACCGTCAGGATCAACTGCTTGGGCGTGCGGATCGGGCCCTCGTGCGGGGCGTCGTGGTCGTCGTGCGTGTGGGGCGTGTCGCTCATGGACTCAATCCTCGACTGCGGGATCGTGGGTGGCTGAATGACTCGAGGGCGTGGGCCGAAGAGGCCGGCTTCCGCCGACCGGCCGCGGGCCGCGCAAAACTTTTGGATTATACGGGTCGTCCCCAGGGTGGTCAGGGTCCTCCCTGGGACGCCCGGCGCGAACGGCGCCGGGCCGGGGGAGGATGGGCGGTGGGCGGCGGAGCCGGCCCGTCAAGCGACGGCCTTGCCCGGCGGGCTCACACGCCGAGGTAGCGGCCCAGCTCGGCCTGGCGCCCGGCAAGCTCCACGGCCGGCCCTTCCAGCACCACCCGGCCCTTCTCCAGGACCATCAGGCGGTCGGAGTGCGCCATCACGGTGCGATAGTTGCGATCCACCACCAGCGAGGCCAGGCCCGAGGCGCGGATCTCGCCGATCACCCGCCAGATCTCCGCCACGATCAGCGGCGCCAGACCCTCGGTCGCCTCGTCCAGGATGATGGCGTCCGGATTGGTCATCAGCGCGCGGCCGATCGACAGCATCTGCTGCTCGCCACCGGACAGCTGCGAACCGAGGTGGTCCAGGCGTTCGGCCAGACGCGGGAAGGTCTGCAGGATGCGCTCGAAGGTCCAGTCGCACTGGCCGGCCAGGCCTGGCCGGGCCGCCATCACGAGGTTCTCCCTGACGGTGAGGTTGGGGAAGATGCCGCGCCCCTCGGGCACGTAGGCGATGCCAAGCTTGGCCACCTCGTAGGGCTGCCCGCGCGAGAGGTCGCGGCCTTGCACGCGGATCGTGCCCTCGCGCTGGCGCACGTGGCCCAGCAGGGTGCGGATCAGGGTGGACTTGCCCATGCCGTTGCGCCCCAGCAGCCCCAGCGTCTCGCCGCGGGCGAGGCGAAAGTCCACTGCGTGCAGGATGTGGCTGCTGCCGTACCAGGCATGCAGCCCCGTGGCCTCGATCAGCAGGTCGGCGGCGGCGCCGCGGCGTGCGTGCTGCGTCATGCGTGTTCACCCAGGTAGGCGTTCTGCACCTCGCGGTTGCCCCGCACCTCGGCGGGGCTGCCGCTGGCGATCACGGCGCCATTGACCATCACCGTGATGCGGTCGGCCACCGCGAAGACGGCGTCCATGTCGTGCTCCACGAGCAGGATGGCGTGGCCTTCACGCAGCCGGCGCAGCAGCGCCAGCATGCGTTCGGACTCCTCCGGGCCCATGCCGGCCAGCGGCTCGTCGAGCAGCAGCACCCGCGGCTGCGTCGCCAGGCACATCGCCACCTCGAGCTGGCGCTTCTGTCCATGCGACAACGCCGCGGCGGGCTTGTCGGCCACCGCGGTCAGACCCGCGCGCTCCATCGCTTCGTCGGCCCGGCTGCCGCTTGCACGGCACATCTGGGCCGACTCCCACACCGCCCAAGGACGCTGCAGGTGCGACTGGGCGGCAAGCCGGCAGTTCTCACGCACGGACAGCGGCAGGAAGATGTTGTTGCGCTGGTAGCTGCGGCCCAGTCCCGCACGGGCGCGCCGTGGCTGCGACCAGTGCGTGACGTCCTGCCCCAGCAGCGTGACGGTGCCCGCGGTGGGAGGAAATTCACCCGACAGCAGGTTGATGAGCGTGGACTTGCCGGCGCCGTTGGTGCCGATCACGGCATGGATCTGGTCCTGCCGCAGATCGAGCGAGACGTTGTCGACGGCCTTGAGCGCACCGAAGGCGCGGGTCAGTCCCTGCGCGCTGAGCAAAGAGGCGGAGCCGTTCATGGCAGACGCTCCTCCATGCGCGGCAGCGCGGGTGGGTCCTCGGGCGCCGCGGGCGCGGGGGTCGGGGCCGGGCGGCGCGCCTTCCAGCGACGCGAGAGGCTGGCGAGCCCGCCGGCGATGCCGTGCGGCAGGAGCACGACCAACGCGATGATGAAGCCGCCGAGCAGCAGCTGCCAATGTTTCGTCAGGTCCTGGAACCACTCGGCCAGCAGCACGAAGGAGAACGCGCCGATGACCGCGCCGGCCAGGCTGCCCAGGCCGCCGAGGATCACCATCAGGAGCGCGTTGCCCGAGTGGTGCCACGAGAGGATCTCGGGGTTCACGTAGCCATGCTGGATGGAGTACAGGAAGCCCGCGAGCCCGGCGAACAGGCCGCCGATCACGAAGCTGGCGAGCTTGTAGGCCACCGTGTCGTAGCCGGCAGCGCGCATGCGCTGCTCGTTGTGCTTGATGCCGACCAGCGCATGGCCCAGGCGCGAGCGCAGCACCAGCCCGAGTGCCGCCACGGTCAGCGCCATCAGGCCCAGGCAGAACCAGTAGAAGTGTTCGGTTCGCTCGAGGTCGAACAGCGAGAGGCCGAACACGTCGAACCGCGGCTTGAAATAAATATAGGTACCGTCGCTGCCACCGAAGCCTTCGGTGTCGTGCACGACGAAGTAGACGAGCTGCGCGAAGGCGAGCGTGACCATGATGAAGTACACGCCCTTGGTGCGCATCACGAGCGCGCCGATGACCAGCGCCAGCAGCGTGGCCGTGCCGAGCGCGGCGATCAGCAGCAGCCACCCGTTGCCGGCGTCCGACTGCGGCGCAAGCAGGGCCACCGCGTAGGCGGCCGCGCCGAAGTAGGCCGCGTGGCCCAGGCTCACCAGCCCGGTGTAGCCCACCAGCAGCTGCAGGCTCAACGCGAAGATCGCCATGATCAGGATCTTGGCCCCGAGCTCCATGTGGAAGCTGCTGCCGATCGGCTGGGGCATGAAGGGCAGCAGGGCCAGCAGCCCGATGGCGACGGCCCAGACGGCCATCGACCGCCACGAGGCAGGAGTAGGCGAACTCATTTCAGTGACTCCAACGGAATGCGCCGCAGGCACTCGGGGGGTGGTTCATCTACGTCCCCTGCTTGAACAGGCCTTCCGGCTTCCACAGCAGGATGGCGGCCATCAGCAGGTAGACGAGCGCCCCTGCCGCCTGCTGCCAGAACACCTTGCCGAAGGTGTCGACGAAACCGATCAGCAGCGCGGCGACCAGCGCTCCCTTGATCGAGCCGATGCCGCCTATCACCACCACCACGAAGCAGATGATCAGCACGGACCCGCCCATGCCCGGGTAGACCGAAGAAACAGGAGCCGCGATCATGCCGGCCAGCACCGCCAGCGCCACGCCCGCGGCGAAGACGACGCGGTAAAGCAGCGAGATGTTGATGCCCAGCGACTGCACCATCTCGCGGTTGGTCGCGCCGGCGCGAACCATCATGCCCAGCCGCGTGTTCTTGATCGTCCAGTACATGCCCGCGGCCACCGCCACGCACACCGCGGAGATGAACAGGCGATAGACCGGATAGGTCATGTCGTTGCCGATCGGGATGCTGCCGGAGAGCCATGCTGGCACCGCCACGCCGTGGACATCGTCGCCGACGAGGATGCTGCGCATCTCCTCGAACACGAGGATGAGTCCGTAGGTCATCAGCACCTGCATCAGGTGCTCGCGGTCATAGAGGTAGCTGAAGAACACCCACTCGAGCACGTAGCCGAGCGCCACCGACAGCACGATGCCGAGCACCAGGGCGAGCATGAAATTGCCGGTGAGGGACGACAGCGTGAACGCCATGTAGGCGCCGATCATGTAGAAGCTGCCATGGGCCAGGTTGATCACGCCCATGATGCCGAAGATGAGCGTGAGCCCGCTGGCCACGAGGAACAGCAGCAGCCCGTACTGCACGCTGTTCAGGCATTGGATGAGGAAGGTGGTGAGATCCATCGTGTGGCTCGCTGCGTCGGCAGGGTCGCAATGGCGCCCGCGCCCGCCTCGGCATCAGTCGTTCAAGCATCCCAGGGGGGCGACGGGTCGGCGCCCGGCGCTGCATGGCCCGCCCCGCGGCCGGCCACGCGTCGCCCCTCAAGGAGCGGGCGCAAGCGCCTGGAGGGCCGTCACATCCGGCAGCCCCGCGCGGGGTCGGCGAGCTGCTTGACGGCGACGCTGACCGAACGGTTGACCTTGCCGTCGACCTTGCGCAGGTAGATGTCCTGCACCGGGTTGTGCGCCTTGGACATCGAGAAAGGCCCGCGCGGGCTGTTGATCTTGGCCTGCTCCATGCCCTTGATCAGGGCGTCACGGTTCTTGATGTCGCCATTGGCGGCCTTCAGTCCGGCGGCAAGCAGCTGCGCGGCGTCATAGCCTTGCACGGCATAGACGTCGGGCTGCAGCTTGAAGGTCTTGGCGTAGGCCAGGCGGAACTCGCGGTCCTTCGGGTTGGTCAGGTCGTCCGCATAGTGCAGCGTCGTGAAAAGGCCATTGGCTGCCTCGCCTTGCGCCTCCAGCGTCCCGTCGGTCAGGAATCCGGCGCCATAGAGCGGGATCCTGTCCTTGAGGCCCGCGGCCGCGTAGTCCTTGACGAACTTGACCGCGCCGCCGCCCGCGAAGAAGACGTAGACGGCGTCGGGCTTGAGCGAGGCGATCTCGGTCAGCAGCGCCTGGAACTCCACGTTGGGGAATGGCAGGTACAACTCCTTCAGGACCTTGCCGCCCTTGGCCTCGAAGCCTTCCTTGAATCCGCGCACCGACTCCTCGCCGGCGGCGTACTTCCACGTCAGCGTGACGGCCGTCTTGTGCTTGCGCTGCTCGGCAGCCACCAGCCCCATCGCGTAGGCCGGCTGCCAGTTGCTGAACGAGGTGCGGAAGATGTTGGGTGCGCACAGCGGACCGGTGATGGCGTCGGCGCCCGCGTTGGGCACGATCAGCAGCGTGTTGTTGTCCTTCGCGACCTTGGCCATGCCCATCGCGACGCCCGAGTGCACCGTGCCGATCAGCACGTCGACCTGGTCGCGCTTGACCAGCTTGTTCGCGTTCTCCGGAGCCTTGGCCGGATCGGACTCGTCATCGACCTTGAAGTACTCGATGTCCTTGCCCGCCAGCTTGCCGCCCTGTTCCTGCACGTAGAGCCGGAACCCGTTCTCGATCGCGGTGCCCAGCGCGGCATAGGTGCCTGTGTACGGCAGCATCAGGCCGACCTTGATCTTGTCCTGTGCGAAGGCGGCGCCATGCAGGGCGAGGCCCAGGGCGGCGGCCCCGAACAGATGAAAGCTGCGTCGAGTGAGGGTCATGTGTGTCTCCTACAGACTCCATTGGTGATCGTGGTGGTCCCGGTGGCCCGGGATCTCGTGGGTTCTTGCATGGCGCTCGAGGAATGCCGCCACCGCCCTGCTCAGCAAGACAGGCTGGTCGCGGTGCGGCGAGTGCCCGCAGTCGTGCAGCTTGAGCAGCTCGGTCTGCGGCACCCGCTCGGCGATACCGTCGATCTGGGCCATCGTGCCGTACTCGTCATCGTAGCCCTGGACCGCCAGCACGGGACACCGGATAGACCCGAGCAAGGCGCGGATGTCCCAGGCGCGGAACTCCGGATCCAGCCAGACGTCGTTCCAGCCCCAGAAGGCTGAATCCGGGTCCGTGTGATAGCGGGCGAGCTTGCTGCGCAGGCTGGTCGTGACATAGCCGTCGCGCGCCTTCTCGATGCTCGCGATCGTGATGTCCTCGACGAAGATGTGCGGCGCGGCGACGACGAGGCCGCCGACGCGGTCCGGGTAGCTCGCGGCATGGATCAGCGCGATGGAGCCGCCGTCGCTGTGCCCGTAGAACCACGGCCGGTCGCGCAGCACGTCCACGCCCACGGCCTCGAGAAAGGCCGGCAGGAAGTCGCGCGCCTGGTGGTGCATGAACGTGACCGGCCAGCGCTCATGCCCGGGACGGGCACTCGACTGCCCGTACCCCCAGCGCGAGAGCACGAGCCCCCGGCAGTTCGCCGCCTCGCACAGCTGCGCGGGAAAGTCCTTCCACATCGCGATCGAGCCCAGGCCTTCGTGCAGGAAGACCAGGAGAGGCCGGTCGCTGCCCTGCGGGCGCAGCCACCGGTACTCGATGCGATGATCGTGTCCCGCCCAACGCACACGGGCGAACTGCACCTGCGCGGCGGTCTGCGAGCCATTCATGCCACGGCCCCTTGCCGCGACTGCTCGCGCTCGCGCAGCTTGAAGCGCTGGATCTTGCCGGTCGCGGTCTTCGGCAGCTCGGTCACGAACTCGATCGCGCGCGGGTACTTGTGCGGCGCCAGGCGCTCCTTGACGAAGGCCTTGAGCTCGGCGTCCAGCGCCTCACCGGCCACCTGCCCGTGCTGGAGCACGACGAACGCCTTGGTCTTGGTCAGCCCGTCGCCGTCGGTGATACCGATCACGGCCGCCTCCAGCACCGCGGGGTGCTGCACCAGCGTGGCCTCGACCTCGAACGGCGAGACGTACTGCCCGCTCACCTTGAGCATGTCGTCGCTGCGCCCCGCGTAGGTGTAGTAGCCCTGCGCGTCGCGGCTGTACTTGTCGCCGCTCTTGGTCCACCCGCCCTGGAAGGTCTCGCGCGACTTCTCGCGGTTGTTCCAGTACATGAGCGCAGAGCTCGGCCCGCGCACGTAGAGGTCGCCGATCTCGCCAATGCCCACGGGCCGGCCATCCTCGCCGCGCAGCTCGATCTCGTAGCCCTCCACGGGACGGCCCGTGGTGCCATAGCGCACGTCGCCCGGGCGGTTGGAGATGTAGATGTGCAGCATCTCCGTCGAGCCGATGCCATCGATGATCTCGCAGCCATACCGGGCGGTGAAGCGCTCGCCGATGTCGCGCGGCAGGGCTTCGCCCGCGGAGGAGCAGAGCCTGAGCGCCACCTGCTCGCGGGTCGGAAGCCGGGGCGACGCGAGCATGCCCGCATACAGCGTGGGCGCGCCATAGAAGACGGTCGGCCGGTGCTGCGTCCAGCGCAGGAAGCACGCGTCGGGGGTCGGCCGCTCGGCCATCAGCACCACCGTCGCGCCCACGCTCAGCGGAAAGGTCAGTCCGTTGCCCAGACCGTAGGCGAAGAAGAGCTTGGCGGCGGAGAACACGGTGTCCGACTCGCGCAGGCCGAGCACCGGCTTGCCGTACAGCTCGGCCGTCCAGTACGGATTGGCGTGCGTGTGCACCGTGCCCTTGGGCCTGCCCGTGGAGCCGGACGAGTACAGCCAGAACGCCGGCTCGTCGCCGACCGTCGGCACGCAGGCAGCAGCCGGGGACTGGGCCGCGACGAAGGCATCGAACTCCTGCATCCCCGCGGGCAGTTCGTCCGTCGGTCGCGAGACCACGACATGCCGCAGTTCGTGCGCGGATGACTCCATCGCCGCCTGCAGCACGGACAGGAGCGCGGCCGACACGAAGGCGGCCTGCGCGCGGCTGTGCTGCAGCATGTAGGCGTAGTCGTTGGCGGTGAGCAAGGTGTTCACCGCCACCGGCACGACCCCTGCGTACAAGGCCCCCAGGAAGGCCACCGGCCAGTCCGCGCAGTCCTGCATCAGCAGCAGCACCCGCTCCTCGCGCCGGATCCCCAGAGCCCGCAGGCCGCTGGCAAAGCGGCGCACGCGGTCGTCCAGCTCGCCGTACGTCAGCGTACCGCGGTCGTCGATGAAGGCGGTCTTCGCCGCACGACCGGCGTTCAGCCGCAGCAGGTGGTCGGCGAAGTTGAATGGATCGGTGGGTGGGGCAAGCGGGGCCATCTGCGTCTCCTCGTCATGGGCGGACCGGCGTCCGCCCGTGCTCGTACTTCTTCCCTTCGTGCCGGTGGAATGCCAGGCGCGTCAGAGCGCCGGAGCAGCCACGCCGCCGGCCAGCACGCCCAGCACCGCGGCGCTGGCCTGGATCGCGCTGCGGCGGTGGTAGAACCGCAGCGCACGCAGCCCGCCCAGCTCCTCGCCGCCGCCGGCGCGGCCCGGGCCGCCGTGTTGGGAGGCCGGCACGACGTTGCCGTGACCGGTGTGGCTGGCGGCCACCTCTGGCGAGACGACGTGCACGCGGCCGTGGCTGTCCGCCAGGGTCAGTGCGGCCGATGCCAGCGCGGCGGGGTCGTCCCCGTACAGCGAGACCACGAGCGAGCCCTCGCCGCGCCGCGCCAACGCCTCGGCTTCCGCCAGCCCCTGGTAGGGCACGAGCGTGGCCACGGGACCGAACACCTCCAGCCGGTGCACCAGGTCCGACGTGACCGCGTCGCGCGCGGTCAGCAGCGTGGGGCCGATACAGGCGGCGACGTCCGGATCCACGCCGACGAGGGGTTGCGCGGCGCCGTCGTGCACGATGCGCGCCTCGCGCGAGAGCGCCGCCAGGCCCTGGCGCACGTGATCCAGCTGCTCGCGGCTCACGAGCGACCCCATCGTCACCGAGGCCTCGCGCGGGTCGCCGACGACCACGGCGCCCAGCTTGGCGCTTACTGCCTCGCCCACGGCCTCATGCACCTCGGCGGGCACGAGCACGCGGCGGATCGCGGTGCACTTCTGTCCCGACTTGACCGTCATCTCGCGCACCACCTGGTCCACCAGGAGGTCGAAGGCCGCCGTGCCGGGGCCGGCGCCGGGCAGCAGCAGGGCGGCATTGAGGCTGTCGGCCTCGATGTTGACACGCACGGAGCGCTCGGCGACCGCGGCGTGGCTGCGCACCCGGGCCGCCGTCTCCGCGGAACCGGTGAAGGACAGCACATCGAACGGCTCGAGCGCATCCAACAGACCCGCCGAACTGCCGCACACCACCGACAGCGCCCCTTCGGGCAGCACGCCGGACTCGATCACGTCGGCCACCATGCGTTGGGTGAGCCAGGCGGTCGCGGTGGCCGGCTTGACCACCACGGGCACGCCGGCGAGCAGCGCGGGCGCGGCCTTCTCCCACAGGCCCCAGGCCGGGAAGTTGAAGGCGTTGATGAAGAGCGCGAGCCCCGGCGTCGGCACGTGCACGTGCTGGGACTGGAAGCTGCCGTCCTTGGCCAGCCGGGCAGTCTCGCCGTCGATGAGAAAACGTGCGTCGCTCAGCGTCTCGCCCCACCGGGCGTACTGGCCGAGGGTATAGATCGCGCCCTCGATGTCCACCGCCGAGTCGGCGCGCGTCGTGCCGCTGTTGGCCAGGGCGATCTCGTAGTAGGCCTCGCGCTGCGCCTGCAGCACCTTGACGATGCGGCCCAGGCGCTCGGCCCGCTCGCGGTAGGTGAGCGCGCGCAGGACCGGTCCGGCATGCTGGCGCACGTGGGCGAAACCAGCGGCGATGTCCAGGCCGGTGCGGTCGACTCGGACCAGCTCCGTGCCGCGCACGGGGTCGTACAAGGGCGTGCCGGGGCCGGTTCCCTGTTGCCAGCGGCCGCCGAGGTAGTTGGGAAGAAGCATGTCGGTGTCTCGGTTCGTGCGTGATCGACGCTACCCTCGGGGGACATGGGCACAAGGGCGCGCGCGCTTCATGTCATCCACGGGTGAAGTCGATGCGCCCTTCGGGCAGGAGGTACAGAACCAGGGCGCGGCCCTGGGTGACGGTGGGGCGGTGGCCGCTGCCGGGCGGATAGACCTTCCAGCCGGCCGGGGTGCCGTCGAAGCGTGCGTCGGGCGTCTGCGGCATCACCAGGTCGATCTCGCCTTCCGGGTGCACGTGATGCGGGCCGACGACGTCGTGCATGTCCACCACATCCACCGAGAAACGTGCGGTCTCGTCGGAGGGCTGCACGACGCGGCCGTAGCGGATGCCGCCGTGCTCGCGCTGGCAGAGCCAGCCCTCGCGCACGCCCGCCTCGCACTGCGCCTTCATCTGGCGGTACCACTGCGACTCGGAGCCCCAATCGCTGTTGAGCCAGGCCTCCAGCTGGGCATTGACCGGGCGGCCGGCCAGGGCCTGCGTTATCGTTCGCACCAGTGTCTCGAACTGCTCGCTCATACTGCTGGACTCGCTCGCGGGTTGCTGCTGATGACAGGGCCGCCTGGACGGGTGGCGACGCACGGGCCGGGTCTGCGGCCTTGCCACCGCAGGCGATATGCACTATCGTGCATGCATGGGGCAACAATACGGCGAGCGTCTGAGCCATGTCAAGAAAAATAGTGCATCTTCGGGAAAATCCCGAGGCCCCGGGATCCGACACTGAGCGCAGGCAGCGGCACGAGGCGGGCCGCCGCGGGCGCGTGGAACAAGGACCGAGAGCGTGAGCTTCATCGAAGCGGCCAATGAATCGCCAGCGGACAAGGATCCGTTCCTGACGTCGTTGGGCGAGCGCATCCGCAACCTGCGGGCGCGGCGCGGCCTCACGCGCAAGGCCACGGCGCACGCGGCGGGCATCTCCGAACGCCATCTGGCCAACCTGGAGCTGGGCACGGGCAACGCGTCCATCCTCGTGCTCGTGCAGGTGGCCCGCGCGCTGCAATGCTCGCTGGCGGAGATCATCGGCGACGTCACCACTTCCTCGCCGGAGTGGCTGATGATCCGGGAACTGCTGGAGGGCCGCTCGGAAGCGGACCTGCACCGGGCGCGCCTGAAGCTGGACGAGCTGTTCGGCAGCACGAGCGATCGCCAGCAGCGGCTGTCGCGCATCGCGCTGATCGGCCTGCGTGGGGCGGGCAAGTCGACGCTGGGGCGGATGCTGGCGCAGGACCTGGGCTATCCCTTCGTCGAGCTCAACCGGGAGATCGAGAAAGTCGCGGGCTGCAGCATCGTCGAGATCCACTCGCTCTACGGCACCAACGCCTACCGCCGCTACGAACGCCGCGCGCTGGAGGAGATCGTGCAAATCTATCCGGAGGTCGTGATCGCCACCCCCGGCGGCATCGTCTCCGAACCTGCGACCTTCAACGTCCTGCTGGCTCATTGCTTCACGGTGTGGTTGCAGGCCGACCCGGAAGACCACATGAAGCGGGTGATCGCCCAGGGCGACTTCCGCCCGATGTCGGGCAGCCGCGAGGCCATGGACGATCTGAAGCGCATCCTTGCCGGCCGGGCGGCCTTCTATGCCAAGGCCGATCTCGCCTACAACACAAGCGGCCACTCACTTGAAGAAACGTTCGCGGGCTTGCGCACCGCCGTGCGACAAGCCGCGGGCCTGATGGACTGGGCCGCCTGAACCCGGGGCGCCGTCCCGTCTTCCCCGTCCCGGCCGCCTTCGCGCGACGGGGCCGTGAGCCCCACGCCGTCGCGCCGCGAGTTCCCTGCGTTCCGCCGATCTTGCTGCCCGCCCTCCGTGGCGGACGGCAGGTTTAGGGTTAATCCGGATCCCCGTGGGTTGACGCGGCCCAAGGCATGCACTATCGTGCATCTCATCGAGACAAGAATGCATTCTTGTTCATGTGCCGCCCCGGCGGCCGCGAGACCCAGGAGTTCCCCATGAGCGCTGCACCCCGAGTCGACTACCAGACCGATCCCTCCCGTTACAAGCACTGGAAGCTGAGCATCGAAGGGCCCGTCGCCACGCTGGCCATGGACGTGGCCGAGGAAGGCGGACTGCGCCCGGGCTACAAGCTCAAGCTCAATTCCTACGATCTCGGCGTCGACATCGAGCTGCATGACGCGCTCAACCGCATCCGCTTCGAGCACCCGCAGGTGCGCACCGTGATCGTCACGAGCCTGAAGGACCGCATCTTCTGCTCGGGCGCGAACATCTTCATGCTGGGCCTGTCCTCGCACGCGTGGAAGGTCAACTTCTGCAAGTTCACCAACGAGACGCGCAACGGCATCGAGGACTCGAGCCGCCACGAGGGCCTGAAGTTCATCGCCGCCGTCAACGGCGCCTGCGCGGGCGGCGGCTACGAGCTGGCGTTGGCCTGCGACGAGATCGTGCTGGTCGACGACCGCTCGTCCTCCGTGTCGCTGCCCGAGGTGCCGCTCCTGGGCGTGCTGCCGGGCACGGGCGGACTCACCCGCCTCACCGACAAGCGCCGCGTGCGCCATGACCTGGCCGACATCTTCTGCACCACGACCGAAGGCGTGCGCGGCCAGCGCGCCGTGGACTGGCGGCTGGTCGATGCAGTCGCCAAGCCGGCACAGTTCGCCCAGGCCGTGCAGGAGCGTGCCCGCAAGCTGGCCGAGACGAGCGACCGGCCGGCCGACGGCAAGGGGGTCAAGCTCACGCCGCTGGACCGCGCCATCGAGGCCGACGTCATCCGCTACGAATACGTCGAGGTGACGATCGCCCGCGCCCACCGCACGGCGACCTTCACGATCAAGGCGCCGCACGCGCCGCAGCCGACCGACATCGCCGGCATCGAGGCCGCCGGTGTGCGCTGGTGGCCCCTGCAGATGGCGCGCGAGCTGGACGACGCCATCCTCGAGATGCGCACCAACGAGCTGGACATCGGCACCTGGCTGCTCAAGACCGAGGGCGACGCGCAAGCCGTGCTGGCCTGCGACGAGACCCTGGCCAGGCACGCCGACCACTGGTTCGTGCGCCAGGTGCGAGGCCTGCTGCGCCGCACCCTGGCGCGCCTGGACGTGTCCTCGCGCACGCTCTTCGCGCTCGTCGAGCCGGGCTCGTGCTTCGTCGGCACGCTCGCCGAGCTGGCCTTCGCGGCCGATCGCAGCTACATGCTGGCCCTGCCCGACGAACCGGAGCGTGCCCCCAAGCTGGTGCTGGGCGAGGTCAACTTCGGAACCTACCCGATGGTCAACGGCCAGTCGCGGCTGGCGCGGCGCTTCTACGAGGAGCAAGGGCCGCTGGACGCCGCGCGTGCGGTGATCGGCCGGCCGCTCGACGGCGACGAGGCGGTCAAGCTCGGCCTGGTGACGCTGGCGCCGGACGACATCGACTGGGCCGACGAGATCCGTATCGCGATCGAGGAACGAGCCTCGATGTCGCCCGATGCGCTGACGGGCATGGAAGCCAACTTGCGCTTCGCGACGAAGGAGACGATGGAGACCCGCATCTTCGGTCGCCTGTCGGCCTGGCAGAACTGGATCTTCCAGCGCCCCAACGCGGTGGGAGACAAGGGCGCCCTCAAGGTCTACGGCAAGGGCGAGAAGGCCCAGTTCGACCTGAACCGCGTCTAGCGACCACTCCCATTCCGCAACGCCTTCGCTCAGGCAATCCACATCCACCTTGCGTGACAGAGGACCCACATGTCGTCCATCAACTACAGCGAGAAGATCCCCAACAACGTGAATCTGGCCGAGGACCGCACGCTGCAGCGTGCCCTCGAGCAGTGGCAACCCAACTTCCTCAACTGGTGGGTCGACATGGGCCCCGAGGGCTCGGTCAACTACGACGTCTACCTGCGCACGGCGATCAGCGTGGACCCCCAGGGCTGGGCGCAGTTCGGCTACGTGAAGATGCCGGACTACCGCTGGGGCATCTTCCTCAACCCCAAGGAGGAAGGTCGCAAGATCCACTTCGGCGACCACATGGGCGAGGACGCCTGGCAGGACGTGCCCGGCGAGCACCGCGCCAACCTGCGCCGCATCATCGTGACGCAAGGGGACACCGAGCCGGCCTCGGTCGAGCAGCAGCGCCACCTGGGCCTGACCGCCCCGTCGATGTACGACCTGCGCAACCTGTTCCAGGTCAACGTCGAGGAAGGCCGGCATCTGTGGGCCATGGTCTACCTGCTGCATCGCTACTTCGGCCGCGACGGCCGCGAGGAAGCCGAGGCCCTGCTGGAGCGCCGCTCGGGCGACGAGGACAACCCCCGCATCCTGGGCGCCTTCAACGAGCGCACGCCCGACTGGCTGAGCTTCTACATGTTCACCTACTTCACCGACCGCGACGGCAAGTTCCAGCTGGCCGCGCTGGCCGAGTCGGGCTTCGACCCGCTGGCCCGCACCACGAAGTTCATGCTGACGGAGGAAGCGCACCACATGTTCGTCGGCGAGTCAGGCGTGGCGCGCGTGATCCAGCGCACCTGCGAGGTGATGAACCAGCTCAAGACCGACGATCCGGACAAGGTGCGTGCCGCGGGCGTGATCGACCTGCCGACCATCCAGCGCTACCTCAACTTCCACTACAGCGTCACGATCGACCTCTTCGGCGCCGACCAGTCGTCCAACGCCGCGACCTTCTACACCTCGGGCCTCAAGGGCCGGTACGAGGAAGGCAAGCGCACCGACGACCACCGACTGAAGCACGACACCTATCGCATCCTGGACGTGCAGGGGGGACAGCTGGTCGAGAAGGACGTGCCGATGCTCAACGCGCTGAACGAGGTGCTGCGCGACGACTACATCAAGGACTCGGTGGCCGGCGTGGCGCGTTGGAACAAGGTGATCGAGAAGGCGGGCATCCCGTTCCGCCTGACGGTGCCGCACAAGGCCTTCCATCGCCGCATCGGCACCCTGGCCGGCGTGCACGTGACGCCCGAGGGTCGCGTGGTCTCGCAGGCCGAATGGGAGTCGCACCGCGACCAATGGCTGCCCTCGGCGGAAGACCGCGCCTTCGTCGCATCGTTGATGGGACGCGTCGTCGAGCCGGGAAAGTTCGCGAACTGGATCGCGCCGCCGGTGATGGGCATCAACCGTCAGCCGATCGACTTCGAGTACGTGAGGTTCAATTGAATCACCTGCGCGGTGCCCCTCGGGCTCCCGCCCGCGGCGCCGCAGCGATGAAGGCGCGCAACCGCTAGCCGTTGCATCAGCCCCCGAAAGAGATCGACATGGACATGGCAACGCAGCCGGTCGTCATCAAGCAGCACCTGATCGACCCGGAAATCTGCATCCGCTGCAACACCTGCGAGGCGACCTGCCCCGTCGGTGCGATCACGCACGACGATCGCAACTACGTCGTCAAGGCCGACGTGTGCAACGGCTGCATGGCCTGCGTGCCGCCCTGCCCGACCGGCGCGATCGACAACTGGCGCACCATGCCGCGCGTTCGCGCCTACTCCATCGAGGAGCAGCTGGGCTGGGACCAGCTGCCGCCGGAGCTCACGCCCGACCAACTCGCCGCCGAGGGTTTCGAGCTGGTGGCCGAGGAGCCGGTGGTGCAGGCGCCGCCGGTCCCCGCGGAGCCGGTGAGCGAGCCCGAGTTCACGGCGGCCTCCTATGGCTCCACGGTGCCGCCCTGGTCCGCCGCGCACGCCTACACCAACCTCTACGGCCACAAGAACCCCACCACGGCGACCGTCGTGGGCAACGTGCGGGTCAACGAGGCCGGCACCGAGAACGAGACGCACCACATCGTGCTGGACTTCGGCCCGATGCCCTTCCCGGTGCTGGAGGGTCAGTCCATCGGCATCCTGCCACCCGGCGCGGACACGCAGGGACGGCCGCACCATGCACGCCAGTACTCGATCGCCAGCCCCCGCAACGGCGAGCGTCCGGGCTACAACAACATCTCGTTGACGGTCAAGCGCGTGGTGCAGGACCACCAGGGTCGGGCGGTGCGCGGGGTGTGCTCCAACTACCTGTGCGACCTGAAGGTGGGCGACACGGTACAGGTCATCGGGCCGTTCGGTGCGAGCTTCCTGATGCCCAACCACCCGCGCTCGAACATCGTGATGATCTGCACGGGCACCGGCAGCGCGCCGATGCGCGCGATGACCGAGTGGCGCCGCCGGCTGCGCAAGAGCGGCAAGTTCGAGGGCGGCAAGCTGATGCTGTTCTTCGGCGCGCGCACGAAGGAGGAATTGCCCTACTTCGGCCCGCTGATGAGCCTGCCCAAGGACTTCATCGACATCAACCTGGCCTTCTCGCGCACGCCGGGTCAGCCCAAGCGCTACGTGCAGGACCTGATGCGCGAGCGCGCGCCCGACCTGGTGGAACTGCTCAGGGACCCGAACACCTACTTCTACGTGTGCGGCCTCAAGAGCATGGAGACCGGCGTGCTGCTGGCGCTGCGCGACGTGGCGCAGGGCGCGGGGCTGTCGTGGGAGACGCTGGCCACCTCGCTCAAGCGCGAAGGCCGCCTGCACCTGGAGACCTATTGAGGCTCCTCGTGGCCCGGCATCCGGCGGCCTGAAGCCGGACCGAGGCCCGCAGGTCCCCGTCCCTCGCCCCGCGGCCCGTGTCCCGACGCGGGGCGAAGTCGTTCCGACCCGATCGCAGACGACCATGCAGACACTTTCGATCACCCTTGACGCACGAGGCGTCGCACACGTGCAGATGAACCGGCCGCAGGTCTACAACGCCTTCGACGAGACCATGATCGTCGAGCTCGACCAGGCCTTCGCGGAACTGGGCGCCGATTCCCAGGTGCGGGCGGTGGTGCTGTCGGGAGCCGGCAAGGCTTTCAGCGCCGGCGCCGACCTGCAGTGGATGAGGCGCGCCAGCCAGTCCTCGCGGGAGTGGAATCTGGAGGACGCACGCCGATTCGCCGGCATGCTGCAGCGCCTGCACGCGTGCCCGAAGCCCACCATCGCCCGCGTGCACGGCGTCGCGCTGGGTGGCGGCATCGGCCTGACGTGCGCCTGCGATCTCGCGGTCGCGGCCGAGGGCGCGCAGTTCGCCGCGAGCGAGGCGCGCTTCGGCATCCTGCCCTCCGTGATCAGTCCCTACCTGGTCAACGCGGTAGGCAAGCGCCAGGCGCTGCGGCTGGCGCTCACTGCCAGCCGCATCGGGGCCGGGGAGGCGCTGTCGCTCGGGCTGGTGCAACGGGTGGTGCCGGCCGACCAGCTCGACGAGGCAGTCGGGGCGATCCTGGACGAACTGCTCGCCAACGGACCGGCGGCGCTGGCCGAGATCAAGCGACTCTTCGCTGAGTTGGAGGTCGGCCCCATCTCCGCGGAGGTGCGGGAGCTGACGGCGCAGACGATCAGCCGCGTGCGGGGCACCGACGAGGCGCGCGAGGGTTTCGACGCCTTCCTCGCCAAGCGGCCCGCCGCGTGGGTACGCACATGAAGCCGCTGCACGAGGTGCCCGTGCTGGTCGTCGGGGCCGGCATCATGGGAGCGGGGATCGCGCAGGTGGCGGCGCAGGCGGGCCACCGGGTGCTGCTGCACGACGCGCGACCGGGCGCGGCGGCCGACGCGATCCGCAAGACCTCGGCGACGCTGCAGCAGCTCGTCGCCAAGGGCAAGCTGTCCGCCCACGAGGCCGAGCAGGCGACCTCCCGGCTGCAGCCGGTCGACCGGTTCGAGGACGCGCGGGAGGTCGGCCTGGTCGTCGAAGCCATCGTCGAGCAGCTCGCGGCCAAGCGCGAGCTCTTCGCGCGCCTGGAGGACGTGGTGGCGTCCGATTGCGTGCTCGCCTCCAACACCTCGTCCATCTCGGTCACCGCACTGGCGCGCGGACTGCGCCATCCGGGCCGCCTGGTCGGCATGCACTTCTTCAACCCGGTGCCACTGATGAAGCTGGTCGAGGTGGTGTCCGGCCTGCACACCGATGCGCAGGTGGCCAGCGCCATCGAGGACCTCTCGCGCCGCTGGGGCAAGACGCCGGTGCATGCGAAGTCCACGCCCGGCTTCATCGTCAACCGCATCGCCCGCCCCTACTACGCCGAGGCGTTGGCGCTGCTGCACGAGCAGGCCGCCTCCCCCGCGACGCTCGACGCGTGCCTGCGCGCCGCCGGCTTTCGCATGGGTCCTTGCGAGCTGATGGACCTCATCGGCCACGACACCAACTTCGCCGTCACCTGCTCGGTGTACGAGTCGAACTTCGGCGACAAGCGCTACGCACCCTCGCTGGTGCAGCGCGAGCTGGTCGATGGCGGGCTGCTGGGACGCAAGAGCGGCCGCGGCTTCTACGACTACCGTGAAGGCGCGACCCTCCCCGACCGGGACGACGCGGGCGCCGCGCGCGAGGACCTGCCGGTCGCGCAGCGCGTGGTCGTGCATGGGAACTCCCAGGTCAGCCAGGGTTGGTGCGAGGCGCTGGAGCGGTTCGGTGTGCCCTATGCACGCGAGCCGGAGGCCGGATGGACGGGCGTGGAGGTCGACGGCAGTGAGCTGCGCCTGACCGACGGACGCACCGCGACCGAGCTCGCCGCGCAGGCCGGCCGCCGCGACATCGCCGTCTTCGACCTGCCGGTGCCCGGCTTCGGCGGCGGGCGGGCACTGGCCTGGGCGGCTTCGGAAGCGGCCACCGACGAATGGCGGCGCGACGCCGCCTCATGGCTGAGACTGGCCGGCTTCGTGCCTCGGGAAGTCCGGGATGCCGCGGGGCTGGTGTTGGCGCGCACCATTGCCATGCTGATCAACGAGGCGGCCGACGCGGTGCAGCAGGGCGTGTGCACGCCCGAAGGCGCGGACCTGGCGATGAAGCTTGGGGTTAACTACCCCTGCGGACCCTTCGAGTGGCTCGCGGGCTGGCGCGCCGCCGACATCGTCGCGCTGCTGGACCGGTTGGACGGCCACTATCGCGGCGAGCGCTACCGGGTGAGCCCGTGGCTGCGCCGTCGCGCCTGGATGGAGATGACGGGATGACACGACGACTGCAGGTGGACACCGAGGACTTTCGCGTCGAACTGGGCGAGGACGGCATCGCCGAGGTGGTGTTCGGCCGCGAGGGCCGGATGCCGACGACCGGGGCGCAAGGCCATGCCGAGCTCGCCCGCGTGTGGCGACGGCTGGCGGACACGCCCGGCGTGCGCTGCGTGCTCGTGCGCAGCGAGGGCAAGGGCTTCTGCGCAGGGGGCGACACGGGTCTGGTCGACGAACTGCTCGCCAGCCCCGCGGCGCGGCTGCGCGTGATGCAGGAGGCGCGCGAGATCGTGCAGGGCATGATCGACTGCGACCTGCCCATCGTCTCCGCGATCCACGGCGCCGCGGCTGGCGCGGGCGCGGCCGTCGCCCTGCTGGCCGACGTCAGCATCGCCGCGCGAGGCGCGAAGATCGTCGACGGCCATACCAAGCTGGGCGTGGCCGCGGGTGACCATGCCGCGGTGATCTGGCCGCTGCTGTGCGGCATCGCGAAGGCCAAGTACTACCTGCTCACCTGCTCGCTGCTCACCGGCGAGGAAGCCGAGCGCATCGGCCTCGTGAGCCTGGCCGTGCCGGACGAGGAGCTGGCCGCCACGGCCCGGCGCGTCGCCGGGCAGCTGGCCGCCGGCAGCCCCTCGGCGCTGGCCTGGACCAAGCGCAGTCTCAACCACTGGCTGCGCGCCGCATGGCCGGCCTTCGAGCACTCGCTGGCGCTGGAGATCCTAGGCTTCGGCGGCGCCGACGCGCGCGAGGGCCTGGCCGCGTTGCAGGAAAAGCGTCCGCCGCGTTTCGGCGCCTCGTCATGAGGTTCGCCGAGTTCCACGCCGGACAGGTCATCGAGGCCGGCCCCTACACCGTCACGACCGAAGAGATCGTGGAGTTCGCGCGGCGCTACGACCCGCAGTGGTTCCACACCGATGCGACCGTGGCCGCCGAGCGCAGCCGCTTCGGCTCCCTGATCGCGAGCGGCTGGCACACGTGCGGCATCGCGATGAAGCTGGTGGTCGAGGCCGCGCTGAACGGCTCCGAATCCTTCGCGTCGCCCGGGCTGGACTACGTGAAGTGGCCCCATCCGGTGCGTCCGGGCGACACATTGCGCCTGCGCGCCACCGTGGTCGAGACGCGACGCTCGCGCACGCAGCCCACGCTGGGCCTGCTGCACTGGCGCTGGCAGCTGTACAACCAGGACGGCATCGAGGTGCTGGACCTGCAGGCGACGAGCCTGTTCGACCTGCCGCCCCCCGATGCATGAGCATGGCCGCACACGCATGAACGACGCGCTCGCGCACAATAGCCGCATCGCACGCAGGTCGGCGCGCGGGCTCCGCGCGGCCCTGTCCCGCCTGCGTCCTGCCTACGCATCCCGAGCCCGCCCGTGAACGCACCCGTCATCCCCCTGAAGCCCGTCGCCGCGCCCAGCCGCGAACGCCGGCGCGAGCGCCCGCGCGGTCGCCCCGTGCTGCCGTGGGCGCTGGCGAACGTGCAGGCCGCGCTCGGTGCACTGCCGTTGCGCCGCGACCTGCTGATCGAACATCTGCACGCGCTGCAGGACCGCTACCGGCAGCTGACCACCGCGCACCTGGCCGCGCTCGCGCAGCTGCTGCGCCTGTCGCAGGCCGAGGTGTTCGAGGTCGCGAGCTTCTACCACCACTTCGACGTCGTGCGCGAAGACGCAGAGGGCCGCTACCCCACGCCGGCGCGCCTCACCGTGCGCGTGTGCCAGAGCCTGAGCTGCGAGCTGGCTGGCGCCAAGGAGCTGCTCGCGCGCCTGCCGGCGATCCTCGGCGCGGACGTGCGGGTGCTGCCGGCCCCTTGCGTGGGACGCTGCGAGCAGGCACCCGTGGCCGTGGTGCACCAGCGCCCCGTGCCCGTTGCCACGGTCGAGGCCGTGCAGCAGGCCGCCGCCTCCGGGCGCTGGCACGACGAGATCCCTTCCGGCGCGATCGACTTGGCGAGCTACCGCGTCGCCGGGGGCTACCGCCTGCTGCAAGCCTGCGTCGCGGGTGAGCGGGACGTCGAAGGGGTGATCCGTGCGCTGGAGGACGCCGGGCTGCGCGGCCTGGGCGGTGCGGGCTTTCCGGCCGGGCGCAAATGGCGCGCGGTGCGCGCGCAGCCGGCGCCGCGTCTGATGGCCGTCAACATCGACGAGGGCGAGCCCGGCACCTTCAAGGACCGCTTCTTCCTCGAACGCGACCCGCACCGCTTCCTCGAAGGCATGCTGATCGCCGCGTGGGCAGTGGGCATCGAGGCGGTCTACGTCTACCTGCGCGACGAATACGCCGGCTGCCGCGCACTGCTCGAACGGGAGCTCGCCGCGCTGCGGGCCGCGCCGCCCGTGCCGCTGCCTCACATCGAACTGCGTCGCGGCGCGGGCGCCTACATCTGCGGCGAGGAGTCCGCGATGATCGAGTCGATCGAGGGCAAGCGCGGCATGCCGCGGCTGCGTCCGCCCTACGTCGCCCAGGTGGGTCTGTTCGGCCGGCCGACGCTGGAACACAACTTCGAGACGCTCTACTGGGTGCGCGACCTCGTCGAGCGCGGGCCCGGGTGGTTCACGCGCGAAGGCCGCCACGGCCGCCGGGGACTGCGGTCGTTTTCCGTCTCGGGCCGGGTGAAGCAGCCGGGCGTCAAGCTCGCGCCGGCCGGCATCACGCTGCGGGAACTGGTGGACGAATACTGCGGCGGCATGGCCGACGGGCACGAGCTCTACGCCTACCTGCCGGGCGGCGCCTCCGGAGGCATCCTGCCCGCGCACCTGGCCGACGTGCCGCTGGACTTCGACACGTTGCAGCCCCATGGCTGCTTCATCGGCTCGGCCGCCATCGTCGTGCTGTCCCAGCATGACCGGGCGGTGGACGCCGCGCGCAACCTGATGCGCTTCTTCGAGGACGAGTCGTGCGGCCAGTGCACCCCCTGCCGGGTGGGCACCGCCAAGGCACGGGCCCTGGTCGAGCAGCCCCAGTGGGACACGGCCTTGCTGGCCGAGCTCTCCCAGGTCATGCGCGACGCCTCGATCTGCGGGCTGGGCCAGGCCGCGCCCAATCCCGTCGACTGCGTCATCAAGTACTTTCCGCAAGAACTCGGCCACCCCCCGAAGGCGAGCGCGGCGCAGGAACCGGGGTCGCGGCAGCCGCAGGGCGCGACAGGCCGTGGGAGTCCCGGGTCGTCCGCCGGGATGGAAGGACTTTGAGATGAGTGCCGTGCTTGAGCCGTCACGTCCGCCGGCCGAGGGTGAGCCAGCCCTCGAGTTCACGCTCGACGGGCGCGTCGTGCAGGCGCGCCCGGGCGAGACGATCTGGGCGGCCGCGCAACGCGCGGGCGTCGAAATCCCGCACCTGTGCCACAAGGAAGGGCTGGAGCCGGCCGGCAACTGCCGCGCGTGCGTCGTCGAGATCGAGGGCGAGCGCGTGCTCGCGCCGTCGTGCTGCCGCAGCGTCGCGCCCGGCATGCAGGTGCGCAGCGCCAGCCCGCGGGCGCGCCAGGCGCAGAAGATGGTGCTGGAGCTGCTGCTCTCGGACATGCCCGAGACGGCCTACACACGCGACAACGAGCTGGACCGCTGGGCCGCCACGCTGGGCGTGGGCCGCCCGCGCTTCGAGTCGGCGCCTCGTATGTTCACCCCCGGCGCGGCGCCTCGGCCCCTGCCCGACCTCAGCCACCCGGCGATCGCGGTGCACCTGGACGCGTGCATCCAGTGCACGCGCTGCCTGCGCGCCTGCCGCGACGAGCAGGTCAATGACGTGATCGGCCTGGCCTTCCGCGGTGCGCAGGCCAAGATCGTGTTCGACCAGGACGACCCCATGGGCGCGTCCACCTGCGTGGCCTGCGGCGAGTGCGTGCAGGCCTGCCCCACCGGCGCGCTCGCGCCGGCCGGCGGCGTCGCGCTGCAGGTGCCAGACAAGACCGTCGACTCGGTCTGCCCCTACTGTGGCGTGGGTTGCCAGCTCACCTACCACGTCAAGGACAACAAGCTGGTCGCCGTCAGCGGCCGCGACGGCCCGGCCAACCACGGGCGCCTGTGCGTGAAGGGCCGCTACGGCTTCGACTACGTGCAGCACCCGCAGCGCCTGACCGTGCCGCTCGTGCGACGCGAAGGCGTGCCCAAGCGGGCGGACGTCATGCTCGACCCGGCCGACTGGCGCGAAGTGTTCCGCGAAGCGAGCTGGGACGAGGCGCTGGACCTCGCGGCCTCAGGGCTCGTGCGCATCCGCGACCGGCACGGCAAGCGCTCGCTCGCCGGCTTCGGCTCGGCCAAGGGCAGTAACGAGGAGGCCTACCTCTTCCAGAAGCTCGTGCGCACCGGCTTTGGCAGCCACAACGTCGACCACTGCACCCGGCTGTGCCACGCCTCCTCGGTCGCGGCGCTTCTGGAGGGCATTGGCTCGGGCGCCGTCTCGAACCCGGTGATGGACGTGATGCAGGCCGAGCTGGTCATCGTGATCGGCGCCAATCCCACGGTGAACCATCCGGTCGCGGCGACCTGGATCAAGAACGCCGTGCGGCAAGGCACGAAACTGGTCCTGTGCGATCCGCGCCGCTCCGAGCTCGCACGCCACGCGTGGCGGCACCTCGCGTTCAAGCCCGACACCGACGTCGCGCTGCTCAATGCGATGCTGCACGTGATCGTCACCGAGGGCCTGGTCGACCCGGCCTTCATCGCCGAGCGCACCGAGGGCTACGACGCCCTGCGCGAGCACGTGGCCGGCTACAGCCCGGAGGCGATGGCACCGGTCTGCGGCATCGACGCGGCCACGATCCGCGAGGTGGCGCGCGCCTATGCCACGTCCAGGGGCTCGATGATCCTCTGGGGCATGGGCGTGAGCCAGCACGTGCACGGCACCGACAACGCGCGCTGCCTGATCGCGCTGGCGCTGGCCACGGGGCAGATCGGGCGGCCGGGCACGGGGCTGCACCCCTTGCGCGGCCAGAACAACGTGCAAGGCGCGTCCGACGCGGGCCTGATCCCGATGATGCTGCCGGACTACCAGCGCGTCACCGACCCCGCGGCGCGCGCCAGGTTCGGGCAGCTGTGGGGCGTGCCGCTGGACGACCGCCCGGGTCTGACCGTGGTCGAGGTGATGGACGCGGCACTGGCCGGCCGGATCCGGGGCATGTACATCATGGGCGAGAACCCCGCCATGTCCGACCCCGACGCCAACCACGCCCGCCAGGCGCTGGCCTCGCTCGAGCACCTGGTGGTGCAGGACATCTTCCTGACCGAGACCGCCGCGCTGGCGGACGTCGTGCTGCCGGCCAGCGCCTTCCCCGAAAAGACCGGCACCTTCACCAACACCGACCGGACGGTGCAACTGGGCCGCCAGGCGCTGGAGCCACCCGGCCAGGCGCGACAGGACCTGTGGATCATCCAGGCCTTGGCGCAACGGCTGGGGCTGGACTGGCGCTACGCGGACGTGAGCGAGGTCTTCGACGAGATGCGCCGCTGCATGCCGAGCATCGCCGGCATCACCTGGCAGCGCCTGCAGCGCGAGCACGCGGTTGCCTACCCCTGTCCCGAGGAGGACGCCCCCGGCCAGCCGGTGGTGTTCACCGAGCGCTTCCCGACGCCCTCCGGCCGCGGGCGCTTCGTGCCGGCCGACATCGTCCCCGCCGCCGAGCGGCCGGATACCGACTACCCCTGGGTGCTGATCACCGGCCGCCAGCTGGAACATTGGCACACCGGCAGCATGACGCGGCGCGCGCGGGTGCTCGATGCGATCGAGCCCGACCCGGTCGCGCTGATCCACCCGCTGGACCTGGAGGCGCTGGGCGTGCGCCCCGGCGAGTTGGTGACGCTGCAATCGCGCCGCGGGCAGGTCAGCCTCTACGCCCGCGCCGACGAAAGCTCGCCGCGCGGCTCGCTGTTCGTGGCCTTCTGCTACTACGAGGCCGCGATCAACCGGCTGACGAATCCGGCGCTCGATCCGGTGGCCAAGATCCCGGAGCTCAAGTACTGCGCGGTGCGGATTCAGCCCGGCGGCAGCCCCCCGGAGCCTTCGCGCTTGCGCAGGGAGGTTGGGACGGCCGCGTCACCGGCCAGCGCCTGACATCCCGTTGCACGCCGAATCTCGCGCCCGGCCGCGTCCGCCGCGGGTGCTCGTCGGCGTCTTGCGGACCAAATTTCCCGTGCCCTCCTGGACCTGCGGGAGCCACGTTCGGCATACGCAGACAGTCGCTGCAGTGGAGGCGCTGGACCACGAAGTGATGGCAACGGCCGGGATACACGCATACGGTCTACAATAGCCGGATTGCGGCTGTAGCTCAGTGGATAGAGTGTTGGCCTCCGAAGCCAAAGGTCGTGGGTTCGATCCCCGCCAGCCGCGCCATCGCCCCGCCGCTTCTCCTGCCTGGGGTGCACGCCGGGCGGCCGCCGTGCGCCGGTCCGGTGGCCGGCCCTTCGTCCACCGGGCCCACCGCGGCTTGCGCCTCCCTCCTTCATGTTCCAGTTCCTGCGTCGCCTGACCGGCCGCGAGCGGACTTTGAGCGCCAACCGGCAACTCGGCGCCGTGCTGGCCTTCGTTGCAGGCGCGATCAACGCCGGCGGCTTCCTCGCCGTGCATCGCTACACCTCGCACATGACCGGCATCGTGTCGGCCGCGGCGGACGACCTCGTGCTCGGTCACGTGCGGTTGGCACTGGCGGGGGGCGCGCTGCTCGCGAGCTTCATCCTCGGCGCGGCCGTGACCGCGCTGCTGGCCAACTGGGCGCGCCGCCGCCAGATGCACAGCGAATACGCCCTGTCGCTGCTGCTGGAGGCCGCCCTGCTGGTGGGTTTCGCCATGCTCGGCGCGCGCCTGCAGGAGATGGAGGAACTGCTCGTGCCCGCGACCGTGTTGCTGCTGTGCTTCGTGATGGGCCTGCAGAATGCCGTGGTCACGAAGATTTCCCGGGCGCAGATCCGCACCACGCACGTCACGGGCATCGTGACCGACCTGGGGATCGAGTTGGGGCGGCTGGTCTACTGGAACCGCTCTCCCGAACACAACGCCCGGCACCTGGTGATCGCCAACCGCGACAAGCTGCGGCTGCATCTGCTGATCCTCGGGATGTTCTTCGCGGGCGCGGTCTTCGGCGCCGCGGCCTTCAAGGCGCTCGGGTTCTTGGCGACCCTGCCGTTCGCCGCCGCACTGGTGGCGATGGCCGCCATGCCGGTGCTCGACGACTTGCGCCAGCGCTGGCGTCGCGCGGTACCCCACCGCCCGTAGGGCGCGCCCGGCGCTCGATCGCCGTCCCGCGTTCAACCGCCGGACGAGAGCGTCGAGCGACCCTGTGGCGTGGACCCGCGGTGCACCAACATGGCTGCGGCCAAGTCCTCCAGGGCCATGCCGACGGATTTGAACACCGTGCGCTGCGATGCCGACTGCCGGCCCTGTGCCTTGCCCCGCGCCAACTGGTCGAGCGTGACGACCGCGGCTGGATCGAGCGCGCCCCGCTCGATCGGCCCGATCAGGTCGCCGCTCTTGGACAGCGCCTCCTCGGTGTCGACCGCCACGCGCGCCTGCGTCAGACACGCGTCGTCGGCCTCGCGCATTTGCGGGGTGAAGCTGCCGATGAGGTCCAGGTGGCTGCCAGGAGCGAGCCAGGTGCCATGCACGAGCGGGGCCGTCGCGAGCGTGGCACAACTGACGATGTCGGCCGCACGCACCGCGGCCTCGAGATCGTCCACCGCCTCGGCCTGCAGGCCCTGCTCGCGCCACTGCCCGGCCAACGCCCGGGCCTGTTCGGGCCGGCGCGCCCAGACCTGCACCTCCTCGATCGGGCGCACGACCCGATGGGCCCACGGCAGGCGCTGGGCGAGGCGGCCTGCGCCGACGACCAGCAGCCGCCGCGCATCGGGCCGCGCCAGCCAGGAGGCGGCCAAGGCCGAGGTCGCGACAGTGCGCCGCGCGGTCAGTTCATCGCCGTCGATGCAGGCCAGCGGCACCCCGGTGGCCGCGTCGAACAGCAGGTACACTGCGTGCAGCCCGGGCAGTCCCCGCGTCGAGTTGCCGGGAGCGATGTTGATCGTCTTCAGGCCGTAGTAGGCGCCGCGCCAGGCCGGCATGAGCAGACTGGTCACCGGAGCAGCCCCGGGGGCCTGCACCGTGTGCACATGCCGCGAAGGCACCGTCGCTCCCTCGGCGAAGAGGGTGCGCAGCGCATCGATCAGCAGCGGCCAGTCCAGCGCGGCGGCGGTCTCCCGGGCATCGATGAGGCGCATCAGCGGTCTTGCCCCTCGACCACGCGCAGCAGGTCTTCCGGCCCGACGGGCTTGATCAGGTGCTTCGCGAAGCCGGCCTCCGCCACCGCTCGCCGGTCGCTTTCCTGCCCGTAGCCCGTCACCGCGACGAGCAGGATGTCGCGCGCCTGCGGCAGCGCCTGCAGGCGGCGCGCCACCTCGTAGCCGTCCATGCCGGGCAGGCCCAGATCGAGGAGGATCACGTCGGGCCGCTCGCGCGCGGCCAGGTCCAGCGCCTGCGCGCCGGCGTAGGCCACCCGCACCTCGTGCCCGCACATCTCCAGCAGTTGCGCCAGGCTGTCTGCCGCATCGCGGTTGTCGTCGACGACCAGGACCCGGCGCCCGCCGGAAGGCGTCACCGGTTCGGGAGGCGAGGAGCGGAGCGGAACCTCCTGTGTCAGGGGGAGCCGGACGGTAAACTCGCTACCCTGCCCTGGCCCCGCACTCGTGGCCAGCACGTCACCGCCGTGCATGCGAGCAATGCGCCGCACCAGCGTGAGGCCGATGCCCAGCCCGCCTTCGCCACGATCCAGCGCACGCTCGCCCTGCACGAAGAGGTCGAAGGCCGTGGCCAACAGCGCCGGCGTCATGCCGATGCCGTTGTCCGATACGGACAGGAGCGCCGTGGTGTCGCCCTCGCGCGCGAGCGCCACCCGCAGCCTCCCCGGAGGCGGGGTGTACTTGGCCGCGTTGTTGAGGAGGTTGACCACCACCTGCGTCAGGCGCGTCTCGTCGCCCTCGATCGGCAGGGGCGCGTCGGGCAGGTCCACGACGAGGGTGTGCTGGTAGGCATCGATCAGCGGGCGGCTGGCTTCCACCGCCTTGTGGACGACATTGCGCAGGTCGAGCGGCTGGCGCCGCAGCTGGATCTTGCCGCTGGTGATACGGCTGACGTCGAGCAGGTCCTCCACGAGGCGAGACAGATGCGCCACCTGGCGTCGGATCATGTCCGCGCACCACGCCACCTCCCCGTCGCCAGCCCCGCGCTCCAGCACACCGGCCGCATTGGCGATCGGGGCGATGGGGTTGCGCAGTTCGTGGGCCAGCATCGCGATGAACTCGTTCATGCGCCGGCCCTCGGTCTCCAGCTCCTGGAGCCGGCGCCGCTCGGACAAGTCGCGCACGATGGCGGCGTAGCCACGCAGCGGGCCGTCTCCCCCGCGCAGGGCGCTGAGGTTCATCTCCGCCCACAGGCGCGAGCCGTCCGCCCGCACGTGCCAGCCGGTGGCCTGGGCGTGGCCTTCGGCTTCGGCCCGCTGGAGCAGCATCTCGACACGCTGCGTCTCCCGGGCCTCGTGCGGCACCAGCACTTCCAGGCCGAGGCCGACGATGTCGACCGCGCGGAAGCCGAGCACCCGCTCGGCACCCGCGTTCCAGTCGAACACCCGCCCCTGTGGGTCGACCAGGAAGATGGCGTGCCCATGCACGCCCTCGACCAGGCGGCGGATGTTCTCCTCGCTCTGCCTCAGCCGCTCCTCGTGCTCGCGCCGTTCAGTGAGGTCACGGGTGACCTTCGTGAAGCCAACCACCTCGCCTTGCGGATTGCGCAAGGCGGTGATGATCACGTTGGCCCAGAAGCGTGAGCCGTCCTTGCGCAGGCGCCAGCCTTCGTCTTCGAGGCGGCCTTCGCGCCGCGCGATGCGCAGTTCCTCCTCCGGCCATCCACGGTCCAGCGCCTCCTGCGGGTAAAAGCGCGAGAAATGCTGTCCGATGATCTCGTGCGCGGCGTAGCCCTTGATGCGCTGCGCTCCCTCGTTCCATGAAATGACGACCCCGGTCGGGTCGAGCATGAAGATGGCGTAATCCCGCACACCCTGGATCATGAGGCGGAACATCTCGCCGTCGATAGGGCCCAGAGGACCCGGCGGGTCCGCGGGTCCTGGTGCGGGGGTTCGGACGGTGGAACTGCGGTTCATGCGGGGAGGAGCGCCGTCGCTCGTACTTCCGCGCGACTGGCCCGTGGGCGGTCGAGCATAGCCCGGAAGGAAGTATTGTGCACGCCGCCTGCGGACGACGGGCCCGCGAGCGCGGGATTGCCCGTCCCGCGCGCGCGCCTCACCCCAGTTGCGAATAATCGCAGCCCGTTCCAGCCCCACCGGTATCGCACCATGCCGACACTGTTCGACACCTACACCCTGCGTGGCGTCACGCTTCGTAACCGTATCGCGGTTTCCCCGATGTGCCAGTACTCGGCCCACGACGGGCTGCCCAACGACTGGCACGCGGTGCATCTTGCCGGACTGGCCCGCGGCGGGGCGGCCCTGGTGACCATCGAGGCCACCGCCGTCTCGCCCGAGGGGCGCATCACGCCGGGCTGTACCGGCCTGTGGTCGGACCGCCATGCCGAAGCCTTCGCGCCCATCGTGCGCAGCATCGCCGCCGCCGGCGCGGTTCCCGGCCTGCAGCTGGCGCACGCCGGCCGCAAGGCCAGCGCGAACCGCCCGTGGGAAGGCGACGACCACATCCCGGACGGCGACCCGCGGGGATGGGAGACCCTCTCGCCCTCGGCCGTCCCGTTCGGCGGCCACCTGTCCAAGGTGCCGCGCGCGATGACGCACGCGGACATCGTCCGGGTGCGCGACGACTTCGTCGCGGCGGCCAAGAGGGCGCGCGACATCGGGGTGCAGTGGCTGATGCTGCACTTCGCGCACGGCTACCTGGGGCAGAGCTTCCTGTCGGTGCACGCCAACCAGCGCGACGACGAGTACGGCGGCAGCTTCGAGAACCGCAGCCGCTTCCTGCTCGAAACGCTGGCCGCCGTGCGCGAGGTCTGGCCCGAGGACCGGCCGCTCAGCGCCCGCCTGGGGGTGATCGAGTTCGACGGGCGTGACGACGAGACGTTGGCCGAGTCGATCGAGCTGGCGCGCCGGTTCAAGGCCGCGGGCCTCGACTTCCTCGACGTGAGCATCGGCTTTTCGACCCGCGAGGCCAAGATCCCCTGGGGCCCGGCGCTGCTCGCGCCGATCGCCGCCCGGGTGCGACGTGAGTCGGGACTGCCCACGGCCACGAGCTGGTACATCAGCCAGCCCGAGCAGGCCGACGCGATGATCCGGCAGGAACAGGTGGACCTGGTGATGCTGGGCCGCCCGCTGCTGGAGAACCCGCACTGGCCGTATGCGGCGGCCAAGAAGCTGGGCGTGGAGCGCCCCGCGTGGACGCTGCCGACGCCGTACGCGCACTGGCTGCAGCGCTACCGCACTCAGTGACGCACGGGCCGTAGCGGGAACGACCGGGCGCCCGGCCTCATCCGCCCTCGCGCTTGGTCGCGATCAGCGGCCGCACGTCAGGCGCGAGCAGTCGCGGCCGGTTCGCTTCCGGTTCGCGCAGCGGCGCCACCTCGCGCATCGTTGCCAGGCACCGGCGCGCCAGGTCCTGATAGGTGCGCGTGCCGTCCTGCTTCCAGGCCAGCTCCTGGTCGGTGAGTTCGCGCCTGACCTTGGCCGGCACGCCAGCAACCAGCGTCCGCGCCGGTATCCTCATGCCCGCCGGCACGAAGGCGCAGGCCGCGACGATGGCCTGCGCGCCCACCTCGGCCTCGTCCATCACCACCGCGTTCATCCCGACCAGCGCGTCGCGCCGCACGACGCAGCTGTGCAGCACCGCCCCGTGCCCGATATGGCCGTGTTCCTCGACCACCGTGTCCTGCGCCGGGAAGCCGTGGATCACGCAGGTGTCCTGCACATTGGCGCCGGCCCCGATCACGATGCGGCCGAAGTCCCCGCGCAGACAGGCGGACGGCCCGATGTAGCAGCCGGGCCCGATGTGCACGTCGCCGATCAGCACCGCGGTCGGGTGCACATAGGCGTTGGGGTGGACCACCGGGATCACGTCCTCGATCGCATAGCAGGGCATGGCGGGCCTCCCGGCCACCGACGGTGGCCGCTTCTCGGGTTTTCACCGACGCGGTGTGCCTTGCGTCAGTCGCAGGCCGAACCGTAATATCTACCGACCGGTCGGTCAATACTGTTTTACCACCGGGTGCACACGGATCTTGTCCTCGCTGCACGCCGCCTCCGGGGCGCGGCCCTGTGCCGCCCACGCCCGGGCAGCGCGAGGACCTCACTCCCGAGGAGTCCCGATGGCCGAGCCGCTCGTTCTCGTTGCACAGGAAGGTGCCGTACGCACCCTCACGCTCAACCGTCCGGCCGCGCTGAACAGCTTCACGGGCGAGATGCACGAGGCCCTTGCCGCCGCGCTGGACGATGCGGCCGCGGACCCCGAAGTGCGCTGCCTGGTGCTGACCGGTGCGGGCCGCGGCTTTTGCGCCGGGCAGGATTTGTCCGACCCGGCCGTCTGCGTCGAGCCCGCAGCCGCCCCCAAGGACCTGGGCATGGTGATCGAGCGGCACTACCGCCCCCTGGTGCAGCGCCTGCGCGCGATGCCGGTACCGACGGTCGCGGCGGTCAATGGGGTGGCCGCGGGCGCCGGCGCCAACATCGCGCTGAACTGCGACCTCGTCGTGGCGGCGCGCTCGGCCAGCTTCATCCAGGCCTTCGCCAGGATCGGCCTGGTGCCCGACACCGGCGGCACCTGGCTGCTGCCGCGCCTGGTGGGGCGGGCGCGCGCGCTGGCGCTGGCGATGCTGGGCGACAAGCTGCCAGCGGAGGAAGCCGCCCGCATCGGCCTCATCTGGCAATGCGTGGACGACGCGGCGCTTGGCGAGGCGGTGCGCACGCTGGCCTTGCGGCTGGCCTCGATGCCTTCGCGCGCGCTGGCAGCGACCCGCACGGCGATGGACGCGGCGATGCAGATGTCGATGGACGAGGCGCTGGCCGCGGAGGCGCGCCTGCAGCGTGAGCTGGGCCAGGCGCACGACTACCTCGAAGGCGTCGCCGCTTTCGGTGCCAAACGCGCGCCGGTCTTCACCGACCGCGAGCCCGGTCCCGCCTCCACCCCGATGGCACGAGGAGACGAACACCGATGACCGCCTCCACCGACCCCCAGCGCACCGCCGACGTCGTGCGCGAAGGCATGTACGCCCGCGACCGCGCGGCGCAGCACCTGGGCATGCGGGTGCTGGAAGTGACCCCGGGCCGCGCGGTGATCTCCATGTCCGTGCGCGAGGACATGCTCAACGGTCACGACATCTGCCACGGCGGGCTGATCGCGACGCTGGCCGACACGGCCTTCGCCTACGCCTGCAACTCGTACAACGAATTGACGGTGGCGTCCGGCTTCGCGATCGACCTGCTCGCGCCCGCCCGCGCAGGCGACGAGCTGACGGCCACCTGCCACGAGGTGGCCAAGGGCGGCCGCACGGGGCTGTACGACACCGAGGTGGTCAACCAGCGCGGCGAGCGGATCGCGGTCTTCCGCGGGCGGTCGTACACCGCCAAGGGAAAGCCCGCGGTGGCCGGCTGACGCACACACGAGAAGTCCGAGGAGACATCGCCATGCCCGTCAAGCACCCCGCCCCCGGCGACCTGGAGCCGATCGAGCGCGCCAGCCGTGACGAGATCGCCGCGCTGCAGCTCGAGCGCCTGAAGACCACCGTGCGCCGCGCTTACGAGCGCGTCCCGCATTACCGCCAGAGCTTCGACGCCCAAGGCGTCCATCCGGAGGACCTGAAGTCGCTGGACGACCTGGCCAAGTTCCCGTTCACGACCAAGGAGGACCTGCGGGACCACTACCCGTTCGGGATGTTCGCGGTGCCGCGAGAGCAGATCGTGCGCCTCCACGCCTCTTCGGGCACGACGGGCAAGCCCACTGTGGTCGGCTACACGCAGAACGACATCGACACCTGGGCGCACCTGATGGCGCGCTCCATCCGCGCCTCCGGCGGCCGCCCCGGCGACATGGTGCACGTGGCCTACGGCTACGGCCTCTTCACCGGTGGACTGGGAGCGCACTATGGCGCCGAGCGGCTCGGTTGCACGGTGGTACCGATGTCGGGCGGGCAGACGGAGAAGCAGGTGCAGCTCATCCGCGACTTCAAGCCCGACATCATCATGGTCACGCCCAGCTACATGCAGGTGATCATCGAGGAGTTCGTGCGCCAGGGGCTGGACCCGCGCGAGATGAGCGTGCGTGTGGGCATCTTCGGCGCCGAGCCCTGGACCGAGGCGATGCGTCGCGAGATCGAGACCAAGGCCGGGATCGACGCGGTGGACATCTACGGCCTGTCGGAAGTGATGGGCCCTGGCGTGGCCAACGAGTGCATCGAGAGCAAGGATGGGCCGGTCATCTGGGAAGACCACTTCTATCCAGAGATCATCGACCCGGAGACGGGCCAGGTGCTGCCCGACGGCAGCGAGGGCGAGCTCGTCTTCACCTCCCTCACCAAGGAGGCGCTGCCCATCATCCGCTACCGCACGCGCGACCTCACGCGGCTCCTGCCGCCCACGGCGCGCAGTTTCCGGCGCATGGGCAAGATCGTGGGCCGCTCCGACGACATGCTCATCATCCGCGGCGTCAACGTGTTCCCGACGCAGATCGAGGAGCTGATCCTCCAACTGGGCCCGCTGTCGGGCCAGTACCAGCTGGTCGTCACCCGGCAGGGGCACCTGGACGAGCTGTTGGTGCGCTGCGAGCTGGACCCGCGACACGCGGGCGCCGATGCCCAGGAGCTCGGCCGCACGCTGCAGCAGCGCATCAAGACCATGGTCGGCGTGACCACCACGGTGAGCGTCGAGCCGCCGGAGTCGATCGAACGCACGCTGGTCGGCAAGGCCCGGCGGGTCATCGACAAGCGGCAGAAATGAAGCCACCCCGGCGGCAGCGTACCAGGACGGATTGCTGATTGGAGACAGCCATGTACACGCAAGCGATGGACCTGATGGGCAAGGACGGCGAGCGCAAGCCAGTGCGCTCGGCCGACGAGGCCCGACTGGAAGCGCGTTTCGAGGCCCGCATCGACGCGGGCGAGTTCATCGAGGCCAAGGACTGGATGCCCGACCACTACCGCAAGACGCTGGTGCGGCAGATCAGCCAGCACGCGCACTCGGAGATCGTCGGCATGCTGCCGGAAGGCAACTGGATCACGCGGGCGCCCACCCTCAAGCGCAAGGCCATCCTGCTTGCGAAGGTGCAGGACGAAGGCGGGCACGGCCTGTACCTCTACGCCGCCGCCGAGACGCTGGGCGTCAGTCGTGACGAGATGCTCGACGCGCTGCACAGCGGCCGCGCCAAGTACAGCTCCATCTTCAACTACCCGACCCTCACCTGGGCCGACGTGGGCGTGATCGGCTGGCTGGTCGACGGCGCCGCCATCATGAACCAGGTGCCGCTGTGCCGCTGCTCGTATGCGCCCTACGCGCGGGCCATGATCCGCATCTGCCGTGAGGAGAGCTTCCACCAGAGGCAGGGCTTCGAGTCGCTGCTGGAGATGATGCAGCGCGGCACCGATGCGCAGCGCGCCATGGTGCAGGACGCGGTCAACCGGTGGTGGTGGCCCAGCCTGATGATGTTCGGGCCTCCGGACAGCGAGTCGGTGCACTCCGCGCAATCGATGCGCTGGGGCATCAAGCGCAACTCGAACGACGAGCTGCGTCAAAGGTTCGTCGATGCGGCGGCCGAGCAGGCCAAGGTGCTGGGCGTGACGCTCCCCGACCCCGAGCTGAAGTGGAACGAGGAACGGCAGCACTACGACTTCGGCCCGATCGACTGGGACGAGTTCTGGCGCGTGGTGGGCGGCGAGGGCCCCTGCAACCGCGAGCGGCTGGCGGCACGCGTGAAGGCCTGGGACGAAGGCTCCTGGGTGCGCGAGGCTGCGCTCGCCCATGCGCGCAAGCGCGAGGCGGCGGCGCAGGCGGCCTGACGCGCGATCCCCGAGGATCAGGAGAACGGAATGAGCACCGAGAACGAATGGCCGCTGTGGGAAGTGTTCGTGCGCAGCCGCTCCGGGCTGGACCACAAGCACTGCGGCAGCCTGCATGCGCCAGACGCGCGCATGGCGATCCAGATGGCGCGCGACGTCTACACCCGCCGCCAGGAAGGCAGCAGCGTGTGGGTCGTGCGCAGCGACCACATCGTGGCGAGCGACCCGGGCGACAAGGACATGTACTTCGACCCGATGGAGGACAAGATCTACCGCCACCCGACCTTCTACAAGCTGCCCAAGGCGGTGGACCACATGTGAGGACGGCGCGGACCATGGGCAACTCCATCCACATCGACCGCCGCCCCGACGTGCAGTATGTGCTGCGCGCGGCGGACACCTGCCTGATCCTCGGACAGCGCCTGGGCGAGTGGTGCGGGCATGCACCCATCCTGGAGGAGGACATCGCGCTGGCCAACATGGCGCTGGACCTGATCGGTCAGGCGCGCGCGCTGCTCGCGCATGCCGGGGTGGTCGAGGGTCGCGCGCGCGATCCGGCGGCACCGCCCTACGACGAGGACCAGCTCGCCTTCCTGCGCGACGAGCGCGACTTCTTCAACCCGACGCTCGTCGAGCTGCCCAACGGGCCCTCCCGCCCGGGCGATTTCGCGCTCACCGTGCTGCGCAATGCGATGGTGTCGACCTACCTCAAGCTCCTGTGGGAGCGGTTGCGCGAATCGGCCGATACCGAGCTGGCGGCCATCGCCGGCAAGGCGCTCAAGGAGGCGCGCTACCACCAGCAGCATGCGGCCGACTGGGTCGTGCGCCTGGGTGACGGTACCGAAGTATCGCGCCGGCGCATGCAGGCGGCGATCGCGGCACTGTGGCCCTTCGTGCCGGAGCTCTTCGAGGCCGACGAGGTCGACGCCGCCGCGGACGCGAGCGGCCTGGGCCCGTCGTGCGCCGCGCTGCGCGACCCCTGGTACGCCGAGATGACGGCCGTCCTCGCCGAGGCCGGACTCGAGGTGCCGCCCGAGGGCAAGTTCCGCAGCACCGGCAAGCGCGGCGTGCACAGCGAGCACATGGGCTACCTGCTGGCGGAGATGCAGTACCTGCAGCGTGCCTACCCGGGAGGCGCATGGTGAACCATCCTGCCTTGTTGCAGGCCGCTCGCGTCGAGCGCGCATGGGCCGCGCTGCGCGCGGTGCTGGATCCGGAGGTGCCGGCCTTGTCCGTCTGTGACCTCGGCATCGTGCGCGAGGTGCACGAGCTGGACGGTGCGCTGGAGGTGGTGCTCACGCCCACCTACAGCGGTTGTCCGGCCACCGAGGCCATCGAGCGCAACGTGATCGACGCCATAGAAGCCGCCGGACTCGGCCCGGTGCGCGTGCGTCTGCAACGGGCGCCGGCGTGGACGACGGACTGGATCAGCGAGGACGGTCGACGCAAGCTGCGCGAGTACGGCATCGCCCCGCCCGGTGCGGCTCCCGCGGAAGCCACGCCGATCCGCCTCCTGCCCCGCACGCCGATTCCCTGCCCGCGCTGCGGCAGCACGCGGACCGAGCGGCTGTCCGCTTTCGGTTCGACCGCCTGCAAGGCCCTGTACCGGTGCCTCGCCTGCCGCGAGCCCTTCGAACACTTCAAACCGATCTGACCGAGGCCTCGACCGCCCCATCACGCGATGAGCAGCCCCCTCTTCCACACCCTGCGCGTGCGCAACGTCGAGCCGGACACCTCCGAGGCGGTGATCGTCACCTTCGACGTGCCGCCCGAACTGCGCGAGGTCTTCGGCTTCACGCAAGGCCAGTACCTCACGCTGCGCAAGGAGATCGACGGCCAGGACCTGCGCCGGTCCTATTCGATCTGCGCGGGCGTGGACGACGGCGAGCTGCGCGTGGGCGTGCGCAAGGTGCAAGGCGGGGTGTTTTCCAACTGGATCAACGAGCGCCTGAAGCCCGGCGACACGATCCAGGTGATGGCCCCGCAAGGGCGGTTCTTCGTGCCGATCGAGCCCGAGGCCCGCCGCCACCACGTCGGCATCGCCGGCGGCAGCGGGATCACCCCGATCCTGTCGATCATGAAGACGGTGCTGCGGCGCGAGCCGCTGTCACGCTTCACGCTGATCTACGGCAACCGCAAGCTTCAGTCGACCATGTTCAAGGAGGAGCTCGAGGATCTCAAGAACCGCTACATGAGCCGGCTGGTGCTGCACCACGTGTTCTCGGACGAGCCGACGGACGCGCCGCTGAACATGGGGTTGATGAACCGCGCGAAGATCGGGGAGTTCCTCGCGAGCGTCGTGCCCGCGTCGGGCATCGACCATGTCTACGTGTGCGGCCCCTACCAGATGAACGACGAGGCCGAGGCGGCGCTGCTGGCGGCGGGCGTGCCCGAGGAACGCATCCACATCGAGCGCTTCGGCGTGCCGCCGCAGGCCGTCCAGCCGGTGGACGCGGTGATGCACGAGGCGCTGCCGGGCGACGCCGAGCGCGCGAAGGTGGTGATCATCCGCGACGGACTGCGGCGCGAGGTCGAGTTCCGTCGCGAGCAGCCGAGCATCCTGGACTGCGCGTCGGCCGCAGGGTTGGAAGTGCCGTTCTCGTGCACCTCGGGCGTGTGCGGCACGTGCCGGGCCAAGCTCGTCGAAGGTAAGGTACGCATGGAGCGCAATTTCGCGCTCGACAAGCAGGAAGTCGCCGCCGGCTTCGTGCTCACCTGCCAGGCCCACCCGCTCACCGAGCGGGTGGTGCTGTCTTTCGACGAGCGATAACAAAGAGGAACTCAACCGAGATGCCCCGCGGACGTGCGCCCGGATACGACGACCAGCGCGAGATGATCCTCGCGCAGGCCGCGCAGCTCTTCGCGCTGCGCGGCTACCCCGCCACCTCCATGAACCAGGTGGCCGACGCGTGTGGCCTGTCCAAGGCCACGCTCTATCACTACTACAGAGACAAGTACAGCCTGCTCGTGCAGATCGCCGAGGGCCACGTGCTCAAGCTGCGAGCCCTGGTGGTCGAGGTCGAGGCGGCCGGCCTTGCCGCCGAGCCGAGTCTGCGCGAGCTGATCCATCGATTCGTTCAGGAGTACGCCGGCGCCCAGCACGCGCACCGGGTACTGACGGAGGACGTGCGTTTCCTCGAGGAAGCCGACCGCGAGCGCGTGCTCGGGATCGAGCGTGAGGTCGTCGCCGGCATCGCACGCGCCGTCTCGGGCCTGCGGCCTGAACTCGCGCAGGCACGGCTCGCCAAGCCGCTGACCATGTTGCTGTTCGGCATGATCAACTGGATGTTCACCTGGATGCGGCCCGACGGTCAGCTGGGCTACGACGCCATGGCACCGCTCGTGGCCGAACTCTTCATCGGCGGCCTCAAGTCGCTGAAGACACCCGAGCTTGCCGCGGCCTACGGGTGAGCCCGCGGGGGCAACCCCCCGCCAGACCATCGACGAACCACCAAAGGAGACAAGGATGCGAATCAGACACCTGCTGACGGCACTGGCCACCACACTGGGGCTCTCAGCCTCGTGGGCCGACATCAACGTCGGCGTCACCGTCTCGGCCACCGGACCCGCCGCCTCGCTCGGCATTCCGGAAAAGAACACGATCGCGCTGATGCCCAAGACCATCGCCGGGCAGAAGGTGAACTACATCGTGCTCGACGACGCAAGCGACACCACGGCCGCCGTCTCCAACACGCGCAAGCTGATCTCCGAGCACAAGGTCGACATCGTCCTGGGCTCCACCATCACGCCGAACTCGCTGGCCATGATCGACGTGGTTGCCGAGGCCCAGGTGCCCATGATCTCGATGGCCGCCTCGGCCCGCATCGTCGAACCCGTCGACGCGAAGAAGCGATGGGTCTTCAAGACGCCCCAGAACGACATCCAGATGTCACTGGCCATCGTCGAACACATGGCCAACAACGGCATCAAGACCGTGGGCTTCATCGGTTTCTCCGACGCGTACGGTGAAGGCTGGTACCAGGAGTTCACCAAGGCGGCCGGCATCAAGAAGCTGCAGATCGTCGCCAACGAGCGCTATGCGCGCACGGACACCTCCGTCACGGGCCAGGTGCTCAAGATCATGTCGGCCCGGCCCGACGCCGTGCTGATCGCCGGCAGCGGCACGCCCGCCGCCCTCCCGCAGAAGACGCTGAAGGAGCGTGGCTACACCGGCAAGATCTACCAGACCCACGGCGTGGCCAACGCCGACTTCCTGCGCGTCGGCGGCAAGGACGTGGAGGGCACGCTGCTGCCTGCCGGGCCCGTGCTGGTCGCGGACCAGCTGCCTGCCAGCCACCCGGTGCGCAAATCCGCGCTGGCCTACGTGCAGGCCTATGAGCAGGCCTACGGCAAGGGCACGGTCTCGACCTTCGGTGCACACGCCTGGGACGCGGGCCTGTTGATGAGCGCGGCCGTGCCGCAGGCGCTCAAGAAGGCGCAGCCGGGCACGCCCGAGTTCCGCGCGGCACTGCGTGATGCACTGGAGCAGATCAGGGAGCTGCCCGGCGCGCACGGCATCTTCAACATGTCGCCGACGGACCACCTGGGCCTGGACCAGCGCGCGAGCGTGATGGTCAAGATCGAGAACGGCACCTGGAAGTACCAGCCCTGATCATGGACCTGCAGATCGCCCTGCTGTTGGGGCAAGACGGCATCGTCAACGGCGCCATCTACGGCCTGATGGCGCTGGCGCTGGTGCTCGTCTTCTCCGTCACGCGCGTCATCTTCGTGCCGCAGGGCGAGTTCGTCGCCTTCGGCGCGCTCTCGATGGCGGCCCTGCAGGCCGGCCGCACGCCGGCCACGCTGTGGATGCTGCTGGGGCTGGCCGCCGCCACGCTCGTCGTGGAGGCCTGGCGACAGCGCCGTGGCGCGACGGTGGACTGGCGCTCGACGTTGGGCTGGTGCGTCGCCGCGCCCGCGGCCGCGGTCGCCATCGTGCTGTCGCACCCCCAGTCCCTCGCGTGGCAGGCGCTGGCGACGCTGATGCTGATCACGCCGCTGGGCCCCCTCACCTACCGTCTCGCCTTCAGGCCGCTGGCCCATGCCTCGGTGCTGGTCCTGCTCATCGTGGCGGTCGCGCTGCACGGCGTGCTGGTCGGACTGGGGCTGCTCTTCTTCGGCGCCGAGGGCTCGCGCACGCCGGCGTTCTCCGACCTGCGCCTGGACGTCTCCGGGCTCGTCGTCACCGGGCAGTCCCTGGTCGTGCTGGGTGTCACCATCGGGTTGGTCATCGCGATGTTCCTGTTCTTCGAGCGCACCATCGTCGGCAAGGCCTTGCGCGCGACGGCGATGAACCGCGTGGGGGCCCGGCTGATGGGCATCCCGACCGAGCTGTCGGGCGACGTGAGCTTCGCGCTGGCCGCCCTCATCGGGGCGGTATCCGGTCTGCTGGTCGCGCCGATCACGACGATCTACTACGACACCGGCTTCCTGATCGGCCTGAAGGGATTCGTCGCCGCCATCATCGGCGGCCTGGCCAGCTATCCGCTCGCCCTCGGCGGCGCGCTGCTGGTCGGGCAGCTCGAGGCCTTCTCGTCGTTCTGGGCCAGCGCATTCAAGGAAGTGATCGTGTTCACGCTGATCATCCCCGTGCTGCTGTGGCGTTCGCTGCGCAGCCACCACGTGGAGGACGAGGAATGAACCCGTCTCCCCGCGCCGCCAACCCGGTCGAGCCGCCCGCGACGCCGGCCGCCTCGGCAGCGCCTGCCCGCCGGCGGTCGCCTCCCGGGTTGGCGCGCCTGGCCACGCTGGGCGGCATCGCCTTGCTGGCCGCCAGCTGGGGCTTCCTGCCCGAGTTCACCGTCACCCTGCTCAACTACATCGGGCTGTACTCGCTCGTCGCGGTGGGCCTGGTCATGCTCACCGGGGTCGGCGGCATGACCTCGTTCGGGCAGGCCGCCTTCGTCGGGCTCGGCGCCTATGCGACCGCCTGGGTCTGCACCTCGCCTTCGGCGACCGCCGCGCTCGGGTTCGTGCCGGCGGCGCTCCTGCCGTGGGCGGGGCTTGCGCTCGGCCTGGCGATCACCTTCGCGGTCGCATGGGTGCTGGGTGCCGTGACGCTGCGCCTGTCGGGCCACTACCTCCCGCTGGCCACCATCGCCTGGGGCCTGAGCCTGTACTTCCTGTTTGGCAACCTGGACTTCCTCGGCGGACACACCGGCATCACGGGCATCCCCGCGCTGGAGATTGCAGGGCTGTCGCTCGCCTCGCCACGGGCTCTGGGCATCGGGATCTGGGCGGTGCTGCTGCTGGCGCTGTGGGCACTGCACAACCTGCTCGACTCGCGCGAGGGCCGTGCGATCCGCGCGCTCAAGAGCGGGCGGTTGATGGCCGAGTCCATGGGCGTGGACACCAGCCGCCAGCGGGTCAAGGTGTTCGTGCTCGCGGCGTTGCTGGCCGCCGTCTCCGGCTGGCTCTACGCGCACCTGCAGCGCTTCGTGAACCCGACGCCGTTCAATCTCAACATCGGCATCGAGTACCTCTTCATGGCGGTGGTGGGTGGGGCCGGTCACCTGTGGGGCGCGGTGCTCGGCGCGGCCCTCATCACTCTGCTCAAGGAGCAGCTGCAGGACTGGCTGCCCAAGCTCTTCGGCATGAGCGGCAACTTCGAGGTCATCGTCTTCGGGCTGCTGATGATGTTCGTGCTGCAGCGCTTTGCCGAAGGTTTGTGGCCGACCCTGTCGGGGTGGACCCGGCGCTTCGACCGCGCCCCTCACCGCCCCGCCGTCGACGCGGTGGCCGAACTGCCGCAGCGCGCGCTGCCCGCGCGCGGCACAGTCCTCATCGAGGCCCGCGACGTGACCAAGCGCTTCGGCGGGCTGGTGGCCAACAACGAAGTGTCGCTGGACGTGAAGGCCGGTGAAGTGCACGCGCTGATCGGGCCGAACGGTGCGGGCAAGAGCACTTTCTTCAACATGATTTCGGGCGTGGACGACCCCACCGAAGGTGAGGTGCGGCTGCTCGGCGAGCGCATGATCGGGCGTCCCTCGCGCGACTTCGCCGCCCGCGGCCTGGGCCGCACCTTCCAGCACGTGCGCCTGCTGGGGCAACGCAGCGTGCTCGACAACGTCGCCCTCGGCGCCCACCTGCGCGGCCGCCACGGCTGGGTCGCCTCGATGCTCCGGCTCGACCGCCGGGAAGAGGCTTGGCTGCTCGCCGAGGCGCTGCGGCAGATCGAGCGCTGCGGCCTGGCCGGGCTCGCCGACACGCCCGCCGGGTCGCTGCCGCTCGGCCAGCAACGCATCGTCGAGATCGCCCGCGCGCTCGCCGCCCAGCCGGCGGTGCTGCTGCTGGACGAGCCGGCGGCCGGCCTGCGCCACCTCGAGAAGCAGGCCCTGGCACACCTGCTCGACCAGCTGCGTCGCGAGGGGCTGGGCATCCTCATCGTGGAACACGACATGGAGTTCGTGATGAACCTCGCCGATCGCATCACCGTGCTCGACTTCGGCACCGTGATCGCCCGTGGCACCCCCGCCGAAGTGCAGAACGATCCGCGAGTGCTCGAGGCCTACCTCGGCGGCGGCGACCTGATGAAGGCGGCGGCATGATCGGCACGCATAGCACCGGCAAGCTGGTCGCCGCTGGATCGGAAGACGGCGCCACGGGCCGCTCGCTGCTCGAGCTGCGCGACTTCTGCGTCTCTTATGGCCCGGTGGAGGCCGTGCACCACGTCGATCTCGAGGTGCACGAAGGCGAGATCGTCACCGTCATCGGCCCCAACGGAGCCGGCAAGACGACGTTGCTCAACGCGGTGATGGGCCTGCTGCCCTCGCGCGGTGGCGTGCGGGTGGATGGCGAGCCGATTGCCCGCCCGAGCGTCGAGCGCATGGTCGCGCGCTCCGTCGCCCTCGTCCCCGAGAAGCGTGAGCTCTTCGCGGAAATGTCGGTGGAGGACAACCTGTTGCTCGGCGGCTTCGCCCGCTGGCGACGGGGCGATCGCACGCAGCATCAGCGCATGGACGAGGTCTATGCCATCTTCCCGCGCCTGGCCGAACGTCGCGCCCAGATGGCCGGCACGCTCTCGGGGGGTGAGCGGCAGATGCTCGCGATCGGACGCGCGCTGATGGCCAAGCCCCGGCTGCTGATGCTGGACGAGCCCTCGCTGGGCTTGGCACCGCTCATCGTGCGCGAGGTGCTGCTCACGGTGTCCCGCTTGCGCCAGGTGGGCGTCTCGGTGCTGCTCGTCGAGCAGAACGCACGCGCTGCGCTGCAGATCGCCGACCGCGCCTACGTGCTCGAGATGGGCGCGGTCGCGCTCTCCGGACAGGCGCAGGAGCTGCTGCACGACCGCCGCATCGTCGACACCTACCTGGGGCTGGGTGGCCACCGGCCCACCGCCGTGCCCGCCCGCGCCTGACCCCGCATCTCCCACCTCATACGACCACCGCCATGAACCCACCCGTCCTGCAAAGCTACATCGCCGGCCGCTGGCTTGGCCGCGACGCCGCCCAGGTCCTGCGCAGCGCGGTCAACGGCAGCCCGGTCGCCGCCACCCACGCCGACGCCATCGACTTCGCCGAAGCCGTGCAGTTCGCGCGCCGTCAGGGCGGCCCCGCGCTCCTGCAACTGGACTTCCAGCAGCGCGCCGCGCGCCTGAAGGCGCTGGGCAGCTACCTGATGGAGCGCAAGGAAGCGCTCTATGCCTGGTCCGCCCACACCGGCGCCACCCGCAGCGACGGCTGGATCGACATCGAGGGCGGCATCGGCACGCTCTTCGCCTACGCCAGCCTTGGCGGCAACGAGTTGCCCTCGGGCAACCTGCTGCACGAGGGCCCCGTCGTCCCGCTGGGCAAGCAGGGCCGCTTCGCCGGCACGCACATCCTCGTGCCCCGGGCGGGCGTCGCGGTGCACATCAATGCGTTCAACTTCCCCGTCTGGGGCCTGCTCGAGAAACTCGCGCCGACCTTCCTCGCCGGCATGCCGTGCATCGCCAAGCCGGCGACGGCGACGAGCTACCTCACCGAGGCCCTGGTGCGGCTGATCGACGAGAGCGGGCTCCTGCCGACGGGCAGTCTGCAACTGGTGATCGGCGGCACTGGCGACCTGCTGGACCGGCTCGAAGGCAACGACGTGGTCACCTTCACCGGCTCGGCAGACACGGCCGCCAGGCTGCGCGCCCACCCCAACCTGCTGCGCCACGCCGTGCCGTTCAACGCCGAGGCCGATTCGCTCAACTGCGCGATCCTTGCGCCCGACGTGACGCCCGACGACGAGGAGTTCGACCTCTACGTCAAGGAAGTGGTGCGCGAGATGACGGTCAAGGCCGGGCAGAAGTGCACCGCCATCCGCCGCGCCCTCGTCCCGCGCCGGCACCTGGATGCCGTCACCCAGCGCCTGCGCGAGCGGCTGGCCAAGGTGGTGGTCGGCGACCCTTTGCGCGAGGAGGTGCGCATGGGCGCACTCGCCTCGCATGCGCAGCGCCAGGACGTGGCCGAGCGCGTGGCCCAGCTGCGCGCCGGGGCCGAAGTGGTGTGGGGCGAGTCTCACGGCTTCGCCCCGGTCGGAGACGGGGTGTCCGAGGGCGCCTTCTTCGCGCCCACGCTGCTGCTCAGCCGCGATCCGCACGCCCACGAGGCGGTGCACGAGGTCGAGGCCTTCGGCCCGGTGAGCACGCTGCTGCCCTACGACGATCTCGACGAGGCGCTCGCGCTCGCCGCGCGCGGCCGCGGCAGCCTGGTCGGCACCCTCGTCACCCGCGACCCGCAAGTCGCCGCCCGCGCCATCCCGACGGCGGCGGCCTGGCACGGCCGCCTGCTCGTGCTCGACCGTGAGGCGGCGGCCGAATCCACGGGCCACGGCTCGCCGTTGCCCCACCTCAAGCACGGAGGGCCCGGACGCGCCGGTGGGGGCGAGGAGCTGGGTGGCCTGCGCGCCGTCAAGCACTACCTGCAACGCGCCGCGGTACAAGGTTCGCCGACCATGCTCGCCGCCATCACCGGCGAGTACGTACGCGGGGCACAGCGTCGCGAGTCCGAGGTGCATCCCTTCCGCCGCCACTTCGAGGACCTGCAGGTCGGCGACTCGCTGCTCACGCACCGGCGTACGATCAGCGAGGCCGACATCGTGGCCTTCGGCGGACTGTCGGGCGACTACTTCTACATGCACTTCGACGAGATCGCCGCCAAGGAATCGCCCTTCGGCAAGCGCATCGCCCATGGCTATTTCGTGCTCTCGGCCGCGTCCGGCCTGTTCGTCTCGCCGGCGCCCGGCCCGGTGCTGGCCAACTACGGCCTGGACACGCTGCGCTTCGTCAAGCCCGTGGGCATCGGCGACACCATCCAGGCGCGCCTGACCTGCAAGCGCAAGATCGACCGGCGCAAGAAGGACGCCAAGGGCGTCGGCCAGGGCGTGGTCGCCTGGGACGTCGAGGTGACCAACCAGCACGGCGAGTTGGTCGCGAGCTACGACATCCTCACGCTGGTGGCGAAACGGGGCTGACGCCCGGGCACGGTCCCCCCGCATGGGGGTGCCGGCAGTCGCACGCCTGACGGACGGTGCTCCCTACAATCGGCGCTTCCCGTCCCTCGACACGCGTTGCGGCATGGCCGACCTGCTCAGCCCCATCACCGACACTCAACCCTGCGGAGAGGACCT
>DATMBN010000073.1:0-60571 GCA_035559275.1 Burkholderiaceae bacterium
ATGATGCGCGCATGGCCTCCGCTGTGCGCTCCCGCCTCGCCGACGCTGCCGCCGCCCCGGGGCCGGGCGGTACCCCCTCGCCTGGCACGCCCGCTCTCCTGCGCGCCGACGCGCCGCTGCCCGAGCGCATTGGCGAATACCGCATCCTGCGCAAGGTGGGCGAGGGCGCGACGAGCGAGGTCTTCCTCGGCATGGACGAGTTCCACGCGCGCGAGGTGGCGATCAAGCGGGTGCGCGAGGCGGCCGTGCGCGACCCGGTGGACGGACGTTTCTACTCGCGGTTCTTCGCCGCCGAGGCGGCCCTCGTGGGGCGGCTGCAACACCCGCACGTGGTGCAGATCTACGACGCGGTCGAGACCCCGTCGGAGCAGTACCTGGTGATGGAGTACATCCCCGGCACCACGCTGCGCCCGTACTGCCGGCCGGACCAACTGCTGCCGCTGGAGCTGATCGTCGAGATCGGCTTCAAGTGCGCGATGGCGCTGGGCTACGTGTTCCGCCAGGGGCTCATACACCGCGACATCAAGCCGGCCAACATCCTCGCGCTCGAGCGTGCCGGGCAGATCACCGACGTCAAGGTGAGCGATTTCGGCAGCGTGCTCAACCTGGGCGCCGAGACGACCCAGGTCCACCGGGTCGGTTCGCTCAGCTACATGTCGCCGGAGCAGCTCGACGGCGCGCAGCTGTCCGCGCAGTCCGACATGTACGCGCTGGGCGCCGTGCTGTACCACCTGATCACCGGCCATCCCCCGGTCGAGGGCGAGTCGCAGGCGGCGACCATCCAGCGCATCATGCAGGCGCCCGTGGTGCCGCCCAGCGCCAGGCGTCAGGGCGTGCAGCCGGCCGTCGACGAGGTGATCCTGCGCGCGCTGGCCAAGCGGCCCGAGGATCGCTACGCCGACTGGGATGCCTTCGGCAATGCCTTGGCGACGCTGGTGACCTCCCGGCAGGTGCCGCGCGGCAACCTGCAGCAGGTGCTGGACTCCGAGCGGTTCAACCTGCTGCGCACCCTGCCCTTCTTCGACCACTTCGACGACGTCGAGCTGTGGGAGGTGGTGCACCAGGCGCGCTGGCAGCGCTACCGCACCGGCCACAAGCTGATGGAACGGGGCCAGCCGGGCCGCGATTTCCACATCATCGCGCAGGGGCGGGTGGAGGTCTGGCGAGACGGCCGCAGGGTGGAGACGCTCACGGAGGGCATGTTGGTCGGCGAAATGGCCTACCTTGCGCCCAGCAGGGAGGAGCGTGTGCGCACGGCCGACGTGGTCGCCGCCGACGCGCTCACGACCCTGTCGTTCACGCCGGAGAGTCTGTCGCAGCTGAGCCTGGCGTGCCGCGGACGCTTCAACGAGGCGTTCATTCGCGTGCTGGTCGAGCGCCTGCTGGCCGCACAGGAAGCCTTGGCCCGGCAGTCGCGTCCCCGATGAGCCGGCGCGACCCGGCCTTTCCCCGCATGCACCCGGATCCTGACCACGAGAGGAGATGTCCGATGAACCGCTTGCCACGCTTGCTCGCGTTCGCGCTCGGCGCCGCCGCCCTGGCGGCTTCGGCGCAGACCGTCGCGCCCGGGCAGCCCCCCGAGCCGACCAAGCAGCAGAACCGGATGATCGAGTGCAACAAGCAGGCGGGCGACCGCAAGGGCGAGGAGCGCAAGGCCTTCATGAAGGAGTGCCTGACCGACAAGCAGAAGGCGCAGCAGGAGAAGATGAAGACCTGCAACGCCGAGGCGAGCCGGCAGGGCCTGGACAGCGACGCGCGCAAGCAGTTCATGAGCGAGTGCTTGCGCAAGCAGTAGCGGGCCGCCGGCGACCGGGTGGGCATCCGCCTTGCCTGCCTCCGCGCGCGCCCCAGGGCGCGCGGGGCTTGTGCTCCCCGCGTTTGAGGCCCAGACTGGGCCTGGGACTCCTGCACAATGGGAGCAATTTCTCCGGTCGATGAGCACCCCCGAGCCGCGCCCACACCCCGTCCCGTCCCTGCTGCGCGACAGCCGGGACGGGCTGTACCACGCCGTCCGCGAATACCGCTGCGCCTTCGAGCACGCCCCTCTGGGCATGGCGATCGTGCGGGCGGGGCGTTTCCACTTGGCCAACGCGCGGCTGGAGCGGCTGCTCGGCTGGCCGCCCGGTACGCTGGAGGGCCAGCCAAGCAGCGTCGTGGCGCCCGAGGGGGCCGTGCCACCGGTGCAGCCGGCGTCCGAAGAGGCGAGCGAGGTCGAGTGCCAGCTGCTGCGTCGCGACGGCCAGGTCTTCTGGGCGCGGGTGCGCGCGGCCGTCCTGCCCGACCTGCCGGCGGAGGCCGGTCATCCGGCGGTGGTGTGGATCGTCGACGACGTGACCGAGCAGCGCGGGGTGATTCACCAGCTGCAGCGGACGCAGCAGGACCTCGAGGCGCGCGTGCGCGAGCGCACCGAGGCACTGGCCCTGGCGAACGCGCAGTTGCGGCAGGAGATCGCCGACCGGCGTGTGGCCGAGAGCCAGGTCCGCCATCTGGCGGAGCACGATGCGCTCACCGGCCTGCCCAACCGGCGCTTGCTGGAGCTGCGGCTGCGGCACGCGGTGCGCGAGGCGGCCGAGCGCGGCGAGCAGGTCGCGGTGCTGCTGATGGACCTGGACCGCTTCAAGACGATCAACGATTCCCTCGGGCACCTGGTGGGCGACCAGCTGCTGCAGGCCATCGCGCATCGGCTGCGCGACACGCTGCGCCCGGTGGACACCGTCGGGCGCCTGGCGGGCGACGAGTTCGCGATGGTGCTGCCCGGGCTGCAGGCGCCGGCCGACGCCGCGCGGCTGGCGGCGCTGCTCATCGAGGAAGTATCCAAGCCCTACGCGGTCGACGAGATGGAGCTGCGGGTGACGCCCTCGGTGGGGATCAGCCTGTATCCCGACCATGGCGACGGCCCGGACGCGCTGCTGGGCAGGGCCGCCGCCGCGATGTACCAGGCCAAGTCGCAAGGGCGCCGGCACTACCACGTGTTCTCGGGCCAGGCGGACGATTCGTCCTCCCAGCGCCTGCTGATGGAGAACGACCTGCACCGCGCGCTGGAGCGCGGCGAGTTCGTGCTGCACTACCAGCCTCGCTACGAGCTGGCCACCGGCATGCTGTGCGCCTGCGAGGCGTTGCTGCGCTGGGAGCACCCGACGCGCGGGGCGGTGAACCCGTCGCAGTTCGTCCCGCTGTCGGAGGAGAGTGGGCTGGTGGTGCCCATCGGGGACTGGGTGCTGCGCGAGGCCTGCCGCCAGATCCAGCGCTGGCAGGCGCGGGGGCGCGAGGTCTGCCCGATCTCGGTCAACATCTCGGCGCGGCAGTTCCGCAGCCTCGACCTGATGTCGATGATCCGCGGCGCGCTGGACGAGACAGGGGTCGATCCGCGCCTGATCGAGGTCGAGATCACCGAGACGACGCTGATGCACAACACCGAGGAGACGCTGACCATCCTCGGCCAGCTGCATGCGCTGGGCATCAAGATCTCGGTCGACGACTTCGGCACCGGCTATTCGAGCCTGGCCTACCTCAAGCGCTTCCCGGTCGACCTGCTCAAGATCGACCGTTCCTTCGTGCACGACCTGACCACCGACGCCGACAGCGCGGTGATCGTCAGCGCCATCATCGGCCTGGCGCGCAGCCTGCAGCTGCGGGTGGTGGCCGAAGGCGTGGAGACGCCCGAGCAGGTGGACTTCCTCAAGCGACGCGGCTGCGACGAGGTGCAGGGCTTTCTCTTCAGCAAGCCCCTGCCCGCGGCGCAGATCGAGCCGCTGTTCAACCTGCGCTATTGATCCGCCGGGTCAGTTCGGCAGCGGCTTGATCCCTTGGCAGTCGCTGCCCAGCCAGCGGCCGGCTTGCGCGATGGACATCGTCATCGGCTGGCCGTTCATCGTGCCGTGCATGGTCATCGAGGTCCTGTAGCGCTCGGGGGTGAGGTCCCAGGCACGGCCTTCCCCCTGCATCTGGCCCTGGGGACCGGTGCAACTGAAGCTGAAGCGCGCCTCGCTGGCCGACACCGGCGTCATTTGGTGCTCGCACTTCATGCCGGCGTCCGGCGGCTGCACCATGGGCCCGCGCTCCGCCGCTTCTGCGGAAAGGCAATGCCGCACGACGCCCGCCTTGTCGGTCAGGCCCATACCACGCTCGCGCATCATCCGGTCCAGCTCGGCGCGCTGGGCGCGGGGCATTTGGGCACGCATCGCCTCCATCTGCTCTGGGGAAGGCATCTGCTGCCCGGCGACCTGCCCGCTCTGGTGGGTGAGCTGCACTTCCCACAGTCCGGGTTTGCGCTTGACCGGGGCCTGCGGCTGGGCGATCGCCACAGCGCACAGCGCCAGGGCAAGGGGCACGGCGCACGACTTGAGCATCGTCTTCATCGCGTCATCTCCTGGGGGGTCTCATCGCGTCCAGATCCCGCGGGCCAGCAGCGCCGCGGCCAGTGGCACCAGCACCAGCAGATGCGCCTGGATCATCAGCCACCGCCGAGCCTGACGCACCTCGTCGGCCGCCGGCAGCGCGCCGTCGCGCTCCAACGCGCGCTTCCAGCGCATGAACAGCAGCGTCGGCTTGATCGACATCAGCCCGATCACGACGAACAGCGTCACCTTCAGGTGCAGCAGCGGCTGTGCCCAATACCAGTCGGTGCCCTTGACACCCCAGGTCGCGCGCGCGATGCCGGTGGCCAGCAGGGCCAGCGCCGCGACGAGGTAGATGCGGTCCAGGCGCACCAGCCGGTGCACGACGGCGCGGTTCATCCACTCCGGGCGGCACAGCGCGGTTTCGCTGGTCAGGAACACCACGACGGCCAGGATGGCGACGAAGTGGGCGTAGGCGAGCAGGGCTTCGAGCATCGCGGTCCTTTCACGTGGAGCAAGGGGGGGCGGCGGGGAACGGGGCGCTGCCGCCAGCGAGTGCGGTTATAGCGCCTTTGCCCGGCTCGCGGGCGCGGGCTCAACCCGCCGGCGGCGCACTGGCGCGCGCCCAGTACTGCGCGTCGCCGTAGGTGTGCTTGAGGTAGTCGATCCACAGCCGCACGCGCAGCGGCAGGTGCTTGCGCTGCGGGAAGACGGCGTAGATGCCGTTCGGCGGCGCCGCGTATTCGTCGAGGAGGCTGACCAGCTGCCCGCTGGCGATATGGCCCTCGACTTCCCAGGTCGACCGCCAGGCGATGCCCATGCCCGCCAGGCACCACTCGTGCAGCACCTGACCGTCCGAGCAGTCGAGCCGCCCAGGCGGGCGCAGGTGGGTGAGCTGGCCGTCGATCATGAAGGCCCAGCCGCGCGTCTGGCTGGCATCCGAACTGAGCGTGAGGCACTCGTGCTGGTTGAGCTCGGTGGGGTGCCGCGGCGTGCCCCGCCGGCGCAGGTACTCGGGGCTGGCGACGCACAGGCGCCGGTTGTCCGCCAGCCGCAGGCTGACCAGGCTGGAGTCGCTGAGATCGCCCACACGCACCGCGCAGTCGAAACCCTCGTTGACGATGTCCACCACCCGGTCGCTCAGGTTGAGCGACATCGAGACCTCGGGATGCAGTGAGAGGAACTTGGGCACCAGCGGGGCCACGTGGCGGCGGCCGAAACCTGCCGGCGCGGTGACGCGCAGGTGGCCGCTGGCCTTGACGCCACCGGCCGACACGCTGGCCTCCGCGTTGGCCAGGTCGGTCAGCAGGCGCTGGCAATCCTCCAGAAACGCGCTGCCTTCGTGCGTCAGGCTGATGCGCCGGGTGGTGCGCACCAGCAGCTTCACGCCGAGGCGTTCCTCCAGCGCGTCGATGCGACGGCCGATCACGGCAGGGGCCACGCCTTCGGCGTTCGCCGCGGCCGTCAGACTGCCTTTGGTCGCCACGGCGACAAAAGATTCGATCTGTTTGAGTCGATCCATGACGAAACAGTCAAAAATCCCATCGCAGATTACGCGCGCTCAGGTCAAAGATCAAGCGTCGGTTTCCTTCTTAATCCCGGTCGGCGTATGAAATAAAGTGCGTGCCATCATGAAGCCCCCTCGCCCGCGCGCCCTGTTGTTCGATGCCTACGGCACCCTGTTCGACGTCTACAGCGTCGCGCTCGTGGCCGAGCAGCTGTTTCCCGGCCGGGGCGAGGCGCTGGCGACACTGTGGCGCGACAAGCAGATCGAGTACACGCGCCTGGTGACGATGGCCGCCCCGGACGGGCGGCTGTACCGGCCCTTCTGGGAGCTGACCCGCGCTGCGCTGCGCCACAGCTGCGCCCGGCTCGGCCTGGCCCTCGGCCGCGATCGCGAGGACCGGCTGATGAACCAGTACCGGCACCTGAGCCCCTTCCCGGAAAACCGCGAGGTGCTGGCGGCCTTGAAAGCAAGGGGACTGGTCACGGGCATCCTCAGCAACGGCGACCCGGCGATGCTCGAGGTCGCGGTCAAGAGCGCCGGCCTGGCCGACGTGCTGGACCACGTGGTGAGCGTCGAGCCGCTGCGGTGCTTCAAGCCGGACCCGCGCGTCTATGCACTCGGCCTGGAGAGGCTGCGCCAGGCGGCGCCCGAGATGCTCCCGCGCGAGGTGTGGTTCGTCTCCAGCAATGGCTGGGATGCGGTGGGCGCGACCTGGTTCGGCTACACGACGTTCTGGCTCAACCGCGCGGGGCTGCCGCCCGAGGAACTGGGCACTGTGCCCACCTTCGAGGGCCGCAACCTGCAGGACCTGCTGGCCCTGATCGACCAGCCGGAGGCCGCGCGATGAGCGGGTTGGAGTGGCTGCTGATCGGGCTGGCCGCCTTTGCCGCCGGCGCCGTCAATTCGGTCGCGGGCGGCGGCACCTTCTTTTCGTTCCCGGCCTTGCTGGCCGTCGGCGTGCCGCCGGTGGTCGCCAATGCCAGCAACTCGGTGTCGTTGTGGCCCGGCAGCCTCTCCGGCGCCTGGGCGTACCACCGCGAACTCGCCCGCCTCAAGCGCTACCTGGTGCCCATGGCGATCGTCTCGCTGGCGGGTGGCGTGATCGGCGGCCTGTTGCTTTTGCAGACGCAGGACGGCCAGTTCGCGCGCATGATCCCCTGGCTGCTGGGCTTCGCGACACTGCTGTTCGCGCTGAGTCCGCACCTGTCAGCCCGGCTGCAGCGCTTTCGCGCACGGCCGGCGGCGCGCGAGGGGCGCGGTTCGGTGGGCGGATGGCTGGTGCAAGGGCTGGTGTCCGTCTACGGCGGCTTCTTCGGCGCGGGCATGGGGATCCTGATGATGGCCAGCCTGGCGATCTCGGGGCACGACGACGTGCACGAGGTCAACGCGATCAAGAACCTGCTGTCGGCGGTGATCTACAGCGTCACCGTGGTGACCTTCATCGTCGCCGGCGCCGTCAGCTGGCCGCACACGCTGGTGATGATCGCCACCGCGACGATAGGCGGCTACTGGGGCGCGACGATGGCCCGACGCGTGCCGGCGCCGTGGCTGCGCCGCTTCGTCATCGCCGTGGGCACCGGGCTCACGCTGTACTACTTCTTCCGCACCGCGACCTGATTCACTTTCGGATCTGTAGGAACCAAGGGGACTGACCATGACCTCACGCACGACCGTCCATCGGCTCGAAGTCGCCGACGAGCTGTACCGTTTCATCGAAGACGAGGTGCTGCCGGCCACCGGCGTGGACCGCGCCGCCTTCTGGGCCGGCTTCGACGCGATCGTCCATGACCTGGCGCCCAAGAACGCCGCGCTGCTGGCCGAGCGCGACCGCCTGCAGGCCGAGCTCGACGCCTGGCACAAGGCGAACCCGGGGCCGATCCGCGACATGGCGGGCTACCGCGCCTTCCTCGAGAAGATCGGGTACCTCGTGCCCGCGCCCAAGGACGTCAAGGCCACGACGCAGAACGTCGACGCCGAGCTGGCCCTGCAGGCCGGCCCGCAGCTGGTCGTGCCCATCCTCAATGCCCGCTATGCCCTCAACGCCGCGAACGCGCGCTGGGGCTCGCTCTACGACGCGCTGTACGGCACCGACGCGATCCCGGAGACCGAGCCGGGTGAGCGCAGCGGCGGCTACAACCCGGCGCGCGGCGCCAAGGTGATCGAGTTCGCCCGCAACTTCCTCGACGAATCGGTGCCGCTGGCCGAGGCCTCGCACAAGGACGCCATCGCCTACGAGATCGATAACGGCCGCCTGGTGGTCGCGCTGAAGAACGGCTCGTCCACCGGCCTGAAGGACCCATCGCAGTTCGTCGGCTACCAGGGCGAGGCGACGTCCCCGTCGTCCGTGCTGCTCAAGCACCACGGCCTGCACATCGACATCCGCATCGACCGCGATTCGCCGATCGGCCAGACCGACGCGGCTGGCGTCGCCGACGTGGTGCTGGAATCGGCGCTGTCCACCATCCTCGATCTGGAGGACTCGGTGGCCGCCGTCGACGCGCAGGACAAGACGCTGGCCTACCGCAACTGGCTGGGCATCCTGCAGGGCACGCTGACCGAGGAGGTCAGCAAGGGCGGCAAGACGTTCACGCGTCGCATGAACCCGGACCGCGAGTACGTCGGCGCCGACGGCAAGCCGGTGGTGCTGCACGGCCGCTCGCTGCTCTTCGTGCGCAACGTCGGCCACCTGATGACCAACCCGGCCATCCTGTATGACGGCGGCAAGGAGATCCCGGAGGGGATCATGGACGCGGTCATCACCACCACGATCGCGCTCGTGGACCTCCAGCGCCAGGGCGGCCTGCGCAACTCGCGCACGGGCAGCGTCTACATCGTCAAGCCCAAGATGCACGGGCCGGCGGAGGTGGCCTTCGCCAGCGAGCTGTTCGGCCGGGTCGAGCGGATGCTGGGCCTGCCCGACAGCACGGTGAAGCTCGGCATCATGGACGAGGAGCGCCGCACGAGCGTCAACCTCAAGGCCTGCATTGCCGCGGCTGCCAGCCGCGTGGCCTTCATCAACACCGGCTTCCTCGACCGTACCGGCGACGAGATGCACACCGCCATGCAGGCCGGCCCGATGATCCGCAAGAACGACATGAAGTCGACCAAGTGGATCGCCGCCTACGAACGCAGCAACGTGCTGGTGGGCCTGGGCATGGGCCTGCGCGGCCGCGCGCAGATCGGCAAGGGCATGTGGGCGATGCCCGACCTGATGGCGGCGATGCTGCAGCAGAAGGTGGCGCATCCGAAGGCCGGCGCCAACACCGCGTGGGTGCCGTCACCCACCGCCGCGACGCTGCACGCGCTGCACTACCACCAGGTCGACGTGTTCGCGATCCAGCGGGAACTGGAGAAGATCGACGCGGACGCCGAGCGCGACGCCTTGCTGACCGACCTGCTCACCGTGCCGGTGGCCGCCGAGGCGAAGTGGACCGAGGCCGAGAAGCAGCAGGAGCTGGACAACAACATCCAGGGCATCCTCGGCTACGTGGTGCGCTGGATCGACCAGGGCATCGGCTGCTCCAAGGTGCCCGACATCCACAACGTGGGGCTGATGGAGGACCGCGCCACGCTGCGCATCTCCAGCCAGCACGTGGCCAACTGGCTGCTGCACGGCGTGGTGACCAAGGAGCAGGTCGAGGCCACCTTCCAGCGCATGGCCGCGGTGGTGGACCAGCAGAACGCCGGCGACCCGTACTACCAGCCCATGGCGGGCCACTTCGAGACCTCGTTCGCATACCAGGCGGCACGCGACCTCGTCTTCAAGGGCGTGGATCAGCCCAGCGGCTACACCGAGCCGCTGCTGCACGCCTGGCGTCTGAAGGTGAAGGCCGCGCGCACCCGCTGACCTGCCTGGAGGTCGACGTTGGACGGCGCCTTTCGGCGCCGTTGTTGCCTGGGGGAGACGTCGGGGCTTCTCCGGGGGTGCCCTGCGGGGAGGGCTCGCTGACAATAGCCGCGCCGGGCCGGCCGTCCGGCCAGGTCGGCCGCCGGACACGAACAACGACACGCGCGAGGCGCTCATGACGAAGGCGCGCGCGAGGAGGGTCTCTTGGTTCTTCACCGCTACGTCGCGCTCGCGGCGCTGGTGCTGTGCGCCTGCGCCGCAGAGGTGATGCGCGCGCCCACGGAACTGATTCCGTATGCCGGCGCGGCCCGGGTTCACACCCTGTCGGCCCCTGTGGAGTTCAAGCTCGACTCCGGCTACAGCCGCTCCCTAGTCGAGGGGACCGAGTTCCAGGAGGTCGGCGTCGTCCGGGAAGGCCGGGTGCTCAAACCGTTGAACGCCACGCTGACCGTCGAAGGTGCCCACATCCACGAGGCCTACGCGGTGGTCCACACCGATCGCCTCGTTGGTTTCTATCTGCCGGTCGAGAAGAGCTTCTCGCCACTGTCGCGGCCTGTGTCCCTGTCACTCCAAGAAAGGAAGAACCGATGAACGTCCTGCGCCTTGCCGTCGCCGCCTCCGTCGTGGCCTTGCTGTCCGCCTGCGCAAGCGGCCCCAAGATGGCGGACGTACAGTCCAGCATCCCGACCCTCAAGCAAGGGCAGGGACGGATCTACTTCTACCGCAGCAACAGCATGGTCGGTGCCGCGATGCAACCCGACGTCGTGCTCAACGGCCAGGTGGTCGGCAAGTCCAAGCCGGGCGGGTTCTTCTTCGTCGACCAACCGCCCGGCGCGATGCAGGTGAGCACCTCCACCGAGGTGGAGAAGAAGCTCACGTTCACGCTCGCCGCGGGCGAGGTGCGCTACGTGAAGACGACGATCGGGATGGGACTGTTGGTCGGCCGGGTCTACCCGGAACTGGTCGACAAGCCGGTCGGCGAGAAGGAGATCCAGGAGATGAGCTACATCGGGCAGCCGCTCAAGTGAACGGGGCGGCTGGCTGCCGCCCCGTGGCGACCGGCACGAGCCGCGCAGGGCGCGGCTCGACCGTTCATTGCTTGTTGCCAGAGGCGTCGTAGCGCGCGAGGACCATGTCCGTGCCGCCCAAGGCGGCGAGCCCGTCGATCGCGCCCTGGGTGAATCCGCCTAGGTAGACCCGTCCTTGGCCGTCCACCGCCACCGAGGTCGCGGTGTCCCCCAGCGCCGTACCGAGGCGGCGCACCCACTGCTGGTTGCCGCCACCGTCGTACTTGAGCAGGACCATGTCGACGTTGCCCAGGGCCGTGGTGCCTGCGAACGCGCCCGCGCTGTGGCCGGCGACATAGGCGTTGCCCTGGGCGTCGGTGGCAATGGCGTAGCCTGCTTCCTGCTGCGCCGAGCCGGTGCGCTGCAGCCACTGCTGGGCCCCGCTGGCGTTGAACTTCGCGACGAAGATGTCTCCGACGGCGTTGGCCGTCCCGCCCCCCATCGGGCCAAAGGTGTAGCCCGTGACCAGCACGTTGCCGCCCGAGTCGACCGCAACGCCCCGCCCGGCTTCGTCCGCCGCGGTGCCGAGGTGGCGTGTCCACTCCACGGCCCCGTTGGTCGTCGAGCGCTTGGTCACGAAGGCGTCGGCCCGTCCTGCGTGCAGCTGCCCGTCCATCGCCAGGCTGGTCTCGCCGGTGAGATAGAGGACATTGCCAGCCACCGCGATGCCCCGGCCGATCGCGTTGGAGTCCGAACTGCGCGACAGGTCCGTCACCGTGTTGCCGTCGGCCGAGACCTTCAGCACCAGCAGCGCATTGCCGTTCTGGCCCGTGACGAAGATCTCGCCGCTTCCGTTGACGGCGACGGCATGGGCCAGTTCGCCGGCGCTGCCGCCCCACTGCTTGGTCCACAGCCGCTGGCCATTGCCGTCGAACGCCGCGACCAGCACGTCACGGTTGCCGCCGTACGGTGCGCCGTTGACCGGCCCCGCGGCAGCGCCGGCCACGATCACGCGGCCCTGGGCGTCCACCGTGACACCGCCAGCGACGTCGTCTCCTGTCGAGCCGAACTGCCGGACCCACGCCAGCCGGCCGTCGCGGTCGTACTTGGTGAGCACGAGGTCGAAGCCACCGGCCGAGGTCTGGCCGTTGAGCGTCGCGCCGGTCGTCCCCAGCGTGTACACGTTGCCGTTGCCATCGGTGGCCACGCCGTAGACCGCGTCGGCCGCCACGGTGCCCCACTGCTTCGTGTACGGGGCGGGCGGCGGCAGGTTGCCGTCGTCATCGTCGCCGCCACCCCCGCCTCCGCCGCAGGCGGCCAGCCCGAGGGCGAGGACCGCGGGCCAGAGGGTGCGGTGGAACCTGGGCCGGCTCCCCTTTCCCTTGGGGGACCCTGCGATGCCCTGTCTCCTGATCTTCATGATGTCCTCCGTGAACGAACGCGTATCCGGGCATGCGCCGCCGGGGCGCATGGCGTGGCCCGAGTGTGGAATGCGGGCGCCCGCAGGTCGTCCCCGCGAAGCCGGGGGCTGCAGATGACACAAATGTGTCAGCGCAGAGGAAGCGGGTTCACCTTTGGACACAAAGCAGGCGAGCCGAAGTGCGGCACTCCTGCTCACGGCGTGCGCGGGCGGCGCGGGTACCATGACGGGATCGTCCGGTCCCCTGATGCCCATGTGCCAATTGCTCGGCATGAACTGCAACACCCCGACGGACATCGTGTTCAGCTTCACGGGGTTCGCGCACCGCTCGCAGGAGCATGCGGACGGGTTCGGCATCGCCTTCTTCGAGCAGCGCGGAGTGCGCCTGTTCGTCGACCATCAGGCCGCCCTGCATTCGCCCGTGGCCGAACTCGTGCGCCGCTACCCGATCAAGAGCACCAACGTGATCGCGCACATCCGCAAGGCCACGCAGGGACGCGTCGCGCTGGAGAACTGCCATCCCTTCGTGCGTGAGCTGTGGGGCCGGTATTGGGTGTTCGCGCACAACGGCGACCTGCAGGGGTTCGGGCCCCGGCTCCACGCCGCCTTCCGGCCGGTCGGCGACACCGACAGCGAACACGCCTTTTGCTGGCTCATGCAGGAGCTCGCCAAGAACCACGCCTCGGTCCCCACGCCTGCCCAGCTGACCGAGACGTTGCGCGAGCTCGCGGCGGTGCCGGCCGCGTACGGCACCTTCAACTTCATGCTCAGCAACGGGCACGCGCTGTGGGCGCATTGCTCCACCCGCCTGCACTATCTGGTGCGCCAACATCCGTTCAGCACCGCCCGTCTGCAGGACGAGGACATGACGGTCAATTTCGCGGAGGTCACCACGCCGCAGGACCGCGTGGCGGTGATCGTCACCGAACCCTTGACGGCGGACGAGCCATGGGTCGCGTTCTCGTCAGGCGAACTCAAGGCTTTCCTCGACGGTGAGCTCCTGGCGGCTTGACGCAGGTGAGGATGGTTACGATCCGAAACATCCGCGCCCGACGCACCTGTATGGAATCGCCCAATAATGGGTAAATTTCCCACGAATCCGGCATGGGAGGTCACCTCTCGTGGAGTTGTCATGAATCTGATCGCGAAGATGCTGCGGCAGGCCCGGTGGCTCGGTCTTGCCTGTGTGACCCTGTTCCTGGCCGCCTGCGGTGGGGGGACGGGGTCTGGTGGGACGGGCATCGTGAGGGTCTCGATGACCGATGCCCCGAGCTGCTATGAACATGTCTATGTCACCGTCAGCCGCGTGAGCATTCATCGCAGCGCGACGGCCGAGCCCAACGACGGCGGCTGGTCCCACATCGACGTCGCCCCCCAGCGGGTGGACCTGCTGACACTGACCAACGGGGTGCTCCAGGAACTGGGCGAGGCCAGCGTGCCGGCCGGCCGATACAGCCAGATCCGTCTGGTGCTGGCGCCCAACGGCGGCACCGAGCCCTATGCAAACGCCGTGGTGCTGCCGGGCGCGAGCGCCGAGATCCCGCTCGACACGCCCAGCGGCCAGCAAAGCGGGCTGAAACTCAATGCACACCTCGACGTGGCCGACGGCCAAGTGCTGGACGTGGTGCTGGACTTCGACGCGTGCAAGTCGGTCGTGCAGGCCGGCAACTCGGGCAAGTACCTGCTCAAGCCGGTGATCTCGGTGATCCCGCTCCTTTCGAGCGCGGGCCAGGCGGTGGAAGGCTACGTGGCCCGCTCGATCGCCACCGGTCCCGATACCGCGACCGTCACGCTCCAGCAGGGCGGGGCGGTCGTGCGCGCGACCCAGCCGGATCCGCAGACCGGCCGCTTCGTGCTCTCGCCGGTGCCGGTGGGCACCTACACGCTGGTCGTGACGGCGCCCAACCGCGCCACCGCGGTGCTGACCGGCGTGACGGTGTCCGAGACGAGCCGCACCATGGTCAACGCGCAGGGAACGCCGATCGATCCGCCGGTTTCCCCGACCGCGGTGGCCGATGGCACGGTGAACGAGACGCCTGCGCCTGCCGGTGGCGTCGACGCGACGGTGCGTGCCCTGCAGAACGTCGGGGGCGGGTTCGTCGAAGTGGCGAGCCAGCGGATCGGTGGTGCCGCGGGCGAGACCTCGGTGGGCTACGAACTCAACCTGCCCACGGCGGCCCCGGTGAGCGCGGCCTATGCGGCCGGCACGGGCAGCATCACCTTCACCCCGGCCAGCGGCGCCGCAGGGCAATACCGGCTCGAGGCTTCGGTGCCCGGCAAGGCGGCGAAGACCGTCGACCTCACCGCGTTGCCCGCGACCGAAGACTTCGATTTCTGACCAACCTCCCTCGCATTGAGCCGGCCACCGCACCGCGGGCGCCGGCTCTTTTTTTCCGCTCGTTCGTTCCGCTGGGAGGTTCCGCTGGGAGCGCGACGCGACGAGGGCCACCCCGCCGGCGGGGCGCTTCGTCCTGGCGCCGGCACGTGTGCGCGCGGGAGACCGATCGCGGGCGTGTCGGCACGAAAAGCCCGAAGCCTGCGGTGGCCCCATCACTCCCGCACGAGGGGCAGCACCAGCCGGACGCAGGTGTCGCCCGGGCGGGACTGGATCTCCACGTCGCCTCCCAGCGTTTGCGCCCGCTTGCGCAGATTGCGCAGACCGCGCCCGCCTTCGTCGGACTGTGCCGCTGCCTCGACGTCGAATCCGCGGCCGTCGTCACGGATCAGCACATGCACCTGGTTCCCTGTGCGGCGCAGCTCGATGCCGACGCTGCGGGCCTGCGCGTGCTTGAGGATGTTGGTCAGCGCCTCCTGCACGATGCGCAATACCTGCAGCGCGGCGGTCGCGTCCAGCCAGGGCAGCGGAGGCAGGTCCTCGACCTGCCAGTCCAGCCGCAGGCCGGCGGCTTCCAGTCGCCTGCCCAGCCGGTAGCGCAGCGTCGCCAGCAGCGTGACCAGGTCATGGCCGATGGGCTCGAGCGAGTCGATGACCAGGCGCAGGTCGTCGACGCACTCGCGCAGCACGTCGGCCACCGCGCGCATGTCCAGCTTGCCCTGCTCGACCAGCACCAGCGAGGACATCAGCGCCGACCCCATCCCGTCGTGCATGTCGCGCATCAGGCGCTGGCGCTCCAGCAACTGGGCCTGCTCGCGCTCGACCACGCGCAGCCGGCGGTGGTTCTCCTCCAACTCGGCGGTGCGCTGCGCCAGGCGCTGTTCCAGCGATGCGTTGATACGTTCGACCTCGTCGATCGCGCCCCGATAGCGTCGCAGCACGGCGTATAGGAAGGCGCCGAAGATCAGCAACGTGCCATAGGGCATCAGGTAGACGCTTTCCGGTGTGATGCGCAGGCCCAGCAGCAGGATGTCGTGAACGCCGATGCCAATGCAGATCCACAGTGCGACGGTCAGCGCGATCAGCTCCCGGGTGGGATGCCGCCACGCCACCCAGGTGATGAAGCCGGTCACGAACACCGACACCACGGCATTGACGACGTGCTGCAGCACCAGCGCGTCCCACGGCAGGGGCGGCACGGTCAGCACGGCGGTGCCGATCGCGAACGCGACAAGGGCTTGCTCTGCGCGGCGGTAGCGCTGGTGATGGATACGGAACGCGAACAGGTAGGTGAGCACCATCACCCACGACATCGAAAGGTTGGTCGCCCACCAGAACCAGTCGTTGGTCACGTCGCCCCGGGGGGCGTCGATGTGGTAGTGCAGGTTGCGCAACCACCAGACCGCGGAGACGGCGGCGAAGAAGAGATAGGCGGACTCCTTGCGGCGCCCCCACCAGAAGCCGAACGAGAACAGTCCAAGGACGAGTATCGTGAGGCTGGTGACCTGCGGACCCGTGACCTGCACGAGCAGGCGCCGCTCGGCCATCGGACGGATGACGTCCATCGGACCCACCCACAGCGTCGACAGCGCATGGGCCGCCCGTTCCTTCAGCGGGATGCCGATGACGATGTCGACCACCTGGTCGATGCCCGGCGAGGTGAAGACCACGTCATGGGGGATGGGCACGTAGACCGGGCGATTCCACTGCGAGCGCCAGTCGTGGCGGTTCGACACGAGCAGACGGTCGTTGGCATGCACCTCGTAGGGCCCGCCGCGCACGCGCGGCACGTACAGCGCCAACGGCGGCGAAGCGCCCTGGGCCGGCAGCACGTAGCGCACGTGGTACCAGTGCATGTCCCACTCCGACTCGCCCCCGACGGGCAGGACCGGCGGCCGCGGCGTGGTCAGGGGCAGCTGCACCGGCTCCCAGCCGGGGTCGGTGATCGAGGGGCGCACGATGCCCGGCTCGGGCAGCACCGCGCCGACCGGCACGATCTGCCGGTACGCCTCGGTGTAGTGTTGCAGCGGCACCTCCTCGGGGGCGACGGGGGCGCAGCCCGCGATCCCGAGGGTCGCGAGGATGGCCAGGGCGGCGAGCAGTAGCCTAGTCGCGCAGCAGACCGAGCTTGCGCGCCTCATACACCGCTTCGGACTTGGAATTGACCTGCAGCTTGCGGTAGCTGCGCTTCACGTAGGTCATGACCGTGTGCTTCGAGACGCTCATCATGCGGGCGATCTCGTCATAGGTGAAGCCCTTGGTGGCCATCGTCAACACCGCCAGCTCGCGCTCGGACAGCGAGGGCGCGCCCTCCACCGGGCCGCTGGGCGTGCCGGTGGGCGCGAGGCGCTGCAGCAGCTGGCGCGCGATCACGGGACTGATCGGGCTGCCGCCGGCGTGCAGGGTGCGGATCTGCTCGACGATGTCCTGCGGCAGGGAGTCCTTGAGGAGGTAGCCGGTGGCGCCGGCTTCGAGCGAGCTGACGACGTGTTGCTCGTCGCCGAAGACGGTGACCACCATCACGTCGCACTCGGGCAGGTGCTTGGCGCAGTAGCGGATCAGCTCGATGCCGCTCGTGTCGGGCAGGCCCAGGTCGACCAGCAGCACGTCGGGGCGGGTGTCCTTGAGCAGCGCCAGCCCGCCCGCGGCGTCGGCGGCCGCGCCGGCCAGGCGCAGGTCGGGCGCGGACTCGATGGCCTGGACGAAGGCCTGACGGAACTTGGCGTCGTCCTCGACGACGACCACGGAAAGCTGCCACATGGGCCGCAGTGTAGGCGGCCCGCCCGCCCCGGGGCAGGGGCGGGGGCGGGGGAACCGTCCCGCGTTGGGGGGACAGTGCCGCCGCCGGCCGCCGGCCGTCAGAACCGGTGACGGATGCCCACCGCGAAGGTGTTGCCGCTGTCCAGGTCGGTCACCTTGTCGTACATGTACACCGCATACAGGTCGGTGCGCTTGGACAGGAAGTAGTCGTAGCCGAACGAGAAGGTCTTCACCTTGACGTCCGCCTCCTCGCGCTTTTGCTGCCCGTAGGAGGCGAGCAGCGAGCCGCCTCCCAGCGGGGCCGAGGCACCCAACTGGAACATCTTGTACTTCTCGTCGCCGGCGTCGTCCTTGGTCTGGCCGTACTGGCCGAACAGCTTGGCGACCTGCAGGTCGTAGCTGCCGCTCAGCAGCCAGGTCTTCTGGTCCGACGCGCCGATCTGCTCGTTCTCGAACACCACGCCCGCTGCGAGCGCGCCCCCGGAGTACAGGGCGCTGGCGGCGTAGCTGTTCTTGCCGCCGGCCGCCTCCTTGAGGGAGGCTTGCAGCGTGCCGCTGAAGCCGCCGAAGGTCGGGGTGCCGTAGAAAATCGAGTTCGTCCAGGCGGTGCCGCCGTCCGACACCGCGTAGGGCGCGTGCGTCGAATACAGGAAGCGCATCGTCGGAGAAAAACCCATCGAGCTGGAGAACGGGTTGAACATCAGGCCCTGCACGAACATCGAGGTCGTGTTGTGGCCGAGGAACACGTTGCCGAAGCTGCCACCCAGGCCGACGTTGGACTGGCGGTCCCAGAAGGTGCGGCCGATCGAGGCGCCGCTGTCGGCGGCCAGGAAGGCCTCCAGGTTGAACATGGCCTTCAGGCCGCCGCCCAGGTCCTCCGTGCCCTTGAAGGCGAAGAAGCTGGTGGTGAACTTGCCGCTGTCGGCGCGGGCGAGGCGATCCGCCCCGCTGTTCTCGAAGGAGCCGACCGACATGTCGATCAGGCCGTACAGCTGCACCGAGCTGCTGCTCTGGGCCGCGGCAGCGGTGCACGCCAGGGCCAGGCCGAGGGCGGAGACGGCGCGTGCGCAGGTGGGAAGCGCGAGGGACATCAAAGACTCCGTTGTGGTGAAAAACGCACGCGCTGTAAGCAAAGGTTGGGCCATGCCGCACCCGCTCGGGGCGCGGCCCTGATCTCCGGAGCAGGGATTCGGCGGTTCCGGTGTTTTTGCATCTGGTGTGGCACGAATGAAACCGCACAATGACCCCATGCGCGCCGCCCGGCCCAGGAGCCGAGGACAGAGCGCGGGGAGGAGGTCCTTTTCATGGAACTGGAGATCAACGGCACGCTGCGCCACCTGCCGGACGAGGCAGCGGACGAGACGATGCCCCTGTTGTGGGCGTTGCGGGACATCCTGGGGCTGACGGGCACCAAGTTCGGGTGCGGCGTGGCCGCCTGCGGGGCTTGCACCGTGCACGTGGGCGGTCAGCCGGTGCGGTCCTGCGTCACCCCGCTGGGCGCCGCCATGGGCCAGCCGGTGCGCACGATCGAGGGGTTGGGGGGCGAGCGGCCGCACCCGCTGCAGGCCGCCTGGATCGAGCATCAGGTGCCACAGTGCGGCTACTGCCAGTCCGGCATGCTGATGGCTGCCGCGGCGCTGCTCGAGCGCAACCCGGACCCGAGCGACGAGGAGATCGACGCTGCGATCACCAACCTGTGCCGGTGCGGCACCTACCCGCGGGTGCGCGAGGCGATCAAGGCCGCCGCGCAGGACCTGCGCGGGCTGCGCTGGCGCAAGCCCGCGGTGGCGTCATGAAGCGACGCGGCTTCCTACTCAGCGCCGCGGGCGTGGCCGGGGCGCTGGTCGTCGGATGGGGCGTGATGCCCCCGCGCAGCCGGCAAGGCAACCGCCGCACGCTGCCCGTGCAGGATGGCCAGGTCGGGCTCAACGGCTGGATCAAGATTCATCCCAACGGCGACGTCGGCCTGGCGATGCACCGCAGCGAGATGGGGCAGGGCGTGCACACGGCGCTGCCGATGCTGGTGGCCGAGGAGCTGGACGTGCCGCTGTCGCGCGTGCGGTTGGAGCAGGCCGGCACCGATGCGATCTACGGCAACATCGCTGCCTTCCTCGCGATGCTGCCTTTCCATCCCGCGGACGAGGAGCCGGGCCAGGAGAGCGGCAGCGTGCTGCTGAGCCAGTGGATGGTGTCCAAGGTGGCGCGGGAGCTGGGCATCAGCCTGACCGGCGGCTCGACCTCGGTGGCCGACGCCTGGGACACCCTGCGGCTGGCGGCCGCCACCGCGCGCGCGCAGATCCTGGGCGCCGCGTCGCTGCGCTGGCGGCTGCCGGCGAGCGAGTTGCGCATCGTCGATGGCATCGTCAGCCACGGCTCCGGGCCGAGCGCGCACTTCGGCGAGCTCGCCCGTGAGGCGGCGGCGCTGTCCGTTTCGGAAGTGCGGGTCAAGCCGCCGCAGACCTGGAAGCTCATCGGCCGCAGCGCGCCGCGCACGGACGTGCCGGCCAAGTGCGACGGCAGCGCCGTGTTCGGGATGGACGTGAAGCTGCCGCAGATGCGGTACGCTGTCGTGCGCATGTGCCCCATGCTGGGCGGTGGTGTCGCGCGTGCCGACATCGAGGGGGCGCTGCGCATGCCCGGGGTGGAGCGGGTGGTGCGGCTCGGCTCGCTGGCGGGCTCGACCGCCGGCCTGGCCGTCGTGGGACGGACCACCTGGCACGCGATGCGCGCCGCGCAGGCGATGTCGATCGAATGGAGCGCCCCGCCACACGACCCTGCGCGCGGGATGCTCGATACCGCCGTGATCGAACGCGAACTGGAGGAGACGGCCCGCCGGGCACTGGAGACCGGCGAGGGCTTCACCTTCCACCGGCGAGGCGAGCCGGACGCGCCCGTGACCCCCGCGGCGCGGACGGTGGAGCGGGGCTATCGGGCACCCTACCTGGCCCACGCGACGATGGAGCCGATGAACTGCACCGCTCGCGTCTACGAAGGGCGCGTGGAGTTGTGGGTGCCGACCCAGGTGCCGACGCTGGCGCGTGATGCGGCGGCGCGCATCGCGGGCGTGCCACGCGAGCAGGTCACGGTGCACGTCACGCTGCTGGGCGGGGGCTTCGGTCGGCGCCTGGAGGTGGACTTCGTCGCGCAGGCGGTGCGGGTCGCGGTGGAGATGGGCGGGCGACCGGTGCAGCTCGTCTGGCCCCGCGAGGAGGACTTCACCCACGATTTCTACCGGCCGGCCGGCGCCGCGGTGCTGCGGGCCGAAGTCGACGCGGACGGCCGCCCGCTGCGGCTGGAGGCGGTGACCGCGGGCGACGCCATCTCGCCGCGCTGGATGGAGCGAGGGTTGCCGCAGTTCACAGGCCCTGTCGACACGCCGGACAAGACGGCCAGCGAGGGGTTGTTCGACCATCCCTATGCGATCCCGCACCAGCGCATCGCGCACCGGGCCACGCGCAGCGGGGTGCCGGTGGGCTACTGGCGCTCGGTGGGCCACTCCCACAACGCGTTCTTCTGCGAGAGCTTCATCGACGAGCTGGCGCACGAGGCCAGACAGGATCCCGTCGCGTTCCGGTTGGCGTTGCTGGAGGACAAGCCCCGCCATCGCGCGGTGCTGCGGCTGGCCGCCGACCGCGCCGGCTGGGGACAGCCGCTGCCCGCAGGTCGGGCACGCGGAGTGGCGCTGCACGAGAGCTTCGGGTCCATCGTCGCGCAGGTGGTCGAGTTGTCGAGCGTCGAGGGACGGCCCCGCGTGCACCGCGTCGTCTGCGCGATCGACTGCGGGACCATCGTGAACCCCAACATCGTGCAGCAGCAGATGGAAGGCGGCATCCTCTTCGGACTGGGCGCCGCACTGCACGGACGCATAGACATCGTCCGCGGGCAGGTGCAGCAGCGCAACTTCCCGGACTACCGCTTGCCGACGCTCGCGGACACCCCGCAGATCGAGACGCACATCGTGCGCAGCAGCCGTGCCCCCGGGGGGGTGGGCGAGCCCGGCACGCCGCCCATTGCCCCCGCCCTCGCGAACGCCTGGTTCGCGCTCACCGGACAGCGCCTGCGCAGCCTGCCGCTGATCGCCTCGCCCGAGGCGCGCCGGCCCGGCACCTGACTTCGGGTGGCCGGCCGGCCGCCCCGCTCCCCTCCGGGTAACCCCCAGTCCGCTTCTCCTGGACAACCTCTGCTTGCGCTCTATAGTTGTATACAAAACAAGGGCTCAAATTTTACGTACCTGCGAACCTCCGCCATCCCATGCACATCCGCGTCATCAACCCCAACACCACCGCCAGCATGACCGCGACGATAGGCGAGGCTGCCCGCCAGGTCGCCGCCGCCGGCACGCGCGTCACCGCGACCCAACCGGCCAGCGGGCCGGTGTCCATCGAAAGCCACTTCGACGAGGTCGTGAGCGCGGTGGGCGTGGCCGAGACCGTGCGCGCCGGCGAGCGCGAAGGCGGCATCGACGCCTACGTCATCGCCTGTTTCGGCGATCCGGGGCTGGCGGCGGCCCGTGAATTGACGCGCGCGCCAGTGATCGGCATCGCCGAAGCGGCCTTCCACCTGGCGACCTTGATCTCGACGCGCTTTTCCGTGGTCACGACGCTCGCGCGCACCGGGATCATCGCGGAGCATCTGCTGCAGTCCTACGGCTTCGCCCATCACTGCCGGCGGGTGCGCGCGGCCGAGGTGCCCGTGCTGGAGTTGGAGCGCGACAGCACCGCGGCGCTCTCGCGCATCGTCGAGGAGTGCAGGCGCGCGAAGGCCGAGGACGGCATCGGAGCCATCGTGCTGGGCTGCGGCGGCATGGCGCAGATGCGCGGCCAGATCAGCGAGGCGGTCGGCCTGCCTATCGTCGAGGGCGTGACTGCCGCGGTGAAGCTGGCCGAGAGTCTCGTGGGCCTGGGCCTTCAGACCAGCAAGCATGGCGACCTGGACTTCCCGCGGCCCAAGCCCTTCGTCGGGCAGTTCGCCCACTTCAGCGCCTGATTCGGGCACCGCCCCCACTCATCCACCATCAAGTCCGGCCAAGCACCGGACACCCGTACGAGGAGACAAGCATGCACAGCGCCGGTGACGCGAACAAGGCCGCGGGGGACGAATCGCTCGCTCCCCAGCACACCCGCATCATGGACCGGTGGTCCTACCTGCTCGCCTGGCTCGGCGGGTGCGTGTCCATCGGCACGTTCGCGATGGGATCGAGCCTCGTCGGGCAGCTCAACATGCTGCAGGCCTCGCTCGCGATGGCCATCGGTTGCTTCGTGATCGGCGTCGCCCTGACGATCAACGGCGCGGCCGGGCACAAGTATGGGATCCCCTTCATGGTCCAGGCGCGCAGTGCCTTCGGATTCGCCGGCACCCGCTTCCCGGGTCTGGTGCGTGCGGTACCGGCGGTCGTCTGGTACGGCTTCCAGAGCTGGATCGGGGCCGGAGCCCTGAATGCGGTGTCGTCGACGCTGTTCGGCTTCGACCACCTCGTGGCCTGGTTCGTGATCTTCCAACTGCTGCAGATCGGGCTGTCGGTCTACGGCTTCAAGGGGATCAAGTGGCTGGAGAACGTGGGCAGCGTCTTCATCATCGCTTCGCTGGTCTACATGTTCTGGTCGGTCATCACGAAGTACGGCGTGACCGTCGACGAGAAGATCACGCGCATCGAGGGGAGCTGGGGCTTTCCCTTCTGGGGCGCGACGATGCTGTTTCTCGGCATCTACAGCACGATGATGCTCAACGTCAGCGACTACTCCCGCGAGCTGAAGCACGGCGTGCGGCCCGGCCTGCTGACCACCATCTATGCGATGTCCATCCTTCCGGCCACCATCTTCATGGGCTTGATCGGGCTCATGGTCTCGGGCGCCACCGGCACGGCGGACCCGATCGCGGTCTTCTCCAGCGCGGTCGACAACAAGCCGCTGCTGGTGACCACCCTGCTGTTCGTGGCTTTCGCCCAGGTCACGACCAATGTGCTGAACAACGTGGTGCCACCGGCCTACGTGCTGATGGACGTGTTCAAGCTGTCGTTCAAGAAGTCTGCGGTGCTGGTCGGCCTGCTGGCTTTCGGCGCCTTCCCCTGGGTGCTCGTCAAGGACGAGTCCGCCGCGGGACTGCAAATCTTCGTCCAGACGTACTCCGCCTTCCTCGGCCCGATCTTCGCCGTGCTGGTGGTGGACTACTACATCCTGCGCCGCCGCACGCTCCGGCTGGAGCGCCTGTACGACCCGCAAGGCCCCTACCGGGGCGTGAACTGGGCCGGCATCATCGCCGCGCTGTTCGGAGCCGCCGTGGCGCTCCTGTTCTCCTCCATCTCCTGGTACGCGAGCCTGGTGCCCGCCGGCCTGGCCTACTACCTCCTGATGAAGCATTGGACACCGTCGCGGCGCTTTCTCGACGATGCCCCGGCGTCCCCGTCGTCCGCCACGGCGGTGGGAGGGACTTCGAGGGCCGGCGCCTGAGCGCCGGCCGCAGCGGGAGCGCGACGCCCAGCCTCGCCTCGCTGCCTGGGCTGCCTAGAATCCAGGCATGCCACGCAGAAAGAGCACGGTGCCCGAGACCCCCGCCACCGAATCCGCGGACACACAGGAGCGCGGGGCCTCGGTCGAGCGCATTGCGCAGGACATCGCCGCGGCCATCGTCGAGAAGCGGCTGCCTCCGGGTACGTGGTTGCGCGAGGAGGCCCTGGGCCGGGTGTACGCGGTCAGCCGCACCAAGGTGCGCGCCGCCCTGCTGATGCTGGCCAAGGACAAGCTCGTCGAGACGATCCCCGACAAGGGCACCTTCGTCAGCCAGCCCAGCGTGCAGGAGGCGCGCGAGGTGTTCTCGGTGCGCAGGGTGCTCGAAAGCGAGGTGGTGCGGCTCTTCGTCGCCAAGGCGACCGCGAGGGACTACGACGTGCTGGAACAGCACATCCGCTTCGAGCGCTCGACCTTGCAGTCTCCCACGGCGGGCACCGTGAGGGAAAAGCTGCTCGGCGACTTCCACGTCGCATTGGCGGAGCTGACCGGGCACCGCGTGCTGACCGAGCTGGTGCGCGAACTGGTGGCCCGCAGCTCGTTGATCGCGATGCTCTACCAGTCGACCAACGATCCGCATTGCTCGTCGGACGAGCACGCCGAGTTCCTTCGCGTGTGCCGCACCGGCAACGCCGAGGCGGCGGTGCGCAACATGATGGAGCACCTGGACCGGGTCGAGGCCAGCCTGCAGCTGGACGAACGCACGCCCAACCGGCAGCTGGACCTCGTCAAGGCGTTGCTGATGTGAGGGGCCCTCGCCCCCGCGGGGCGGCCTCAGCGCCGCGCGGCGTTCAGCTCGTCGCGCGTGGCCCGCGCGGCCTGGCGCGCCGCAGCGGCGAAGTCTTCGCCACCACTGGCATAGAGCACCGCACGCGAGGAGTTGACGATCACCAGGCCGGTGGGGGTGCCGTCCGGGGCGCTTCGATAGCCGGCGCGCACGGTCGCCCGCGCATCCCCGCCCTGGGCGCCGACGCCCGGCACGAGCAGCGGCACCGTCGGCGCCAGCTCGCGCACCCGCTCGATCTCCTGCGGGTAGGTGGCCCCCACGACCAGGCCCAGCTGGCCGTTGGTGTTCCAGGGACCCTGGGTCAGGCGCGCCAGGTGCTCGTAGACGAGCGGCTGGCCCTCGACGTCGGCCAGGCGCCTGTTCTGCAGGTCGGAGCCCCCGGGGTTGGAGGTGCGGCACAGCAGGAACGCGCCCTTGTCGGGATATCGCAGGTAGGGCTCGACCGAGTCGTAGCCCATGAAGGGCGAGAGCGTCACCGCGTCGGCGCCGTAGCGCACGAAGGCCTCTTTCGCATACTGCTCGGCGGTCGAGCCGATGTCGCCGCGCTTGGCGTCCAGGATCACGGGCACCTGGGGCGCGACCTGCCGGATGTGGGCGATGAGACGTTCGAGCTGCGCCTCGGCCGCGTGCGCGGCGAAATAGGCGATCTGCGGCTTGTAGGCGACCACGAGGTCGCGCGTGGCGTCGACGATGGCCGCGCAGAAGTCGAAAAGGCGCGAGGCGTCGCCCTGCCAGCCGGCGGGCAGCCGGGCGGGCTCCGGGTCCAGGCCCACGCACAGGAGGGAATCGTTCAGGCGCTCGGCCTGGCGCAGCATGTCGAGAAAGACCATCCCGGCATTCTAGGAGCGCCGCACCCGTACAACTTGCAGCGGCAAGCAGGCCGTGGTTGTCCTAGAATCATCCGATGATTACCAGCCGTCCGTGGGCGCGGTCCTTGCTTGGCCGCGCCTGTCACGGCGATGGAGGGAGCCTGCCATGCCCGATCCCCGTTCCGAGCCCCGCCGGTCGCTGGTGGACGTGGCCGTGAGCGCGATGCGCGAACGGCTGGAGCGCGGCGAGTGGCGCGTCGGCGAGCGCATTCCCATCGAACCCGAGCTGGCCGCCGAGCTGGGCGTGAGCCGCAACACCGTGCGCGAGGCCGTGCGCGTGCTGGCCTTCAGCGGGGTGCTGGAGGTGCGCCAGGGCGACGGTACCTACGTGCGCTCCGCGGTGGACGCCAGCGACGTCGCCCATGGCCTGAGCCGGGCCTCCTTGCGCGAGCACCTGGAGGTGCGCGCGATGCTGGAGGTCGAGGCGGCCCGTTTGGCGGCGCAGCGTCGCACGCGCGAGGACATGGAGCGTATACGTGCCGCCCTGTCCCTGCGTGGCGAGCAGCGCAACCGACGCCGGCGCAGCGTCTTCGTCGAGCACGACCTGGCCTTCCACCGTGCGGTGGTCGAGGCGGCCCACAACCCGGCGCTGGCCAAGCTGTACCACTTCTTCGAGCGCGCGGTGCGCGCGACGGTGCAGGCCACGATGGACGCGTCCGACCTGCCCGAACCCGACTACGCCTCCCATGTGGAACTGTGCGAGGCGATCGCGCGCCAGGACCCGCAGGGGGCGGTCGAGGCCACGCGGGCCTTGCTCCAGCCGGTGCTCGACGCGCTGGAGCCCTTCCAGCACCCCGCCCCAGCGGCCGCGCCCGCGCAGGATCGGCCCGACGTGGCGCCGCTGCCGGTGCGGCGCTTGCCCGCGCCGGCCGGGGGCCGCGAGCCGCGCGCCGGGTCCAAGTACTCCTGATCCGGTCCTGCCCCTGCGCTCGTTCCGGGCGCCTTGCAAGGAAGTTGTCGATGTCGTCCATTCCCGCGCGCCCCGCGCGCGATGATGCCGCTGCCTCTCGCCGGCGGGCCGCCTGGCTGGTGGTGGGCCTCGTCGTCGTCGCACTCAACCTGCGGCCCGCGCTGTCCAGCGTCGCGCCGGTGCTGGCGTCCATCCAGTCCAGCCTCGGTCTCAGCGCCGCCCAGGCGGGCCTGCTCACGACGCTGCCGGTGCTGTGCCTGGGCCTCTTCGCCCCCCTCGCGCCGCGTCTGGCCGCTCGCTTCGACGCCGAGCGCGCCGTCTTCGCCGTGCTGTTCGTGCTCGCCGCCGGGACGGCGCTGCGCGGCCTGTTCGGCACGCCGGGCCTCTTTGCCGGCGCCCTGCTGGCCGGCGGAGCGATCGGTGTGATCGGCGTGCTGCTGCCGGGCATCGTCAAGCGCGAGTTCCCCGAGCGGGCCAGCCTGATGATGGGCCTGTACACGATGTCGCTGTGTCTCGGCGCCGCGACCGCGGCGGGCCTCACGGTCCCGTTGCGCGATGCCTTCGGCGACTGGCGCCCGGCGCTCGCCGCCTGGGGCGCGCTGGCCCTGGTGGCGGCGTTCGTCTGGTGGCCGCAACTCAAAGGCCATACGCGGGTGCATCCGCCTTCCGGACCAGCGGCGCGCCTGTGGCGCAGTCCCCTGGCTTGGGCAGTCACGTTCTACATGGGCCTGCAATCGTCGTTGGCCTACATCGTGTTCGGCTGGCTGCCGCCCATCCTGGTCGACCGGGGCGCCAGCCCCTTGGAGGCGGGCTTCATGATGTCCGTCTCGGTGCTGGTGCAGCTGGTCACGGCCTTCACAGGCCCGGCACTCGCGACCCGCCTCGGCCACGACCAGCGACCCACGCTGTGGCTGATGCTCGCGCTCGCCCTCGTGGGCATCTTCGGCTGCCTGTACGCGCCCTTGTCCACGGTGTGGCTGTGGGTCGTGTTCCTCGGCTTGGGCCAGGGCGGGCAGTTCAGCGTCGCGATGCTGCTGATCGTGCTGCGCTCCGGTGATGCAACGACGGCAGCGCGCTTGTCCGGCATGTCCCAGGGCGTGGGCTACACCCTCGCCGCCATGGGCCCGCTCGCCGTCGGCGTGCTGCACGACCTGACCGGGGGTTGGGACGCGGTGGGTGTGCTCTTCGCGTTGGTCACGCTGGCCGCCGCGGCGGCGGGCTGGCTGGGCGGGCAGCGGCGCGTGATCGGGGGCCCCTAGGACCGCGGCCGGGCACGCCGCCGCGGCTTCCCTTTGCGGCCCCGTGGCGGGGCTCGCGCGTCCGTTCCGTCAGATCCGCCTGGCGAGCGGGGCGGCCAGGCCGGTGTAGTTCGCCGGGGTCATCGCCAGCAAGCGCGCCTTCTCCGCCTCGGGCAGCTCCAGCGTCTGGATGAACTGCTGGATCGCTTCGCGGGTGATGGCCTTGCCCCGCGTCAGCTCCTTGAGCCGCTCGTACGGATGGGGCAGTCCGTAACGCCGCATCACGGTCTGGATGGGTTCGGCCAGCACTTCCCATGCGGCATCGAGGTCCGCGGCGAGTGCCGACGGGTTGACTTCCAACTTGTCCAGGCCGCGCAGCAGCGAGTCGTAGCCCAGCACCGCATAACCGAGCGCGACGCCCATGTTGCGCAGCACGGTCGAATCGGTCAGGTCGCGCTGCCAGCGGCTGATGGGCAGCTTCTGCGCCAGGTGCGTGAGCACCGCGTTGGCCAGCCCGAAGTTGCCCTCCGCGTTCTCGAAGTCGATCGGATTGACCTTGTGCGGCATGGTCGACGAGCCGATCTCGCCGGCCTTGGTGCGCTGCTTGAAGTAGCCCAGGCTGATGTAGCCCCACACATCGCGCGACCAGTCGACGAGGATGGTGTTGGCGCGCGTGACCGCGTCGAACAGCTCGGCCATGTAGTCGTGCGGCTCGATCTGGATGGTGTAGGGATTGAACGTCAGGCCGAGGTGCTCCTCGACCACGCGGCGGCTGAAGGTCTCCCAGTCGTGCTCCGGGTACGCCGCCAGGTGGGCGTTGTAGTTGCCCACCGCGCCGTTCATCTTCGCCAGCAGCTTCACGCCCGCGATGCGCTCGCGCGCGGTGCGCAGGCGCGCCACCACGTTGGCGATCTCCTTGCCCACCGTCGTCGGGCTCGCGGTCTGGCCGTGCGTGCGGCTGAGCATCGGCTGGTCGGCCAGATCACGGGCCATCGCCGAGAGCTTGGCCGTGATGCGATCGATCGTCGGCAGCAGCACCTCGTCGCGCGCCGCCTTGAGCATCAGCGCGTGCGAGGTGTTGTTGATGTCCTCGCTGGTGCAGGCGAAGTGCACGAACTCGCCCGCGGCCTGGAGTTCCGCATCGCCCTCGAAGCGCGACTTGATCCAGTACTCGACCGCCTTGACGTCATGGTTGGTGGTCTTCTCGATGTCCTTGATGGCCTGGGCATCCGCGGTCGAGAAACCGGTCACCAGCGCGCGCAGCTTGGCGCGTGCAGCGTCGCTCAAGGGACGGAACTCGGCGAAGCCGGCATCGGACAGCGCGATGAACCACTCGACCTCGACCTGCACGCGGCGGTGCATCAGACCGTATTCGCTGAGCAGCGGGCGCAACGATGCGAGCTTGGAGGCATAGCGGCCGTCGAGCGGCGACAAGGCGGTGAGGGGGGAGAGTTCCATGGCGCTGGCGGCCGCGGGGGCCGTCGGAAGGTGGGCGGGGAACCCTGGATTTTAGGTTCTCCGGCGCGCCCTTTCCCTGGAGGGCGGGCGGCGCCCGAACACTCGCAGTCCACGCGCAGGCGAAACGCCAAACGCGGAAAGGGCGTCGCCGCGACTCAACGCTGCCCGGCTGCCTCTCGGAAGAACCGGATGCGCTGCGCGTCGGCCGGGTGGCTGGAAAAGGCGATGCCGAGCAACGAGGGTTCGCGGTCCGGATCCCGGGACCGGACCTTCTCGAAGAAACGCACCATGACCTCGGGCGAGATGCCTGCGGCCCGGAGGATGCGCACCGAGGCCCGGTCCGCTTCGCGCTCGGCCTCACGCGAATAGGCCGCCTGGCCCAGCAGCACGGGGGCGGTGGCCAGCCAGCCGCTGAAGTCGCCGAAGGCCAGGCTCGCCACCGCGCCCAGCACGCCGGCCTGCACCAGCATGCGCATGCCGTGCCGGTGCTCCACATGCCCCAGTTCGTGCGCCAGCACGCCGATGATGGCCTCGGTATCGCCTTGCATCAGCTCGACCAGCTCGTCGGTCAGCACGATGGTGCCACCGGGCAGCGCGAAGGCGTTGGGGCCGATGCGACTTCGGTGGAAGTACAGGCGGTACGCGGGTGGGCCTGCCGGATAGGCGCGCCGCACCGCCTCGTCGAAGGCACGGCGCAGGTCCTCCTGCCTGGCGGCGGACAGGGCCGTGGGCCGCAGCAGCTGAGGTGCGATGGACTGGTATGCGGTGTCGCCCAGCGTCTGCTCGACGCTGGCCGGCACGAAATGCACGACTGCTCGCGAGACGGCGGGCAGGCCCCAGCGGTACATGACCGCCGTGAGCAGCACCAGGGCCGCGACGGCCACCATGACCCAGCGCCAGCTGCCCTGCGCCCGGCTCACCCAGCCTTCGCGATGGCCGCAGGCCTGGCACCAGGCGTCCCATGCGGCGGCATCGCGCGTGTGCAGCGAGCTGCCGTCGGCCAGGTGGGCGACCCGCGCGCCGTGACGCGTGCGCTCCGGCCACTGCACCTCCTGCAGCGGCACGCGCCGGGCCACGCCTTCGCCTCGGAGGTACAAGCTCGCGGCATCGCAGTGCACGCGTACCTTGTGCGGCCGCGCGGAGCGGCCGTCGAAGTAATCGACTTCGATCGAGGTGGCCTGTTCGCTCACAACCCGATGTCCAGTCCGAGCAGGTCGTCGGCCATGTCCGCCGCGGCATCGCCGCGCCGTTGTTGCAGGGCGGCGACGAGGTCGTCCAGGTCGACCCGCGACACCAGCGTGACCGATTCCAGCCTCAGCCGCCGTGTGGCCACCGCGGCCCAGGGCCAGTACAGCCCCAGCGTCACCAGGACGAGCAGCCAGTTCTTGAGTTGCAGCCCCAGGTAGCGGCCCAGCCGCAGCTCGCTGCGGAAACGCAGGTAGCGGTTGCCGGTCTTCGTCCACACCAGGTTCTGCATCGCCACGGTGAAGTAGGGGACCACCACCATGTACAGGTACAGGCCGCCGAAGACGAAAAGCGCCCAGCCAAAGACCAGCAGCGCGATGATCCATTGTTGCGAGAGCGCCCCCTGGCGGCCGGAGGCCCACCACCAGGCGACGAGCCCGAAGACGGCGGGCAGCGCCAGCAGCAGGAGCAGGGTGCGCAGGTAGACCCCGTAGACCGGGCGAGGCCCGAGGCGCAGTTCGGTCTGCAACTGGCCGAGCCGCAAGTGGTCGTGCTGGTACTTCTTGAGCCGCCAATGGAAGTAGGGCAGACCGACCGCGAACAGCAGCCACACCGCGCCCATCGCGCGCAGCAGCCCGGCGCCGTCGAGCAGGGCGGCCTCGCGCTCCTCGCCGTTGGCGGCGACCAGCGCCGTGGGCAGCAGAAAGAGCAGCAGCGGGATCATCAGCGCCTTGTACGCGTCCGCGGTCGAGCCGGCGAACGCCAGGCGCAAGCCGCGCCAGCTGGTGTGGCCGAGACGGAACTGCAGGGCTCCGCGCAGCAGCAACGGCCACAGCGCTGCCAGGGCGACGGCCGCGACGAGCGCCGCGACGGCGGAAAACTCGCTGGCTCGGGCGTAGACGAAGAACAGCGCACCGGCCAGCACCGTACCGCGCAGCATCTTCTTCGGCTCGCCATGGAAGTCGAGGCTGTGCCCGCCGAGCCATGTGTTGCCGTAGAAGTAGCGCAGCTTGCGCACCTTGGCCCACGGGTAGTAGAGGCCGAGCGTGACCAGTGTGAGCAGCAGGTTCACGATCCAGATGCGAAAGTACTCGCTGCCCGAGCCGGTGAACTCGACCGGCAGATGATGCGCCTGTCGCGGCGGCAGCAGGCGCGAGAACACGCTGTTGGCGGCCGGGTCGGCCGTGATCGAGCTCACCATCCCGGTGACGCCCCCGCTGTCGACCACGACGGCCGGCGGGGCCGAGGCGGGCTGGGACGGGGCGGCGGTGTGGGGAACGACGGGCACGCTGGATGTATTCATGAACCGGTCCCGCGGCGAGTCGAGGCCGCGGGAGCTTCTCCCTCGGCGGGGGACTGTAGCACCCGCCGTCGTGCGCTCCCACCCCCCGGGGGTGGGAGTCCGCGCCCGGGCGACACCCGCAGCCGCGCCCTAGAATCCGTGGCAGACATCATCTTTCCACACCATGAAACTGATCGGATCGCTGACCAGCCCCTACGTGCGCAAGGTGCGCATCGTGATGGCCGAGAAGAAGCTCGACTACAAGCTGGAGCTCGAGGACGTCTGGGCTCCCGGCAGTGCGATCACGCAGGCCAACCCGCTGGGCAAGGTGCCCTGTCTCGTGATGGAAGGCGGCGAGGCGGTGTTCGACTCGCGCGTGATCGTCGAATACGTGGACACGCTCTCCCCGGTGGGCAAGCTCATTCCGCCCTCGGGCCGCGAGCGTGTCGAGGTGCGCACCTGGGAGGCGCTGGCCGACGGCCTGGTGGACGCGGCCATCCTCGCCCGCCTCGAGCAGACGTGGGCCGGGCGCTCCGACCAGCAGCGCAGCGCGGCGTGGATCGATCGCCAGATGCACAAGGTGCACGCGGCCCTCAAGGCCATGAGCCAGGGCCTGGGCGACCGCACCTGGTGTGCCGGCACCCACTTCACGCTCGCCGACATCGCGGTGGGCTGCGCGCTCGGCTACCTCGATTTCCGCTTCCCGCAGATCGACTGGCGCGGGGACTATCCCAACCTCGGCCGCCTCTACGACAAGCTGTCGCAGCGCCAGAGCTTCATCGAGACGGCACCGCCTGCGGCAACCTGAGCCGCACGGCCCAGCCTTCCGGGTGCGGGCCGATCTCGATACGCGCGCCGATGGTCTGTGCTCGGTGGCGCATGTTCGCCAGCCCTCGCTTGCCGCTTGGCAGCGGTGCCCCGCGGGGGCGCTCGGCCGCACGTTGCAGCAGGCCGTTGTCCAGCACCGACAGCTCCAGACCGTCGTCGGTGCGCGAGAGGCTGAGCCACACCACCGTGGCATGGGCATGTTTGATCACGTTGGTCAGGGCCTCGCGCACGATCCGCAGCACCTGCAGCGTCTCGCCCGGCGGCAGCATCGCCTCTGCGGCGTCGTCGTGCAGGTTCCACACCAGCCGCACACCGGCGGCGCGCAGTGAGGGCTCCACGCGGAAGCGCAGCTCGGCCAGCGCCTCGCTGAGGCAGCGCGGCTCGGTGTCCATCGAGTCCAGCGACAGGCGCAGTTCCACGAGGCAGTCGTCGAGCGCCTGCCGCAGCTCCTTGACGAGCATCGCCTCGCCCGTCTGGCGCTGTTCGAGCTGGTGGGCCAGGGCGATGGCGCCGACGAGGCGACCCCCGAGGCCGTCGTGCATCTCGCGCAGGATGCGGTCGCGCTCGCTGGTGGCGGCCTGGCGTCGCTCGACCGCGCGCTGCGCCTCGAAGGCCTGCTCGAGCTCTCGCTGCTTGTTGTCGACCGCCTGCGTCAGATCCCGATTGGCATGGTGAAGCTGGCGTAGCGAGCGCGCGTAGTCGTCCACCAGCCGCCAGGCCATCACCGCCATGAGCACGACGATCACGTAGCGTGCCCAGGTGTAGGCGTTGTAGTCGTGCAGCAGCCGCAGCACCACCCAGTCGCGGGCACCGACGGCGGCACACACCGCGATGGACGCGGCGAGCAGGGCGGCGAGCCGGTCCCGCTCACGCAGCGCGATCCAGGCCAGGTAGGCCGTCATGCCGGTGGCGACCGCCAGCGTGAGGCCCAGGCTCACGGTGCGCATCTGCGGCACGTTCAGGAGCGCATGGGTGAGCGACAGGGCCAGCGAGACCAGCACATAGACCGCGAAGACGGCCTGGGCGCGCCCGGTGAGCCGGCGGGCCATCTCCAGCAGGAACATCCCGCAGGCGGCGACGAAGACGCTGTAGGAGAACTCGAAGCCCCACTGCAGCAGCCAGGCCCACGCCTGCCCGTCGCGGACCTGCAGCGCGCCCGCGCGCCAGGCCCACACGAGGTTGGCCACGCCGAACCATCCGTACACGCGCTGGCGGGTGCGCCAGGCCACGAGCAGCCCCAATGCGCCCATCGTCGCGCTCGCCGAGGCGATCATCCAGGCTCCGCGCGTCTGCAGGTCGAGCGCCCGCTCGTACATCGGCTCGAGGGCCGACGCCGACCCCACCCACACGCTGGACAGGCCCGCCTCCCGGCGGGGCTCGCCTGCCACCTCGATGACCAGCTCGTTGCCTCGGGGGTGCAACAGCGCCGGAGGAAGCAGCACGTAGACCGGCTCCTGGTTGTAGTTGGGCAGCGGAGGGGTGAAACGACCCACCTCGCGCACGAGATGGCCGTTCAGGTGGATGCGGTAGACGTTGCCCACGCGGCGCAGGAAGACGGCCGGGCGAGACTGCGTGGCCCACGCGTCGGGCAAGGGCAGGCGGTAGCGCGCCACGCCGGCGCGCGCCGGCGCGGTGCGCTCCCAGGGGTCGGGCAGCGTGATGCGCCGCTCGCCATGCTCCGGGCGGGCCGGCTCGCTGAGCCAGGCCTCGCGCAGCTCCAGCGCCATGCCGGCAGCGGCGTGGGCGCGGGCCGCGGAAGGCAGGAAGGTCAGGGCGACCGCGAGCAGCCACGCGGCCGCCCAACCCCGGCGATGAGCGAGTGCGGCTGCCGCGACCAGCGCCGCCCAGGTCCCGCGCACCCCGCAGGGGCCGGTCGTGGCGAGCGGTGCCGGCCTCGCCGCGGGCGCCCTCACGGCGCCACGCGGGCGCAAGCGGCCTCGCGTACGGGATGGAGCTTGCCGTAGACGGCGCGCACGTGGGCCGCCACCGTATGGGCGGTCATCATCAGGCGCTCACCCACCTCCTCGGTCACGTAGCCTTGCGCCACCAGGCGCAGCACCGACTGCTCGGCAGGAGAGAGCATGGCGCGCGTCTGCGGGGCCGAAGTGCCCAGCCGGCGCAGGAGCTGGCGGGCGATGCCGGGAGAGATGGGCGATTCACCGCGGGCCGCGCCCGTCACCGCCCCCACGAGTTCCTCGTCGGTGCAGCCCTTCAGGAAATAGCCGTCCGCACCGCTTTCGATCGCCTCCAGGACCCGTCCCTCGTCGCCAAAGACCGAGAACACGAGGATGTGCGGGCGCCATGCTTGCTGCGGCTCGTTCAGTTCCCGGATGAGCTCGATCGCGTCGCCGTCGGGCAGCCCCAGGTCCGTCAGCAGCACGTCGGGGCGGAAGAAGGGGAGTTCGTCGCGCGCCTGGGCCAGCCGGGCGGCGTGCCCCACGCAGCGCAGGCCCCTGGCGCGCTGGAAGGCGGCCAGCACGTGGCGGGCGAGCAGGGGATCGTCTTCGACGAGGTATACGGTGAGCACGACGAACCGCGAAAGTCGGGGGCGCGCCGTCCGGCCCGCGGGTCGGACGGCGCAAGTCATGGCGAATCTTCCCACGACGGGCGCCCTGCGACAATCGGCGCACGTCTCGATCGACATCCCATGAAACCCTCGTCCTCCCCCCTGTCCGATGCCGAGCTGGACCGGCTCGACGCCTTGCTCGCCGATTGTGCCGAGCGCAGCGAAGCGGTCCCTGACCTGGAACAACTCGACGGCGCACTCGCGGCCATCGCCTGCGGCCCACGTCCCGCAGCCGTGCGAGAACTGCTGCCCCGCGTGCTCGGCGAGCCACTGCCCTTCGCCGACGATGCCCAGGCCGCCGACGCCTGGGGCTTGATCGAACGGCGCTACGAGCAGGTGCGCCGGGCGGTGGAGGCGCCGGTGCAGCGGCTCGACGATGACCGCGCCCTGAGCCCCCTGCTCACCGACTGGAGCGCGGTGCTCGAGGACCTGACCGACGCGCAGCGCGAGCAGTTCGGCGAGGTGCCCGCCTTCGGCGCGCTGTGGGCCAGCGGCTTCCTGCAGGTCGTCGACGCCCTGGAGGACGACTGGTTGTTGCCGGCCGACGACGAGGGCAACGAGTTCGTCGACGGATGCCTGCAGGCCTTCGAGGTGCTGGCCAGCGACGAGGCGGAACTGCCGCCCGAGCTGCGCGAGATGAGCCGCGACGAGCGGCTCGCGGACGCGCTGTGGTCCGTCTACGACCTGCGCGACTTCTGGCGCGAGCGCGCCTCGCGCAAGCCGGTCAAGCCGGCGCGCAAGGCCGCCACGCCCGGCCGCAACGACCCGTGTCCCTGCGGCAGCGGACGCAAGTACAAGAAGTGCCACGGGGCTTCGGAAGGCTGACAGGCAGCGTGCCCCGCGCGGCGGCGGAGCGCGCGCCCCGGGGGCGAGGGCGGCATCGCGCGCGTGTGACGGCCCGGACCAGGTGCCCGGGCCGCGGCCGCCGGCGCGCGCGTGTTCCGCCCGCCGGCTATACTGCCGCCCAGCGCCGATTTGTCCGGCTTGCGGGCGCTCAACAAATGCAGCTAAAGAGGGCGTGTGCAAACCCGGCCCCCTTTGTTGGCGAGCCGGGTTTTTTGTCGTCCTCATGGCCTCGCTCGGACACGTCACTCCACTGTCGATGCATTTCGCCGAGCCGCTGCGCCTGCGCAGCGGCTCGCAACTCGCGGACTACACGCTGGTCTACGAGACCTACGGCACGCTGAACGCCGACAAGAGCAACGCGGTGCTGGTCTGCCACGCGCTCAACGCGTCGCACCACGTCGCCGGCACCTACGAGGGCGTGCCCAAGAGCGAAGGCTGGTGGGACAACCTCGTCGGCCCAGGCAAACCGCTGGACACCGACCGCTTCTTCGTCATCGGCGTCAACAACCCGGGCTCATGCTTCGGCTCGACCGGCCCGATGCACACCAACCCGGCCACCGGCAGGCCCTACGGCGCCGACTTCCCGGTCGTCACGGTGGAGGATTGGGTGCAGGCCCAGGCGCTGCTGCTCGACCGCCTGGGCATCGGCACCTTGGCCGCGGTGATGGGCGGCAGCCTCGGCGGCATGCAGGCGCTCAGCTGGGCGCTGCAGTTCCCCGAGCGCGTGCGGCATTGCATCGCGATCGCCACGGCGCCCAACCTGTCGGCGCAGAACATCGCCTTCAACGAGGTGGCCCGCCGCGCCATCGTGACCGACCCGGACTTCCACGGCGGTCACTACTACGCCCACGGCGTGGTGCCCAAGCGGGGCCTGCGCGTGGCGCGCATGATCGGCCACATCACGTACCTCTCTGACGACGCGATGGCCGAGAAGTTCGGCCGCAGCCTGCGCGCGGCGGAGCTGGCCTACAGCACGCAGGAGATCGAGTTCCAGATCGAGAGCTACCTGCGCTACCAGGGCGACAAGTTCAGCGAGTACTTCGACGCCAACACCTACCTGCTCATCACCCGCGCGCTCGACTACTTCGACCCCGCGCGCGAACACGGCGGCGATCTGGCCCGTGCGATGGCGCGCGCGACGGCCAGGTTCCTCGTCGTCAGCTTCACCACCGACTGGCGCTTCTCGCCCGCCCGCTCGCGCGAGATCGTCAAGGCCCTGCTCGACAACCGCCGCGACGTCAGCTACGCCGAGATCGACGCGCCGCACGGGCACGACGCCTTCCTGCTCGACGACGCGCGCTACCACGCGGTGGTGAAGGCCTACTACGAGCGCATCGCCAAGGAGATCGAGGGGGTGCGCCCATGAGCGAACGCAAGGACCTGGAGCTGATCGCCGAACTGGTGCCGGCGGGCTCGCGCGTGCTCGACCTGGGCTGCGGGCGTGGCGAGCTGCTGGCGCATCTGCGCGACCGCAAGGGCTGCACCGGCTACGGCATCGAGATCGACGACGCGAACGTGCTGGCCTGCGTGGAGCGCGGCGTCAACGTGATCCAGCTGAACCTGGAGGAAGGGCTGTCGGTTTTCGAGGACCAGACCTTCGACGTCGTGCTGCAGCTCGACACCCTCCAACACATCCGCAACACCGAGGCGATGCTGCGCGAGACCGCGCGGGTCGGCCGCATCGGCATCGTCAGCTTCCCGAACTTCGCGCACTGGCCCAACCGCTTCCGCGTCGCCTCGGGGCGCATGCCGGTCACGCGGGCACTGCCCTACGAGTGGTACGACACGCCCAACATCCGGGTGGGGACGTACGCCGACTTCGAGGTACTGGCGCGTAAGAACGGTTTGCAGGTGCTCGACGCGTTCGGCATCCAGCGGGGACGCATCGTTCGCTTCCGGCCCAACCTGCTGGCGAGCGTCGCCGTCTTCAAGTTCAGCCGCAGCTGAGTGCAGAGGCGCCCGGCGGCACTTGCCGCCGGCCGGTCGACGATCGGTTTTCGACATCGGGCCGGCAAGATTTGCCCGCCCGCCTCCCGGTACTTTTTTCCACGTTTGCTGCAAAGCGTTCCTGAAGCGACGCTTTGCAACGCGGCGCGTGGTGTAGAAAGCGACGCCCCGGACCCGGACATGCCCAAGCTAGGTGAGGGAGGGTCGGAGAGGGAGAGAGCGTGCCGGTTGGGATGTCCGGGGCGTCGAAACCTGTCCTGTGCCACCCGCATGCAATCGGTGTGCCTGGTCCGGCCAGGGCTGGCGCGCACGCGCGGCGGTCCTTACACTGACCCCATGGCTGCTCCCGAGTTCAATTCGTTCCACGCGCCTGACGGCACACGCCTGCACGCGCGCGCGTGGCAGCCGGTGGGGCCGGCCCGCGGGACCGTGTTGCTGGTCCATGGGCTTGGCGAGCATGCGGGACGTTACGAGCACGTCGCGCAGCGGCTCGTCGCCCGGGGCTATGCCGTCGTGGGCTACGACCACCGGGGGCATGGCAGCTCCGAAGGCGAGCGCGGGGCGTTGCAGCAGCCGCTGGACCTGATCTGCGATCTCGCTGCGGTGGTGGACGAATTGCGCGCCCGCCGGGTCGGGCCGCTGGCGTTGCTCGGCCACAGCATGGGCGGGCTGGTCGCAGCGAGGTTCGTGGCGCGGAACGTACGGCCGGTCGACGCGCTGGTGCTGTCGTCCCCGGCGCTCGATCCGGGTCTGTCGGCCTTCAACCACGCCTTGCTGGCCGTCTCGCACCTGCTGGCCCCCGGCGCCCAGGTGCCCAACGGGCTGGACGTGAACGGCGTGAGCCGCGACCCGGGCGTCGTCGAGGCGTACCGCAAGGACCCGCTGGTGCACGACAGGGTGACGCCGCGGCTCGTGCGCTTCATCGTCGATGCCGGCCGCTACGTGCTCGAGCGCGCGCCGCACTGGTCGGTGCCGACGCTGCTCATGTGGGCCGGGCAGGACAAGCTCGTCGCCCCTGGCGGCAGCGCGCGCTTCGCCGAGGCGGCGCCGGCCGGGGTCGTGCAGGCGCATTGCTTCGCCCACATGTACCACGAGATCCTGAACGAGCCGGATCGCGACCAGGTCTTCGGCGTGCTCGAGCCCTGGTTGGATGCCCGCTTCCCGCGTTGAGGCCCCAGCCCGAGCGTGAGGCTTCCAATAGTGTTAACAGGCGCTAGCGAGACACCGCCCATGAACGCTCCCGAACGACTGCCCCTGCCCGACCCGCGCGCGCTGCAGACCCGCATCGACGAGGCCTGGGATCGCGAGATCGTCCCCCGGCTGCAGGACTACATCCGCGTGCCTGCCAAGTCGCCCGGCTTCGACAGCCGTTGGGTCGAACACGGGCACCTGGAGGCCGTGGTGCGCCAGGCCGCGAGCTGGGTGGAGAGTCAGGGCGTGGCCGGGTTGACGCTGGAGGTGATCCGCCTGACCGACGAGCACGGGCGTCCGCGCACCCCGTTGCTGTGGTTCGAAGTCCCCGCGACCAAGGCCGGCAGCACCGAGACGGTGGTGATGTACGGCCATCTGGACAAGCAGCCCGAGTTCAGCGGCTGGCGCAGCGATCTGGGTCCGTGGACCCCGAAGCTCGAGGACGGCAGGCTCTACGGCCGGGGCGGTGCCGACGACGGCTACGCCGTCTATGCCTGCATCGCCGCCTTGCTCGCCCTGCAGCGCGCCGGCGTCCCGCACCCGAGGGTCGTCGGCCTCATCGAGACCTGCGAGGAGAGCGGCTCCTACGACCTGCCCCACTACCTCGACGCGCTGCGCGGGCGGCTCGGCCAGGTTGGCCTCGTCGTCTGCCTCGATTCGGGCGCCGGCAACTACGACCAGCTGTGGCTGACCACCTCCCTGCGAGGGCTGGCCGTCGGCACCCTGAAGGTGGAGGTGCTGACCGAGGGCGTGCATTCGGGGGATGCGAGCGGCCTGGTGCCGTCGAGCTTCCGCGTGCTGCGCCAGCTGCTCGACCGGTTGGAGGACGCCAGGACCGGCCGGCTGCTGCCCGAGAGCTTCCACTGCGAGGTGCCGGCCGACCGCATCGAGCAGGCGCGCGAGGCGGCGCGCATCCTGGGCGACGAGGTCTGGAAGCGCTACCCCTGGGGGTGCGGGGCGGATGGCGGCTTCACGCTGCCGACGACCACCGACCCGGCCGAGGCCCTGCTGCGCCGCACCTGGCAGCCCGCGTTGTCGGTGACCGGCGCCGAAGGCTTTCCCGCGCCCGAGAACGCCGGCAACGTGTTGCGTCCCTACAGCGCCTTCAAGCTCTCGCTGCGGCTGCCGCCGCTGGTGGACGGGGTGCAGGCGATGCAGGAGCTCAAGCACCTGCTCGAGCTGGACCCGCCGTACCGGGCCCGCGTGACCTTCGAGCCCGACCATGCCGCCAGCGGCTGGAACGCCCCCGCTCTCGCGCCCTGGCTGCACCAGGCGCTGGACCAGGCCTCGCGCACGTTCTACGGCGCGCCGGTCGGCTTCATCGGCCAGGGCGGCACCATCCCGCTGATGAACATGCTGCAGGCGGGCTTCCCGAAGGCGCAGATGATGGTCTGCGGGGTGCTGGGCCCCAAGAGCAACGCGCACGGCCCCAATGAATTCCTGCACGTGCCCTATGGCAAGCGGCTGACCGCGGCCGTGGCCGGCGTGCTGGCCGCGATGCCGGGCTGAGGCGCGCGTCGGCCGCCAGCTTCTGCGGGCCTGTTTCCATGGCGCCCACCGGCCGGGCACGCCTGCTGCTGAATGGGGGCAACCGGACAAGGAGCCTGCCATGGACAAGACCCACCCGCCGGAGAGCTTCGGCGCCTTCAAGCCCGTCAACCACGTGGTGATCGCCTTCCCCTCGCAGGAGGGGCTGGAAGGCGCGCTGCAGGACCTCGTCGATGCAGGCGTGGATTCCACGCGCATCGTGCGTTACAGCCCCCAGGAGATGATCGCCCAGGCCGACCGCGAACTGGAGGGCGCGAGCCCCGTGGCGGCGGTGGGCCAGGAGCTGAATCTCGTGCGAGCCCACCGCGAACTGGCCGACAAGGGCCACCATTTCCTGGTCGTTCCCGCCAAGGGCGATCGCGAGACCCAGCAGGTGGCCGAGATCGCCCGGCGCCACCAGGCGACCCGTGCGCAGCGTTACGGGCAACTGATCATCGAGGAACTGGTCGAGGTGGGCGAGGGACTGCCCCAAGTGGCGGAGTCGCCGGACCGCGGGCTGGACGCGCAAACCCGCTCGGGCGACGAACCTTCGGCCCGCGGCTCGGCCCGCTGAGCCGCCACCGGGCGTCCCCGAGGACTCTCACGCGGGGCCGGGGTCGACCTGCAGCATCAGCCACGAGAGCGCGGCCAGCGGCGCCGTGTCGGCCCGCAGCACCCGCGGCCCCAGGCTGACGGGTGCCCAGCCGGCATCGCGCGCGGCCTCCTCCTCGGCGGCGGACAGGCCACCCTCCGGTCCGCTGAGGAAGGTGCAGCGGGGGCGCTCGCGGAGATCCGCGGCGCGCAGCGGCCGGGAGCCCGGGCCCAGGCTGAGCATCAATCGCAATTCCTCCGCCGACGCGGTGCCGGTGGCGGCCAGCCACTCGCGCAGTGTCTGCACCGGCTGCACCCGGGGCACCCGCGTTCGGCCGCACTGCTCAGACGCCGCGATCGCCACGCCCTGCCAGTGCGCGACCTTGCGCTGAGCCCGTTCGCCGGCCAACCGCAGCACCGACCGCTCGCACACGAGCGGTTGGATGGTGTGGACCCCGAGTTCGGTCGCCTTCTCGACCACCGTGTCCATCCGGTCGTTGGCTGGCATGCCGAGCGCCAGCGTGACCCCGCCGGCGAGCTCGCGGTCCGCCGGATGGAACTCCAGCACCTCGACGTCCACCGTCTGGCGACCCATGCGGGCGATGCGCGCCGACCACTCGCCGCCCTCGCCGTTGAAGAGCCGCAGGACGTCTCCGGGTTGCAGCCGCAGCACCTGGGCATGGCGGCTGGGGCCGGGGGGCAGGGGGAGGGCGTGCCCCGCGGCGAGCGGGGCCTCGACGTACAGGCGCACGGAAGTCTTGGTCGGCATGAGGCCGTCAGTGTGCCAAAGCCCGGCGGGCGGCGGCAGGGCGGAGCCGGCGACGGCGTCGGGCGGCAGGCTGCTGACAGCGGATGACAGTTGCACCGGGTAGGCTGGGCGCATGAACCAGCACGCGCCCCCTTCCGCCGCCGACCGTCCCGCCTATCCCGCCTTGAAGGACGGGTTCAACTCAGCCACGGTTGCCTGGATCGCGGGCCGGCTGGCGGCCGCCGAGCCGCGCTTCGATGCCGGCGCCTTTCAGGCGCGCTGCGCGCAGGGCTTCGACGCCCTGAGCCTGATGGCGCGGGTCGGCCACGTCGCCCGGGTGATGGCGCAATGCCTGCCGCGCCCGCCGCAGGCCGCCTTGCAAGCGCTGGTGCGTTCGCTCGGTCCTGCGCCGCCCCCGACCCGGGAGCCCCAGGGCATCGCGGCCTTCCGTGCCGCACCGCACCTGCAGTGCGTGGCGGAGCTGGGTCTGGAGGTGCCGGAAGCCGCGCTCGACGCGATGGAGTGGCTGACCTGCCATTTCTCGGGGGAGTTCGCGATCCGGGCCTTCCTCGCGCGCCATCCGGGCCTCACGCACGAACGGATGCGGCGCTGGTGCTCGCATCCCGACCCGCGGGTCAGGCGGCTGGCCAGCGAGGGCTCGCGGCCCCTGCTGCCCTGGGCGGCGCGCGTGCCGCTGCTGCTGGAGGACCTGCGACTGGGCGTCGGCCTCATCGACGCGCTGGCCGGCGACCCGGACGAGGTGGTGCGGCGCTCGGCGGCCAACCATCTGAACGACATCAGCCGGCTGGACGCGGCGCTCGCGCTCGAGGTGGCGCGGCGCTGGCACGAGCGTGCGCTGCCCGACGGCGAACGCACCTTGCGCCAGGCGATGCGTACGCTGGTCAAAGCGGGGCATCCGCAGGCCCTGGCCTTGTTCGGCTTCGTGCCCGACGCGCCCGTGCAACTGCGGCGCTTGGTGCTCGACGAGCCGCACGTGCCCATCGGCGGGCGCTTGCGGCTGTCCTTCGAGCTGGCCCACGCCGGGCCCGGGCCCCTGGTCGTGTGCGTGGACTATGCCGTCACCTACGCCTCGGCACGCGGCGGCGCGAGGCGCAAGGTGTTCAAGGGTCAGGTCTCGGAACTGCCGCCAGGTCGGCCCGCGTCCTTCTCCTATGCCCGGGACTTCACCCCTCGGTCCACCCGCCGGCTCTATCCCGGGGAGCACGCGATCGAGGTGCTGGTCAACGGCCGGCCGCTGGGCCGGGCGCGCTTCGAGTTGCGCGCCTGAGCCCGTCTGGGCCCGGATCGCGCGGGCGCTGCCGGCCGACATGACGCGGGGGGTGCGGTGTCCCGGCCTTCCGGCCACGACGCCGCACCCCCCGCGAGGTTCGCCTCCGAGCGCCCCGCACGAGGCGCTCGGCAGTCAGGCTCAGCCGCCGATATTGAACGCGTTGTCGCGGTCGAAGCGGTGCTCGCGCAGGTAGTTCACCGCTTCGCGGCGCACTTCCTCGCGGGTGCGGGCGACGGCGGTCGGCTGGGTGGGCGCGACGCTGGCTTCGCCGACCAGGGCGGGGATGACTTCACCCCGGGCGCGGGCCTGGGCCAGCTCGGCGCGCACTTCGGCGCGGGTCTTGACCGAGGGGGTGGCCGTCGCGAAGTCGCGGTCGATCGCCGTCGCTTCCTGGGCGAAGGCGCCGGCGGCGGCAAGGGTGGCGGCGAGGGCGACGAGGGTCTTCTTGGCAAACATGTTCAACTCTCCATTGATGAGGGGGGACACATCGGGGCACAGGCGGCCTGGCCGTCATGTCCCGCTCGGTGAGTCGCAAGCGTTTTCGTTTGTGCTCATCGATGGGGTGAACTTTAGGTAGTAACCCTAGGAAGAAAAACGGTCTTTCGGACAACGAATAATTGCCCGTTCCGCAACGAACCCGGGAATCCGGATGGACCGATTGCATTCGATGCGCGTGTTCGCGAAGGTGATCGACGAAGGCAGCTTCGCGGCCGCCGCCCGCGCGCTCGACCTGTCGCCGGCGGTGGTGACGCGCCTGGTCGCCGACCTGGAGGCGCACCTGGGCGCTCGGCTCATCCAGCGCACCACGCGACGCCTCGCCTTGACCGACGTGGGCGAGACCTACCTCGAGCGCGTGCGCCAGATCCTCGCGGAGGTCGAGGAGGCGGAGGCGCTGGCCAGTTCGCTGGTCGCCGAGCCCAAGGGCCATCTGCGCGTGCTGGTACCCGGCTCCTTCGCGGTCCACCAACTCGCCAAGCACTTGCCGGCCTTTCGCGCGCAGTACCCGAAGGTGACGGTGGATCTCACCGCGGGGGGGCCGATCGAGGCGGCGGACGAGGCCTACGACGTGTCCATCCTGATCGTCGGTCCGCGGCCGCTCAACGGGGATTTCGTCGCGCGGCGCCTGGCGCTGACGGACGTGGTCGCCTGCGCCTCGCCGGACTACCTGGACCGCCACGGCCGCCCTGCGCGCCCCGAGGATCTGGTGCGGCACGAATGCCTGGTGCCCGACCTGCCCAGCGCGCCGCGTACCTGGCGCTTCCAGCACTGCCCATACAGCCAGGTCCTGCCCGAGGCCGTGGAGGTCGAGCCGAGGGCCGCACTCACCACCTCGCACGTCGACACGCTGTACGCGGCGGCGCTCGCTGGCCTGGGCATCGTCGGCCTGCCCTCGTTCATCGTGGAGGACGCGCTGCTCGAGCATGCGCTCGAGCGCATCCTGCCCGAGTGGCGCATCATGACGCTGACCATCTACGCCGCCATGCCCAGCCGCAAGTATGTGCCGGCGCGCACGCGGGCCTTCATGGATTTCCTCGTCAGCACCTTCGGGGCCGAGGATCGCGACCCCTGGCTCGCCGCGGCCGGTTGCGAGACGGGCAGCCGCGCAATCGAAGGACTGGCCGCACCCGCTTTGCAGGGCTGAGCCGGGCGGACGGTACGGCGGCCGCCGCGGGTCAGAAGGTGTAGCCGTACTTGCGCTCTTCGCCTTCGGCCCGCTCGAGCAACCGCGCGAGCGGGCCGAAGGCGTGGTAGCGCATCGCCACCCGATGGGCGTAGCGCCACACCAGCGGCAGATCCTTGAGGTAGCCGTCCTTGCCGTCGCGGTGGTACAGGCGGCAGAAGATGCCCAGCACCTTCAGGTGGCGCTGCAGCCCCATCCATTCGAAGTCGCGCCAGAACTCGCCGAAGTCGGCCGCCACCGGCAGGCCGGCCTTGCGCGCCTTCTCCCAGTAGCGCACCGCCCAGTCGATCTGCTGCTCCTCGTCCCACTCGATGTAGGCGTCGCGCAGCAGCGAGACGAGGTCGTAGGTCACCGGACCCCAGACCGCGTCCTGGAAGTCCAGGATTCCCGGGTTGTCCGGCGCCTCGCAGACCATCAGGTTGCGCGAGTGGTAGTCGCGGTGCACCAGCACCTGCGGCTGGGCGAGGTTGTTGGCCAGCAGCAGCTCGAAGATGCGCGCGAGCTGCTGGCGCTCCGCGTCGCTCAGCCGGACCTCGTGGTGGCGGTCCAGGTACCAGTCGGGGAAGAGCTGCAGTTCGCGGGTGAGCAGCGCGCGGTCGTAGGGTGGCACGCGGTCCTGCGCGGCGATGCCCTGCATGCGCACCAGGGCCGAGGTCGCGTCGTCGTAGAGGGCCGGGGCGCGCTCCGGGGTCAGCGCCGAGAGGTAGGTCGTCGAACCCAGGTCGCTCAGCAGCATGAAGCCGTCCGCCTCGTTCCAGGCCAGTACCTGCGGGGCGTTCAGGCCCGCCTCGCGCAGCATCCCGGCGACCTGCACGAAGGGACGGGAGTCCTCGTGCGCGGGCGGGGCGTCCATCACGATGAGCGGGCCACGTCCTGCCTCGATGCGCAGGTAGCGCCGGAAGCTCGCGTCGGCGCTGGCGGGGCGCAGCGTCGCCAGATCGAGCCCGTGTTCGGTGAGGGTGCCGATCCATCGCTCGAAGGCCAGTCGGCGCGTGTCGTCGGACCAGGCGACAGCAGAGGTCGACATCGTGCAGGGACTCCAGTGGGGAAGGGGCATACGGCGGGCCCGGGCCGGTGACCGGCGGTGCGCAGGGCGCGCTGCAGTTCGCAACGGGCCCGCGCGGGGCTCGTGGAATAATGATTCTACAAAGGGGTGCCCGCGGCACCCGCCCTGTGGCCGGCCGGTCCTCGGCCGCCGCCCCGTCTTCCCGTCCCTCGCGTTCACGGTTTCCGTCTTGTTGCGCCTGCCGTCCGTTTCGTCCGTGCCGTATCCGTCCGACCCCGTCCGCGCGGGCCTTGCACGGGCGCCCCGGCGACCCCGGCGGTCCGCGCCCGCGTTGCGTCCGCTCGCCTGGGCCGCGGCCTGCTGCCTCGTCTCCGGAGCCTGGGCCCAGCCGGTCGGCGGCGAGGCGATGGACGAGGAGCGACTGCCCATCACCATCGAGGCGCGCGAGCTGCGTGGCCGCCCCGACCTGGAGACGATCGCCGAAGGCGAGGTGGACCTGCGACGCGGACCGACGGCGGTGCGGGCCGACCGCATCGACTACGACCACGCCGAGGGCATCGCGCGGGCACGGGGCAACGTGCGCGTGACCCGCGACGGCAACGTCTTCAGCGGCCCGGAGCTGCAGCTGCAGGTGGAGCGCTACGAGGGCTTCTTCCTGCAACCCAACTATTTCTTCGCCGCGACCAATGCCGGCGGACGGGCCGACCGCATCGACTTCCTCGGCCGCCAGCGCCTGGCCGCGACCAACTCCACCTATTCGAGTTGCACGCCGGACGAGCAGGGCGAGTACGCCTGGCTGCTGCAGGCCGACCGCGTGAAGCTGGACTTCGAGAACAACGAAGGCGTGGCCGAGGGGGCGGTGCTGCGGTTCTACGGCGTGCCGCTGCTGGCGGCGCCGACCCTGAGCTTCCCGCTCAGCGACGAGCGCAAGTCGGGATGGCTGCCGCCCAACCTGCACATCGACAGCAAGAGCGGTGTCGAACTGGCGGTGCCCTACTACTGGAACATCGCGCCCCAGCGCGACATGACGCTCACGCCCTCGATCATCACCAAGCGCGGCGTGGCCCTTGGCACTGAGTTCCGCTATCTCGCGCCCACGTTCGGCGGCCAGGTCTACACGCACCTCCTGCCCGGCGACCGGATCGCCCACCGGGACCGCGCGCTGCTGAACTTCGTCCACGACGGCACCACGGCCTACGAGGGCCTGTACCGCTTCGATGTGACGCGGGTGAGCGACGATGCCTACTGGAAGGACCTCAAGCGCCAGATCCCGGGGCTCACGCCCCGACTGCTGCCGGGCCGGGCCCAGGCGCACTGGTGGGTCGACGACTGGAGACTCTACGGCGGCGTGCAACGCTGGCAGGTGCTGCAGGACCTGGAGGCGCCGATCGATTCCCCCTATTCGCGCGAGCCGCAGCTCGGTGCACGGCGCACCTTCTCCTGGGACGGTGGCGTGCGACTGAGCCTGGAGACCGAAGTCAACCGCTTCGTGCAGCACGACCCCGCCCCTGGCACCTCGCGCCCGGACGCGACCCGGATCCACGCGCTCGGCACGCTGGCCTGGTCGGTGGTCGATCGCCCCGGCTGGCACCTGCGCCCGCAGATCACGCTCAACGCCGCGCGATACGACATCGACGCCACCAGTGCCAGCGCCGCGCGCCGCGAGTCGCGTCTGATCCCCACCTTCAGCGTCGACACTGGTTGGGTGTTCGAGCGGGAGTCCACCTGGTTCGGTCGTCGCTACCTGCAGACGCTGGAGCCGCGGCTGCTGTATGTCAACACGCCGTACCGCGACCAGTCCGACATCCCGCTGTTCGACACCGCGGCCAAGGACTTCAACTTCACCTCGCTCTTCACCGAGAACCCGTTCTCGGGCGTGGACCGCGTCGCCGACGCGCACCACGTGACCGCAGGCGCCTACACCCGCTTCATCGACGAGGCCACGGGTGGCGAGGCCCTGCGTCTGGGCTTTGCGCAGCGCTACCTGCTGCGCAAGCAGCGCATCACCCCCGAAGGGGTACCGTTCAACGAGCGCTTCAGCGACGTGCTGCTGCTCGGCTCCACCGGCCTGATTCCGCACTGGAACCTGGGCGGCTCCGTCCAGTACAACCCCGACATCCAGCGCGCGATCCGTTCCACGCTGAGCGCGCGCTACTCGCCCGGACCGTTTCGCACTGTCGGTGCGACCTACAGCCTGGTGCGCAATGCCAGCGAGCGCATCGACGTGGGGTGGCAGTGGCCGGTGTTCCGCGCCGACCCGACGGACCGGGCCGTGGCCGGCGGCTGCCGCGGCTCGCTCTACACGGTGGGCCGCATCAACTACAGCATGCGCGACAGCCGCGTGACCGACTCGCTGATCGGCTTCGAATACGATGCCGGCTGCTGGATCGGGCGCTTCGTCGTGGAGCGTGAGTCGACGGGCGTGAGCGAGGCCACGACGAGACTGATGTTCCAGCTCGAGCTGGTGGGGCTGTCCAGGCTGGGATCGAACCCCCTGCGGGCCCTGCAGGACAATATCCCCGGCTACCAACTGCTGCGCGAAGAGACGGCGCGGCGCTGACTTTATGACCCTACACACACTACGCCGATCCTTCCTGCGCCGCCTCGGCGCGGGCCTCGCCCTGGCCACCGGGCTGGCGGGCACCGCGCTGGGCCAGCCCGTCGGCGCACGGGGCGACTACATCGTTGCGGTCGTGAACCAGGAACTCGTCACGAACAGCGAGGTCCAGCAACGCCTGAACCGCATCGAGCAGGAAGCGCAGCGCAGCGGGGCGCGCCTGCCATCGCGCGACCAGCTCCGCCAGCAGGTATTGGACGCGCTGATCGACGAACGGGCTCAGCTCTCGCACGCGCGCCTGGTCGGAGTGCGGGTGGACGAGGCCGAGGTCGACCGGGCGATCGCCAACATCGCGGCGCAGAACCAGCTCACGCTGGCACAGTTGCGCGAGCGCCTGCGGACACAGGGCATGGACTACGCGCGCTTTCGCGCCAACGTGCGTGACGAGTTGATGGTCACGCGCCTGCGCGAGCGCGAGGTGCAAGGCCGCATCCGCGTGAGCGACGCCGAGATCGAGAAATACCTCGAGCAGCTGCGCGCCGAGGCCGGCAGCGCGGTCGAGTACGACGTCGCGCAGGTCCTGATCGCCGTGCCCGAGAATGCCACCCCCGAGCAAGAAGCTGAGCGGCGTGCCCGCGCCGAGCAGGTGCTGGCCCAGGCGCGCGCCGGTGCCGATTTCGCGCAGCTGGTGCGCGAGCATTCGGACGGAGGCAACCGCGACCAGGGCGGCCGCCTGGGCCTGCGCCCGGCGAACCGCCTGCCGGACCTGTTCGTGCAGGCGGTCGCGCCGCTGCGGGCCGGCGAGGTGGTGCCGCAGGTGCTGCGCTCCGGCGCGGGCTTCCACATCCTCAAGCTCGCCGAGAGCAAGGACGGCAAGGCGTTGGCCGTCACGCAGACCCGCGCCCGCCACATCCTGCTGCGCACCTCCCCGGAGTCGCCGCAGGAGGCCGCCTTGCAGCGCCTGGCCGAGTTCAAGCGCCAGATCGAGCAGGGCGAGGCCGGCTTCGCGCAGCTGGCGCGCCAGTATTCCGAGGACGGCAGCGCCGCCCAAGGCGGTGACCTGGGCTGGGCGCTGCCCGGCCAGTTCGTGCCCGAGTTCGAGCAGGTGATGAACGAGCTGCCGGTGGGCCGGTTGTCCGATCCCTTCGTCTCGCGCTTCGGCGCGCACCTGATCCAGGTGGTGGACCGCCGCCAGGTGGAACTGGACGCGCGCCAGCAGCGCGAGATGGCCACCAACGCGCTGCGCGAGCAGAAGTTCGAGAAGGCGTACCTCGACTGGGCGCGCGAGATCCGCGCCCAGGCCTACATCGAGATGCGCGAGCCGCCCCAGTGAAGCACGTCCCGCGCAAGCGCTTCGGCCAGCACTTCCTCTCCGACACCGCGGTGCTCGATGCGATCGTGCGAGCCATCGACCCGCGGCCGGACGAGGCGCTGGTCGAGATCGGTCCGGGACTCGGCGCGCTCACGCAACCGCTGCTCCAACGCTGCGAGCGCCTCACCGTGGTGGAGATCGACCGTGACCTGGCGGCGCGCCTGCGTCGCAACCCGGCACTCGAGGTGGTCGAGGCCGACGTGCTGACGGTGGATTTCCGCGCGCTCGCGCAAGCCCGGGGTGCGCGCCTGCGCATCGTCGGCAACCTGCCCTACAACATCTCCACCCCGATCGCCTTCCACCTGCTCGACCAGGTCGACGCCGTGGTCGACCAGCATTTCATGCTGCAGAGGGAAGTCGTCGAACGCATGGCCGCCGGGCCAGGCCACAAGGACTATGGGCGCCTGAGCGTGATGCTGCAATGGCGCTACGAGATCGAACTGCTGTTCGAGGTGCCGCCCGAGGCCTTCGAGCCGCCTCCTCGGGTCGATTCCGCCGTGGTGCGCATGACGCCGTACCCGACGCCGCCTGCCGTCGACGCCGCCCGGCTGGGCGAACTCGTGACTGTCGCGTTCTCGCAGCGCCGCAAGCTGCTGCGCCACACGCTGGGCCGCTGGTTGGAGCAGCAAGGATTCGATGGGGAGTTCGACCTGCAGCGTCGCGCGGAGGAGGTCCCGGTCGACGAGTACCTGCGGCTCGCGCAGTCCGTGCCCGGGCGGTAGCGGGGCTGGCGCCGTGGGGCGCGCGACCTGGCCTGTCCCCGTACTCCAAGGGCGCCTGCTGCCCGCGACGGCCTCTTATCTAATCTATCGTGCGGCGCCCCGTGCGCAAGCACGAAGCTCCCTCTGGATGTCGCGTCGACCGGCGGCTGCCAGGGGCACCAACGGCAAGCGGCCCCGCAGGGCCGCTTGCATCATCCCCGGCCGAAGCCGGGCGGCAGTTCCGGCGCCTATGCCGCCGCCAGCCAGCAGGCCGTGTCGAAGGCGCTGCTCATCGGCGGAAGGTTGATCGCGAAGGCCGGCGCGGAGCCGTTCTTCTTCGGCGTGATGTCGCCGTTGCGGGCCACCTCGTTCGCCCGCTCCCATGACCCGATTTCCTGGGAGCGGGCTACAGAAAAGAGTAGAAGCACCTGAACGGTATCTTCCGCTCCGCCCAGAAGTCGGCGGCGTCGCGGAAGACGTCGAGCAACTGCTCCCGCGCCTCGCGGTCGAAGCGCGGGTTGTCCGGGATCTGTTCGAGCACGACGATGAAGCCCGGCTGCGGCCCGGCCTTGTGGACCAGGTCGGTCATGCAGTCGTACAGCGCGTCGAAGTTCTTGCCGAAGTGCGACGGAAAGAGGAACGACTCCGCGATGGCTTCGAGCACTTCCTGCTTGGTCTGGGCGTTCCCCAGGTTCGCATAGAGGAAGTGCTGTCCCGTGTCTTGCGCGGTCTGCATCAAGTCTTCTACGCGGAATGCGCGTATCGACTGGACGATGTTCGGACGGACGGTCTGCAAAAGCATGTCACGATCCCCAAGTGCAACCAATCATTCGACGATCCGGCGAAAGCTCGCGTAGTGGTCGTCGGTGTAATAGCAGGCTTCAGGGGCGGTCGGTGGCTGTCCTCCGCACACGATGCGGCGGGCGCCCCGGTGACGAACCCCGGGCGTTTTCACCGTATATTCACGGTAGTACCCCCGCGGCTTGGCCGGCAGCAACCGCTCTCGGTTGAAGAACACCGTGCCGTCCTTCTCGTAGGGGAATGGCCCCCCCTGGAGGATCAGGCGATGCGTCTTCTGCGCTTGCGGCGGCAGCTCGACCAGGGCGACAACCGCTTCATCGCCCCTCGTCGGGGCCGGCCCCCTCGCCTCGGCGGGGCCGGAAGCAAAGGCCACTGCCAGCACTGCAGCGGTAGTGGCCCCCAACCTGCGGAGCGACTGCCACCGAAGTGACGTACCAGCGGTCCCCACGGGTTTTCCCTGAAAAACTGAAGCCGCGATGGTACCGGTTTGGCGGAAAAACCACAAGTTTCTGCCGCAATTTTCAGCAGAATGGCGCGGCCATCCGGGGCATTGAAGTGAGTGCATGCTCTTTTTGGAAGAGCTGAAATCAAGCCACTTTTGTCCGGGTGCGGGTTGTCAAAAGGGCGGGCCGGAGGCTTGCTCGAACCCCAGAGCAAGGGCCCGAGGCGTGTGCGCCTTGTCACACTTGCGTCGCAGCCCCGGGCCTTGATCGCCCGGGCTGTTTTCGGGGGCCCGGGGCCCCTCGGCGCCCCTCGGCCGAGGGGCGCGCCTTTCTTTTCTCAGCGCGCGGCGTTGGCGTCGGCGACGGTCAGGGCCGTCATGTTGACGATGCGGCGCACGGTGGCCGAGGGCGTCAGGATGTGGACCGGCTTGGCCGCCCCCAGCAGCACCGGGCCGATCGCGATGCCGCCGCCGGCAGCCGTCTTCAGCAGGTTGTAGCTGATGTTCGCGGCGTCGATGTTGGGCAGCACGAGCAGGTTGGCCTCGCCGGCCAGCGTGCTGTTGGGCATCAGCTCGTGACGCGCCGGCGCGTCCAGCGCCAGGTCGCCGTGCATCTCGCCGTCGATCTCCAGCCACGGCGCCTGCTGGCGCACGAGCTCCAAGGCCTGGCGCATCTTGACGGCCGAAGGCTGGTTGCTGGACCCGAAGTTGGAGTGCGACAGCAGCGCGGCCTTGGGGTGCAGGCCGAAGCGCATCATCTCCTCCGCGGCGAGGATGGTGATCTCTGCCAGTTGCTCGGCGCTGGGGTCGTAGTTGACGTGCGTGTCGACCAGCATCACCTGCCGCGTGGGCAGGATCAGCATGTTCATGCAGGCGTAGACGTTGACGCCGGCGCGCCGGCCGATGACCTGGTCGATGTAGTGCAAGTGCATCGCCGTCGTGCCCCAGGTGCCGCAGAGCATGCCGTCGACCTCGCCCTTGTGCAGCAGCATCGAGCCGATCAGCGTCAGGCGCCGGCGCATCTCGATCTTGGCCAGCTGCGCGGTCACGCCCTTGCGCTCGGTCATGCGGTGGTAGGTCTGCCAGTAGTCGCGGTAGCGGTGGTCGAACTCGGTGTTGACCACGTCGTAGTCGCGGCCCTCCTGCAGGCGCAGGCCGAAGCGCTCGACGCGCTGCTTGATGACCTCGGGCCGCCCAATCAGGGTCGGGCGCGCGAGCGACTCGTCGACCACCACCTGCACCGCGCGCAGCACGCGTTCCTCCTCGCCTTCGCAGTAGACGACGCGCTTGTGCGCCGCGCGCTTGGCCACGGCGAAGATGGGCTTCATCGTCGTGCCGGAGGCGTAGACGAAGCTCTGCAGCTTCTCGCGGTAGGCGTCGTAGTCCTGGATGGGCCGCAGCGCGACGCCGGAGTCGGCCGCCGCCTTGGCCACCGCCGGCGCGATGCGGATCATCAGCCGCGGGTCGAAGGGCTTGGGGATCAGGTACTCGGGGCCGAAGCTGAGCGTGGCGCCCGCGTAGGCGGCGGCCACGACCTCGCTCTGCTCGGCCTGCGCCAGCTCGGCAATCGCGTGTACCGCGGCGATCTCCATCTCGTCGGTGATGGTGGTCGCGCCCGAGTCCAGCGCGCCGCGGAAGATGTACGGGAAGCACAGGACGTTGTTGACCTGGTTCGGGTAGTCGGTGCGGCCGGTGGCCATGATGGCGTCGTCGCGCACCGCCTTGACTTCCTCGGGCAGGATCTCGGGCGTGGGGTTGGCCAGCGCGAAGATGATGGGCTGGCGCGCCATCTTCGCGACCATCTCGGGCTTGAGCACGCCGCCGGCCGAGAGCCCCAGGAACACGTCGGCGCCCTCGATCACCTCGCCCAGCGTGCGGGCGTCCGTCTTCTGCGCAAAGACCGCCTTGTCCGGGTCCATCAGTTCGGTGCGGCCTTCGTAGACCACGCCGGCCAGGTCCGTCACCCAGATGTGCTCGCGCGGCAGTCCCAGCTTGACGAGCAGGTTCAGGCACGCGAGCGCGGCGGCACCGGCGCCCGACGTCACCAGCTTGACCTGGCGGATGTCCTTGCCGGTGAGCTTCAGGCCATTGAGCAGCGCCGCGCCGACGACGATGGCGGTGCCGTGCTGGTCGTCGTGGAAGACCGGGATCTTCATGCGCTCGCGTAGGCGGCGCTCGACGTAGAAGCAGTCGGGCGCCTTGATGTCCTCCAGGTTGATGCCGCCGAAGGTGGGCTCGAGCGCGGCAATGCAGTCGACCAGCTTGTCGAGGTCCTTTTCCTTGAGTTCGATGTCGAAGACGTCGATGCCGGCGAACTTCTTGAACAGCACCGCCTTGCCTTCCATCACCGGCTTGGCGGCCAGCGGGCCGATGTCCCCCAGGCCCAGCACGGCCGTGCCGTTGGTCACGACCGCCACCAGGTTGCCGCGCGAGGTGTAGCGGAAGGCGTTGGTCGGGTCGGCGACGATCTCCTCGCAGGCGGCGGCCACGCCGGGTGAATACGCGAGCGCGAGATCGCGCTGGTTGACCAGCTGCTTGGTCGCCGCAATCGCCACCTTGCCGGGCGAGGGCAGCTCGTGGTACTCCAGCGCGGCGCGGCGCAGCTCGGCTCGTTTTTCTTCAGCGGTGGGCATCGCAGTCCTTCGTGCAATCCAGGGGCGTGCCGGCCGCGACGCGCGGCCGGCAGGCAAGGCCTCGGTACGCCGCCATCGCGCGCCCCTTGACGGACGATTGTAGGAGTGGGTGCCGGGGGCCCGGCGCGCGGCAGCTCGGGCGACGCAGCGCAGTGTCGCAAAGGCCCCGCCGGGCGGCATGCGCAATATTGCGTACCGCGCCGGCCCTCGCGGGTGGCCATCATCCGGTCAGCGGGTCTGCCCGATGCGGGCCGCGCGACAATCCCATGATGCCAGCCGAGCCCAGCGCCTCCCGTCCGACCCCCGCGTGGCGGCGTGCCTTGCCGTGGGCGGCGCTGGTGGCGCTGCTCGCCGTCGGCCAGACGGCGCTGGTGGGCCTGACGCTGGACTACGAGGCCGCGCGCGCGCAGGAGCGCGTCGATGAAGTGGCCGCGGACGCCGCCTCCGACCTGCGCAACACCCTGGTACGGGATCAGCAGAGCCTGCAGGCGCTGCTGTGGAACGATCCGCCGGTCACGCGCTGGCGAGAGGAGGCGGCCGAGCTGTTGCGGTCGCGCCGCGAGCTGGTTCGCGTCGAGCGCCGCGACCTGTCGTTCAACATCACGCAGGAAGTCGACTCGCCTTACCGCCCGCCGGTGTTCCGTCAGCTTCCACGCGAGGACGCGGACCTGGACGCGGAGGTCGCCTGCGCGAGTGCGCTGCGCCTGTCCGGGCCGATCTACTCGCGCAGCTACTTCGTGCCGTTGCCCGCGGGACTGGGCGTGGAGCTGATGGACATGTGCATGCCCATCGTCCGGCAGGGCGAGCCGGTGGGCTACATGGTGGCTTCCTACGCACTGCAGTCGCTGCTGTCCGAGGGCATCACGCGGGCCCGGGTGGACGGCCATGAGCTGGCCTTCGTCGAGGGGGACGGCACGCGCCTGGCCCGATCGGGCAATGTCGCGCGCGGGCGCGGGGTCTACGTGTCGCAGCGCATCATCGACCTGCCCGGCAATCCGCTGCAGCTGCGGGTGGACAGTGCCATCGGCAAGCCGGACTTGATCCCCAACCTGGCCACGGCCCTGGTGCTGGGGCTGTCCATGTCGCTCGGGGCGGTCGTGCTGCTGCTCGTGCGCGACACGCGGCGACGTGCCGAGGCCGAGCGCGGGCTCGCCGAGGCGCTGGCCTTCCGCAAGGCGATGGAGGACTCGCTCGTCACCGGTCTGCGTGCCCGCGACCTGGAAGGCCGCATCACCTATGTCAACCCGGCCTTCTGCGAGATGGTCGGCTTCTCGCCGGACGAGCTGCTCGGCACCATGACCGAGGGCGACCCGCCGCCCTACTGGCCGCCGGAGATGGTGGCGGAGTACACGCGCCGACAGCGGGTGCGGCTGGCCGGCACCGTGCCGCCCCGCACCGGGTACGAGACGGTCTTCATGCGCAAGGACGGTGAGCGCTTTCCCGTCATGATCTTCGAGACGCCACTGGTCGATCGCACCGGGCGTCAGACCGGCTGGATGAGCGCGGTCCTGGACATCAGCGAGCAGCGCCGCATGGAGGAGCTCTCCCGTCAGCAGCACGAGCGCCTGCAGGCCACGGCCCGGCTCGCCACCGTGGGCGAGATGGCCTCGCTGCTCAGCCATGAGCTCAACCAGCCGCTGGCCGCGATCTCCAGTTACGCCACCGGCTCGATCAACGTGATGCGCGAAGGCAGCGTCGACGCGGACACCCAGGACATGATCCGGCAGGCGCTGGTGCGCATCGCCGAGCAGGCCGAGCGCGCCGGTCGCGTCATCAAGAGCGTGCACGACTTCGTGCGTCGGCGCGAGCAGGCGCGCGAGGTCACCCGCGCGGACCATCTCATCGAAGCGGTGATGCCGCTCGTTCGCCTGCAGGCCCGCAAGAGCGGCACGCACATCGAGATCGACCTGCCGGTGCGACCGCAGCCCATGCCGCGCGTGCTGTGCGACCGCACGATGATCGAGCAGGTCCTGCTCAACCTCACGCGCAACGCCATCCAGGCTATGGAGGAGATGCCGCCGGAGCGGCGGGTGCTGCGGCTGCGCGTGCGGCAGGTGCAGCCGCGCTGGGTGGAGTTCTCGGTGATCGACCGGGGCCCGGGCATCCCCGCCGCGGTGGCGGAACGGCTGTTCACTCCGTTCTTCACGACCAAGCCCGAGGGCATGGGCCTGGGTCTGAGCCTGTGCCGCACGGTGGTCGAACAGCACGGGGGCGCGCTGCTTTTCGAGAACCAGCCGGCCGAGCAGGGGGGCGGGGCGGTATTTCGGTTTACGCTTGCGGCCGAGGGGCCGGGGGCGCGGGCAGGCGCACCGGCGCCGACCACCACCGACGAGCCCGCCCGATGAGCACCACGCCGCCCTCGATACCGACCGTCTATATCGTCGACGACGAGGACGTCCTGCGCGACGCGCTGGCGTGGCTGCTGCGCTCGCGCAGGCTGCTTTCCGAGGCCTATGCCTCGGCGGAGGCGTTCGAGGCCATGCTCGACGCGCGCGGCGGCACGGACGGCATGCCGCGCGACCCCTGCTGCCTGCTGCTGGACGTGCGCATGCCCGGGATGAGCGGACTGGCGCTCTTCGACCGCCTCGTCGAGCGCCGGCTGATCGAGGTGATGCCGGTCATCTTCCTCACCGGGCACGCCGACGTGCCGACCGCCGTGGCGGCCGTCAAGCGCGGGGCCTTCGACTTCGTCGAGAAGCCGTTCTCGGACAACGCCTTGGTCGACCGCGTCGAGCAGGCGCTCGCCCAGAGCGCGCAGGTGCTCGAGCGGCAGCGTGAGCGGCAGTCCATCCAGCGGCGCCTGGCCGAGCTGACCGATCGCGAGCGCGACGTGATGCGGCTGGTCGTGGAGGGGCGGCCCAACAAGCTGATCGCCGACGAGCTGGACATCAGCGTGCGCACCGTGGAGGTCCACCGCGCGCGCGTGTTCGAGAAGATGGAAGTGAAGTCGGCGGTCGAGCTGGCCAACCTGCTGCGGGACCTGAAATAGATCGCCTGCCGGGGCACGGTCGCGACCGCAGGGGATCCGGCCGGCTGGGTCACAATCGCGTCATGGCCCTTGGCGAATTCGAACTGATCGAACGGTACTTCTCCCGTCCGGTGCGCCGCGCCGCGCTCGGTGTGGGCGACGACTGTGCCCTGCTCGCGCCGCGGGCGGGCATGCAACTGGCGGTCTCCAGTGACTTGCTGGTCGAGGGCCGCCATTTCCTCTCGACCGTGCAGCCGGACCGGCTCGGGCACAAGGCGCTGGCCGTCAACCTGTCGGACCTGGCCGCCTGCGGCGCCGAGCCGCTGGGTTTCACGCTCAGCCTGGCGCTGCCCCGAGCGGACGAGGCATGGCTGGAGGCTTTCGCACGGGGGCTTTTTGCGCTCGCAGAGCGGCACGGCTGCGAGCTGGTGGGCGGCGACACCACGCGCGGGCCGCTGACGATCAACATCACCGTGTTCGGCGAGGTGCCAGACGGACAGGCCCTGCTGCGCGACGGCGCGCGCGCCGGCGACGATGTGTACGTCAGCGGCACGCTGGGCGACGCACGTCTGGCGCTGGAGGCTTTCCGCGGCACGCTCGCCCTGCCGGGCGCGGACTTCGAGCAGGCGCGCCGTGCGATGGAAACACCCGAGCCGCGCGTGGCACTGGGCGTGGCGCTGCGCGGTCTGGCCACGAGTGCGATCGACGTGTCCGACGGCCTGGCGGGCGACCTCGCCCACGTGCTGCGCCGCTCGGGCGTGGGAGCGACGCTCGAGGCGCCGGCCTTGCCGCGCAGCGCCGTGCTCGCGCGCCAGGCGGTGCAATGGCAGTACCTGTGCACCCTGTCGGGCGGTGACGACTACGAGCTGGTATTCACTGCCCCCCCCGCCCGCCGCGCGCAGGTCGAGGCGGCAGCACGCGGCGCCGGCGTGCCGGTGACGCGCATCGGACGCATCGAGGCGCAGCCCGGCCTGCGCGTGCTCGACGAGCAGGGCCGTCCGATCGGGCTCGCCTTGCATGCCTTCGACCACTTCAGATCGCCATGAGTTCGACGATTGCCACCCCGGTCGCCTCGTCGCGCCCCGACGCACGCTTCCTGTGGTCCCACCCGGCGCACATGATCTCGCTCGGCTTCGGCTGCGGGCTGAGCCCCGTCGCCCCCGGCACCGTGGGCACCCTCTGGGCCTGGCTCAGCTTCGTGGTGCTCGACCGCTGGCTGGGCGACCTGCAATGGGCCGTCGTGCTCGGCGCCGCGCTGCTCGTGGGCCTGTGGGCCGGACAGACGACGGCACGGCGCCTGGGCGAGGACGACCCCAGCCCCATCGTGTGGGATGAGATCGTGTGCTTCTGGTGGGTGCTGTGGTTCGTCACGCCTGCGCACGGGTCGGTCGGCGGCGTGCTGTGGACACAGGCCGCCGCGTTCGCCTGGTTCCGCTTCTTCGATGCCGTCAAGCCGGGCCCGGTGGCGTGGGCGGACCGCCGCTTCAAGGGCGAGGGCTGGCGTGGGGCCTTGGGCATCTACTTCGACGACATCGTCGCCGCGTTCTGCACGCTGCTGGTGTTCGCCGTCTGGCGGGCGTGGTGAGCCGCGCCGGGAGCCTGCTCATGGACACGCACGATGCCTCGCTCCTCGTCGGTACACCGGCGCTCGAGGCCTTGCTCGCGGCGCTCGCGCGGGGGCTGCAGGCGCGCGGCTGGAGGCTCGCGGTGGCCGAATCATGCACCGGAGGCTTGATCGCCGCGACCTGCACGTCGGTGGCCGGCTCCAGCCTGTGGTTCGAGCGCGGTTTCGTCACCTACTCCAACGAGGCCAAGACCGAGCTGCTCGGCGTGCCGCGCGAACTGATCGAGCGGCATGGCGCGGTCAGCCGCGAGGTGGCGCTGGCCATGGCCGCCGGGGCGCTTCGGCACTCGGGCGCCCAGCTCGCGGTCGCCGTCACCGGCATCGCGGGGCCGGACGGAGGCTCGGCGACCAAGCCCGTCGGCACCGTCTGGTTCGGGTTCGCCTGCAAGGGCGAGCAGAACATCCTGGAGGCCGAGCAGGCCCTCCTTCCCGGCGATCGCGGTCAGGTCCGGTCCGCGGCCACGATGCACGCGTTGGCGCGGCTGGCGGCTCTGGTCCCCGGCGTGACGGGCTGAACGATGGGCATCCTGCTTGTCGGCGATTTCGACGAGCGCGAGCGGGCCGGGTGGCTGCAGGCGCTGGACGCCGCGTTGCCCGGCGAACGCTGGCACCTCGACCGTGCCGAGGCTGGGGCCGACGAGGCCGAGATCGCGGTCGTCGCCAATCCGCCGGCGGGCAGTCTCCGGGGGCTCGCGCGGCTGCGGCTGATCCAGTCGTTGTGGGCCGGGGTCGACAAGCTGTTGCGGGACCCCACGGTGCCGGGCGAGGTCCCGTTGGCGCGCATGGTGGACCCGGCCATGAACACCGCGATGGCCGAGACGGCGCTCTGGGCGGTGCTGCACCTGCATCGCGACCACGACCGCTACACGGCCCAGCAGCGCGAGAGGCAATGGCTGGCGCATCCCCAGCGTCGAGCCGACGAGGTGCACGTGGCCGTGCTGGGTCTGGGTGAGATGGGGCGGGCCACCGCCTTGCGGCTGCAAGCCAACGGCTATCGCGTCACCGGCTGGCGTCGCAGCGCCGGGCAGGAGGAGGGACTTTCCGTGACGCACGGACGCGAAGGCCTGACCGCCCTGCTGGGGCAGGCCGACATCGTCGTCAACTTGCTGCCGCTGACGCCCGAGACCCAGGGCCTCTTCGACGCACGGACGCTGGGAACGATGAGGCGCGGGGCAAGCCTGGTCAACCTGGCCCGCGGCGCCCACGTGGTGGAAGCCGATCTGCTGTCGGCGCTGGACGCCGGCCACCTGCGCCACGCGGTGCTCGACGTCTTTCGCGATGAGCCGCTGCCCGAGGCCCATCCCTTCTGGACCCACCCGCGCGTGACCGTGCGCCCCCACGTGGCCGCGCAGACGGACCCGCGCAGCGCGGCCGAGGTGGTTGCCCGCAACGTGCGTGCGTTGCGCGAGGGCCGGCCCCTGGCTCACCTCGTCGACCGGGTGGCGGGGTACTAGGGGCTTGTATCTTGGCCCCCGGGGCTTGCGCCCCACCTCCCGAGGGGGTTGCGGCCCGGCTTCGGGCGGCCGGGCGCCGGGCCTTGTATGTCTGCCCCCGGGGCTTGCGCCCCACCCCCCGAGGGGGTTGCGGCCCGGCTTCGGGCGGCCGGGCGCCGGGCCTTGTATGTTTGCCCCCGGGGCTTGCGCCCCACCCCCCGAGGGGGTTGCGGCCCGGCTTCGGGCGGCCGGGCGCCGGGCATGCATGTCGACCCCCGGGGCTGCGCCCCACCCCATATGGGGGTTGCGGCCCGGCTTCGGGCGGCCGGGCGCGGGGCCTTGTATCTTTCAGCCCGCGGACCGGCTCGGGTAG
>DATMBN010000074.1:0-47062 GCA_035559275.1 Burkholderiaceae bacterium
GGCGAGCCACATCCTGATTCAGGTCGATGCGTCCGCGCCCGCCGATCAGCGTGCGCAGGCCAAGGCGCGTGCGCAAGAGCTCCTCGACCAACTGCGCAAGAACCCGGACGCGTTCGCCGACCTGGCGCGCAAGCACTCGCAAGACCCCGGCTCGGCCGCCAATGGCGGTGATCTGGACTTCTTCCGCCGGGGCATGATGGTCAAGCCTTTCGAGGACGCCGCCTTCTCGCTCAAGCCGGGCCAGATCAGCGACGTGGTCGAGACCGAGCACGGCTTCCACATCATCCGGGTGACGGGGGCGCGCGGCGGTGAACGTCGGCCCTTCGAGGCGGTGCGCGCCGAGATCGAGGACGAGGTGCGCGGCCAGCTGGCCCAGCAGCGCTACGCGGAGGCGGCGGAGCAGTTCTCCAATACCGTGTACGAGCAGCCCGACAGCCTGCAGCCGACGGCCGACAAGCTCAAGCTGCAGGTCCAAGTGGTCGAGAAGCTGACCCGGACGCCGGGCCCCGATGCGGATCCGGCCGTCGCCCACCCCAAGGTGCTTGAAGCGCTGTTCGAACCGGAGTCGCTGCGCGGCAAGCGCAACATCGAAGCCGTCGAGGTGGCGCCGAACCGTCTGGTGTCTGCCCGCGTGGTCGAGCACACACCGGCCCGCACCCTGCCGCTGGCCGAGGTGAGGGACCGCGTGCGCGAGCGGGTCGTGGCCCAGCAGGCCGCCGAACTCGCGCGCAAGGAGGCCGAGGCGAAGCTGGCCGAATGGCGTCAGAACCCCGCGCAAGCCCCGGCCGGGCAGGTCGTGAAGATCTCTCGGGTGCAGCCGGCCGGCCAGCCGCGCGAAGTGGTCGATGCAGTGCTCAAGGCCAAGGACAACGCGCTGCCCGCGTGGATCGGGGTCGACCTGGGGACGCAGGGGTATGCGGTGGTGCAGGTCACCAAGGTCCTGGGCCGTGACGAGAGCGTGCCCTCGGCGCAGTTGGCCTCGCAGTACGTCCAGGCGTTGCGTAACGCCGAGGTCGAGGCGTACTACGAGCTGCTCAAGAAGCGCTACAAGGTCGAGTTCACCTCCAAGGCGCCGCCGGCGCAGTGACGCCGGGGCTTCCTCTCAGGGGAAAGATTCGGTTATACTTTCAGGCTCTTTCGAGCGGCATCTTCGATGCCGCCCGGAGCAGCAGTGGTGGCTGTAGCTCAGTTGGTAGAGTCCCAGATTGTGATTCTGGTTGTCGTGGGTTCGAGTCCCATCAGCCACCCCAGAAATTCCCAGGCCCTCCTCGCGAGGGCCTGTTTACTTGCGGCACCGAAAAAGCAAGGGCCACGCATGGCTTGCCCACATCTCCGGGTGCGATTCCCGGCGCCAGCAAGCCAAGGCAGCCCTTTGACAAGGCCGAGGATACGATGCGGCCGAATTGCTGAGGGCAGCCCCGCATGAGGGTTGCCGCAGCCCGACGGCAAGACCGAGCGCTTCATCCGGTCGGAGTCCGGTCGCCTCACGTGTAAGCGCCGAGGCCCTTAGTGGGCCGGACCGTTCCCCTTCGCTTCGGTGAGGTCGCGCACGGCCTTGAGCCCTCGCTCGACTTGCTCGGCGAGCGCGACCAGCTGAGACTCGGTCAACAGGAAGTTGGGGCCCTCGACGACGCGCTGCTGACCGTCGCCCATCGGCTGCACGACGTCGATGCGCAGCATGACGGCATGCAGCCGGGCAACCAGCTGGGTCGTGATGCCGGCGACGGGAAAGACGGTGATCTGCTGGTCTTCGTTGTTCATGGAGTGCTTTCGGCAGCCGTGGGGAAGGGGCCGCAGGTGCATTGTCCGTCCGGCGGGCGCTCTACCCGTCTTCCGAATTGACCGAGGACTTCACGTCGGAAGAGAGGCGAGTCCAGGCACACCGGTTGCAGCAGCTGTTGCATGGAGCCGGAAGAAGTACGCCGCCGTCTTGCCGACCTGCTCGGGCAGCGTTCGAACTGGTCTTCCCAGGTGCCGCGCAGCCGCGCCTGGCGGTGCTCCGTCTGCGGAATGGGCTATGTCTTTGCCCGGGAGCAACCTGCACCGGCGCAGTGCCGCTCGTGCCGCGGCAGCTTTTTCGAGTTGCGCCGCCGGCGCGTGGCAGGCATCTGAGGAGCGGACATGTTCAAGAGCGCATCGGAGCGCATCGCGTTCAGCGAGGCCGTGGACTTTCTGCAGCAGGGGCGGTTGGAGCTGGTGGGCCGTGAGCGCATCGACGACTATGTCCATCGCGGCTTGCTGCGCCGCGAAGGCGAGCAGCTGGTCCTCACCCCGGACGGCGAGCGCGAATACCGCATCGCGCGCAACGAGCGCTTCAACGACGGATGAGATGAGGGCTGCCCGCCCCCGCTTCCTGCCGACCGTGGCTGACATCCGGCCACCGGATGTCGAGAGACCGACGGCAACTGCACCTGACCGGGGGCGGCCGGCGAATCCTGAGGGCACGCCTGCGCGTGGGAGCCCGAGCCCGAGCCCGGGCCGTCTCAGGCCACGCAGGACGTTTCCCCGCGCGGGTCGGCGCTGGAGGCGGACAACTTGCGATAGATCGCCTTGATGTGATCGTTGATCGCGAACCACTTGGAGCCTGTGAGGCTCGCGATTTCCTTCAGCGTGAAACCTTTACTCAGGTAGGTCAGCACCTCGGCCTCGCGGGCGGTCAGCTGCTCGTGCTCCTCGGGCGTGCCGAACTGACCGGCGGCGGTCTGGCCGAAGGCGGAATCGCCGAAGCGCGAGGGGCGGTCGCCGCTGTGCCGAAAGTGTGCGAGCAGGCGCCGGGCCAGCGACGCCGAGATGGGGGGCTGACCGCAGACGATGCGCTGCAGGTCCTCGACCAGCACTTCGTACCGGTCTTCCTTGAGCAGGAACCCGTCGGCCCCGGCCCGTAGTGCGGGAAAGAGGTGCTCGTCGTCGGAGTACAAGGTGGTGACGATCTTGAGCGCCGGGTAGTGCGCCAGGCCGCACAACAGATCCTGGCCGCTGCCGTCGGGCAGTTCCAGGTCGAGCAGCATCAGCTTGAAGGGTGCGCCCCCGGCCCCCGTCGCGGCGTCGCCGGCGAGCCCGAGCAGCCGCCGCGCGGTGTCGAGGTCCGCCGCCTCGGCGATCTCCACTTCGTCGCTGAAACTATCGCGCACGACGCGGCAGAGGAAAGTCCGCGCGACGGCGTTGTCCTCGACGATCAGAACCCGAACGGCCATGGGTGGGTGCTCCTGCGGCCGCGGCCGCTTCAGGCGGCTATGGTAGCGCGCAGGAGCGGCCCCTTCATCACGCGTTGGTCAGAACGACCTTGCCGCGCACCTGGCGGGAGGCCATGAGTTCGAACGCGCGCGGCAGATCTTGCATGGGAAGCTGATGCTCGATGACCGGCTTGACCTTGCCCTCGGCATACCAGGCGGCAAGCTGCGCGAGCGCCGCGGCATTGTGCTGCGGTTCGCGGCGAGCGAACTCGCCCCAGAACACGCCGACGATGGAAGCGCCTTTGAGCAGCGGCAGGTTGAGCGGCAATGCCGGGATCTGGCCCTGTGCGAAGCCGATGACCAGGTAGCGTCCGCGCCAGCCGATGGAGCGGAACACAGGCTCGGCGAGGTCTCCGCCCACCGGGTCGTAGACCACGTCCGGTCCGCGGCCCTCGGTGAGGGCCTTGATCTCGTCGCGGATGTTGCCGCGGCTGTAGTTGATCGTGGCATCCGCGCCCAGCTCACGGCACAGCATGCACTTCTCGTCGCTGGACGCGGCGGCAATCACCTTGGCCCCAGCCGCCTTGGCGATCTGGATCGCTGCAGTGCCGACGCCGCCGGCCGCACCCAATACGAGCACCGTCTCGCCGGCTTTGAGTGCCGCGCGATCGACGAGGGCGTGGTAGGTCGTGCCGTACGTGCAGAGAAAGGCCGCCGCATCCGGAAAGGGGAAGCCGCCCGGCAGGGGCATCACGACCGCCTGCGGGACGGACGCGTGCGTCGCGAACCCGCCCAGGCCGGCGAACGTGGCCACCGCCATGCCCGGCTTGAAGGCCTTGACGCCGTCGCCGACGGCTTCGACGACGCCGGAGAACTCCGCGCCGGGAACGAAGGGGGGCTGAGGCTTCATCTGGTATTTGCCCTGCACGATCAGCAGGTCGGGGAAGTTCAGGCTCGCAGCCTTGATCTCGACCAGTACCTCGCCCGGCTGGGGCGCGGGGGGGGGCACTTCTTTCCAGGCCAGGGCCTCGGGGCCGACCGGGTTGTCACAGATCCATGCGTGCATGTGGCGTCTCCTTGGGGCTCTCGAAATGGCGTCGCCCGGGCGCGGCTCTGCCGCCGGGCGGACGGGCGGTGCGGCCGATCATAGGCAGCCGAACGGCGGGACACCGTCACCGAGGTGACGTGTCCATACAATCGGGGGATGCGCATACTTGTCGCCAACGATGATGGCTACCTCGCCCCCGGCCTGCAAGCGCTGGCCGAGGTCTGCAGGGAGTTCGGCGAGGTGGAGGTCGTCGCGCCCGAGCAGAACGCCAGCGGGACGTCCAACTCGCTGACGCTGCACCGGCCGCTCTCCGTCTTTCGCGCGCCCAACGGCTTCCGCTTCGTCAACGGCACTCCGTCCGACTGCGTGCATGTCGCGCTCACCGGGTTGCTCGAGTACCGACCGGACCTGGTGGTCTCGGGCATCAACAACGGCGCGAACCTCGGGGAGGACACGTTGTACTCGGGGACAGTTGCCGCCGCGATGGAGGCCTTCCTGTTCGGCATCCCGGCGATCGCCTTCTCGCTCGTCGGCAAGGGGTGGGAACATCTCGACAGCGCGGCTGCCGTCGCGCGCGACGTCCTGCGGCGCGCGGCCGAACCCGGCACGCCTGCAGGCCCCTACCTGCTCAACGTGAACATCCCGAACCGTCCCTACGCGGAACTCGGAGCGCCCCGCCTGACCAGGCTGGGCCGCCGGCACGCGAGCGAGGGCGCGATCCGCCAGACGAGCCCTCACGGGGAGCCGATCTACTGGATCGGACCCGCCGGGACGGCCCGGGAGGCCGGTGAGGGGACCGACTTCCATGCCGTCTCGCACGGGGCGGTGTCCATCACCCCGCTGCAGGTGGACCTGACCGACCACGCCCGCCTGCCGCTGTGGCAGCAATGGCTGGGGCGTACGGAGGGCGCGTGAAGCCGCCCCCGCGTCCCAAGGCACCGGGGACCGCCGCGAAGGCCGGCGGCCCGCCGGCTGCACCTGCAACCGGCCCGGGCCCTCGATTTCCATTGAGCCTGGACCGGGTGGCTCCGCCGTCGACCGCCAAGCCCGTTCCCGGGGGGCGGACCGCCTCACCGGCGGGCTCGGCGGTGCTGCTGCCGCAGCGGCCCTTGCAGGAAGCGGCGCGCGACCGCAAGCGCGAGGTCCGGCCGGCCGGGCTGGGGCTCGACTCGGACCTGGTGCGCGCGCGCATGGTCGAGCGGCTGCGCCAGCAGGGCGTGCGCGATGATGGCGTGCTCGGCGCCATGCTTCGGGTACCGCGGCATCGCTTCGTCGATACCGCGCTCGCGAACCAGGCGTACGAGGACACGAGCCTGCCCATCGGGCTCGGCCAGACGATTTCCAAGCCCTCGGTCGTGGCCCGCATGATCGAGTTGCTCGGGGGCGGCCGCCCCTGGCCGCTGCCGCGAGTGCTGGAGATCGGAACCGGCTGCGGCTACCAGGTGGCCGTGCTCTCGCACCTGGCGCGCCAGGTCATCTCGATCGAACGGCTCAGGCCGCTGCACGAGCGCGCGAGGGAACTGCTGGCGCCGTTTCGGCTCCACAACGTGCGCCTCGTGTATGGTGACGGGCGGCTGGGCCACGGGCCCAACGCCCCTTACGACGGCATCATCGCAGCGGCAGGCGGGGAGGCCATCCCCGCGGCCTGGCTGGACCAGCTCGCCCCGGGAGGGCGCCTCGTGGCGCCTGTGGCGAGGGGGGGCGGCCAGGTGCTGGTGCTGGTGGAGCGCACCGAGCGCGGCCTCGTGCATACGGAGCACGAGGCTGTTCACTTTGTCCCTTTAAAATCTGGCACGATCTGAAACAAGCGCCGTGCGGCGCGACGGCCGGCATCCCGCACGGCCGCGCAGGGCGATTGGAGCGGGGCGTGCGGAAAGACAGCCTCTCTCATCGTGACGCACTCTGGAGGTTTGATGAGTTTCAAGACGGGCGTGTGCATTGCCATCGCCCTCGTGTTGACCGCGTGCGCCTCGCCGCGGCACCGAGCCCCGGTCGAGGACCGCACCGCCTCGCAACGTCCGGGCACGGCCGTGGCACCTGCCGACGCGACCAAGCCGCCTCCCGGCATCGAGAACGCGGGCAAGCCCGGCTACTACACGGTCAAGCCGGGCGACACGCTCATCCGCATCGGGCTGGATACCGGGCAGAACTGGCGCGACATCGTGCGCTGGAACAACCTGGAGAATCCCAACGTGCTGGAGGTCGGCCAGGTGCTGCGCGTCGTGCCTCCCAGCGCCGACCCGGCGGGTGTGTCCACTCGGCCGGTGACGACCGCGCGGGTCGAACCGCGTCCGCTCGACAGCAAGCCGCTGCCGGCCGCCGGCACGGCCTCGGCCCCGCAGGGCAGCGCCCCCCCGGCCACGCCCGCGGCCCCGGGCGCTCCGGCCTCGACGCCGGCGCCCGCCATCTCGGCGCCTGCCACGCCGCCGGCGCCACCGCCCGCTCCTCCCGCTGCCACCCGGGAGGCCGACGAGGACAACATCGTCTGGTCGTGGCCGGCCTCGGGGCCCGTGATCGCCGGCTTCGACGAAGCCCGCAACAAGGGGCTGGGCATCGCAGGCAAGGCGGGCGACCCGGTCTTTGCCGCCGCCGACGGGCGGGTGGTGTATGCGGGTTCGGGTTTGCGCGGATACGGCAACCTCGTCATCGTCAAGCACAGCAACAACTACTTGACGGCCTACGCGCACAATCAGACCCTACTGGTCAAGGAAGACCAGAGCGTGCGGCGAGGGCAGAAGATCGCCGAGATGGGCTCCACCGACGCCGATCGCGTGAAGCTGCATTTCGAGATCCGGCGACAAGGCAAGCCGGTGGATCCTGCGAAGTTCCTGCCACCGCGTTGACCATGCACTGACCGGAGGAGCCGTCGTGAGCGGATGGAAGCGTACCGAGCCCCGAGCAGGAAAGCTTCCCGATGCACTGTCACACGACGGCTTCGGCGCCGCGGACCGGGGGCCTGACGGGATCGAGCCCGATCTGCCAGGCGGCGAGCCGATCGACGCGGCGCCCTCGCAGGATGCGCCGGAACTGGCCAACGGCGCGGCGGTCCGTGCGCTGGACGCCGGGGAGCCCGACGTCGGCAACACGCTGCAGACCTATCTGCGCGAGATCCGCCGCACGCCTTTGCTGACGCCGGAGCAGGAGTACGAGACGGCGGTGCGTGCCCGCAACGGCGACTTCGAGGCGCGGCAGGCGATGATCGAGCACAACCTGCGGCTCGTCGTCAGCATCGCGAAGAACTACCTCGGCCGCGGATTGCCGCTCACCGACCTCATCGAGGAGGGCAACCTCGGGCTCATGCACGCGATCGGCAAGTTCGAGCCCGAGCGCGGGTTCCGCTTCTCGACCTACGCTTCCTGGTGGATCCGGCAGAGCATCGAGCGCGCCATCATGCATCAGGCACGGCTCGTGAGGCTGCCGGTCCATGTCGTGCGTGAGCTCAACCAGGTGCTCAAGGTGCGGCGCCAGATCGAGTCCGAGCTGTCCGGCGGGCACGGGGAGGTCCAGGCCCGCGTGGAGGACGTCGCCGCCCGGCTCGGAAGGCCCGTGCAGGAGGTGGCGCAATTGCTCAAGTTCGCCGAGTCGCCAGCCTCGCTCGATGCCCCACTCGAGCGCGACAACTCCGAATCGATGATGGACATGGTCGCCGACGAGCAAGCGATCGATCCGATGGGGCTGACGCTCAACCACGAGGTCGAGCAACTGTTGAACACCTGGCTGGGCGAGTTGAGCGAGCGTGAGCGCGAGGTGCTCGCCGGCCGCTATGGGCTGCATGATCGGGAGCCCGAGACCCTGGAGGTGCTGGCCGAGCGGCTGGGTCTGACGCGCGAGCGCATCCGTCAGATCCAGCAGGAGGCGCTCATCAAGCTCAAGCGCCGCATGATCCGCCAGGGCGTCGACCGCGACTCGATCTTCTGAGGCCGCCGCCCGCACGGGCCGCCGGCCGATAATCGGCCCGTCATTTCCTCACCTCGAGATCCTCATGGCCTGGCCCGTCCTCGTCTTCGACATCGAAACCATTCCCGACATCGCAGGGCTGCGCGCGCTGCGCGGCGGCTCGGACCTGTCGGACGAGGAATTCTTCGCGCAGGTGCTGGCCGAACGCGCCGAGGCGGGGCAGAGCGACTTCCTGCCCCACTACCTGCAGCGCGTGCTGGTGATCAGCTGCGTCTTCCGCAATGCCGAGGGCCTGCGCGTGCATTCGTTCGTCGACCGCGAGACCGATGGCGCGAGTCAGGAAGGGCGCATCATCCAGAGCTTCTTCAACAGCATCGAGAAGCATGTCCCGCAGCTGGTGAGCTGGAACGGCGGGGGCTTTGACCTGCCGGTGCTGCACTACCGGGGGCTGCGTCACAGCGTGGTGGCGAGCCGCTACTGGGATCTGGGCGAGGACGACCGCGAGTTCAAGTGGAACAACTACATCTCGCGCTACCACATGCGCCACCTGGACCTCATGGACTTGCTGGCGATGTACCAGCCGCGGGCCAATGCGCCGCTGGACGCGATGGCCAAGCTGTGCGGCTTCCCCGGCAAGCTGGGCATGGACGGTTCGGCCGTCTACGGGGCCTATCGGGCCGGGCAGATCGAGGACATCCGCCGGTACTGCGAAACCGACGTGATGAACACCTACCTGCTGTACTGCCGTTTCCAGCAGATGCGCGGCGGCTTCACCGAAGCGGAATACCAGCGTGAAATCGAGCACGTGCGCTCGACCCTGACCGCCTCCGACGAGCCCCACTGGCGCGAGTACCTGCAGGCCTGGGGCGGATAATTCCGCCCATGACACAAGCGAATGAGTGGCTGAAGGTCGAGTCGCTCGACCTCGAGGCCCAGGGTGTGGCCCACGACGCCGAGGGCAAGGTCGTCTTCATCGAAGGCGCGCTGCCGGGGGAAGAGGTGCAGGTCGCCGTCACGCGGCGCAAGAACAACTGGGAGCAGGCGCGCGTCGTCGCGCTGCGGCGCGAGAGTTCGCAGCGCGTGAACCCCAAGTGCGCGCATTTCGGTGTGTGCGGCGGCTGCAAGATGCAGCACTTCCACATCGCCGCGCAGGTGGCGGTCAAGCAGCGCGTGCTCGAGGACAACCTCTGGCACCTGGGCAAGGTGCGCCCCGAGACCATGCTGCGCCCGATCGAAGGCCCAACTTGGGGCTACCGCTACCGGGCACGCCTTTCGGTGCGCGTCGTCCCCAAGAAGGGCGGAGTGCTGGTGGGATTTCACGAGCGCAAGTCGAGCTACGTCGCCGACATGACGACGTGCCAGGTGCTGCCACCGCACGTGAGCGAGATGCTCGTGCCGCTGCGCGGCTTGATCGCGTCGATGGACCGGCCCGACCGGCTGCCACAGATCGAGGTGGCCGTGGGGGAGCACGACGAGGGGCGGGTGACGGCCCTCGTGCTGCGGCATCTGGAGCCGCTCGGCGACGCCGACCGCGAGAGGTTGCGCGCGTTCGCGGTGCGCCACGGCGTGCAGTGGTGGCTGCAACCCCAGGGGCCGGACTCGGTGCACCTGCTCGACGAGGGCGGGCCGGTGCTGGCCTACGGGCTGCCGGAATTCGACGTGCGCATGCCGTTCCGGCCGACCGACTTCACGCAGGTCAACCACCACATCAATCGGGTCCTCGTCACCCGCGCGGTGCGGCTGCTCGATCCGCAGGCGCACGAACGGGTGATCGACTGGTTCTGCGGGTTGGGCAATTTCACGCTCCCGATCGCACGTCGGGCGCGCGAGGTCCTGGGCATCGAGGGCAGCGAGGCGCTGGTGCAGCGCTCGCGCGACAACGCCCGGTTGAACGGGTTGCAGGACCGCACGAGTTTCGAGGCGCGCAACCTGTTCGAGCTGGGCACCGAGGATCTGCTGCGCTATGGCAGCGCCGACAAGTGGTTGGTCGATCCGCCGCGCGAAGGGGCCTTCGCGCTTGCCAAGGCGGTGGCCGATGCGCACCAGCAAGGCGGGCTTTCCGGCTGGGAGCCGCCGGGGCGCATCGTCTACGTCTCGTGCAATCCCGCCACGCTCGCGCGTGATGCCGGGTTGTTGGTGCACCAGGGCGGCTACCGGTGCACTGCGGCCGGGGCGGTCAACATGTTCCCGCACACCGCCCACGTGGAGAGCATCGCGGTCTTCGAGCGGTACTGAGCGCGCCGAGCGGGCCGCCGCCATGGGCGCGCGGACGAAGGCCGCCCGCCCCAAGGGCGCTTCCCATGTCCGAGGATGCCGTCGGAGCGGACACGAGAACCCGAGAGCCGTCTCACGCGGCCGCCGGATCTTGCCGGAAGTAGCGCTTGAACTGTTCGTAGAGCGCGGGATGCTCCGCAAGGAAATTGTCTGGCGCGACGAAGAAGGCTTCCGCCGCGACGGCGAAGAATTCGTCGCAGCCCTCGGCGCCATAGGGGTCGAGGAAGGTTTCGTACCCCTCGTCGACGTCGGTGCAGAAGCGCTCGTATTCCGCGTCGATCACGCGGACCCATTCCTCCCGGGCGCTGGGAGGCAGCGGCGGCACGCCGTCCGACTTTCCGTCGAGCATGTCCAGCTTGTGCACGAACTCGTGGATCACGACGTTGTAGCCCAGTTCCGCCGAGGCGCCGGCGTCCTGTACGTCGCGCCACGAGAGCATCACCGGCCCGCGCTCCATCGCTTCACCGGCCAGCACTTCGTCGTAGTGATGAACCACCCCGTCGTCGTCCATCACCTCCCGGCGCGCCACCACCTCGTCCGGGTGCACCACGATTCCGACGAAGTCGTCGTACGGCTGCAGACCGAACCTGAGCACCGGCAGGCAAGCCTGTGCCGCAATGGCGACCGCGACCTCGTCGGTGATCTCGAAGCCGCCGGCACCGGTGAATTCCTTGCGGTCCAGGAACAGTGTCGCCAGCCGCCGCAACTCATCCAGATCCTCGGCGGGACGTCGGACCAGGAAAGGGTAGCGTGCGAGCACGGCCCGCCAGAGCGGCTCGGGGATCGCCCGATCGCGCAGCACGCGCGACTCACGGTGGGCCGACCAGCGGCGCAGCAAGGATTGCCACATCAGGCCTGACCTTCGACGAGCGGGATGCGCTGCACTCCCGCGGCCGAGAGCCGCAGCACCTGCGCGCGGCGCGGGTGGCCTGCGTGTTCCGCGTCCAGGTCCCAATCGCTCAGCACGTGGCGCTGGCGCACTTCGTCCAGCGGATGGTCGTGCGGGCGGTGCGTATGGCCGTGGATCAGCGCGTCGGCCCCGGCGGCGTTCGCCCACGCGCGGGCCGCCCCATGGTCGACGTCGGCATATGCCTCAGGGCCCAGACGGCGCTTGCGGTCCTCGCTGGCCGCGCGCAGCTGCGCTGCGATCTGCCGGCGCGCGGCCAGCGGCTGTGCGAGGAAGCGCGTGCGCCAGGCATCGGACCGTACCTCGGCCCGGAAGCGCTGATAGTCCACGTCGTCGAGGCACAGGGCGTCGCCATGGGTGAGCAGGTAGCAACGTCCGAAGGCGCGCAGGGCGGTGGGATCGGGCAGTGCATGCACGCCGCAGGCGCCGAGGAACCGCTCGCCCACGAGGAAGTCGCGGTTGCCCGCCATGAAGCCGATCCAGCGCGTGCGGGCCGCCTCGGCCAGCCAGCGTCCCACGTCGCGCTCGAAGCCCTCCTCGGCGGCATCGTCGCCCACCCAGGCCTCGAACAGGTCCCCGAGGATCAGCACGGCCTGGGCCGGCGTGTGCCGCAGGTGGTCGCGGAAGGCCGCCGCGGTGTGCGGCAGCCCCGCATGCAGATGCAGGTCCGACAGCAGGTCGATCGCGTGCCAGTCGGACGGGGCGCGCAGGTCCGCGGCCCGAGGGGCGGGATCGGGGGAGGGAACCCGCGCGTGCGTCATGTCCGCCGTCAGACCTCGACGGCCTTCTGAATCACCACGTCCTCGTTCGGCACGTCGTCATGGAAGCCGCGGCGACCGGTCTTGACGCCCTTGATCTTGTCGACGACGTCCGTGCCCTCGACCACCTTGCCGAACACGGTGTAGCCCCAGCCCTGGGGGGTCTCGGAACGGAAGTTGAGGAATTCGTTGTCGGCGACGTTGATGAAGAACTGCGCCGTGGCCGAGTGCGGGGCCTGGGTGCGGGCCATCGCGATCGTGTAGCGGTCGTTCTTCAGGCCGTTGTTGGCCTCGTTCTCGATGGGCGCATCGGTGGGTTTCTGCTTCATGCCGGGCTCGAAACCGCCGCCCTGGATCATGAACCCGTCGATCACGCGATGGAAGATGGTGCCGTCGTAGTGCCCCCGGCGCACGTAGTTGAGGAAGTTCTCGACCGTCTTCGGGGCCTTGGCCGCGTCCAGCTCGATCTTGATGACGCCGTGGTTGGTGTGCAGTTCGACTGCCATGTTCATTTCTCCAGAGTGACCTTCTTGATGACCACCGGCTGTGCCGGGACGTTCTCGTACATGCCCCGCGTGGTGGTGCGCACGGACTTGATCTTGTCGACCACCTCCATGCCTTGCACGACCTTGCCGAAGACCGCGTAGCCGTGGCCGTCGCGCGCGTTGGCGGCGTCGAGGAAAGCGTTGTCGCTGACGTTGATGAAGAACTGGGCCGTGGCCGAGTTCGGGTCCATGGTGCGTGCCATGGCGATGGTGCCGCGCTGGTTGCTCAGGCCGTTGCGGCTCTCCAGCGGGATGGGTGGCTGGGTTGGCTTCTGTTTCATGTCCTGAGTGAAGCCGCCGCCCTGGATCATGAAGCCGTCGATGACCCGGTGGAAGATGGTGCCGTCGTAGTGGCCTGCCTTGACGTAGCCGAGAAAGTTCTCGACGGTCTTCGGCGCCTTGGACGCGTCCAGTTCCACGACGATGTCGCCCATGGAGGTGTTCAAGCGCACCGTTTGTGCCTGGGCCGCGCCGGCGATCGTGGCCGCCAGCAGGGCGGCGGCAGCGACAAGACGTAGCGGGGTCATCGGTAGTCGGCTCCTGCGATTGTCAAAGGGAGAAGCATAGTCGACGGCGTGTCGCCTTCGGGCGGAAGGGGGTAGTTCCGCGACAGCCGCTGCGCAGCCCTGCAGCGTCTCTTGCCCTTGCGGCCTGCGCCGCCCGGGCCTGGCCTGGACCCGCCTGCCGGTCACCGCCGGCCGGAACGCACGCCTGGCCGGCCAGCGCGTGAGCCCGCGCCATTGCCCAACCCCGTCCACCGGGGGCCCCACGCCGAGGGCGATGACGGTGCGCAGCTCGCCGGCTGTCCCACGGGGCAACGGCTATACTCGCTCGATTCTAAGGGCGCCTTGCGCCCGCGATCCTTGCAAACCCGCATCGAGCGAGGCCCGGTGCCGTGTTGAAATCTCCCCGCCGGTTGCCCGCGCTCATGGCGTCCCCCGTTGCCGTTTCCGTCCCTCGCGGGACGATCCGCGGCCGGCGCCCGTTCGTATCGCATCTTCCATGACGCTTTCGATCTACAACACCCTGACGCGTCGCGTCGAGCCGTTCTCGCCGATCGAGCCCAACCACGTGCGCATGTACGTGTGCGGCATGACGATCTACGACTACTGCCACGTGGGGCACGCCCGGATGATGCTGGTGTTCGACGTGGTGCAGCGTTGGCTCAAGGTGCTGGGCTACCGTGTCACCTACGTGCGGAACATCACTGACATCGATGACAAGATCATCCGCAGGGCGATCGAGCGCGGCATCACCATCCGCGAGCTGACCGAGGAGATGGCACGCGCGATGCACGAGGACATCGCGGCGCTGGGCATCGAGCCGCCCACGCATGAGCCGCGCGCAACGCAATACGTGCCCCAGATGGTCGAGATGATCCGCCGGCTCGAGGACAAGGGGCTGGCCTACCGCGCACCCGATGGCGACGTGAACTACGCGGTGCGGCGCTTCCCGGGGTATGGCAAGCTTTCCGGCAAGTCGCTGGACCAGCTGCGCGCAGGCGAGCGCGTGGCCGTCTCCGAAGGCAAGGACGATCCGCTCGATTTCGTGCTCTGGAAGGCGGCCAAGGACACCGAGCCCGAGGAGGCGAAGTGGGAGTCGCCCTTCGGCAAGGGCCGGCCCGGCTGGCACATCGAATGCTCCGCGATGAGCTGCGCGCTGCTGGGCGAGCATTTCGACATCCACGGCGGCGGCATGGACCTGCAGTTTCCCCACCATGAGAACGAGATCGCGCAAAGCGAGGGCGCGACGGGCAAGCCTTTCGTCAATGTCTGGATGCACAACGGCTTTCTCAACGTCGACAACGAGAAGATGTCGAAGTCGCTCGGCAACTTCTTCACCATCCGCGACGTGCTCAAGAGCTACGACGGCCAGACGCTGCGCTTTGCGATGCTGCGCACGCACTACCGCAGCCCGTTCAACTACAGCGATGCCGGCCTCGAGGACGCGCGCCAGGGCCTGACCCGGCTATATACCGCGCTCGACACCGTGCCACCCGTCGAAGGCGTGCAGATCGATTGGAACGAGCCGCACGCCGCGCGCCTGAAGGCCGCGATGAACGACGACTTCAACACGCCGGAGGCGATCGCAGTGCTGTTCGACCTGGCCGGCGAGGTCAATCGGGGCAAGTCGGCGCAGACCGCCGGCCTCCTCAAGGTGCTGGCCGGCACGCTCGGCCTGCTGCAAGGCTCGCCGCGCGAGTTCCTGCAAGGTGGCGCCGGCGTGGACGAGGCCTACATCCAGTCGCGCATCGAGGCGCGCGCGCAGGCCAAGCGCGAGAAGAACTACGCCGAGGCTGACCGGATCCGCGAGGAACTGGCGGCCAAGGGGATCGTGCTCAAGGACACCCCGGCGGGTACCACCTGGGTGAAGGCGTAAGCGCATGCCCAAGTCGGTCACTCCTGACTACTGGGACGAGGCCTGCAAGCACCTGGCCAAGCGCGACCGGGTGATGCGCAAGCTCATCCCGCAGTTCGGCGAGGCTCGTCTGCAAAGCCGCGGAGACGCCTTCACGACACTGGCGCGCTCCATCGTGGGCCAGCAGATCTCGGTCAAGGCGGCGCAGTCCGTCTGGGACCGCTTTGCCGCCCTGCTGCCCGGTCCGTCCACCCGGATCTCGCCGGCCCTGGTGCTGGAACTGCCGGTCGAAGCCCTGCGCGGCGCGGGGCTGTCCGCCCGCAAGGTCGAGTACCTGCGCGACCTGGCCTCGCACTTCGCCACCGGCGCCGTCCACGTGCGCCAGTGGTCGTCGATGGACGACGAGGCCATCATCGAGGAACTCGTCGCCATCCGGGGCATCGGTCGCTGGACGGCGGAGATGTTCCTGATCTTTCACCTGATGCGACCCAACGTGCTTCCCCTGGACGACCTGGGGCTGCTCAGGGGCATCAGCCTCAACTATTTCAGCGGGGAACCGGTCTCCCGGGCGGAAGCACGGGAAGTCGGGGAGGCCTGGGCGCCGTTTCGTTCGGTTGCCACGTGGTACATTTGGCGCAGCCTCGACCCCCTGCCGGTGGAATATTGACAACAATCATGCGCGAGGCCTTCGTCTTCGTTGACGGGGATGACTTGGGATGAGCAAACGACATTTCCTTGAGTTCGAGCAGCCGATTGCCGAGCTCGAAACCAAGATCGACGAGCTGCGCTACGTGCAGAGCGAGTCGGCGGTGGACATCTCCGAGGAGATCGACCGCCTGAGCAAGAAGAGCCAGCAGCTCACGAAGGAGATCTACTCCAACCTCACGCCCTGGCAGGTCACGCAGATCGCCCGGCATCCGCAGCGTCCCTACACGCTGGACTACATCCAGGATATCTTCACCGAGTTCCAGGAACTGCACGGCGACCGCCATTTCGGGGACGACCAGTCCATCGTGGGCGGCCTCGCGCGCTTCAACGGGCAGGCGTGCATGGTCATCGGCCACCAGAAGGGCCGCGACACCAAGGAGCGCGCGATGCGCAACTTCGGCATGTCGCGCCCGGAGGGCTACCGCAAGGCGCTGCGGCTGATGAAGCTGGCCGAGAAATTCGGTCTGCCGGTCTTCACCTTCGTCGACACCCCAGGGGCCTATCCGGGCATCGGTGCCGAGGAGCGTGGCCAATCCGAGGCGATCGGGCGCAACATCTTCGAGATGGCGCAACTGGAGGTGCCGATCATCGCCACCATCATCGGCGAGGGCGGCTCGGGAGGCGCGTTGGCCATCAGCGTGGCCGACCAGGTCCTGATGCTGCAGTACTCCGTGTACTCGGTCATCTCACCCGAGGGATGCGCCTCCATCCTCTGGAAGACCGCGGACCGCGCCAGCGACGCGGCCGAGGCCCTGGGCATCACCGCCCACCGCCTCAAGGCCCTGGGCCTGATCGACAAGATCGTCAACGAACCGGTGGGTGGGGCGCATCGCGATCACAAGCAGATGGCCGCCTACCTCAAGCGCGCCTTGAGCGACTCGCTGCGGCAGGTGGCCGACCTGCGCACCAAGGAGCTGCTGCAGCGCCGCTACGAGCGCCTGCAGAGCTACGGCCGCTACACCGACACCAAAGAGAGCTGATGAGCCGGACGGTCGCCGCGCCCGTGAAGGTCGCGGTGGCCTACAGCGGCGGCCGGGACTCGACCGCCTTGCTGCATGCCACCGCGAAGGTGGCCCGCGAGCAGGGCTACGAGGTCGTCGCGCTCCATGTGCACCACGGCCTGCAACCGCGCGCCGACGAATGGCTGGCTCACTGCGAGGACACGTGCCGGCGCTGGCGCAAGCGCGGATGGCCGCTGGCCTTCGACCATGTCCGGCTGGCGCTTACTGTGCCCGCCGGGGCGAGCGTGGAAGCGTGTGCCCGGCAGGCGCGCTACGCAGCGCTGCGCGACATGGCACTGGCGCATGGAGTCGAGGCGGTGCTGCTGGGCCACCATCGCACCGACCAGGCCGAGACCTTCCTGCTGCAGGCCCTGCGTGGAGCAGGCATGGCCGGACTGGCAGCCATGCCCGCAGCCGTCCAGCGCGACGGGCTGTGGTGGCTGCGGCCGTGGCTCGCACGCAGCCGCGCCGACATCGACGCCTACGTGCGTCGCCATCGCCTGCGCCATGTGGACGACGACAGCAACGACGATCCGCGCCACGCGCGCAACAGGCTGCGGCTGAAGGTGTGGCCGGTGCTGAGCGAGGGCTTCCCGCAGGCCGAGGCGACGCTGGCCCAGGCTGCGCAATGGGCGGCCGAAGCGGCCATCTGCCTTGAGGCCCTGGCGCGGCTCGACCTGAGCCACGCGGCCGCGGGCGAGGGGTTGTCCCATCCCGCGCTTTGCGAGCTCGGTCCCGCACGTGCGCGTAACGCGCTGCGCGCGTGGTACCGGAGCGTCGCGGGCCGGTCGATGCCAGCCACCTGGTTGGAGCGGCTCTGGATGGAGTCGCAACGCGCATCGAGCCGCCGTTGGGAACTGCCGTGCGGCACTGTGCGGCTGTACCGAGGCGTCTGGACCTTCTCGCCGCATGAGCCGGGGGCCGACCCCGGTGGCAACCACGCCGGGTCGCACGAGCGCGTGGCACAGCTTCTGGAGGTTGCGCGCGCCGGCCGCCACCCTGTGCCCGGCTGGGGCGGGGTGCTGTACGTGAGACGGCCGCGCACCGCGGAAGAGCGCCGGGCGAGCGTGCCGCAGTCCCTGTTGCGGCAGGTCTGGCTGCGTCCCCGTACCGGAGGGGAGCGGTTCCAGCTCGGCCCGGGCCGGCCTCCACGCAGCCTCAAGAAGCAGTTCCAGGCGTTGGGCGTGCCCGAGTGGCAGCGCGAAGGCCCGCTGGTGTACGCGGGCGAGCAGCTGGTGTACGTCCCCGGGCTCGGCGTCGACGCGCGCGCGGCGGCGGCCGCTGGCCAGGCGCGCTGGGTGCTGCACTGGGAGCGCGGCTCGGGCTGATGCCCCAACTACCGAGCTGCTCGAAGCGGCCGACCGTCTACCGGCCAGGCAGCCGTCGGCCCCTCGCAGCGGTGCAGGGCTGACGAGCGCTGAGGGACGGGCCCCTCCAGGGCCTGCAGTGCCTGAGAGGGCGCGGGCAGGGCGGATTGCTGCACTGCAAGGCTACAATTGCCGGTTCGCGACCGCGGCGCGAACTCCTTCGTCCATCCATCCGCGCACCCAACTCCCATGGCATTGATCGTTCACAAATACGGCGGCACGTCGATGGGCTCGACCGAGCGCATCCGCAACGTTGCCAAGCGGGTCGCCAAGTGGCATCGCGCCGGCCATCAGATGGTCGTCGTGCCCTCGGCGATGAGCGGCGAGACCAATCGGCTCCTGGGCCTGGCCAAAGAGCTGGCGCCGGCCACCCATACCACTGCGTATGCGCGCGAGCTGGACATGATCGCCGCCACCGGCGAGCAGGTCTCCGTGGGGCTGCTGGCCATCGCCTTGCAGGCCGAGGGCCTGGAGGCCGTCAGCTATGCCGGCTGGCAGGTGCCGATCAAGACCGATTCGGCGTACACCAAGGCACGCATCGAGCGCATCGACGACGCGCGAGTGCGTGCGGACCTGGCCGCGGGCAAGATCGTGATCATCACGGGCTTCCAGGGCGTGGATCCCCAGGGCAACGTCACGACGCTGGGACGCGGAGGCTCTGACACCTCGGCCGTGGCCGTGGCGGCCGCGATGAAGGCCGACGAGTGCCTTATCTACACCGACGTGGATGGCGTCTACACGACCGACCCGCGCATCGTGCCGGAGGCACGCCGCCTGCACACCATCAGCTTCGAGGAAATGCTCGAGATGGCGAGCCTGGGCTCCAAGGTGCTGCAGATCCGCTCGGTGGAGTTCGCGGGCAAGTACCGCGTGCCGCTGCGCGTGCTGTCGAGCTTCACGCCCTGGGACATCCCGATCGAGGAAGAAGCCAAGTCGGGAACGCTGATCACCTTTGAGGAAGACGAGAAAATGGAAAAAGCCGTTGTGTCGGGCATCGCCTTCAACCGCGACGAAGCCAAGATCACCGTCATGGGCGTGCCGGACAAGCCGGGCATCGCGTACCAGATCCTCGGGGCGGTGGCGGACGCCAACATCGACGTCGACGTGATCCTGCAGAACGTCTCGCACGACGGCAAGACCGACTTCTCCTTCACCGTCCACCGCAACGACTACGCCAAGACGGTGGATCTGCTCAACAGCAAGGTCGTGCCGGCGCTGGGTGCCGAGAAGGTGGTGGGCGACACCAAGATCTGCAAGGTCTCGATCGTCGGCATCGGCATGCGCTCGCACGTCGGTGTGGCCGCCACGATGTTCCGCGCGCTGAGCGAAGAGGGCATCAACATCCAGATGATCACGACCAGCGAGATCAAGACCAGCGTGGTGATCGACGAGAAGTACATGGAGCTGGCCGTGCGCGCACTCCACAAGGCCTTCGACCTCGACCAGGACGCCGCCTGACGACGACGTTTGCCGACGGCGCGCGTTTCGCGGTTAGAATGTGAGACTCGCGCCGATTTTTCGGTTGGAGACGTGACCGAGAGGCCGAAGGTGCTCCCCTGCTAAGGGAGTATGGGGTCAAAAGCTCCATCGAGGGTTCGAATCCCTCCGTCTCCGCCAACCAAGTGTTCGGGCTGCCCGCTACGGTTGCCGAACGACAAGAAAGAAGCCCCGCCCTGCGGGGCTTTTTCGTTTCTGAAGCGGGCCATGGACCGAAGGGAGGCGCAGCGGCGGCAATCGTGCACGCTCAAGCGCGTCAACGAAGCTCTGACCCGCATGCCAAGGGCCGGGAGCGCTGGTCACGCATGATGAGGGGTGATCGAGCGACGCAACGATCAGACCCTTGCCTGTCTGACGGCGGATGAGCGCAAGCAGCTCGACCGGCTGCTGGATCGCCTGGTCGAGCAGGCCGCCCAGATCGCGCTTGCTGCGAGGTGGCCGACCGCTGGGCGGGCCCCTAGCGCCTCAATGGTGGTGCTTGTGCTCGTCGGGCGCCTTGGGTTCCTTGGCGCGGTTCGACGGATTCTCCACCTTCACTTCGACCGCGACCTCGCCGGCCCGCTCGAAGCGCAGCGTCACCGGAATCCGGTCACCCAGCTTCATCGGCGCCTTCAGCCCCTGGAACATGAGGTGCATGCCGCCAGGTTGCAGCTTCACCGATTGCCCGGGCGGAACGTCGATGGCGTCGACCTGGCGCATCCGCATCACGTTGCCTTCCAGGCTCATCGTGTGCAGTTCGACGGCGTCCGCCGCAGGAGAACTCGCGCCGATGAGGCGATCGGCGCTCGACCCGCGGTTCTGCAGGCTGAGGAAGGCGCCTCCGGCCTGCTGGCCGGATACGGTGGGCCTTGCCCAGGGATGGCCGATCTCGATCTCGGCGATGCGGTAGCTGTGGGCGTATGCGAAAGAGGCGACGACGGTCAGGGCGGCGAAGGCCAGTGTCAGGTGGAAGCGGCGGATAGGTGCGGTCATGGGGTCGTGTCTGGCAATGAGGGGCGCAGGGCGCCCGGTGCGGGCCGGTCCGCGGCGATCGAAGTGCTTGCGGCCGGGATACTGAGCAGGGGAGGAGCCCGCCACGCCACGGCGCGCCGGTGACCGGCGACCGCCGAGCGGGCAGGCAAGCGCTCAGCCCCGCGGCGGGCCCTGCTGGTGCCCTGCCATCCATTCACCCTGCCGGTCGCGGACCGCAACGGCGTGTTGGGGGCCGGGATGAGGCGCCGGATCCTGGCGCAGCGAGAAGGCGGGCAGTGCTGGGGCCGGTGAGGCGCCCCCGAGGGCGGCGAGCGCACACGGGTGCTGCGCCCACGCGGTGTTCCCATTGGCCGGGAGTTCCGCATCCGCGGCCGGCGAGGCGTCGGCCTGTACGGTCTTGACGCCGTAGAGCGTGCACACCTCGACCAGCGGCTGGCCTTGCCAGCGCGCGGCGGCCGACGCGATCGCAGGCAGCACGGCCTGGACCAGCATCAGCCCGGCCAGCAGCCAGGCCACGGAGGCGAAGGAAGAGCGCGCACGCATCATGACATCCCGGATTGTGCCGGAACGACGCAGCCGCCCTGTCGTCCGGTGGGGCATCGTTGCTGTGTCAGGATGCGCACCCGTCGAAGTCGTGAACGAGGAGTAGGTGATGCGCCTGTCGGTGCTGGATCAATCGGTGGCGGTGGCCGGACGAAGCGAGGATGCCTCGATCCGCGAGACCGTGGAACTTGCGCAGTACTGCGAGGCGCTGGGGTATCACCGGTTCTGGGTGTCGGAGCACCACAACCATCCGAGCATCGTCGGCACCGCGCCGGAGATCCTGATGGCGGCGATCGCGGCGCGCACCAACCGCATTCGCATCGGCAGCGCCGGGGTGATGCTTCCGCACTATGCGACGCTGAAGGTGGCCGAGCAATTCCGCGTGCTCGATGCGCTCGCTCCCGGGCGCATCGATCTGGGTGTCGGGCGCGCCCCGGGCTCGGACTTTCGCACGGCGCTCGCGCTCAACCCCGATGCTGCTCGCGCCGCGGAGCGGTTCCCCGATCAGGTGCAGGAACTGCGGGCGATGCTGGCCGGCCGTCCCGGCGCCGGCGGCGTGATCGCCCGACCGCAGGGGGCCACTGCTCCTGTCGTTTGGATGCTGGGCAGCTCCGACTACGGCGCACGTCTGGCCGCGCACCTGGGGCTGCCATACGCCTTTGCGCACTTCATCACCGACGGTCGCGGTACGGAGGAGGCGCTCGAACTGTATCGGTCCCTTTACCGCCCGACCGAGGCACATCCACGCCCGCAGGCCACTGTCTGCATCTGGGCGCTCACGGCTGCGACCGAGGACGAGGCGTGGCACCTCTTTGCCTCCCGCGCACGCTGGCGCATCGCTCGCAGCCGCGGAGAACTGTTCCCCCTGCCATCTCCCGAGGAGGCGCTCGCCGACGACTACAACGAGGTGGAGGCTGCGGAGGTCGCGCTGCTGAGGCAGCGCTCGGTCGTCGGCACGCCGGCTCAGGTCGCGCAGCGCCTGCGTGACCTGGCCGCCCGCTGGGAGGTGGAGGAACTCGTGGTGCTGACCTGGGCGCACGATCCGGCGGCCCGGCGCCGCTCCTATGCGCTGCTGGCGCAGGCTTTCGGGCTTGGCCGGTCGGGCGATTGACCTGCCGCCAAGCCCGCGCCACCGCGATGGAGCCGCATTCATTTGACGCTCGCGCGGCATCGATACCCGGCAACCCCACGGCCTGGGCGAACGCAACCGCCCCACACTTCACCCGATCATTGACCAAGACGCGGGCTGCCGAATCAGCGGCTGCGATTCTTCCTGATTAACCTGGGGGCGCGGGTGGCCCCGGGCGGCGGTAAAGGCGCGACGGCCGGAAATGCCTAGAGGTTGGACGCGGACGACGTGCGTGACGGCCGTCCTCAACTGGCCGTGGAGGCGCGTGCGCGAAGCATGGGAAGGAATCTGATGGCACCCCGTGCCCCGTGCAGGCTCGATGCGCCGGGAAAACGGATGGACGAACCGGCGGCTGGGGACGGAAGCGGCGGTGAAGTGAGGGCGTGAGGGCCAGCGGCGGGCGCTGGCCGTCGCACATTCTCGTTCAGACCGCCAGGTCCTCGAGTTTCTTGCCGGAAGCCAGGGCCTGCTCGACCCATTTGGGCTGTCGACCGCGACCCGTCCAGGTCTCGCCGGTGGCGGGATTGCGGTATTTGGGCGGGACTTTGCTGCCTTTGGTGGACGAGGGCTTGCCCGCCTTCGCGCCGCCGAGATCGGCCACGGTCAGGCCATATTGAGCCATCAGCGACTTGATCTGGGCAATGGCGTCAGCCAATTCCTGCTTGCGTGCCGCCTCGATTTGCCTCTCGAGCTCGGCTTTCTGGGCGAGGAGTTCTTGGTACGTGGGCATATGAGTTCGGGTATTGGTTGAAAACCGATGAATGGAGCGCGCCGATAATAGCCCAGAGCTTTGCCGTATTGCAACCGCCCGGGATTTTCGTGTCCCGGGGGCGGGATATCCCGAGGAAGCGATATTTCTGCTGCCCGCCGCCGCTGAAATTGCCCCGGCGGGCTGCCGAGCGTACAAATAGAAACGCCGGCCCGAGGCCGGCGTGGCGAGCATGGACCGGAGCCCGGCCCTTGGGGCGCTTACTTGAAGCCCGCGCGGTCGAGGATCTGCTGCACCTTGGCCTGGTTGCCGCCGACCACGGAGATGGGGATCAACTCGGTCTTGAATTCGCCCAGCGAATCGAGCGCCGGGTTCGGCACCTTCACGGTCTTGACTGCGGGGTATTCGTTGTTGCCATTGGCGAAGTAGACCTGGGCCTGGTCGCTGGCCAGATACTCGAGGAATTGGACGGCGGCGTCGCGGTTCTTTGCGTGCCGCGCCACTGCGCCGCCGGCGATGTTCAGGTGCGTGCCCCAGCTTTGCTGATTAGGGAACACCACCGCGACCTTCTCGATGACCTCGCGGTCCTCGGGCTTTTTCGAGCGCATCAGGCGCGCGACGTAGTAGCTGTTGGAGATCGCCACGCCGCATTCGCCGCTGGCCACGGCCTTGATCTGGTCCGTGTCGCCGCCCTTGGGCTCGCGCGCCATGTTGGCGACCACGCCCCGCGCCCACGCCTCGGTCTTCTCCGGGCCCAGGTGCTCCATCAACGAGCCGATCAGCGACAGGTTGTACGGGTGAGAGCCCGAGCGGGTGCATACCTTGCCCTTGTTCTTCGGGTCGGCCAGTTCCTCGTAGGTATCGACGTCGTCGCGCTTCACCGAGGCCTTGTTGTAGACGATGACGCGGGCGCGGGTCGAGAAGCCGAACCACTGCGAGCCTTCACCCTTGTCCTCTCCCCGCAGGTTGGCGGGCACGCGCTCTTCGAGGACCTTGGACTTCACCGGCTGGAAGAGGCCGTCCTGCTCGGCACGCCAAAGGCGGGCGGCGTCCACCAGCAGGATCACGTCGGCCGGGCTGGCCTGACCCTCGCTCTTGAGGCGGGCGAGTATCCCCGCGTCGTCGCCGTCGACGCGGTTGATCTTGATGCCGGTGGCCTTGGTGAAGTTGTCGTACAGCGCCTCGTCCGTCTGATAGTGGCGGGCGGAATAGAGGTTGAGCACCTTCTCCTGGGCGGATGCGGGCAACTGGACGGCCAGCGCAGCCGCAAGAGCGGTCAACGGGGCAATGATGCGTCGAATCATGCGGACTCCTCGAATAAGGCGAGCGCATTGTATGCGCGAACAAGAATGATTCTCAAAATCATCCCGTGCGCGCGGGAAGGGATTTGACGCCGGACAAGACCACCTGCGCCGGAACGGAATCGCCGCCCGCAGGCGGCGATCCGAGGGCCGATGGAGGGCCCGCTCAGTTGGCGGGGGGGACGTAGCCGGCCGGCTGATCCGCGCCTTCACCGAAGAAAAAGCGCTCCATCTGGCGCGCCAGGTACTGCCGCGCGCGGGCATCGGCGAGATTCAGGCGGTTTTCGTTGACCAGCATGGTCTGGTGGCGCAGCCAGGTCTGCCAGGCCTCCTTGCTGACGTTCTCGTAGATGCGCTTGCCCAGTTCGCCGGGGTAGGGCGGAAAGTCCAGGCCTTCGGCTTCCTTCTTGAGATAGACGCATTGGACGGTGCGGGGCATGGAGGACTCCTTGTCTCGATATGTCGTGGGATGTGGTGCGGTGGCAACGTCAGACCAGCCGCTTGACCAGCACCTGCGAGCGCCGGTCCCAGTTGTACTTGCGCTTGCGCGCCTCCGGCAGCCAGTCGGGGTCGACGTGCTGGAAGCCGCGCTTGACGAACCAGTGCATCGTGCGGGTCGTGAGGACGAAGATGCTCTCCAGCCCCATGGCCTTGGCGCGCTGCTCGATGCGCTTGAGGATGCGTTCGCCGTCGCCCTGGCCCTGCACTTGGGGCGAGATCGTGAGCGCGGCCATCTCGCCCGTGCGCGCCTCGGGGTAGGGATAGAGCGCCGCGCAGCCGAAGATGACACCGTCGTGCTCGATGACGGTGTAGTAGCCGATGTCGCGCTCGATCTCGGTACGCGAACGCTTGACCAGCGTGCCGTCGCGCTCGAAGGGTTCGATCAACTGCAGGATGCCACCCACGTCGTCCGCGGTCGCCTCGCGCAGGCTCTCGAGCTTCTCGTCGACGATCATCGTGCCGATGCCGTCGTGGGTGTAGATCTCCATCAGCAGCGCCCCGTCGACGGCGAAGGGCAGGATGTGCGAGCGCTCGACGCCTGCGCGGCAGGCCTTGACGCAGTGCTGCAGATAGAAGGCGGTGTCGGTCGGCTGCGTCGGGTTGGGCAGCGAGGCCAGCAGGCGTTCGGCGTCGGCCAGCGCCAGCTCGGTGTCGATGGGGCTTTCGGGGTCCTCGAGTTTCTCGCGGATGCCGGGCACCTCGGTCAGGAAGACCAGCTTGTCGGCCTGCAGGGCGATGGCGGTGCTGGTGGCCACGTCCTCCATCGAAAGGTTGAAGGCTTCGCCGGTCGGCGAAAAACCGAAAGGCGAGAGCAGCACGATGGCACCGGTGTCCAGGCCGCGGCGGATCGCAGCCGCATCGACCTTGCGCACCACGCCGCTGTGCATGAAGTCCACGCCGTCGACGACGCCCACGGGGCGGGCGGTCAGGAAATTGCCGGAGATGATGCGCACCGCCGCGTTCGCCATGGGCGTGTTGGGCAGCCCCTGGGAGAAGGCCGCCTCGATCTCGAAGCGCAGCTGCCCTGCAGCTTCCTGCGCGCAGTCGAGCGCGACGGCATCGGTCACCCGCATGCCATGGCTGAAGCGCGCGGCATGGCCCTTGGCTGCCAGCTGCTCGTTGACTTGCGGACGGAAACCGTAGACGAACACGATGTGGATGCCCATCGCGTGCAGGATGGACAGGTCCTGCACGAAGGCGTTGAGCCGTCCTGCCGCGATGCCTTCGCCCGACATGGCCACGACGAAGGTCTTGCCACGGTAGGCATGGATGTACGGTGCCACCGAGCGGAACCACGGCACGAAGGTGTGGGGAAAGACCAGACTCATCGGGGTGCGGGAGGAAAGGGGAGCGAGCCTCGGCAGAGGGCTTTGAAATAATCTCGGATTTTGCACGATAGGCTTCGATGAACGAGCGAGTGCGGCCTTCTCCCGCGCCGCGGCGACCCGCCGCGGCGCAGGCCCATCCCATTCCCCCGATCACCTTCCCGGAATCGCTGCCGGTCTCGGCCAAGCGGGACGAGATCGCGCGCGCCATCGCCGAGCACCAGGTCGTGATCGTCTGCGGCGAAACGGGCTCGGGCAAGACGACGCAGCTGCCCAAGATCGCGCTGGCGATGGGGCGTGGGCTGGGCGCGGGTGGCAAAGGCCTGATCGGCCACACGCAGCCGCGACGCATCGCAGCCTCCAGCGTGGCCAAGCGCATCGCGCAGGAGCTGGGCACGCCCTTGGGCGAGCATGTGGGCTACAAGGTGCGCTTCCAGGACCGGCTCTCTCCCGGCGCCTCGGTCAAGCTGATGACCGACGGCATCCTGCTGGCCGAGACGCAGACCGACCCGCTGCTCGAAGCCTACGACACGCTCATCATCGACGAGGCGCACGAGCGCAGCCTCAACATCGACTTCCTGCTCGGCTACATCCGGCAGATCCTGCCCCGCAGGCCGGATCTGAAGGTGATCGTCACGTCGGCGACCATCGACGCGGAGCGCTTCGCGCAGCACTTCGCCAGCATCCGGGGGCCGGCGCCGGTGATCATGGTCTCCGGACGGCTGTACCCGGTGGAGCTGCGCTGGCGCCCGTTCGACTGGGAGGGCGCCCCCAACACGGTAGCGCCCGCGGCGGCTGCGACGCGGCGCGCCGGGCGGTCGAGCGAGTACGACCTCAACGACGCGATCGTCGACGCGGTGGACGAGCTGTGGCGCGAAGGGCCCGGCGACGTACTGGTCTTCCTGCCTGGCGAGCGCGAGATCCGGGAGGCCGCCGAGCACCTGCGCAAGCACCACCCCCCCGGCGTGGAGATCCTGCCGCTCTTCGCGCGACTGAGCCAGCAGGAGCAGGACCGCGTCTTCGAGACGGGCGGTGCCCCGCGCATCGTGCTGGCCACGAACGTGGCCGAAACCTCGCTGACCGTGCCGGGCATCCGCTACGTCATCGACTCGGGCCTGGCGCGCGTCAAGCGCTACAGCTACCGCAACAAGGTCGAGCAATTGCAGATAGAGCCCATCAGCCAGGCGGCTGCCAACCAGCGCGCCGGCCGGTGCGGGCGGGTGGCCAACGGCATCTGCATCCGCCTCTACGACGAGCAGGACTTCCTGTCCCGCCCGCGCTTCACCGACCCCGAGATCCTGCGCTCGTCGCTGGCCGGAGTGATCCTGCGGATGAAGTCGCTGGGCCTGGGAGCGGTGGAGGACTTCCCGTTCCTGGAGCCACCGCCCAAGCGGGCGATCGCCGACGGCTACCAGCTGCTCGCCGAGCTCAACGCGGTGGACGAGCAGAACGAGCTGACGGCGATCGGCAAGGAACTGGCGAGGCTGCCGCTCGATCCGAGGGTGGGGCGGATGATCCTGGAGGCGCGGGAGCGCCAGTCGCTGACCGAGGTGCTGATCATCGCGTCGGCGCTGTCGGGGCAGGACGTGCGCGACCGCCCGATGGAGCTGGCCCAGGCCGCCGACGAGAAGCACCGCAAGTTCGACGACGAGAAGTCGGAGTTCATGGGCTACCTCAAGCTGTGGAAGTGGCTGGAGGAGTTGCGCGGAGGGGCCGGGACGCCGCCGGCCGACGCTGCAACCCCTGGCCGGGGGCCGACATCTCCCAAACTCTCGATCCGCAAGTACGAGCAGCTCCTGCGCGAGCACTTCATCTCGCCGCGGCGCGTGCGCGAGTGGCGCGACATCCATTCGCAGCTGCATACCGTGGTGGCCGAGCACGGCTGGCGGCTGAACACCACGCCCGCGACCTACGAACAGATCCACCTTTCGATGCTGGCCGGGCTGCTCGGCAACGTCGGTGTGAAGAGTGACGAGGACGATTGGTACCTGGGCGCGCGCGGCATCAAGTTCTGGCGGCACCCGGGGGCACACCTGTCCAAGAAGCCTGCCCGCTGGATCGTCGCGGCCGAGCTGGTCGAGACGACACGGCTCTACGCGCGCGGCATCGCGGCGATCGACCCGCAATGGATCCCTTGGATCGCGGGGCACCTGCTGAAGAAGCAGCTGCTGGAGCCTCATTGGGAGAAGAAGCCGGCCGAGGTCGTGGCTCTGGAGCGCGCGACGCTCTACGGCATCGTGGTCTACAACAACCGCCGGGTGAACTACGGCAAGGTGGATCCCCTGGGCGCGCGCGAGATCTTCATCCGCGAGGCGCTGGTCCACGGCGAGTGGGACTCGAAGCTGCCGTTTCTCTCCCACAACCAGAAGCTGATACGCCAGGTCGAGGAGCTGGAGCACAAGTCGCGCCGGCAGGATGTGCTGGTCGACGAGGAACTGATCTACGCCTTCTACGATCAGCAGCTGCCGGCGGACGTGCACAGCGGCCACGCCCTGGAGCGCTGGTACCGCGAGGAAAGCCGGCGTCAGCCCCGGCTGCTGATGCTGACCAAGGAAGAGCTGATGCGGCACGAGGCCGCCGGCATCACGACCTCCGCCTTCCCCAAGACGATTCGTCTGGGCGGTGTCGATTGCTCCGCGACCTACCTGCACGACCCCGGCGATCCGAAGGACGGCGTGACGGTGACGGTCCCGATCTATGCGCTCAACCAGGTGAGCGAGGAGCGCTGCGAGTGGCTGGTGCCGGGCATGCTGAAGGACAAGCTGCTCGCGCTGCTCAAGAGCCTGCCGCAGAAGCCCCGGGCGCGCCTGGTGCCCCTGCCGGAGTTCGCGGAAGGGTTCGTTGCCGCGACGCCGTTCGGGCAAGGCAGCCTGATGGAGGTGCTGCTCAAGGCGGTGCGCGAGAGGACGCAGCTGGACGTCAAGCGCGCAGACTTCAAACTGGACACGCTGAGTCCGCACCTGTTCATGAACTTCCGTGTCGTGGACGAGCACGGCCGGCAGCTTGGGATGGGCCGTCAATTGGCGATGCTCAAGGCCGAACTGGGCGGGAAGGCGCGCAGCGCCTTCCAGGCCCTGGCCGCGCTGAAGGTGGCAGAGCTCCGGCCGGGCCCCGAGGAGGCGGGGCCGGCGTCGCAGGACCCCGTGCAGCCGACCTCGCGGGTGGCGCCTTCCGCTGCCAGTCCTTTCGCGGCCAACGCGTCCATCGCTGCGCCGACGCCGCCGCCGTCCGATGCCGCGGCGCAGCGCTACACGACCTGGGCCTTCGGCGAGCTGCCGGAGCTGATGGAGATCGGCCGCATGGTGGGTTTTCCGGCCGTGGTGGACAAGGGCTCGCACGTGGAGATCGAGGTGTTCGACGAGCCGCTGGTCGCGGCGGCCAGGCACCGCGCGGGGCTGCGACGGCTGGTCGCGCTGCAGATCCGCGAGCCGCTCAAGTACCTCGAGAAGAACCTGCCCGACCTGCAGAAGATGGCGGTGTCCTACATGGCGCTGGGCACGGCCGAGGAACTGCGCGAGCAGATCGTCGAGGTGGCGCTGGACCGCGCCTTCCTGCAAGAGCCGTTGCCGCACGACGAGGCCAGCTTCAAGGCGCGCGTCGAGGAGGGCCGCGCCCGGCTCAACCTGATCGCGCAGGAGGTCGCGCGGCTGGCCGGTTCCATCCTCACCGAGTACCTGGCGACCACGCGCAAGCTGAAAGACGCGCGGGCTCCGAAGGACGTGGCCGACGACATCGCCGAGCAGCTGCAGCGGCTGATGCCGAAACGGTTCCTGGTGCGCGCTCCCTATGGGCAGCTGCAGCACTATCCGCGGTACCTCAAGGGGGTGCAGATGCGGCTGGACAAGCTGCGCGCGGACCCGGCGCGCGACCAGCAACGCATGACCGAACTCAGGCCGCTGGAGCAGCGCTACCTGCGGCGGCTGGCCGACCTCAAGGGGCAGCACGACCCGCGGCTGGAGGAGTTCCGCTGGCTGCTGGAAGAACTGCGCGTGAGCCTCTTCGCGCAAGAACTGCGAACCCCCCAACCCGTCTCCGTCAAGCGATTGGACAAAGCCTGGTCTCAGCTGACCAGCTGAGACCAGGCTTTGCGGCGCAGGCTGACATCTGCCCGGCGGGCATGTCATGCCGCAGCCACAGGCCTGCTCAGCTGACCAGCTGAGACCAGGCTTCGTGGCGCGGGCTGACACGGCTTGTCACTTCCTGAGCGGCCCTGCCGGTGCCTGCTCGGAGGGCGGTTGAGGCAGGATATGCGCGTGTCCGATATGGCCGCAGTCGGCGGCGCGTGTCGCGGGTGGGGCGGAAGGCAAGGAGAGGTGCGATGTTCGTGGTGGCAGGCGAGGCCCTGATGGACGTGTATGCCGGTGCGCCGACGGCCACCGGGTTGCATCTCGACGCGCGGGCGGGCGGATCGCCGTTCAACGTGGCGGTCGGACTTGCGCGCCTCGGCGCACGCGTGGCTTTCCTCGGCGGCATCTCCGGCGACGCCTTCGGCCATCGGCTCGAGCAGATGCTGAGCGCGGAGGGCGTCGACCGCTCGTTGCTGGTCCGCAGCGCGGCACCCACCACCTTGAGCATCGTCAGCGTGGGAGCGGGCGGTGGACCGAGCTACGCGTTCCATGGACACGACGCGGCCGACCGCCTGGTCACTCCACGCGGCCTGCCTGGCTTGCCGGAGGAGGCCCGCTGGCTGCATGTCGGCTCGTACTCGACGGTGGTCGAGCCGGTCGGTGGGACGCTGCGAGGATTGGCGCGACAGGAGCGCACGCGACGGCTCGTGTCCTACGACCCCAACGTCCGGCTCACCGTGGAGCCGGACGTGTTGCGTTGGCATGCGGTCGTGGAGGAGATGGTCGCCCTGGCGCATCTCGTGAAGGTGAGCGGGGAGGACCTGCAACTCCTCTATCCCACGCAGGCGCCGCGGACCGTGGCCGCGCGCTGGCTCGCGGCTGGCGCCTGGCTGGTGGTGGTGACCCTCGGCGGCGAGGGCAGCATCGCATACACCGCGCGAGCCACCGCCACGGCGCCAGCCCGGCCGGTTCGACTCATCGACACCGTTGGCGCGGGAGACACCTTCCAGGCTGCGCTGCTCGCGTGGCTGGGCGAGCATGGCGTGACGGATGAACACGCCCTCGGCGCGCTCGACGAGGGGGCGCTCAAGGAGCTGCTCGGTTTCGCATCGGCCGCGGCGTCCATCACTTGCAGCCGACGCGGGGCGGACCTGCCGCGGCGCGCCGAGGTGCTGCGGGCGATCTGATCGACCTGTCCCTGGGGCTCTGCAACAATCGGCCGTGATGCGGCCGTTGCCGCACGCAGGGAGGGACGATGATCACAAGGATGCGGCTCAAAGCGGGGACCATCGCCGCCGTCGTGTTGGTGTTCGCGGTGCTCGTCGCGGTCACCAGCTGGTGGCGCGCGAGGCAGGCGGCCGAGCAGGGGACCATGGCGTACGACCCTTCGGCGCCGTTCGAGGTGCTGGAGTGCAAACCGCGGCTGCTGGATGACCGTCCCGCGCTCGCGGTCGTCTTTTCACAGCCCCTGGACCGCACCCAGGACCTGGGCGAGCTGATGCGGGTGGTCGATCGGGGAGCGGCGCAGGCGCCCGTGCCGCGGGGAGCGGACGCGCCTGCGGAAGAAGCTCGCGTCGTGCAGGGCCACTGGACCATCGGTGACAACCCACGCATCGCCTACTTCCCGTACGTCCAGCCACAGCGGCGTTTCCGGATCGACGTGCCCGAGCGTGTGCGCTCGGTGGACGGGACCATCCTCGTCGCGGCCCGCGGCTGCGACGTCGTCAGCGAGGCCAATGCGCCGTCCTGGTATTTCGCGAGCCGGGGCACGGTATTGCCGGCCGGCCAGAACGGTGGCCTGCCCATCGTGACCGTGAACCAGCCGGAGGTGGACGTGCAGTTCCTGCGCGTGCAGCCGGAAGCCCTGCCGCGCTTTTTCGAGCGTGTGGCCGGCGGCCGGCCGGGCGCGAGCGTGCACGACGAGGAAGGCGAGGACGGCGAAGAATACGCCGGATACGGCAACGGTCGCAGCTTGCAGGGCCGCGTCGGTGGCTGGGAACTGGACCAACTGCGCGCACAGGCGCGCAGCGTCTACCTCGGCCGCTTCCGCACCAGCGACGACCCACACAAACGCCAGGTGACCTTCCTGCCCGTCGAGCAGATCCCGGAGTTGCAGGAACCTGGGGTATACATCGCGGTGCTCGGGCAGCCCGGGCGCTTCGGTGACGACTACCAGGTGACGTACTTCTACGTCAGCGACATCGGCCTGCACGCGCGCCGGTATCCCAAGGGCCTCGACGTGTTCGCCACGTCGCTCAAGCGCGGCGTCGCGCGCAGGGGGGTGGAGTTCGAGCTGTTGGACGAGAACGCGCGCAGCCTGGCCAGGCGGCATGGAGATGGCGAGGGACATGCGCATTTCGAGTCGGTGCCTGATGCGGCCCGGCTGCTGGTGGCCCGGCAGGGGCGGGAGATGACGGTGATCGTCCTCGGCGCGCCGGGACTGGACCTGTCCGAGTTCGACGTGGGCGGCCACCTGCCGGCCTCAGCCAAGCTGTTCGTGTACGCCGGGCGGGACCTGTACCGACCGGGCGAGCGATTCGAGCTCTCCGTGCTGGCTCGCGACGCGGATGGCAGGCCGGTCGCGCCGGCGCCGTTGCAGGCGGTGCTCAAGCGCCCCGACGGTCGCACGGTGCAGACCGCGGCCTGGAGGCCGGACGAGCGGCTGCCGGGGTACTTCCAGCGCACCATCGATTTGCCACCCGATGCGCAGACCGGCAGCTGGACGCTGGAGCTGCGAGCCGACCCGGGAGCCCGGTTGCCGGACGCCCGGTGGCGGTTCCAGGTCGAGGAGTTCCTGCCCGAGCGCATGAGACTCTTGCTCGAGACGGCCAAGCCGGTGCTCGGGCGCGAGGACGCCTTCACGGTCCAAGTGCAGGGCGACTACCTGTTCGGCGCCCCCGCGGCAGGCAACCGCCTGCTCGTCAGCGTCGCGTCGGAGCGCGACCGGCAGCCGCTTGCGCGGCAGTGGCCAGGCTTTGTCTTCGGCGACGTGGCGGACGACCACCACAGGCACCGTGCGGAGGTGGCGGACACCGAGCTCGACGACGAGGGCCGCGCCGAGGTCACGCTGCCCATGCCGACCGAAGGCATGGCCTCGCCGATGCGCGTGCGCGGCAGCTTCAGCCTGCTGGAATCGGGCGGGCGGCCGGTGGTGCGCTCGATCGAGCGGACGGTGTGGCCGGCGCCGGTGCTCGTCGCCGTGCGCCCGCTATTCGATCGGGACGTGACGCGTGAGAACGGGCTGGCCGCATTCGAGCTGGTCCGTGTGGACACGCAGGGCAAGCCTCGGGCCGCCACGGTCAAGCTGCGTCTCGTACGGGAGGATCGGCAGTACTACTGGCGCTACGACGACCAGAAGGGCTGGCATTCGGGCTACGCGGAAACCGACGAGGTGGTCCAGACGCAGGAACTGTCGGTCGGGGACCGGACGCGGGTGGGCCTGCAGGTCGGCTGGGGCCGGTACCGGCTCGAGGCGCGCGATCCCCAGACCGGCTTGGCGATGCGCTACCGCTTCTATGCGGGCTGGAACGCACAGGATGCCGAGGAGATCGGAAACCGGCCCGATCGCGTGCAGCTGCAGCTCGCCAAGGCGCCTCTCAAGGCTGGTGACCGGCCGGAGCTGAAGATCCTGCCTCCGCACGACGGTCAAGCGCTGGTGACCATCGAAGGCGACCGGCTGCTGTGGAGCAAGCGCATCGATGTGTCGACCGCCGGCTCCACCGTGATTTTGCCGGTCGACCCGGCCTGGGCCCGTCATGACCTGTATGCCACCGTCACCGTCTTTCGCCCCGGCAGCGAGGGCGACCGCGTCACGCCCGCACGCGCGGTGGGGCTGGTGCACCTGCCGCTCGACCGCGGCGACCGCCAGTTCGCGCTGGCGCTTTCCGCTCCGGCCAAGGTGCTGCCCGAGCGTCGCACCCTGGTCCGGGTCAAAGCCGAGGGGTTACAGGGCCGCCAGGCGCACGTGACCCTGTCGGCAGTGGACGTCGGCATCCTCGACATCACCCGCTACCCGGTGCCCGATGCGGCGGACTTTTTCTTCGGCAAGCACCGCTACCCGGCCGACATGCTCGACATGTACGGCAAGCTGATCGAGAAGATGGAAGGCCGGGTGGGGCGGCTGGCCTTCGGCGGCGATGCGAACATGCGAGACACGCGCAGCCTGCCCAAGAAGGTCAAGCTGGTGGACCTGTTCAGCGGGCCGGTCACGCTGGACGCCAAGGGCGAGGCGAGCATCGCGCTCGACATCCCCGACTTCAACGGGACCCTGCGCCTGGCAGCGGTGGCCTGGACGCCCGACCGTTACGCGCGCGCCGAGGCCCAGATGACGGTCGCCGCGCCGGTGGTGGCCGAGCTGGCGATGCCGCGATTCGTCGCTCCCGGAGACGTGGCCACGTTGGCGCTCGACCTCACGAACATGAGCGGCGCGCCGCAGCAGTTGCGCGTGAAGCTGGAAGCCGCCGAGCCGCTGCGCATCCGTGAGGCAGAGCGCACGGTGAGCCTGCGCGACGGACAGCGCACGACGCTGCGTTTCGCGGCCGAACCTACCGATGCCTACGGGCTCGCACGCCTGCGGTTGCAGGTCCAGGGGAGCGCCGGCTTGGCGATCGCCCGGGAGTCGGTGCTGCAGGTGCAGCCAACCTCGGCGCAGGAGCGCGACGTGCGCCGGGTGCGGTTGGAGCCAGGGCAAAGCCTGCCGCTCGAGCCGGCGTGGGTCGAGAAGTACCACCGGGGCTCCGCGCAGATGAGCGTGACCTTGGCCAACCAGCCGCCGTTGAACGTCACCCGGTTGGTACAGGGGCTGCTCGATTACCCCTACGGCTGCCTGGAGCAGACCACGAGCGCGGCCTATCCCCACTTGTTCATCGACGAAGCTGCGGCGCAAGCCTACGGACTCAAACCTCGGACCCGGGATGAGCGTGCGCAGTTCGTCGACGGTGCGATGGGGCGGCTGGCCGGCATGCAGAAGGCCAATGGCGGCTTCACGCTGTGGGGCGACGGAGGCTACGAGACTTGGCTCTCGGCCTACGTCATCGGGTTCCTGCAGGATGCCCGCGACCAGGGCTTCGCCGTGCCCCAGGGCTTGTACCGCTCGGGGCAGGACTGGCTGCTGCGCGAGTTGCAGCAGGCACCGAACCGCTTCCCCGGCCTGCCGGCATCCGCGCGTGCAAACGGGCAAGGCCAGATCCCCGTGCGCGAGTACGAGTTGCTGCGCGACCAGCACCGGCGATTCGCGGAGCTTGCGCACGCGGGCTATGTGCTCGCGCGCGACCAGAAGGCGCCGCTCGCGCTGTTGCGCTACTTGCACGACGAGGTGCGGGACCGCGCGCGCTCGCCGTTGCCCCTCGTGCACCTGGGCCTGGCGTTGCGCCTCATGGGCGACGAGGCCCGGTCCCAGGCGGCCATCGACGATGCGATGCAACGCCCCTACGGCCTGCGTCTGGTGGGTGGGCGCGACAGTTGGGAGGCCTACGAGTGGCTGGGCGACTATGGGTCGGCCGTACGCGACCTGGCGATGTCGTATGCGCTGCTGCATCGCCATCAGGTCACCCACCCCCGGCGCGAGGGCCTGCTGTTCGACGTCGCCACGCGCCTGGGCGGCCGTCAGTACCTCTCCACTCAGGAGCGGCTGGCACTGTATCTGGCGGCCCGCGCGGCGGGCGGGACGCGCGACAAGGAGTGGACGGCCCAGTTGAAGGTGGGCGAGGACGAGCGGACCATCGCCTCCCGCACCGCGGAAATGCGCAACTTCGACGCGGCGGCACTCGCCCGCGGAGTGAGCGTCACGAACCGGGGCGCCGAGGCATTGTTCGTGGAGGTCGACTCCAGCGGCTATCCGGTGAAACCGCCCGCGCCGCGCAGCGATGTGATCGAAGTCAGACGCGACTGGTACGAGGCCGACGGGCGCCCATGGGAGCCCCGTACGCTCAGAGTCGGCGAGATGCTGGTGGTGCGCGTGCAGGTGCGCGCGCGCCAGCGCATTGAAGACGGCCTGGTGGTCGACCGCATCCCGGCCGGCTTCGAGGTCGAGAACCTCAATCTCTCGCAAGGGCCGAAGGCGGCCGAGTTCATGGTGGGCGGCGTCAACGTCGGGCAGGCGATGGCAGACGCGCGCATCAAGCACCGCGAGTTCCGCGATGACCGCTACGTGGCCGCAGCGCGGCTCGACGGCACCTGGCTGTCGGTCTTCTACCTGGTGCGCGTCGTCACGCCGGGCCGCTACGTGGTGCCGGCGCCCTTCGCCGAGGACATGTACCGGCCCGAACTGCGAGGCATAGGTGGCGGGGAAGGCGCGATCACCGTCACCGACCCTCGCGGCGGCGCACGCGTGCTGGACAGCGCGCAGGCCCTGCCTGTCGCCGCGACTGCCGGACCCGGCGCAGGGACCGCCAGCGGCACGGGCGGGCCTGCGGCTCCCGCAGTCCCGGCCTCGGCTGCGTCGCGCTGAGCCAATAGCAGGGGCCCATCATGAGGGGCGGCACGCGCTGGCGTTGGGCCTTTGCATCATTGCTCGCGGCGCTGCTGGTGGCCGACCTCCTGTTCCCGCCACCGATACCCGCCCTCGACCGCGGCACGGTCGTCGTGGCGCGCAACGGCACGCCGTTGCGTACCTACCCGAGCACCGACGGCGTCTGGCGCCAGCCGGTGACGCCTGATCAGGTCTCGCCGCTGTACCTGCAAGCCTTGCTGCACTACGAGGACCGCTGGTTCCACTGGCACCCGGGCATCAATCCGGTGGCGCTCGCCCGCGCGGCATGGCAGTGGATACACCACGGCCGCGTCGTGTCGGGCGGCTCCACGATCACGATGCAGGTGGCCAGGCTGATCGACCCGTCGCCGGCCAAAGGCTCCCGCACACTTGCCGCCAAGCTGCGGCAGATCGCGCGGGCACTCCAACTCGAGATGCGCTTGAACAAGCGCGACATCCTGACGCTGTACCTCAACCATGCGCCGATGGGTGGCATCGTCGAAGGGGTGGAGATGGCCAGTCGGGCCTATCTCGGACGCAGCAGCGCCTACCTCAGCCATGCGGAAGCGGCCATGCTCGCGGCCTTGCCACAGGCTCCATCCCGCCTGCGTCCCGACCGCGCCCCCGAAGCGGCTCGGCGTGCACGGGACAAGGTGCTGGACCGTCTGGCCAGGGACCGGGTCTGGACGGCCGGGCAGGTGGCCGACGCCAAGCTGGAAGGGGTGGCGGTGCAGGCGATCCGCAGCCAGTGGCTGGCGCCGCTCGCCGCGCAGCGGTTGCGGCAGGCGGCGCGCGGCCGTGCCCGCCAGCCCACCATCCACTCGACCATCGACGTCGAACTGCAGTCCAGCGTCGAGCGCCTGCTGCTCGATCGCGCGCAGGGCCTGCCGCCGAAGGTGTCGATCGCAGCCCTGGTGATGGACAACGACACGCTGGAGGTGCATGCCTACGCGGGCTCCGCCGACTTCAATGACCGGGACCGTCTCGCCCACGTCGACATGGTGCGGGGCGTGCGTTCCCCCGGCTCGACGCTCAAGCCGTTCCTCTATGCCCTGGCCCTCGACGAAGGGCTCATTCATTCGGAGAGCCTGCTCATCGATGTGCCGCAGTCGTTCGCAGGCTACCAGCCTGGCAACTTCCAGGCATCCTTCAGCGGGCCCGTGAGCGTGTCGGAGGCGTTGCAGCGATCGCTCAACGTGCCTGCCGTAGACCTGCTCGATCGTATCGGCCCTGCGCGCTTCGCGGCGATGCTGCGGTCCGGGGGCGTCCAGTTGAGGCTGCCGCACGGCGCCACGCCCAACCTGAGTGTGATCCTGGGCGGCGCGGGCACCACGCTGGAGGAACTGGTCGGCGCGTATCGGGCTTTCGCGCGAGGAGGTCTCGCCGGCAGGCCCCGGCTCGCGCCGCAGGCCGAGCGCGTCGAGTCGCGGCTGATGAGTGCCGGGGCGGCGTTCATCGTGCGCGACATCCTAGAGTCCGGGGGCCATCCCGAGCGTCCCTTCCTCGAAGGCGGACGCCGGATGGCGTGGAAAACGGGCACGAGCTTCGGCTTCCGCGATGCGTGGTCGGTGGGCGTGACTGACCAATACACGGTGGGCGTGTGGGTCGGCAGGCCGGATGGAACCCCCAACCCCGGCTTCTTTGGCGCCAACGTCGCCGCACCACTGTTGCACGACATCGCCGCGGCGCTGCCCGTGGGCGAGGGCGCGGCCTTGCGCGGCCGGCCGCGGACGGTCGACGCGGTGACGGTGTGCTGGCCCTTGGGCTGGCGTGTCGAGCGCACACCCGAGGGTGCCTGCCTGCAGCGCAGGCAGGCCTGGTCCCTCGGCGGCGCCGTACCGCCGACACTGCCCGACCGCACCGGCACGGCGGGCCTGCTCGTCGCGTCCACCTGCGAGCCCGGCCGGCAGGCCGTGCGCTGGCCTCAGGCGCTCGAGCCCTGGATCCCCGCGGCCCTGCGACCACCGTGCACACCCACCGTCGAGGTGTCGTCGTTGCGGATGCGCGGCATCGAGGAGGGAGCGCGGCTGCGTCGCGCGCCCGGTCGGCCGGACGTCGAGATCCAGCTGGAAGCCGAGGGCGCGGTCGCGGCGGAGCCGCTGTACTGGCTGGTGGACGGCAGGCAGCAGGCGCGTACCGTGCAGCGCCACCAGGTGCGGCTGCGGTTCTCCGCTGACGGCACGCACGATCTGGCCGTCGTCGACGGACGAGGGCGCTACCACCGGGTGCGCATCGAGGTGAAGGGCGGGTGAGCGCCTTCACTCGTCCACGGGTTCTTCCGTCGCAGCGCCGTACTGGCGCATCTGCTCGCAAACGTTGCTGCCGGTGATCGTCAGACGCAGCGCGCCGCCGTGCCATTCGATCCAGTCCAATGCCAGCAGAGGGGCGAGGGCGCGCTCCTCGATCAGGTCCATCCGGCGCTCCCGCATGTGCTGTACGACGGTCATCAGCAGGGTGCGCAGTTCCTGGTCGGCCGCCTCGGCCGGCTGACCGTCCGCACGGTAAGTCCGTCCGGTGGGTGATTTGCGGCGGGCTGCCGGCACCGGGCGTGCCGTCCCGGAGAACTGTTCGATCATCATCGACCAGTGACTGTTGCCGAAGTCATTCGAAGCCATGCCGTCTCTCCCGCCGCGGGCATGGCGAACGCCAGTGCCCCTGAAAAGCAAAAGGGTCGACCGCACAGACGGTCGACCCTCGAGGGAATGGTCGGGGTGAGACGATTCGAACGTCCGACCCACTGCTCCCAAAGCAGTTGCGCTACCAGGCTGCGCTACACCCCGCATACAGCCATTGTACCGGTCCCGTCGCCGCGTAGGACGGCGCTGACAGACCTGGCCGGGCGGCACCGACGCGGCGGGCGGGGGACCGTTCCTACGATTCCTCACGAGAAGAGGCAGCGAAGGAGACGCGCATGTGGAGCTGGATCGTGGGATTGAAGCTGGCGGGGCTGGTCGCTTTCGTTCTTGCGCTGATCGGCGTCGCGCTCGACCAGGCGGCCGCCGAGCTCCTGCTGGTGCTGGCGGTCGTGCCGGCCGCCGCAGCCGTGTCTTCCGGCATCGCGGCCTTCCTGGACCTGGATCGCTGAACTCCTCCACGGCATGAGGCTTGCCGTGCACCGTTCGCTCGGTGAGGCAGGGTCGAGGTCTGTGGAGGTCGACGATGGGGTTGTACTGCGCGTGGCGCTGGTTCATGCAGGCCAGCGTCCGTCTGCGATGGATCGCGGCGGCGGTCCTGCTGGCCTTGCTGGCCAGCGCCGTTCCCTCTCCGGCCCGCGCCGAGGGCTGGACACCGCAGATGTGGTTCTTCCAAGGTGGGTGGGCCGAGAAGCACACACGCGCCTGGACGCTCGGCCTGCTCTGGCCTTGGTCATCGTCCTGGAACTGGGCCGGGGGGCGGTGGTCGGGCGTGTGGGAGGCGGCGCTCGGCCGGTGGAGTACCGACGGCGTCGACGGACGCGACCGCGCGTGGGTCACGCAGTTCGGGGTGACGCCCTTGGTGCGCTACCAGCGTGAAGGCTCGCCATGGTTCTTCGAGGCAGGGGTGGGCATCACGTTCGTCGCTCCCATCTACCGCAATCCGAGCAAGCGTTTCAGCACGACGTTCAACTTCAACGAGCAGATCGGCGTGGGCCGCCAGTTCGGCATGCGCGGCGAGCACCAGGTGTCGCTGCGCCTGCAGCATGTGTCGAACGCCGGCATCCGACATCCCAACCCGGGTGAAGACTTCGTGCAGTTGCGCTACACGCGCGCTTTCTGACGCGGCGGGCCGGCGTCGCGGCGCGGCGGGTTTGCTATCGTGCGAGGATGAGCAGTCCTTCTTCTGCCCAGAAGTTCGCGGTGACGGTGCAGCCGAGCGCCATCGACGGCTTGGGCGTGTTCGCGGCCGAGCCCATCCCCCCTTACAAGAAGATCGGTGAACTGCGGGGCGAGTCCATCAGCGTGCGCGAGGCCCGCAAGCGGGCGAAGCACCAGCAGCGCATCATGATCGTCGAGGTCTCCGACAAGCGGGCGATAGACGCATCGGGCTCCCAGGACCCTATGCGTTACACCAACCACTCCTGCTCGCCCAACACGGTGCTGCGCATCCGCCAGGGGCGGGTCGAGTTCTATGCACTGAGGGCCATACAGCCAGGCGAGGAACTGACCGCCAACTACGGCGAAACGCACCATGAAGGACGGCTCGCGTGCCGCTGCGGCGCGCCCAATTGCATCGGCAGGCTCTGAAGGCGCCGCGAAGCTGTTCTCTACGAACCGCGGGCCGCTCGGTGGCAGTCGGCGCGCTCCATGGACCGGTGTGCGCGCCGCCCGTGCCACGACGGGGGGCGCGGGCGATGGCGCGGAGGAAGTCTTGCCATCCCCACGCATCGGCTTGACCGCGCCGCGGCCATCGCCCGCAGACGTGTCGCGCTGCGCGCGTTGCACGCTCGCCTTCCTGCGCCATCAGGTCGACGGCCTCAGCCACCCGCCCGCAGCGGGGCGCCGGTTTTCGTCACAGCGGCGAGCGTGGTATGTCTGCCCGATCCGGATTTTCTCCTCGATCCAGGCCAGTAAGTCCTCTCCATACGTATCTTGCTGCTGCAATGAGGCGTCGGTGGCCGGGCGCTTGCCACGGTCCATCTCCTGCACGGCCGGGGCCAGGGAGCCTGCGGCGCGCTTGCCGCCTCGGCAAGCCCGGTGTGCGGCAGGCAAGCGGCGGCCTGTCCGCTCGCACCGGCGTCGCGTACGTCCTGCCGTGAGCAGCAAAGGTCATGCCCTTGGTTCGGCCGGCGCACGCTCGCGAGCGCGCATGTTGCGCCGGTAGATGGCTTGGCCGGCGATCGCGCTGCCGAGCAGGGCGACATTGACGAACAGGAAGACCCAGTTCTGCAACAGTGCGCTGTAGACGGAAAAACCGAGCGACGCCGCGGCCTGGCCGATGAAGAGCCAGGACGACAGGCCTGAGCTGTCGTGCGTGCGCCACTGCCGCCGCACCTGATGGAAGATGGTCCACAGGAGGATCAGGGCGCTTGCCCATCCGATCGCTTCGGTGTAAGGGTTCATCCACGTCCTTCGTCGATTTTTTTCCTGCCCCGGGGCTGCCGCACCGGGAGAGCCAAGGGGACAGGCATGGGGCGGAAGGTTCACCGGGGCGAGGCGCCGCCGACCCGCAAACGTTCTAGTGCCAGCCGGCAGCCGCCCTGTCCGCGTTCCCCGGGGTCGATCAGAGGGATCAGCGCGGCGAGCGGATTGACGGCCGCCAGCGCGGCCGCGCCCAGCAGCTTGAGGCCGAGCGCCTTGCCCTCCGGGCGGACGGCCGGATCGGAGAAGCTGCCTTCGATACGGATCGGCGAACGCAACGACAGCGGGGTGAAGTCCTTGGGCCGCGCCCGAACCACCAGTGCCAGCCGTTCGTCACCGAGCGCGACGGTGCCGTCCACCAGCAAAGTCGTGTCGGGCGTGTCGATCACGCCCACGTCGGTTTTCAGCACGCCGTCCTGCGCGCTGAACTGCGCCACCGCGCATCGCATCGGCAAGGCCTGGTCGCCACGCAGCAGGATGCCCAGGCTCTCCGCGATGTCGATCCCCAGCGCCTCGATCACCAAGTGCGAGAGCTGGCCGTCCTGCACCCACAGCGCGGTACGTCCCTGCAGCGAACCCAGCATGGCGGCTGTGGAGGCGCCGGCCCCCGCAAGCTTGGCCTGCCCCCCCAGCACGCCGCTGACATAGGGAGCATGGCTGCCGTCGCCTTGCTGGTCGCGCGGGTTGCGGGCGTTCAGCCAGCGCTCCAGTCGGATGCCCGCCAGCGCCAGGTCGATGTCCCAGCGGGGAGGCTTACGGTTGCTGTCGAGGCCCACGGCACCGCTCAACTGCCCACCGGCGGTGCTCGCCAGCAGGTCCCCGATGCGCAGGACGCCGTCCTCGAGCCGGATGTGGCCCCTGACGGGGGTGAGGTCGCGCAGGTAGGGGGTTCCGAGGTCGAGTTGGCGCAAGGCCACGCGCACGTCGGCGTCCATGCGGGTCAGCGCCGGCAGGTTGAATTCGCGGGCGGGAAGGACCCTGCCGTTGCTCCGGGCAGCGGCCGGACCCTCCTCCCCCTTGCCCGGGCCGCGGGCGCCGAAGGCCGGGCCGAGGTCGCGCAGCACGAGCCGTTCGCCTTCGAGCGACCCTGTAAGCACGGGGCGCTGCGGCCGGCGGTCGAACGTGAACGCGCCGGCCAGGCGGCTGCTGCCCACATGCAGCCGCGCCACGTCAGCCTTCCAGACCTGGCCGTCCTTGTTCAGACGGCCTTCCATTTCGAAGGGCGGAGTGGTCGGCAGCGTCAGCCCGAAAGGAAAGCCCGCCGCGGCGAGCGAGGGTCCCGAGACCGAGAAGCTCCCCTCGAAGCCGTGCAGGCGCAGCACGTCCACCGCGTGCCCTTCGAACGCGAGCTTGACACGATCGGCGCTCGCCCGCACCGACAGCGGCACGGGAGGCGATCCCCCTTCCGGTGCGATCAGCGGCAGCACCCCACGCGAAGAGAGCCGGAAGTCGAACTCGGCGTCCCGGTAGCGTCCTTCGCCTTGCACGGCCAGGCCCCGGGCGCCTTCTTCGGAGCGCTCGCCTTCCTCGGTGCGTGCCTGCGCCCGCACGTGTACGCGCTTGAGCCCGTCGTCGTACCGGATGGTGCCAGTGTCAACCGTCAGCCTGTCGAACTGCGGCACATCCGCGCCCGCGTCGTCCGCGGGCTTGGGCAGGCTGGGGTCACGGAACTGCCAGTTCGCACGACCTTCCCCGTCGCGCCACAACGTGGCCTGGAATCGGCCGACCTCGAGCGCCCGCACACGCCAGGGAGAATCGGAACCTCCCCGCAAGGCGCCCAGGATGGTGCGATAGGGCAGCACGAGTCTCACCTGCTCCCCGCTGAAGAAATGCGGCGGGCTGCCAGGTGGCAGCCACGCCGGCGGACCGAGCGCGAAACGATCGCTCGAGATGCGTACCGAGCCGAGCAGTCGGAGTTTGAAGTTCTCGCCGATCTCGACGTCTCGCTTCAACGCTGCGGCCAGCCGCTCGCGCAGGGGCTCGCGCAGGAAAGGCCAGCCGATGGCCTCGCATACGGCGACCGCGAGCAAGAGCGCTCCCAGCGCCAGTAGACCCATCACCCCCGCACGGCGCCGCGGCGGCAGGCCGCGCCACCGCCCCGGGGAGGGGGCGGCGGGCGGCCCGGATGGCGTGGGAGCAGGTGCGGCGGGGGCGTTCACGCCGAGGCTGCGGCAAGCGGAATGCCCGTCACCTGCGAGTCGGCATGACGGCCGGCGGCCAGCCCTCATGGCGTGGGCCGCCACGACATGCGTGGGCCGCACCGCCACCTTAGAATCGCCGGTCTGTCTGCCCGTAGCTCAACTGGATAGAGCAACTGCCTTCTAAGCAGTAGGTCGGGGGTTCGAGTCCCTCCGGGCAGGCCAGTCGATGCCTGGTTTTTCGCTGCGCTGGCAAGGACTTGGCCGTCCCGCCCAGTCGGCTCCTCTCAGCGATTCCAGCCGGCTCCGCCCAGCGATTCGCACGAGATTCCCGTTCTCCGCCCGGGCCTTCTTCGGTCGAAGGAGCGTCGAGGGCGGGGCCGTTCCCCCAGAGTGGCCCCCTCATGCGGGCGGACAGCCCGACGGTCTTACGCCTGCGCGCGGCCTTCAGCCCGCTCGTGGCCTGGAGCCGGAAGGGCCGCGCTGGCGGCACCGTAGGCCGCCAGCGCCAGCGCCACGCAGGCTCCGCTCGGGGCGTCGAGGAGCCAGGAAGCCGCCACCCCTGCCGCGCAAGCGGCCGCCGCGCCGATGCAGGCTGCGGCGGCGGAACGGCCGCGCCGCAGCCACAGTGCGGGTGCGATCAGCGCGGCGAAGACGACGAACAGGCCGAGCACGGGGACGGCGATGCTCGCGACGATGGCAAAGACCGGGTAGAACACGCCGTCGCGTGGCAGCCGGCGGTGCAGCAGCGCCACGAGCACCGCGGCGCCCAGCAGGGCAGTCACGTGCGGCCAGCCGGCCCACAGCACGTCGGCCGCGAGCAGTTCCGCAAGCCTTTCACGCCCGTGGGGGTCCTGCCTGGCGCCCAGCAGCGCGGCGCACGCGCCCAGCACGTAGAGCAGCCCGATCAGCGCTTCACGTTGTTGGGCCCATTTCCTGGCGAGCAGCGCGACCGCCCCCGCGCAGGCGAGGGCACCGCCGGCAGCGGCAAGCTGCGTGGTGAGCAGGCCCGGATGGTCCACCAGCGCAGCGGTCCACAACGCTGCCGCGGCCGCCGCCTGCGCGACCGCGAGATCGATGAACACCACGCCTCTTGCCAGCACCTGGTGCCCCAGCGGCGCAAGGGCGAGGACGCCGAGAGCGAGCGCTGCCAGCGGCGGCAGGTACCACCAGTCCGGGTTCATCGGTGTGCCGCCTGCACGAGCGCTTCGATCAGTTTGTCCATCCACTGCGCGAGGCCCGTCGCGTCGGCATCCTCGTCCACCGTCGCCGGGAGCACGAGCACGGGAGCCCGATCGCCGAGCTGGGTTGCGAGCCAGCGGGCGGGACGCGGGTCGGCGTACCCGGCGACGACGATCGCCATGGGCGCTGCCGGGCGCAGTCCTTCCAGCAGTCGTTGCAGGTGGCCCGGCGTGGGGGCCATGCCGGGCCTGGGCTCCAGGTCCGCGACCTGCGTGACGCCCAGCCACAGCCAGAGGTAGCCGAAGCTGGTGTGCTGCGCGGCGATCTGCCTTCCGCGCAGCGCGGCCCCCCGCTGCTCCCACTGCGCGATGCGTGCCCGCCAAGCCGTGTCGAACGACCGCAGACGCTCTGCGATGCGCCCGGCCTGCGCGGGAAGTTCCTGCTGCAGGCGTTCGGCCAGCGCATGGGCGACTTCGAGCAGCTTGCGAGGGTCGGTATGCACATGGGGGTTGCCCTGCGCATGCACATCGCCCGCCCAGGGGGAGCCGATCGCGCCGGGCTGCGGGTCGATGAGCTCGACGTGGTCGGTGGCGTAGAACACGTCGCGGACCTTCCGATTGCCTGCGCGTTCCTGCAGCATGGGCAGCCACCCCGATTCCAGACCCGCTCCGGTGCACACCGCCAGGTCCGCCTTGCGCAGTCGCGCGATCAGCGCGGGACGGGCCTCGATGTGATGAGGGTCCTGCCCGGCGTGCGTGGCCACGTGCACCGCCGCTTCCGGCAACAGCACCCGGGCCAGCGCCGCCCACTCGGGCTCGCAGGCGAAGATGGTGAACGCACTGGCGGGGCCGGCCGCCAGAAGCGCCAGCGACGCCGCCGTGGCCCGCAGCATCCTGTCGATCCAGTCAGAAGGAGTGTGCACCGTGGGCTCCGAAGGCAAGAACGTACTGCAGCTGGACGGCACGCTTGGCCGGGTGCTCGAACTCGACGGCGTCGCGCTGCGTCGTGTACTGGATGCGCAGGGTTTGATAGTGGGAGGGCTTCCATGCGAGCATGGCAGTGCGTTCTCGCAGCAGACCCGTGTGGAAATGGTCTGCGTGCGGGACTTTCACCCGGAGCCAGTCGGCCCGTGCACCCACCTCCCAGCTGGGGTGGAAGCGCCAGACGGCGGCGACCGCGTTCGCCTCGTGCTTGTCGCCGGAAGCCGCGTACCGGTTGATGCCGGTCGTGCGCGCAGCCTCGACACTCACGCGCACCTGCTGGTCGCGGTTGTTGCCACCCGGAGCCCACTTCCAGGTGAAGTCCACCATCCAGGTCCGCCGACCGCTGAACTGCGCACCATGATGATGGTGATGCCCATGGGCGTCACCGTGCTCGTGGCCGTCCTCCTCGTGAGGATCGTGCTCGTCTTCCACCGCCGCTTCCCGACGGTTGTGGATGTGAGACAGGCCCAGCTGCCAGCTGTGGGCGCGTCCTACGTCGGCACCCAGCTTCACCACCGCGGTCGTGGCGCCGATCGTGCCTGGATCGTTCGCGGTGTCGGCCACCAGCTTCCTGCCGCGGAATGCTTCGAGGCCGAACATCAGATAGAAGTCCGTGGGCGCCGTCCAGTTGATCCGCAGCCCATCGTCGTTCCAGTGACCGCCGAAGAGCGCGCGATAGAGCAGGGGACGCTCGACGAAATCGTCCGCGTGCGTGTGCTGCTGGTTGAGATAGCCCACCTGGGATGCGAAGCGGCCCAGCCTCGCCTGGAACCCGGCGGGCAGCGTGGTCGTCTCGAGCCAGACTTCCTCGAAGCCTTTCTCTAGCTTGCCTTCGTGCGTCTCGAAAGTCGCGGTGATCTGGGCGAGCAAGTGCCTGCCCAGCGGGCCGCGCGCAGTGAGGTCGCTGTGGCCGAGCTGCAGTCCCTGGTCGCGGGCACCGAGCTCCAGTGCCCGGGTGGTGTATCCGGCATCGAGGACGGCGCCGAACTGCCAGTCGCTCAAGGACTGGGCACCTGCCGCCGAACCGCCGAAGGCGAGCAAGGCCGCGACGAGGCCGCGGGCTCTGGAACGGGTGGATTGGCGTGTGCTCATCGCTGGATCCCCAGCCAGGTGACGTATGCGGGCACGTAGCCCAGGGAGCGGCGGGCAGTGA
>DATMBN010000075.1:0-57453 GCA_035559275.1 Burkholderiaceae bacterium
GCGGCTGCCCGATCTCGACGAAGTACTGGCGCGCCATCTTCAGCGCGGCCTCGACCGCCTCGGACCCCCCCGAGACGAAGTACGCGTGGCTGATGCCGGCCGGCGCGTGCCGCACCAGATCGTCGGCCAGCTGCTCGGCGACCTCGGTGGTGAAGAAGCTGGTGTGGGCGTAGGCCACACGGTCGATCTGCGCATGCATCGCGGCGATGACGTCGGGATGGCCGTGCCCCAGGCAGGACACGGCGGCGCCGCCGGAGGCATCGAGGTAGCGACGGCCGTCCGCGTCGGTGATGGTGATGCCGGCGGCCGCGACGGCGCGCGGCGGCAGATGGCGGAGTTGGCGATGCAGGACGTGGGTCACGGGGAAGGGTCCTTCGTTCACGCCCGTCGCCCGCGCGCGGCGGGATGGACATGGGCGGCGTGGCAGGCGACCGCGGGCGGTCGGCGGAGGGAACGCCGCGCGCGAGAGGCGCGCGGCCCATGTTGCCAGCGACGCCCCTGCCACCTCAAGTGCGCGTGGCCGGGGTTTTCACTGGTGATGCAGGCGGGTTGCGCATGGAGGCTGCCATGGGACGGCAAGCGCGTGCGGTCGCGGCGACGACCGGCGCGAAGACCGGCCGGCGGCCCCACTACCATCGCGCGATGCGCATCCGGTACATCGAGATCTTTCACGCGGTGATGCAATGCGGCACGGTCAAGGGGGCGGCCGAGATGCTGCACATCACGCAGCCGGCGGCCACGCGGCTGCTGCAGCAGGCCGAGCGGCAGGCAGGCTTCGCGCTTTTCCAGCGTGTCAAAGGCCGGCTGGTGCCGACCGAGGAGGCCCGTGCCCTCTACCCGGAGGTCGAGCAGCTCTACCTGCGGCTGGACGGCATCCGCCGCCTCGTCTCCAACCTGGCACATGGGCAGGGGAGCTTGCTGCGCGTGATGTGCGTGCCCAGCCTCTCGCAGGACTGGCTCCCGCAGGCCATAGGCCGCGTCGCGCGGCGTCACCCCCAGTCGCGCTTCGCCGTGCGCACGCTCCACTCCTGGCAGATCTTCGACGGCCTCGTGCTGCGGGAGGCCGACATCGGGTTCGGCTTCGACGTGCCGACACATCCTGCACTGGCCGTCGAGCCCGTGGCCGAAGGGCGCATCGTCTGCGTCGGGCCCGGGGTCGGTACGCGGGCGCTCACGTTGGAGGATCTCGCCCGCCGGCCCGTGATCGACCTCGATCCGTTCGATCCGCTGGGCCGGCTGCTGCACCACGCGCGGGTGCTGCAGGGCGTCGAGTTCGACGCCCGGCTGACCGCCCACAGCTACCACACTGCCGTGGCGCTGGCGCGCCAGGGTCTGGGCGTGGCACTGGTGGACTCCTTCACCGCTCGCGCCGCGCAGCAGCATGTGGCCCTGCCCTGCGTGCCCCTCGAACCGGCGATTCCCGTCACCGTCTACGCGGTGCGGCTGCAGGAGGCGCCGACGAGCGCGCTGTTGCGCCACCTGGTCGAATGCGTGCGCGATGCGTTGCAGCACGAGGAGGCTCCCGCGTCACCGCGCTAGCGGCTTGCGCCGGCCACGGGCGCGAACACGTCCGAGGTGCGCGCGACGGCGGCCTGCGCGAACGGTGCCGGGTCCAGCGTCGCGCGCTGCCCCTCCAGCAGGCTGCGCAACAGCGCGGCGGAGCCGAAGGCCAGTGTCAGGCCCAGTGCACCATGCCCGGTGTTGAGGAACGCGTTGTCCCAGCCGCGCGCGCGGCCGATGCACGGCAGCCCGGTGGGCGTCGCGGGGCGAAGGCCCGCCCAGGGCCGCAGGTCCCAAGTCGCATCCGGGTCTCGCAGTCCGAACAGGGCCGCGGCCGATCGTTTCAGGTGCTCGATGCGCCCGGGGTCGATGCCCGGATCGCCCCTCCAGCTCAGCTCGGCGAAGCCGGCCACGCGCAGCCTCGCCGCATGCCCCTCGCCGAGGGGGGCGTACACGACCTTGCGCGCGCTGTCGGTGATGCTGCAGCGGGGAAAGCGCTCCAGCCGCTCGCGCGGGATCTCGATGCTGTAGCCCTTGAGCGGAGCGAGCGGGAGCGACACGCCCAGGCCCGCCAGCAGCGGAACGCTCCCGGTGCCCGCGCAGACGACCACGGCCTCGCAGTCGAGCGTCCACTCGCGCCCGTGGGCATCGGCCAGCACGGCCGTCTCGATGCGCCGCCCCGCGGTCTGCCAGCGCAACACCTGCGTGCCCAGGTGGACACGGCAACGCGGGTGGGCGGCCAGCTCGTCGAAGAGTGTCTGGCACAGCGCGCGGCAGTCGGCCACTTCCTCGCCCGGCGTGTAGATGCCGCCCGCGACCGGCACGCCGTCGAGCGCCGGCTCCCGCGCCAGGCATTCCCGGGCGTCCAGGGCCTGCTGGGTCGGCCCCTGCAGGCGCGCCTGCAGTTCCATCTGCCGCCGTGCCTGCGCCCAGGCCTTCCCGGACCGGTAGACGACGAGCTTGCCGTTGCGGCGGTGTCCGATGCGCGCTGCCTGTTCCGGACGCAGCCACTCGTGCAGGCGCGCGCGGCTCAGGGCCGCCAGCGCCAACAGCGCGCCCGTCGTGCGCACCACCTGGTCCTGCCGGCACGCGGCGAGGAAGCGCAACCCCCAGGAGAGAAACCCGGGTTGTAGCGAGGGCTGGAGGCGCAACGGCGAATCGCGGTCGAGCAGGAGGTGGGGCAGCTCACGCAACGTGCCCGGCGACGCCAGTGGCGCCACATAGGCATAGCTCAGCTGGGCGCCGTTGCGCCCGCTGGCGCCTGCTCCGGGTTCCGCGGCCCGTTCGACCAGCGTCACGTCATGTCCGGCGACCAGCAGTTCCCGCGCAGTGGCCAGGCCCACGACGCCCGCCCCGATCACCACGATGTGCATGAGCTTCCCTGCAACAGCGACACGCGAGTCTAGGCAGCATGGCCGGTCGGGTCGATTGCCGAAGCGTGGGCAGGGTATGCCCTGGCGGCATGGGGTGACCCTTGCAGGGGACCGGCGGAAGCCGCGCGCCGGGCCGGGTCGACGTCAGATGGCCAACCGCTCCCGCACGCCTTCGGCGTGCATGTCGGCGCCACGGCCGCGTTGCACGACCTCGCCGCGCTCCATCACGAGGTACTGGTCGGCCAGTTCGGCGGCGAAGTCATAGTACTGCTCGACCAGCACGATGGCCATCGGGCGCCCGTCCATGCCGTGCTGCACGAGGTGGCGGATCACGCGGCCGATGTCCTTGATGATCGAAGGCTGGATGCCTTCGGTCGGCTCGTCCAGGACCAGCACGCGCGGCCCGGCGGCAAGCGCGCGGGCGATCGCCAGCTGCTGTTGCTGGCCGCCGGACAGGTCCCCGCCGCGGCGATGCAGCATCTGCTTGAGCACCGGAAACAGCTCATACAGCTGTGCCGGAATGGGCGTGCGCCCCGGCCGGTACGCCAGGCCCATGCGCAGGTTCTCCTCCACGGTGAGGCGGGAGAAGATCTCGCGCCCCTGCGGCACGTAGCCGATGCCGCGCTGCACGCGCTCGTAAGGCGGCAGGCGGGTGATCTCGCTGCCGCCCAGCACGATGCGGCCGTGCTTGATCGGCACCACCCCCATGAGCGCCTTGAGCAGAGTCGTCTTGCCGACCCCGTTGCGTCCGAGGATCACGGTGACCTCGCCCTCGCGCGCCTCCAGGCTCACTCCGCGCAGGATGTGCGAACCGCCGTAGTACTGATGAATGTGGTCGATCTGGAGCATGGTCTGTCCCGTCACACGCGGCGCGCAGGCGTGCTACCTCCCTAGATACACTTCGACGACCTGCTCGTTCGCCTGCACCTGAGCGAGCGTGCCCTCGGCGAGCACCGAGCCCTCGTGCAGCACGGTGACCTTCTTGCCCGGCCGGCCGCGCGAGGTCAGTTCGTGGATGAACTTCATGTCGTGCTCGACCACCATCAGCGAATGCTCGCCTTCGAGCGACAGGAAGAGCTCGGCCGTGCGCTCGGTCTCCTCGTCGGTCATGCCGGCCACCGGCTCGTCGAGCAGCAGGAGCTGCGGGTCCTGCATCAGCAGCATGCCGATCTCCAGCCACTGCTTCTGCCCGTGCGAGAGCGTCCCCGCCACCCGCTGCGCGTGCGCCTTGAGGTGGATGCGCTCCAGCATCGCGCCGATGCGGTCGAACTGCTCGCCCGAGAGGCGGAACCACATCGAGGCGCGCACACCCCGGTCCGCCTTGAGCGCGAGCTCGAGGTTCTCGAACACCGTCAGGCGCTCGTAGACCGTCGGCTTCTGGAACTTGCGGCCGATGCCCACCTGCGCGATTTCGTGCTCGCGCAGTCGCAGCAGGTCGATGGTCGAGCCGAAGTATGCCTGGCCGGCATCGGGCCGCGTCTTGCCGGTGATGACATCCATCATCGTGGTCTTGCCGGCGCCGTTCGGCCCGATGATGCAGCGCAGCTCGCCCACAGCGATGTCCAGTGACAGCTGGTTGAGCGCGCGGAAACCGTCGAAGCTGACGGTGATGTCGTCCAGGTACAGGATGCGGCCATGCGTGGTGTCGAGCCGGCCGGGGGTCGCGACGCGTCCGTAGCTGGCGCCGGAGGCCCCTGGCTTGCCTTGGCGTGCCGCATGGGCCTCGCGCTGCCGCGCACCGGCTTCGAGCAGGTCCGGGGTCATGCCGCGTCCTCCACGCCTTCCTCGCGGCGCGCGGCCGCCTGCCGGCCCGCACCGGCTCGGCGCTTGAGCAATCCCACGATGCCCTGCGGCAGGAACAGCGTCACCGCAATGAAGAGCGCGCCGAGGAAATACAGCCAGAACTCGGGAAAGGCTACGGTGAACCAGCTCTTGGCCCCGTTGACGAAGAAGGCGCCGAGGATGGGGCCCACCAGCGTCGCGCGCCCGCCGACCGCGGCCCAGACCGCGATCTCGATGCCCGCCGCCGGCGACATCTCGCTCGGATTGATGATCCCCACCTGCGGCACGTAGAGGGCGCCTGCGATGCCGCACATCACCGCGGAGATGACCCAGATGCTCAGCTTGTACCAGAGCGGGTCGTAGCCGGTGAACATCACGCGCGACTCGGCATCGCGGATGGCCTGCAGCACGCGACCGTACTTGCTGTGCACGAGCCACCGCGCGAAGAGGTAGCAGCCGATCAGCGCAAGGCCGGTCAGCACGAACAGCATCATGCGCATCTGCGGCGTCTGCAGCGGCATGCCGAGGATGCGCTTGAAGTCGGTGAAGCCGTTGTTCCCGCCGAAGCCCGTCTCGTTGCGGAAGAAGAGCAGCATCGCGGCGTACGTCATCGCCTGCGTGATGATCGAGAAGTACACGCCCTTGATGCGCGAGCGGAAGGCGAAGTAACCGAAGACGAAGGCCAGCAGGCCCGGCACCGCGACGACCAGCAGCATCTGCGCGGCGAAGGAGTCGCTCACCGCCCAGTGCCACGGCAGTTCCTTCCAGTCGAGGAAGACCATGAAGTCCGGCAGGTCCGACTGGTAGTTTCCGTCGCGCCCGATCTGGCGCATGAGGTACATCCCCATCGCATATCCGCCGAGTGCGAAGAACAGTCCGTGGCCGAGCGAAAGGATGCCGGTGTAGCCCCAGATCAGGTCCATGGCCAGCGCCGCGATCGCGTAGCACATGATCTTGCCGATCAGCGTCACGTAGTAGTCGGGCAGGTGGAAGACGCTGTCGGCCGGCACGGCGAGGTTGAGGATAGGCACCAGCACCGCGACAGTGACGAGCGCGGCGAAGACGCCCGCCCACGCGCGCCCCCGGATCAGCGGTCCGCGGCGCCCGGAAGCTTCGCGTCCGGATTCAGGCCGCCACGGCCCCGGCTTTGCCGGTCCGTCAGCGGCGCCCCCTCGAGGGGGCACGCGTAGCGTGTAGGGGGTGGTCATGCTTCCCTTCCCTTGACCGCGAACAGGCCCTGCGGCCGCTTCTGGATGAAGACGACGATGAACACCAGCACCATGATCTTCGCGAGCACCGCGCCCGCCCAGCCTTCGAGGAACTTGTTCAGCACGCCCAGCCCCAGGCCCGCGACGACGGTGCCGGCGAGCTGGCCGACGCCGCCCAGCACGACGACCATGAACGCATCGACGATGTAGCCCTGGCCCAGGTCGGGCCCGACATTGCCGACCTGCGAGAGCGCACAGCCGGCCAGCCCCGCGATGCCTGCGCCCAGCGAGAAGGCGTAGGTGTCCACCCGCGCCGTCGGCACGCCGACGCAGGCGGCCATCGAGCGGTTCTGCGTCACGCTGCGCACGAAAAGGCCCAGCCGGGTGCGGGCGATCAGCCAAGCCATGGCGGCGAGCACCAGGCCCGCGAAGACGATGATCGCGAGCCGGTTGTACGGCAGCGTGAGGTTGCTCATCACCGCGACCCCGCCGGACAGCCACGACGGGTTCTCCACCTGGACGTTCTGCGCGCCGAAGACCGAGCGCACGGCCTGCATCAACACCAGGCTGATGCCCCAGGTGGCCAGCAGCGTCTCCAAGGGCCGGCCGTACAGCCAGCGGATCACGCTGCGCTCAAGCACCGCGCCGACGAGCGCGGCGGCCAGGAAGGACACCGGGATCGCCGCGATCACGTAGGCGTCGAACCAGCCGGGCAGGTACTGCCGGAAGAGGTTCTGCGTGACGAAGGTGGCGTAGGCGCCGATCATCATCAGCTCGCCGTGGGCCATGTTGATGACGCCCATCAGGCCGTAGGTGATCGCCAGGCCCAGCGCCACCAGCAAGAGGATGGAGCCGAGGCTGAGGCCGGAGAAGATGACGCCCAGGCGCTCCCCCCAGGCGAGCCGGCTCTCCACCTGCCGCAGCGCGTCCTGCAGCGCGGCCCTCACCGTGGCGTCGGGCTCGACGTGGCCGTCGCCCTCGCGAGCCAGGCGCTCGAGGAGCAGCGTGCGGGTGGCCGGCTCGCCGCTGGCCGCCAGGGCCTGCGCGGCCTGCAGCCGCTGGCCCCTGTCGGGCGAGGCGAGCAGCAGCGCCGCGCGCATCTGCGCGAGCTGCCCCTTCAGGTCCTCCCGCGACTCGGTCTCGTAGGCGCGCTCGATGAGCGGCAGCTGGGACTCGTCGACCTTGTCACGCAGGTCCGCGATCGCCGCGCGCCGCACCCTGTCGTCGGGGGATAGCAGCTTGAGCGCCGCCAGCGTGCCTTCGAGGGCTCGCCGGACCCGGTTGCTGTTGACCACGTCCTCGGCATCCTCGGGCAGCTCGGCCGGCGCGCCGGTGATCGCGTCGATCGCCGCGCCGCCGCGCACCACGTAGATGCGCTCGCCCGCCGTCTTGACCTCGTCGTTCAGCAATGCCTCGACGAAGGGGGCCAGCGACGGGTCGCCGGAGGCGGCGACCTGCCCGAGGGCCTCGATCCGCTCGTCATTGTCGCCGAGGGCGAGGACACGCACCTGCTCGGCGGTCAGGGCGCGGGCCGGCCCCGCGGCGAGCAGGGCCAGGGCCGTGAAGGCGAGAAGGAGCAGACGTGGAAGGCGGTGCATCGCGGCGGCCGTGGGCTCAGACCTTCTTCTCGGGTTCGTCCTTCTTCTTGTCGTTGCCCGGGATGTAGGGGCTCCACGGCTGCGCCTTGACCGGGCCCTTGGTCTTCCAGACGACGTTGAACTGCCCGTCGGCCTTGACCTCGCCGATGAACACCGGCTTGTGCAGGTGGTGGTTCTTCTCGTCCATCTTCGCGACGAAGCCGGAAGGCGCCTTGAAGGTCTGGCCGGCCATCGCGGCGATCACCTTGTCGGTGTCGGTGCTCTTGGCCTTCTCGACGGCCTGCTTCCACATGTGGATGCCGATGTAGGTCGCCTCCATCGGGTCGTTGGTCAGCGGCTTGTCCTTGTGGCCGGCGATGTTCTTGGCCTTGGCATACGCGGCCCACTTCTTGATGAACTCGTCGTTGGACGGGTTCTTCACGCTCATGAAGTAGTTCCACGCCGCCAGGTGCCCGACCAGAGGCTTGGTGTCGACGCCGCGCAGTTCCTCCTCGCCCACGGAAAACGCCACCACCGGCACGTCGGTGGCCTTCAGGCCCTGGTTGCCCAGCTCCTTGTAGAAGGGCACGTTGGAGTCGCCGTTGATGGTGGAAATCACCGCCGTCTTCTTGCCCTCGGACGCGAACCTCTTGATCTTGGCGATGATGGTCTGGTAGTCGGCGTGGCCGAAGGGGGTGTACTCCTCCATGATGTCCGATTCGGGGATGCCCTTGGACTTGAGGAACGCGCGCAGGATCTTGTTGGTCGTGCGCGGATAGACGTAGTCGGTGCCGAGCAGCACGAAGCGCTTGGCCCCGCCGCCATCCTTGCTCATCAGGTACTCGACCGCGGGAATCGCCTGCTGGTTGGGCGCGGCGCCGGTATAGAACACGTTCTTGGACAGCTCCTCGCCCTCGTACTGCACCGGGTAGAACAGCAGGCCGTTGAGCTCCTCGAACACCGGCAGCACGGACTTGCGCGACACCGAGGTCCAGCAGCCGAAGACGACCGCCACCTTGTCCTGGCTGATGAGCTGCTTGGCCTTCTCGGCGAAGAGCGGCCAGTTCGAGGCCGGGTCCACCACGACGGGCTCGAGCTTCCTGCCCATCACGCCACCCTTGGCGTTGATTTCCTCGATCGTCATCAGGGCCACGTCCTTGAGCACGGTCTCGGAGATCGCCATGGTGCCGGACAGCGAGTGGAGGATGCCGACCTTGATGGTGTCGGCCGCATGGGCCGGAGGCAGCCCGAGGGCGGCGACGCCGAGCGTGACGGCGGACAGGGTCTGGACGAGATGACGGCGGGTGCGGTTCATGGAGGCGGCTCCTGGTGGCGAAGTACGTGCCGTGAGGGTAGGAGCCGCCCTGCGAGGCGGGAATACGCCGGATGGCGTAGGGCCGGGCGCGACGCCACAGGCTCAGGACCAGTTCGGTCCATTCCTTCCGGCGGCAGAATGTTCCGCGGCGCAGGCTCGCTCACGTATGCTGCGCGCCATGTCAGACGCCACCCCCGTTCCGCCGCCAGACCGTCCGCCCGAGGCCGTGAGCTTCGCCCAAGCCTTCCGCTTCTGGCTCAAGCTCGGCTTCGTCAGTTTCGGCGGGCCGGCCGGGCAGATCGCAATCATGCACACCGAGCTGGTCGAGCGTCGCCGCTGGATCAGCGAGCAGCGCTTCCTGCATGCGCTCAACTACTGCATGGTGTTGCCCGGCCCCGAGGCGCAGCAACTGGCGACCTACATCGGCTGGCTGCTGCACCGCACCTGGGGCGGCATCGTGGCCGGCGCCTTGTTCGTGCTGCCGTCGCTCGCCATCCTGATCGCGCTGTCGTGGATCTACCTGCGCTACGGCGACGTGCCGGCGGTCGCCGGGGTCTTCTACGGCATCAAGCCGGCGGTCACGGCGCTGGTCCTGCACGCCGCGCACCGCATCGGCACCCGGGCGCTGAAGAACGGGTGGATGTGGGGCATCGCCGCGGCGGCCTTCGTCGCGATCTTCGCGTTCGAGGTGCCCTTCCCCGCCATCGTCGTCGTCGCCGGGCTGATCGGGCATCTCGGCGCAAGGCGTGCGCCCGAGGTCTTCGCGCTCGGAGGCGGGCAGGGGGGTGCCCGCCCGCGGTACGGGCCGGCACTGATCGACGACGACACCCCCGTGCCGGCGCATGCCCGCTTCACCCGTGCCCGTCTCGCGCGGGTGCTCGCGACGGGCCTGGGCCTGTGGGCGACCGCCATGCTGGCGCTGATCGCCATGCAGGGCTGGGACGCAACCGTCACCCAGATGGGCTGGTTCTTCACCAAGGCCGCGCTGGTCACCTTCGGCGGCGCCTACGCCGTGCTGCCGTACGTCTACCAGGGCGCCGTCGAGCACCACCAGTGGCTCTCGGGGGCGCAGATGATCGACGGGCTGGCGCTGGGCGAGACGACGCCCGGACCCTTGATCATGGTGGTGGCCTTCGTCGGCTTCGTCGGCGGCTGGCTGGCCGAGGTCGCGGGGCCGGACCGGCTGTTCCTCGGCGGGGCCTTGGCGGCCAGCGTGGTCACCTTCTTCACCTTCCTGCCGTCCTTCGTCTTCATCCTGGCGGGAGGGCCGCTCGTGGAGGCGACGCACGGCAAGCTGGGCTTCACCGCCCCGCTGTCGGCGATCACGGCGGCGGTGGTCGGCGTCATCGTCAATCTCGCCCTCTTCTTCGCCTACCACGTGCTGTGGCCCCAGGGTTTCGGCGGCCCGTTCGATGCCGTGTCGGCGTTGATCGCAGCCGCGGCGGCCGTCGCCCTGTTCCGCTTCAAGGTCGGTGTGATCCCGCTGCTGGGCGCCTGCGCCGCGATCGGGCTCGCGGTGCGCCTCGTCGCGTGAACGGCACGCGAGCCGGCGTCACTACGCACGGGCCACGACCCGCCGGTCCAGCGCGATGCTCTTGACGAGCGCGTAGACCGGCTGGCCCACCTGCAGCCCCAGTTCCGCCACGGCCTGGCGGGTCAGGCGTGCGCGGATACGCGCTCCGCCGATGTCCACCAGCGTCTCGGCGAACGGCGTGTCGGGCTCCTCGTGCAGCGCCGCGAGCGTGCCGGCCAGCACGTTGCGGATGCTCAGGCCCCGCGGGGGCTCGATGGCCAGGGCGACGTCGCGCGCGCGGATGCGCAGCCGCACCACCGTGCCCACCGGCACGTCGGTCATCGGCACGCTCAGGGTCTGGCTGCCGTGCCGCACCTGCGTGAGGCGAAAGCGCTCGTCGTGGCCCTCGACGCGCGTCTCCAGCACCACGCCGGCCTCGAAGCGGCCGGTGGCCGGTTGCAGGTCCAGACGTTCGAGCAGTTCCTGCAACGGCCCGGCGGCCACGACGCGCCCGTGCGCCAGCAGAACCAGCCGGTCGGCCAGGCGGGTGACCTCGTCGATATCGTGGGTGACGTAGATCACCGGCACGCCGAAGGCGTGGGGCAGTTGTTCGATGTAGGGCAGGATCTCGGACTTGCGGCGCGCGTCGAGCGCGGCCAGCGGCTCGTCCATGAGCAGCAGGCGCGGGCGGGCGAGCAGCGTGCGGCCGATCGCCACGCGCTGGCGCTCGCCGCCGGACAGCGACGCCGGCTTGCGATGCAGCAGCGGCGCCAGGTCGAGCGCGCGCACCACCTCGCCGAAGTTCACCGGCGTCGCCCGGCTGTGGCGCGAGCGCCGCTCTGCGTAGTGCAGGTTGCCCTCGACGCTCAGGTGCGGGAAGAGGCCGGCCTCCTGGAACACCAGGCCCACGCCGCGGCGATACGCCGGCACCGCCCGCACCGGCGCCTCGGCGAGCCAGGTCTCGTCGTCCAGCGCGACGCGGCCCCGCGCCCTGGGCTCCAGGCCCGCGATCACCCGCAGCAGCGTGCTCTTGCCGCTGCCGCTCGGCCCGAACAGCGCGGTGATGCCTTCGAGCGGCCAGCGCTCCTGCAGGTCCAGCACGAAATCGTGAAAGGCCGCCTGCACGGCCAGATGGAGGGTGGGCATGTCAGCGCAGGTGCACCGGATAGCGCCGGTTCCAGACGTAGACGAACAGCAGCACGAGGAAGGAGAACGCCAGCAGCACCGCCGACAGGGCGTGCGCCGCGGCGTAGTCGATGGTCTCCACGTGCTCGTAGATCGCGATGGAGATCACCTTGGTCTGGCCCGGGATGTTCCCGCCGACCATCAGCACGACGCCGAACTCGCCGATGGTGTGCGCGAAGGTCAGCACCGTCGCGGTGAGGTAGCCCCGGGCGGCCATCGGCGTGGCCACGGTGAAGAAGGCGTCCAGCGGCGAGGCGCGCAGGGTCGCCGCCACCTCCAGCGGCCGGCGGCCGACCGCCTCGAACGCGGCCTGCAGCGGCTGCACGGTGAAGGGCAGCGAATAGATCACCGAGGCGACGACGAGCCCGGCGAAGGAAAAGGTGAGGGTGGTGTCGGTCAGCGTCAGCCACCAGCGCCCGAGGGGGGCCTGGGGGTTGAGCAGCACCAGCAGGTAGAAGCCGAGCACCGTGGGCGGCAGCACCAACGGCAGGGCCGTGGTGGCTTCGACGACCGGCTTCCAGCGCGAGCGGGTGGAGGCCAGCCACCACGCCAGCGGGGTGCCGAGCACCAGCAGCACCAGCGTGGTCAGCGCGGCGAGCTTGAGGGTGAGGACGAGCGGGGCCAGGTCGGGCAGCGCCATCGCCTCACTCGACCCCGTAGCCCCAGGAGGCGATGGTGCGACGCGCCTCGTCGGTCTTGAGGTAGTCCAGCAGCGCCCGCGCCGCGGGCTCGTCCTTGCCGCGCATCAGCAACACCGCCTGCTGCACGATGGGCTCGTGCAGCCGGCCCGGAACGATCCAGAGGCTGCCGGTCGCCGATTGCCGGGGGCTGCGGACGGCCGAGAGCGCGACGAAGCCCGCCTCCGCCGCGCCGCTGGCCACCAGCGCGTGGACCTGGCCGATGTTCTGCCCCATCACCACCTTGTCCCGCACCGCGGCCCACGCACCCAGGGCCTGCAGCGTCTCGCGCGCCGCGACGCCGTAGGGGGCGAGCTCGGGGTTGGCGATCGCGAGGTGGCGCATCCGGCCGGCCTGCAGGTAGGCGGTGCCGTCGTCGCCCCACAGGCCGGGCGTGCGGCTCCACAGGGCCAGCTGGCCGAGGGCATAGGTACGGCGGGAGCCGGGTACCGCCAGGCCCTCCTGCTCCAGCCGCCGAGGGGTCTGCGCGTCGGCGGCGAGCAGCACCTGGAAAGGCGCGCCGGCCTTGATCTGCGCGTAGAGCTTGCCGGTGGAGCCCGTCGTCGCGACCAGCGTGTGTCCGCTGCGCCGCTCGAAGTCCGGCTTGAGCTGCGCCAGCACCTCCGCGAAGTTGGCCGCCACGGCGACGAGGACCTCCCCGGCCTGGGCGGGCCAGGGCAGCACGGCCAAGGCCAGGGCCGAGAGGCCGCGGCGCAGGATCCGGATGCACGCGGTGCACAGCGCGCGCCCCGGCAGGCGGCGGGAGGCGGCGGGTGGGCGGGGACGTGACGGATCGGTCATGGCCTGGAAAAGGCGGGGCGCGGGCAGGCGGAACATCGGGCAGGCGGAACATATCACGCAGCGCGGCCACCCGCTCCGGGCCCGCTCGGCACGTGCGCATTCCTGCCCCGCGGGCGCGCCCGGGACGGCAGTTTTTGCAACACGCTGCCCTCCCGCCGTCACGCTCCCCGGGGCGCGACAGGGCGGGCCGGGCAGGCGCGTTCCCTGCTCCCACTGGCGGCATGAAGTCCGAACACCGGCGGCTGCGCGGCCGCGTGCTCGTCGCGCAGGAGCACCGCTTCTTGCTGCAGGAACAGCCTTCGGGCGCGCATTGGTGGTGCGAGCTCGGCCCGGCCGTGCCGGCGGGGCCGGCGGACCTGCGGCGCTGGCGCGACGAGGGCGCGCTGCTCGAGGTGCGGACGCGCCCGTCCCAGCGCGCCCGGCACCAGGTGGTACGCACGCTGCGACGCTTGGCGCCGGAAGATGGCACCGCCACGCCGGCGGACCCGCCGCCCCCGTGGCAGCGGCTGGGTCGGCGGCTCGTGCAGTTCGCCCGCCACTGGTCCTTGCCCCGGCAACTGCGAGGCGCCGGACACGAGGATGCCGCCGCGCGCGCGGGAGACGTCGACGCCTGGCGCCCGCGCACCGAGACCGCCGACCGCGTCGGCACCAGCATCTGCCCCTTCTGCGCGGTCGGCTGTGCCCAGCTCGTCTACGCCCGGCAGGGGCGGGTCATCCACATCGAAGGCGATCCCCGCAGCCCGATCAACCGCGGCACCCTGTGCCCCAAGGGCGCCGCGACCTTCGACCTGCTGACCAGTCCCACGCGCATCCACCACGTCCTCTACCGCGCCCCCTACAGCAGCCAGTGGGAGACACGCCCGCTGGACTGGGCCATGGACCGCATCGCGCAGCCGACCCGCCAGGTGCGGGACGAGACCTTCGTCGCCCGTGGTGACGACGGGCGACGGCTGAACCACACCCTGGCCCTGGCCTCGCTGGGCGGCGCGACGCTGGACAACGAGGAGAACTACCTGATCAAGAAGCTCTTCGGCGGGGGACTGGGCATGGTGTGGATCGAGAACCAGGCCCGCGTCTGCCACAGCTCCTCCGTGCCCAGCCTCGGCGCGACCTATGGCCGCGGCGCCTCGACCCTGCCCCAGTGGGACCTGGCGCACTCGGACTGCGTGCTCATCATGGGCTCCAACATGGCGGAGAACCACCCCATCACGTTCCGTTTCGTGATGCAGGCCAAGGAACGCGGCGCGCAGGTGATCCACGTGGACCCGCGCTACACCCGCACCTCCGCGCAGGCGAGCCTGCACGTGCCGATCCGCTCGGGCACGGACATCGCGTTCCTGGGGGGGTTGATCCACCTGATCCTCGAGCGGGACCTCTGGTTCAGGGAGTACGCGCTGCACTACACCAACCTCGCGACCCTCGTCACCGACGAGTACGTCGACGCGGAGGACGCCGAGGGCCTTTTCTCCGGCTGGCATCCCGAGGAGCGCAAGTACACGCACGAGACCTGGCGCTATGCCAGCGGGCTGGTGCAACCGCCCCTGGCCGAGAAGCACGTCGAGACCTCGGAGGCCCTCCCGGACACGGCGCAGCGCCTGGACCTGCCGCCCGAGCAGGACCTGACGCTGCAACACCCTCGCTGCGTCTACCAGATCCTCAGGCGCCACTATGCCCGCTACACGCCGCAGATGGTCGAGCGCATCACCGGCTGTCCTGCCGCCACCCTCGAGCGCGTCGCAACGATGATGGCCGACAACTCGGGGCCGGAACGCACGAGCGCGATCGCCTACGCGGTCGCCTGGACCCACCACACGAACGGCGTGCAGATGATCCGCGCCGCCGGCATCCTGCAGGCGCTGCTCGGCAACACCGGTCGGCCGGGCGGCGGGATCATCGCCTTGCGCGGGCACTGCAGCATCCAGGGCAGCACGGACATCCCCACGCTCTACGACATGCTGCCCGGCTACCTGCCGCAGCCCAAGGCCGGCAAGCCGCACGAGACGCTGCAGCAGTACTGCGAAGCCGAGCAGGCACCGACCGGTTGGTGGCACCACTTCCCCAAGTACATCGTGAGCCTGATGCGCGCGTGGTACGGCGAGGCCGGGCACGCGGGCAACGGCTGGGGCTACGACTGGCTGCCGCGCACGGTGGGCGACCATTCGCAGCTGCCGATGACGCTGGCGATGAAGGACGGGCAGATCCGCGGCCTCTTCCTGATCGGCCAGAATCCGGTCATCGGCGGCAGCAACTCGGCGCAGGTGGTGCAGCAGGGCCTGGCCCGGCTGGACTGGCTGGTGGTGCGCGACAGCACCGAGACCGAGAGCGCCGCCTTCTGGAAGGACAGCCCGGCGCTGAAGGCGCTGGGCCTGCGGCCCGATCAGATCAAGACCGAGGTGTTCCTGATGCCCTCCTCGCTCGCGGGAGAGAAGGCCGGCAGCTTCACCAACGAGCACAGATTGATCCAGTGGCACGACCACGTGGTCGAGGCACCTGGCGACAACCGCTCGGACCTGTGGTTCGTCTACCAGCTCGGCAAGCGGCTGAAGGCCCTGTACGCCGACAGCACCCGACCCGAGGATCGAGCGATCCAGGCGCTGACCTGGGACTACCGCGAGAAGGACGCGCGCGGCGAGCCGGATGCCGAGCAGGTCCTGCGCGAGATCAATGGCTACCGCATGGCCGACCGGCGCCAGGTCGAGAGCTTCAAGGACCTGGCGGACGATGGTTCGACCGCGTGCGGATGCTGGGCGTACAGCGGCATCTTCCCGTCTGAGCACGACAACCGGGCCCGCGCGCGGCAGGCCGACGCGCACGACGAGCCTGGGACGCACCTCGGCTGGGGCTACGCCTGGCCGGCCAACCGGCGCACCATGTACAACCGCGCCTCGGCCGACCTGCAAGGCCGGCCCTGGAGCGAGCGCAAGAAGCTCGTGTGGTGGAACGCCGAGGCCGGCCAGTGGGAGAGCCCCGACGAGACTTCGACGAGACCAAGGAACCGGGCCACACGCCGGACCACGAACGGGAACTGCGCGGCATGGAGGCGCACGCCGGCCACCATCCCTTCGTGATGATGGCCGACGGCAAGGCCGCCCTCTTCTCGCCTGCAGGACTGAAGGACGCCCCGCTGCCGACGCACTACGAACCGATGGAGTCGCCGGTGCGCAACCTGCTCTACGCCCAGCGAGCCAATCCGGCGGCCAAGACCTACGAGCGCGAGGACAACCGTTACCACCCCAGCCCCGACCCGCAGCATCCGCACGTGCTCACCACGTACCGCCTGACCGAGCACCATTGCGGCGGCGCCCCCACGCGGGGCAGCACGTTGCTGGCCGAGTTGCAGCCCGAGGGCTTCTGCGAGATCCCGCCCGAGCTGGCCGAGGAACTGGGCATCGGTTCGCTCGACTGGGTGACGATCTCGACGGCCCGCGGCAGCGTGGAGACCCGGGCCCTCGTGACCGAGCGGCTCGTGCCCCTGACCATCGACGGCCGCCGCGTCTACGAGATCGGCCTGCCCTGGCACTACGGCTACAAGGGCTACGCGACCGGCGACATCGCCAACGTGCTGACCAGCATCGTGCTCGATCCGAACTGCAGCATGCACGAGGGCAAGGCGCTGACCTGCCGCATCGAACCCGGACGCCGCAGCCAGGATGCCGCCGCCCGCCCGGTGCCCACCCGCGCGCAGGAGCACCGCCATGCCTGACAGCCGCCACGCCACCCGCCACGCGCCCTCGAGTGCCTCGCTGATGCCCGGCCCGCTGCCCGACGAGGCCAGGCTCACCGCGGGCACCACGGTCCGGCCAGGCCGGCGCTACGGCTTCTTCACCGACACGACGCTGTGCATCGGGTGCAAGGCCTGCGAGGTCGCGTGCAAGACATGGAACGCCCTGCCCGCCGAACGCGAGGGGTTGAGTGGCCACAGCTACGACAACACGCGGGAGCTCTCGTGCACCACCTGGCGCCACGTCAAGTTCGTCGAGCGCATGGGACAGGAGCCGCGCGACGAGCACGGCGAACCGGGCCCGGCCCACTTCCAGAACCGCTGGTTGATGCTCAGCGACGTCTGCAAGCACTGCGCGCGGGCCCCGTGTCTGGAAGCGTGCCCGACCGGGGCGCTGGTGCGCACCGAGTTCGACACGGTCATCGTGCAGGCGGACATCTGCAACGGCTGCGGCTACTGCGTGCCCGCCTGCCCCTTCGGCGTGGTGGACCTGAGCGACGACGACGGCAAGGCCCACAAGTGCACCCTCTGCTACGACCGCCTCAAAGGTGGTCTGGAGCCGGCCTGCGCCAAGGCCTGTCCCACCGACTCGATCCGGTTCGGGGAGCTGGACGCGCTGCACGCGCAGGCCCGCGAGCGCGTCAGGCAGCTGCAGGCGGACGGGGTGCGCGAAGCGCGGCTCTACGGGATGCCCGACGGCGAGAGCCGTGCGCTCGGGGGTCTGAACGCCTTCTTCCTGCTCACCGCACCGCCGCAGACCTACAACCTGCCGCCGCAGCCGCAACGGCCGGCACGGCATGTGGCGCCCGCGCTGGCGACGGGACTTGCGGCGGCGGCGGCGCTCACGGCCGCCGCGTGGGGGGGTGCTGGCCTATGGCTGAGAACGGCCTGCGGATGCGCCACCGGCATGGCCGCCGCACGGAACCACCGGCGCCCGCGGGCTACCACGGACTGCCGCTGCTCAAGGCGAGCCACTGGCGCTGGATGGTCGCGTTCTACATCTGGCTGGCCGGCTTGGCCGGCGCCATGCAGGTGCTGGCGGCCCTCGTGCTGACGCAGGCGTCCGATGCCGGCGCAGTCCGGTCGGTGCTCGTGCCGGCGCGCTACGGCGCCGTGGTGGCAGCGGGCATCGGCACGGTACTGCTGATCGCCGACCTCAAGACGCCGAGGCGCTTTCTCCACATGCTGCGCATCTACCGCCCGACCTCGCCGATGTCCTTCGGCAGCTACGTGCTCGTCGTCTTCTCGGCGGTGTCTGCGCTGGCTGCGCTGCTCCAGCTGCTGGCGGACCTGGGGGTGGCCGCCGCCCCCCGCCCGCTGGAACTCGGCGTGCAATGGACCGCCGCCGCGGTGGGCCTGCTGATGCTCACCTACACCGGCCCGCTGCTGTCGGCGACGAGCACGCCTCTGTGGGCCCAGTCGCCGCGACTGCTGGCCGCCGGTTTCGCGGCCTTCTCGATGGCCGCCGGCGCCTCCGCCCTGGTGCTGTGGTCGCTCGCCACCGGGGGGCCTTACGGCGAGCGGCTGGAGCGCGTCGCGCTGCTGTCGCTGCTGGCCGCATGGTTGTGCCTGATCCTGTGGCTGGCGCGTCTGGAGGCGCCCCGCTCGAAGACCCGCGCGGCGGCGGGCTGGGCCGCGCCGCTGCTGCAAGGCAGCGCCGGAGCGATCATGGTCTTCGGCGTCGCCGGGGGCGGGCTCGTGTTGCCCGCGCTGATGCACCTGCTGCAGCTGTACACCGCCGCGCCGCTGGCCTGGGCGAGCGCAGTGGCAGCAGCGGGGGAACTGGCCGGCAGCCTGCTCTGGCGCGGGGCCCTGCTGCTGGCCGGGCAGGATTCCGCGCGGCGCACGACCGACGCGCTGCGCGCGGCCGGCTGGCAGGCCGACGCGGCCGAGTCGCTGGAGGAGGCCCGCCGCGATCCGGCAGGCGCACGGCGGCGCGCGCGCCGTCCCCGCTGGCTCATCGGGGGCCTGTCGCTGGGCGGACTCGGCACTGCGGTGGGCGTCGGGCTCGCACTGGCCGCGTGACGAGAAGCGCGTCGGCGGGACCGCGCCTTGCTCGTGTCCACCGACACACCAAGGAGCATCGCGATGATTGCCAGAGCCGCCCTGCTGTTGACCGTCGGCGCCACGGCGCTGTATCTGTACCGGCGCACGCGCCTGCCGTCGTCTTCGCTGCCGCAGACCACCGCTGCCGGCAGCCAGGGCCTGCCGCCGGACGCCGCGTTGACGGGATCGGCCGAGGGGCTCAACCCTGCCGAGTCGCTGGAGTCGCGCAACCGGATGGGCTCGCCCATCGGCTCCGACACCGCGTACGGCGAACAGGTGCGCGACGACGACCTGTTCGGCTCCTCGTCGCAGGAGGGCACGACCCCGAAGACGCCGGGCCTCGGCGACTACAGCCGGGGCGCCTGAAGGGCCCCGGCGACTACAGCCGGGGCGCCTGAAGGGCCCCGGCGCCGGTCCGCCCGCACGTCCGTTCCGGGGAGGGCCGCCTATTCGAGGCGGATCGTCTCGGCCAGGTGCGCATAGACCGTGGCGATGCGGCGCAGGTGGCGCGACTCCGGATGCGTGAGCAGCCACAGCTCGGTCTGCACCTCGTCCAGCGGTGGCGTGAGCGCTCGCAGGAGCGGTCGCTGCGCGGCCAGGACCATGGGCAGGACCGCGACGCCCAGGCCCGCCTCCACCAGCCCCGCCGCGACCAGCAGGCTCCTGACGCGGTAGAGCGGCGCGGCCTTCGGAAAGTGGCGTTTGCGCCAGAGCACGGAGGGATGTTCGGGCTGCGCGTCGTCGATGCCGATCCAGGCCGCCTGGCCGGCCTCCACCTGCCCGTACCGTTTCACCGGGCCGTTCTTGGCCGCAAACAGCGCCTGGCGGATCGGGCCCAGGCGCCGTCCCACCAGGTGCGGCGGCGGACGCTTGGTCGAGCGCACCGCGATGTCGGCGTCGCGGCGGGTGAGGTCCGCCAGCTCGTTGCCGCTGTGCAGGTCGAAGGCCAACAGGGGATGCAGTTCCCGCAGCGACTTGAGGGCCGGCCCCACCACACTGTGCAGCACCGAGTCGGTGGTCGTGATGCGCACCGTGCCGCTCACCTGCTCCGGCAGGAGCTGTGCGGCCGAGCGCGCGGCCTCCACTGCCGTCTCCACCACCTCGGCCTGCTCGGCCAGCGCCAGGGCCAGCTCGGCCGGCGCATAGCCCGTGCGCGAGCGGTGAAACAGCGTGGTCCCCAGGCCGCGCTCGATGCGCTGCAGCCCCCGGAACACCGTGGAGGGATCGACCCTCAGCCGTTCGCTGGCGCCCGCCAGCGTGCCCGTGCGCACCATCGCGAGCACGAGCTCCAGGTCCGACGGGGTGAGATGGTATTGCGCTCGTGCAATCGATTTTTGCTTCATCGCTTATTCCGCGGGCGTTCGCGCAATCCTACATTGGCTCCCGATCCGACTTGCCCGAGGAGCCTTCCATGTCCCAAGTGCGAACCCTGCTCGAACGCCGCGTCTCGACCAACTACTTCGACACGCAGCGCCCCCTGAGCGATGAACAGGTGCAGGAACTGGTGCGCCTGGCCACGCTCGCCCCCTCGGCCTACAACTTCCAGAACTGGCGGTTCATCGCGGTGCGCACGCCGCAGGCCAAGCAGCGGCTCAAGGCCGTGGCCTACGGCCAGCAGAAGGTGGAAGACGCGCCCGTCACCTTCATCATCTGCGGCACGCTGAACGCGCATCTGGGCCTGGCCCGTGCGCTGCAGCCCTCAGTCGATGCCGGCATCTTCGACGCGTCGGTGGTCGACACCTGGGTGACGATGGCCTCCGGCAGCCACAGCGGCAACGCGCAGCTGCAAAGGGACGAGGCCTTCCGCTCGGCGTCGCTCGCCGCCATGACGCTGATGCTTGCCGCCGAGGACATGGGGCTGGCCACCGGGCCGATGAGCGGCTTCGACCCGGCCGGCGTGGCCCGCGAGTTCGGCCTCTCGGCCGACGAGGTGCCGGTGATGCTGGTGACCGTCGGATACCCCGCACCCGGCAACTGGCCGCAGAAGCCCCGCAAGCCGGTCGCCGAGGTGTTGTCACTGGCGTGAGGGGCGCGCCGCCCTGGCGGCGCCCTAGCGCCTCCCCAGCTGCGGCACCCGGCCGACCGCCACGTTGGCGGCCGCGGTGCGCGTCTCCACACCGAGCTTCTCGAACACGTGCTCGAGGTGCTTCTTCACGGTGGCCGGGCTGGCACCCAGGATCTCGCCGATGTCGCGGTTGGTCTTGCCCTGCACGACCCAGTACAGCACCTCGGCCTCGCGGCTCGTGAGCCGGAAGGCCAGCGTCAGCGCCTCGATGGCCGCGGCATCGCTCGCCTCGCGCAGCACCAGCAGCCATTCGTCGTCGCCGGTGGGCTCGTGCAGCGCGATGACCAGGCGCCGCCGGCCGTCGGCCAGGGTGCGCGTCAGCACCTCGGGCACCGCGCCCGGGTGGTGACGCCCCGCGGCCTGCCGCAGCCAGTCCAGCACCGGAGGCGGCAGCAGCGGCTGCTCGCAGCCGAGGTAGACCTGCAGGAACTCGCGCGCCAAAGGCGTCTGCCAGGTCACCCGCCCGTCGCCCAGCCGCACTGCCAGCGTCGCGTGCCCGAAGGCGTCGAGCGCGTGGCGCGCCTGGCTGGCCAGCCGCGCGCCCTGCAAGTGTGTGACGAGGCGCGCGATCACCTCGCGCGGGCGGATGGGCTTGGTCACGTAGTCCACCCCGCCTGCCTGGAAAGCCGCGACCACGTGCTCGGTGTCGGTCAGCCCGGTCATGAAGATGATGGGAATGTGCGCGGTCGCGGGAGAGGCCTTCAGCCGGCGCGCGACCTCGAAGCCGTCCATGCCCGGCATCACCGCGTCCAGCAGCACCACGTCGGGCTGGGCCTGCGTCGCGCGCTGCAGCGCGGCGTCGCCATGCGTCGCGACGAGCACGGTGTAGCCCGCCTCGTCGAGCGCGTCGTGCAGCACCGAGAGGTTGTCGGGCACGTCGTCGACGATCAGCACCACGTCCGAGGCGCTGCGGTCGAAAGGGTCTGCGGCCAGTGGATTCATGTGTCCTCGCTGCGTGGCAGGCCCTCACGCACGTAACGAGCCATCGCGTCGAGTTGGAATTCGCGTGCCAGCGCGCGCAGGTGGGCGACGAAAGCCGCGGCCTGCGGCTCCTCGGCCTCGATGCGGTCGAGCTGCTGGTGCACGCCGCGCAGGTAGCCCAGCGCCAGGGCCTCGTCCAACGCCTGCAACCGCTCGGCCGAAGGCCGGACTTCGCCGCCGGCGGGGGCGACCCGAGGGTCGGGCGAGGAAGGGGCCCTGGGTTGCTCGGTCCACGCCAGCCCGAGCCTGTCGCCCAGCCAGTCGAGCAGGTCCGCAAGCCGCACCGGCTTGACGAGGAAATCGGCCGGCGTGATGCCCACGTCGTTCTCCAGCCCCTTGTCGAAGGCATTGGCCGAGACGATGGCGACGTGCGCGTCGCTCAGGGACGCGCGCCGGATCGTGCGGATGGTCTGCCACCCGTCCAGCCCGGGCATCGCCAGGTCCATGAAGATCGCGTGCGGCCGGTAAGCCGCCAGCTGCGCCAGGCACTCGTGCCCCGAGGCCGCCTGCCGCAGCTCGAAGCCCAGCGGCTCCAGCAGGTCGGTCAACAGCGCGCGGTCGTCCTCCTCGTTGTCGACGACGAGGATGCGGCGGCGCTCGCCCAGGTAGCCGGTGCGCGGGCGCGGCAGCACCTCGGCGGCGAGCGCGGCCTGCACCTGCGGCAGGAAGAGCCGGATGCGGAACAGCGTGCCCACCCCCGGCGTGCTGTGCACGGTCATCTCGCCGCCCATCAGGTCCGTCAGCATCTTGCTGATCGTCAGGCCCAGCCCCGTGCCGCCGCCGGACGCCTCGCCCGCGGCCGATCCGCGCGCAAAGGGCTCGAAGACCCGCTGCAGTTCGTCCGGCGAGATGCCGGGGCCCGTATCCTCGACCTCGAAGACCGCGATCTCGCGCGCATAGCGCAGGCGAAAGCTCACCCGTCCCTCTCGCGTGAACTTGACCGCGTTGCCCAGCACGTTGATGAGGATCTGCCGCAGCCGCTTCTCGTCGGCGCGCACCACCTGGGGCAGCGCGCCCGCATAGGCCTGCTCGAAGTGCAGCCCCTTGCCCGCCGCCTGCAGCTCGAACATGCGGCCGATCTGCTGCACCGTCTCGGCAAAGCGCATCGGCTTGACGTCCAGCGTCAGCTTGCCGCTTTCGATGCGGGCGATGTCCAGCGTGCCTTCGATCAGCGACAGCAGGTGGTCGCCGGCGCGCCGGATCACCGTCACCGCCTGCCGGCGGTGGGGCGGCAGGCTTTCGTCCTCGTCCAGCAGCTGGGCATAGCCGAGGATGCTGTTGAGCGGCGTGCGCAGCTCGTGGCTGATGGCGGAGATGTAGCGGCTCTTGGCCTGGTTGGCCTGCTCGGCCTGCAGCTTCGCGCGCTCGGCCTGCGCCTTGGCCTGCTGCAGCTGCTCGTCGGTGCGGCGGTGCGACTCGATCTCGCGCATCAGCAGGTGCGTCTGGCGGTTGGACTCCTCCTGCGCCACCTGCCGGCTCTTGTGCGCCAGCACCAGCCACCAGGCCACCACGCCGCTGACCACCACCAGCGCCGCATACATCTTGAGGTAGCCGAGCCCCAGCGCCGGTGCCAGGGCCCCGCCCTGGTCGCCCAGGACGCGCAGCTCCTGGTGGTAGACCAGCGCGAAGAGCAGTCCCAGCGCCGGCACGATCGCGCACATCAGCAGCAGGAAGTGGCCCAGCTCGGTGTTCAGCCGTGACCACAGCGCCCGCGGCAGCACCGCCTTGGCGGCCGCCAGCCATTGGGCCGACAGTCGCGCCTCGGGCTTGCACAGGTCGTGGCAGCGCACGTCCAGCGAGCAGCACAGCGAGCAGATGCGTCCGCGGTAGGCCGGGCAGTGCGCCATGTCGTCGCCTTCGTACTCGCGCTCGCACACCACGCAGCGGTACAGCGTCTTCGTGGCCGAGCGGGGTTCGGGCGGCGCGGGCGGGCGGGCCAGGTAGTAGCGCCCCCGCGTGGCCCAGGCGATGAGCGGCGCGCAGACGAAGGCGGTGACCATCGCGATCGCCGCCGAGAAGGCCTCGGCCGCCGGCCCCAGCAACCCCAGGTGGGCGACGACCGACAGGACCGACGCGATGCCCATCGCGCCCACGCCGACCGGGTTCACGTCGTACAGGTGCGCGCGCTTGAACTCGATGCCGGGCGGCGAGAGCTTGAGGGGCTTGTTGACGACGAGGTCGGCGACCACGGCCATCATCCACGAGATCGCGATGTTGGCGTACAGGCCCAGCACCTTGCCGAGCGCCTGGAACACGTCCAGCTCCATCAGCATCAGCGCGATCAGGATGTTGAACACCATCCACACCACGCGGCCGGGGTGGCTGTGCGTGACGCGCGCGAAGAAGTTGCTCCACGCCAGCGACCCGGCATAGGCGTTGGTGACGTTGATCTTGATCTGCGAGACGACGACGAACACCGCCGTCGCGGCAATCGCCCAGCCGAGGTGGTCGAAGACGTAGCCGTAGGCCACGAGGTACATCTGGTTCGGGTCCACCGCGCGGTCGACCGGCACCGAGTGGCTGATCGCCAGATACGCCAGCAGCGCGCCGCCCAGCATCTTCAGGAAACCCGGCACCACCCAGCCCGGCCCGCCGATCAGCACGCCGGCCCACCAGCGCACCCGCTCGCCGCGCCTGCACTCGGGCATGAAGCGCAGGTAATCGGCCTGCTCGCCCATCTGCGTGATGAGCGCGATGCCCACCGTCATCGCCGCGCCGAACTGCAGCACGTCGAAGCGCGCCCCGCCCCCTTGCGTGCCGCCGTACTGCAGCAGGCCTTGGAACACGCCCGGGTTCTCCTGGAACACGTAGACGTAGGGCAGCACCAGCATGGCGATCCACAACGGCTGCGTCCACACCTGCAACCGGCTGATCGCGGTGACGCCGTGCGTCGCCAAGGGGATCACCACCAGCGCGCAGACGAGGTAACCCCAGGCCGGCGGCAGGTCGAACGCCAGCTCCAGGGCATAAGCCATCACCGCCGCCTCCAGCGCGAAGAAGATGAAGGTGAAGCTTGCGTAGATCAGCGAGGTGATGGTCGAGCCGATGTAGCCGAAGCCCGCACCGCGCGTGAGCAGGTCCATGTCCACGCCGTGGCGCGCGGCGTACACGCTGATCGGCAGCCCCGCGAGGAAGATGACCAGCGTGGTCGCGACGATGGCCCAGAAGGCGTTGAGGAAACCGTACTCGACCAGCAGCGTCGCGCCGACCGCCTCCAGCACCAGGAAGGACGACGCGCCGAAGGCCGTGTTGGCCACGCGCAGCGCCGACCACTTACGGAACGACCGGGGCGTGAAGCGCAGCGCGTAGTCCTCCAGCGTCTCGCGCGCGACCCAGCTGTTGTAGTCGCGCCGCACCTTGATGACGCGCTGCAGCGCCTGCCCCTCGCCGGTCGGGCCGCCCTGCGCCGCGCCCTCCGCGGCGGCGGCGGGCTCGGTCGGCGTCAGTGTGGGCAAGGCGGACATGCGTTGGGCGGCGGGCAAAGGCGGGCGGGCCTGCCGCAAGTTCGGTGCCGCGTCCGGCGAGGCGGCCCGGCTCTTGCAGAGCAAGCCCACCTTCGGCCTAAGGGTCCGCCCCATGGAACTGACGCCCCGCGAAAAGGACAAGCTGCTGGTCTTCACCGCCGCCTTGCTGGCCGAGCGCCGCCGCGCGCGCGGGCTCAAGCTCAACTACCCCGAGGCCGTCGCGCTGATCACCGCCGCCATCATGGAGGGCGCGCGCGACGGCAAGACGGTGGCGCAGCTGATGAGCGAGGGCAAGACGGTACTCGGACGCGACGACGTGATGGACGGCGTGGCCGAGATGATCCCGGAGATCCAGGTCGAGGCCACTTTCCCGGACGGCACCAAGTTGGTGACCGTGCACCAACCGATCGCGTGAACGCACCGGTATGGCGCACCCCTGCACAGGAGATTGCATGAAACGACTTCCCCTGCTCGGCGCGGCCTGGGCGCTGGCGCTGCCCGTCTGGGCGCACGAAGGACACCACGCGCCGGGCGCGCACCACTGGCACGCGACCGACGTGTTCGGCTACATCGTACTGGCCGCCGTCGTCGCCGCCGCCCTGTGGTGGGGCGGGAGGAAGTGATGGCCACGCCGGGCGATCTGCTGGTGGACGGGGGCGACCACGTCCTCAACCCCGGCCGGCGCACCGTGACGCTGGTGGTCGAGAACACCGGCGACCGGCCGATCCAGGTCGGCTCGCACTACCACTTCGCCGAGACCAACCCGGCGCTGCGCTTCGACCGCGCCGCCGCGCGCGGCATGCGGCTGCACATCGCCTCCGGCACGGCGGTGCGCTTCGAGCCCGGCCAGCAGCGCACCGTCGAGCTGGTGGAGTACGCCGGCGACCGGCAGGTGTGGGGCTTCCGCGCCGAGGTCCAGGGCCCGCTGTGACGGTCCATCCCCAGACGCCTCCACGGATCGACAGGACCACTGCATGACCACGATCTCCCGCCGCGCCTATGCCGAGATGTACGGCCCCACCGTGGGCGACCGGGTGCGCCTGGCCGACACCGACCTCGTCATCGAGGTCGAGGCCGACTACACGCTGCGCGCCGGCGGCTACGGCGAGGAGGTCAAGTTCGGCGGCGGCAAGACCATCCGCGACGGCATGGGACAGAGCCAGCGCACGAACGGACCCGGAGCGATGGATGCGGTCGACTGCGTGCTGACCAACGCACTCATCGTCGACCACTGGGGCATCGTCAAGGCCGACATCGGCATCAAGGGCTCGCGCATCTTCAGGATCGGCAAGGCCGGCAACCCCGACGTGCAGCCCGGTGTGGACATCGTGATCGGCCCGGGCACCGAGGTGATCGCGGCCGAGGGCATGATCGTCACGCCCGGCGGCATCGACACGCACATCCACTGGATCTGCCCGCAGCAGATCGAGGAGGCCCTGGCTTCCGGCGTCACCACCATGCTGGGCGGCGGCACGGGCCCGGCCACCGGCACCTTCGCCACCACCTGCACGCCCGGCCCTGAGAACATCGCGCGCATGCTGCAGGCGGCCGAGGCCTTTCCGATGAACCTGGGCTTCTTCGGCAAGGGCAACGCCAGTCGCCCCGACGCGCTGCGCCAGCAGATCGAAGCCGGCGCGATCGCGCTCAAGCTGCACGAGGACTGGGGCACGACGCCTTCGGCCATCGACACGTGCCTCACGGTGGCCGAGGACGCGGACATCCAGGTCGCGATCCACACCGACACCCTCAACGAGAGCGGCTTCGTCGAGGACACCATCGCCGCCTTCAAGGGCCGCACGATCCACACCTTCCACACGGAGGGCGCGGGCGGCGGCCACGCGCCGGACATCCTCAAGGTGGTGGGCGAGGCCAACGTGCTGCCTTCGTCCACCAACCCCACGCGGCCCTACACCATCAACACCATCGACGAGCACCTCGACATGCTGATGGTGTGCCACCACCTGGACGCCAGCATCGCCGAGGACCTGGCCTTCGCCGAAAGCCGTATCCGCCGGGAGACCATCGCCGCCGAGGACATCCTGCACGACCTGGGCGCGATCAGCATGTTCTCGTCCGACAGCCAGGCCATGGGCCGCGTCGGCGAGGTCATCCTGCGCTGCTGGCAGACCGCGCACAAGATGAAGCAGCAGCGCGGCGCCCTGCCCGGCGACACCGCGCGCCACGACAACGCGCGCGTCAAGCGCTACGTCGCCAAGCTCTCGATCAACCCGGCGCTCTCTCACGGCATTGCGCACGAGGTGGGCAGCATCGAGGAAGGCAAGTGGGCCGACCTGGTGCTGTGGAGGCCGGCCTTCTTCGGCGTCAAACCCTCGCTGGTGCTCAAGGGCGGGTTCATCGCGCTGGCGGCCATGGGCGACCCCAACGCCTCCATCCCCACACCGCAGCCGGTGCACTACCGGCCGATGTTCGGCAGCCATGGCGGTGCGGTCGGGCGCACCTCGCTGACCTTTCTGAGCCGCTGGGGGCAGGAGGCGGGCGTGGCCGGGCGCCTGGAGCTGCGCAAGACCATCGCCACCGTGCGCGGCTGCCGCAGCATCAAGAAGCGCGACATGGTCCACAACGGCTACGCCCCGGCGATGCAGGTGGACCCGCAGACCTACGAGGTGCGGGCCGACGGCCAGCTGCTCACCTGCGAGCCGGCCAGCGTGCTGCCGATGGCGCAGCGGTACTTCCTGTTCTAGCGAGGCGGGGCGAACCTGGAACGCCATCTCAGTCGCCCGGGCGGGGCCCGGGGCCCCGCCTTGCGCAGTATCCTGAGCGTCTTTCGCCGTTGCCTCCTTTCATCGTGCTGACCGTCAACAAGCTCCTTCCCCAGGGCCAGGGCCTGGCCCCCGTGCTGCTCAAACGCGCCACGACCGTCGAACTCGACTGGGACGTGCGGCAGAAGAGCCGCTTCGATGCCACCGACAGCGCAGGGCGCGCCCTCGGCGTGTTCCTCACGCGCGGGACCCTCGTGCGCGGCGGCGACGTGCTGGTCGCCGAGGACGGCTCGCTCATCCGCGTCCTCGCAGCGGCCCAGCCCGTGATGGTGGTGCGCCACTGCCCCGACCACGGCAGCCCCCACGACCTGCTGCGCGCGGCCTATCACCTCGGCAACCGCCACGTGGCGCTGGAGTTGCAGCCCGACCACCTCAAGCTCGAGCCGGACCACGTGCTCGCCGACATGCTGCGGCAGATGCACCTGATCGTGACCGAGACCGAGGCCCCCTTCGAGCCCGAGGGCGGGGCCTACGGCAGCGGACAGGGGCACGGACACGGTCACGGCCACGAGCATGGCCACGCACATCACGGGCACCACGGGCACGGGCACGGGCCGGCGGCCCCGGGCGGTCGCGCGGTGCCCGTGGCGGTCACCGCTGCATCGCCCCATGTGCACGGGCCGCACTGCCGACATGACCACGGGCACGGACACGGACACGGTCACCACCGCGATGGCGATGACGGCCACCGGCACTGACCCGACCGTCATGCCGGGCAGCACGCTGCTGCAACTGATCTGGCTCGCCTCGCCGGCGCTGCCCGTGGGCGGCTTCAGCTATTCGGAAGGGCTGGAGGCCGCCGTCGATGGCGGGCGGGTGCGCGACGAAGCCGAGGCCCGCGCCTGGTTGCTCGACCAGCTCGACCTGGGTCTGGCCTGCGCCGACCTGCCGCTCGTGGCCGCCGTCCACGCGGCCTGGCAGTGCCACGACGCGCCGCGCCTGTCCGCCCTCAACGCCTGGGTGCGCTGCACGCGCGAGAGCGCAGAGCTGCGCCAGCAGACCGAGCAGATGGGCCGCTCGCTGCTGGAGTGGCTGCGGCTGCGCGGCGTCGAAGGCAAGCGCCTGCTCACGCTCGCCTCCCTCGCGCCCGCGCCCACCTGGCCGGTGGCGTACGGACTGGCCGCCTGGCACACGGGGGCTGCCGCCCGCGAGGGGCTGCTCGCCTTCGCCTTCGCCTGGGCCGAGAACATGGTGCAGGCCGCGCTCAAGGCGGTGCCTCTCGGGCAGAGCGCCGGCCAGCGCATCCTCGGCGCGCTTTGCGAGGCGATCCCCATCGCGGTGGAAGCGGCGCTGGCCCGCGACGAAGCCACCTGGCAGGCCCACACGCCGATGCTGGCGATCCTCTCGTCCCAGCACGAGACGCAGTACTCGCGCCTCTTCCGTTCCTGACGACCGAAAGCACGACATGACCTTGCATTCCCTCCCCGGCCGCACCAAGAAGCTGCCCCCGCTGCGCGTGGGCGTGGGTGGCCCCGTCGGCTCCGGCAAGACCACCCTCCTCGAGATGCTGTGCAAGACGATGCGCGAGCGCTACGACCTCGTGGTCGTCACCAACGACATCTACACGAAGGAAGACCAGCGCCTGCTCACCGTGGCGGGCGCCCTGGAGCCCGAGCGCATCATGGGCGTGGAGACCGGCGGTTGCCCGCACACCGCGATCCGCGAGGACGCCTCGATCAACCTCGAGGCCGTGGACCGCATGCTGGAGAAGTTCCCCAACGCCGACATCGTTTTCATCGAGTCGGGTGGCGACAACCTCGCGGCGACCTTCAGTCCGGAACTCTCCGACCTCACGATCTACGTGATCGACGTGGCGGGCGGCGAGAAGATCCCGCGCAAGGGCGGCCCCGGCATCACCAAGAGCGACCTGCTGGTCATCAACAAGACCGACCTCGCCCCCCACGTGGGCGCCGACCTGGCGGTGATGGAGGCGGACACGCAACGCATGCGCCGCGACCGGCCCTACGTGATGACCAACCTGCGCACCGGCGAGGGCCTGGACCGGGTGATCGGGTTCATCGAGCGCAAGGGCCTGCTGCAAGGGCCCCTCTGAGCCCCGGCGTCGCCGCTCGGCCGCCAGCGCCCGGGAACCGCCGCCGGCGTCGAGCGCCCGCGCCGTCGCGCACGTGCCACGGAAAAAGCCGCCGGCATCCCCTGCCGCGCGGGTGCGGCGCGTGGCATGCTGTGCGCATGACACCTTCCCGCCTGCATCGCACCTGCGCCCTGTGCGCCGCCCTGGTCGCGACCGCCTGCATCGGGGGCGCGGCGGCCGAGGAGATCGGCTCCGTCGACACCGCCTTCAAGCTCATCGGCCCCGACCACAAGGTGGTTGTGGAAGCCTACGACGACCCCAAGGTGGCGGGGGTGACCTGCTACGTGTCGCGCGCGCGCACCGGCGGCGTCAAGGGCGCCCTCGGGCTGGCCGAGGACAAGGCCGAAGCATCCATCGCCTGCCGGCAGGTGGGCGCCATCTCCTTCGCGCAGCCGCTGCCCGTGCAGGAGGAGGTCTTCAGCGAGCGCATGTCGGTGCTCTTCAAGCGGCTGCGCATCGTGCGCATGGTCGACCGCAAACGCAACTCGCTCGTGTACCTCACCTACTCCGAGCGCCTCATCGAAGGTTCGCCGCAGAACAGCGTGACCGCGGTGCCGGTGCCGGCCGGCACGCCGATTCCGGTGCGCCCGTAGACCGGGCAACGAAAAGGCCGCCCTGGGCGGCCCTGCGGCGGGTCGCTTCCCCGCGACCCGGCGCCCCCCGGCGGCGCCAAGCGGCGCGCCGAGGGCGCAGACGACCGGCACACCGGCCGGAGTCGTCAGCGCAGCTTGAACTCCGCGCGGCGGTTCTGGGACCAGGCCTCCTCGCCCTGGCCCTCGACCGCCGGGCGCTCCTCGCCGTAGCTCACGGCCTCCATCTGGTTCTCCCGCACGCCCAGCAGCGCCAGCGCCTTGCGCACCGCCTCGGCGCGGCGCTGGCCCAGCGCCAGGTTGTATTCGATGCTGCCGCGGTCATCGGTGTGGCCCTCGATGGTCAGCCGGCGGTCGCCCGACGACAGCAGCTTGGCGTAGCCGTTGACCGTCGACTGGAACTCCGGCTTGATGACCGAGCTGTCGAAGTCGAAATAGATCGCGCGCGCCAGGTTCTCGGCCGCCTGGCCGGTAGCCGCCGCGTTACCGGTGTTGACGGTAGTGACCTGCGACTGCGGCGGGGTGGTCGTGGCACCGGCGCCCGCGGCACCCGTGGCCGCCGGCGCCGGCTGGTCGAGCTTGGTGGAGGCGCAACCGCCGAGAACGAAGGCGGTGGCAAACAAGGTGGCGATGAGAGCCCTGGAACGGTTCATGGAACGATCTCCTTCTGCATGGGAGTGAAAAACGAGGACCGCGGGCGATCGCCCTGCGGCCCAGGCGCTGGGACCGCCGCGGCGGGCAAAAGTGCCGCCGCGGCGCGCGGCGCGCAAATGGGGTCGCGCCGCCGCAGTTCAAGACACCTCACCTGGCCGGCACCCAGCGGTGCAGCCGTGGCAGCATCGCGCGGTAGGGTGCCAGGAGCACCACCGCCATCGCCCACTTGGCGGCGAGGTCGCCGGTGCCCAGCATCAGCCAGTCGAGCTCGGTGCCCGCGAAGGCGAGGAAGAAGAACACCAGCGTATCGACCACCGAGGCCAGCACGGAGCCGATGAAGGGGGCCTTCCACCAGCTCTGCTGCCGCCAGCGATTGAACACCGCGATGTCGAGGATCTGCGCGACGATGAAGGCGATGCCGGAGGCCACCGCGATGCGCCAGGGCGCGAGCGCCATCGACACCACCACGGCCAGCGCGAAACCCGCCGCCGCCACGCGGCGCGCATCGGAAGGGCCTGCCGCGCGGTTGGTCAGGTCGGTGACGAGGAAGGCCACCGGATAGGTGAAGGCGCCCCAGGTCAACCACTCGTTGATCGGAAACTGCACAAGGAAGTTGGAGGCGACGATGACCAGGGTCATCGCCGCGAGCGGGCGCCACAGGCGCGCCCAGGGCGTGGCGGGGCGGAGCATGATGGGGCCGGATTCTCGCAAGCCCTTGCGGTCGGCGCGGTGAGCGAGGGTTTCAGAGGGGCTGGGCACCCACCCGGGCGCTCTCGTCCAGTAAGCACTCACATCATTGGATTCCTTGAACGGCGTGCGCGCCGAAGAAGGCCGCGGTGTGGAGCCCGGCCGCCTTGCCTGTCTCGCGCGATGCGGCGCGCGAGCAACAGCCTCCCACCGCCGGCACGTCGACCCGGCTGGGAAACGCGCCCCCGCACGGCGTAGACTCCCGCGTGCCGCCGCCGACGGAGGCGGCCCCGGTCCGACCCGGGCACGAGAACGACGAGGAGACACCGTGGCCGACGCGCCCACCTTCGACTACATCATCGTCGGTGCCGGTACCGCCGGCTGCCTGCTCGCCAACCGGCTGAGCCGCAACCCCGACCATCGCGTCCTGCTGCTCGAGGCGGGCCGCGCCGACGACTACCACTGGATCCACATCCCGGTCGGCTACCTCTATTGCATCGGCAACCCCCGCACCGATTGGATGTACTGGACCGAGCCGGACGCGGGCCTGAACGGCCGCAAGCTGCGCTACCCGCGCGGCAAGGTGCTGGGGGGCTGCTCCAGCATCAACGGCATGATCTACATGCGCGGCCAGAAGCGCGACTACGACGCCTGGGCCCGCGAGACCGGCGAGGACGCCTGGCGCTGGGACGCCTGCCTGCCCTACTTCAAGCGGCACGAGAACCACTGGCGCCTCGACCCGGAGCGCGTCGCCGAGCAGAGCGAGGCCTTCAAGGCCGCGCACGGCCACGGGGGCGAGTGGCGCGTCGAGAAGCAACGCCTGCACTGGGAAATCCTGGATGCCTTCGCCCGCGCCGCGCAGGAAGCCGGCGTGCCCGCCAGCGACGACTTCAACCAGGGCAGCAACGAGGGCGTCGGGTACTTCGAGGTCAACCAGCGCGCCGGCTGGCGCTGGAACGCGGCCAAGGCCTTCCTGCGGCCGGTGTGCATGGCGCGGCCCAACTTCGAGCTGTGGACTGGCGCGCAGGTCAAGCAGCTGGTGATGGAGCGCCGGCCCGACGGCGGCTGGCGCGTGACCGGCTGCGAAGTCGTCACGCCCCACGGCATCGAGACCGTGCGCGCGGCGCGCGAGGTGATCCTCGCCGCCGGCGCCATCGGCTCGCCGCAGATCCTGCAACTCTCGGGCATCGGCCCCGGCGCGCTGCTGCACGAGCACGGCATCGAGGTCAAGCACGAGCTGCCCGGCGTCGGCGAGAACCTGCAGGACCACCTGCAGATCCGCGCCGTCTATTCGGTGCAAGGCGTCAAGACGCTCAACACGCTGTCCTCGCGCTGGTGGGGCAAGGCGCTCATCGGCCTGGAATACGCGTGGCGCCGCACGGGGCCGATGAGCATGGCCCCTTCGCAGCTCGGCGCCTTCACCCGCTCGTCACCCGAGCACGAGTGGCCCAACATCGAGTACCACGTGCAGCCGCTGTCGCTCGAGGCCTTCGGCGAGCCCCTGCACCCCTTCAACGCCTTCACCGCCAGCGTCTGCAACCTCAACCCCACCAGCCGCGGCCACGTGCGCATCCGCTCGCCCCGCTGGGAGGACGCCCCGGCGATCCAGCCGAACTACCTCTCCACGCCCGAAGACCGCAAGGTCGCCGCCGACTCACTGCGCGTCACGCGCCGCATCGTCGCCCAACGGGCCCTGCAGCGCTACCACCCCGAGGAGATCAAGCCCGGCCCGCAATACCAGACCGACGAAGAACTCGCCCGCCTGGCCGGCGACATCGCCACCACCATCTTCCATCCCGCGGGCACCTGCAAGATGGGCCGCGAGAGCGACCCGACCGCCGTGGTGGACCCCCACCTCAGGGTGCGCGGCATCACCGGCCTGCGCGTCGTGGACGCCAGCATCATGCCGACGATCACGAGCGGGAACACCAATTCGCCGACGTTGATGATTGCGGAGCGGGCGGCGGAGTGGATCGTGGGGGGTGGGTAGAGAAAGTCTATGAAGCCAAGGTTGTCAGTTCTGGCTCAAGCAATCAAATCGCCGTAGTCATCCCCACGATGATCCGAGCACTCTTTGAGGACTTCCCGGGAAAAAGTGGCAGCACCCGAAAAACAGCCTTGCCATTGCTCAAATAGGCGGTGTGTTGCATGACACTGCGCTCCAAGGGACGCTCCGCCTACCGGCGGCGCGCCCCTGAGCTACGGCGTTAGACGCTCAGTTTTCCACCATTGCAGAACGCAGCCCCAGATGCTCAACGAACGGATCGAAATCCCGATCGCTGTAAAGCAAAGGCAGGTCGTCCTCGATGCACCGCGTCGCGATGATCGTGTCAATGGTTTTGCGTATCGTCACGCCTTGCGCTCTCAGTGCGCGGTAGTTCCGGGCAGCCTGCAGCGCGACCTCTTGCCCGCCCAGCGTGATCACATCCAGGGATGTCATCAGCCTTCTGGCCTGGTTGAAGTCTTTCTCAGTGCTAAAGCCCTGCAGCACTTCGGCCAGGATTAAATCCCCAACCGCGAGCGGCTCGATACTCAACAGCGAATCGAGCCGCTCGGTCTGCGGCGTCACCACCCCGCGGAAGAAATCAATCCAAACGCTAGAGTCCACAACAATCACTTGTCGGTCCTCATGGCGTTCAGGTCACCCTCCCACTGCAGCTTGCCGCGGAAGCGCCGCAGCTCTTCTTGCTGGCGCAGTCTCACCAGCGTGCGCAGCCCCAACTCGACAGCCTCCTTCTTGGTCTTCAGGCCAGTCAAGCGAAGGGCATCGCTCATCAACTTGTCGTCAATCTCAATGTTTGTGCGCATGATGTGTACCAATCGTGCATTTTGTACACATCCTAGCGCCTTGTCATCATCGCTGCAAGCGTCTTTCACCACGAACCGGCCAGCGCCGGGCTGAGAGCGCCAGAAGGACGAGGGCTTGATGCGCGGTGTGACCATGGTGCCATCGTGCCGCCTCACGGGCTGGGTGGGTGAGGGAGGTTTCGAGAAGTCCCCGTGCGGGTGGGCGCGATGAAGGCAGAGGTGCGCCGCTGCAGCCTGCAAACGCAATTTTGCACGGCATCGGGCTGTGCTAAGGCTGCCAAGACGGGCCTGAGTGGCACCGAGAACCCCGCACTGCACGACGCGGGCGCCGTCACGCCGGTTCAGCCTTCGGGAATGGGGTTACGCGAAGTGCCCATTTGCTTCAAACACTGGAAACAGCCTATGACTACCGAAACTAGGTAGCGAGAACTATGGCTATACCTGCCAACGCAACAGCTGTGGTCAAGCAAGCCATCGTGAGAACCAAATAGCGCCTCGTCGTTCCCCTCGGGCTCGTTCCTACTTGAGCCCAGAACATGACTGCGGATGTACTTGCTGAACCAAGCGCAATGAAGAACGCGTAGACAAGGCAGCTCAGACCCCAGGTTCCACAGTTCTGATTTAGCACGACAGTGGCCACGATGAACCCCCCGAGTAACACCAGCCAAGCTACTGTGAACACTTTGCCTTCTACCTTTGACAAGAACGCACGGGCATCTAACGTGTTAGTTGAGCGGCGCGCTGCTTTTGCGCCTCCGCCTCGAACGAGATGTTAGGTTTAAACATTAAGAAGCAGGTCGCCATAGCCCAAATAAATGTACACTCCACCTCCAGAAGCCAAGAGCGCCTCCCTCGGCCACATACCAAGCACTACTTTCCTGGCTTTTATTGGTTCCCGAAATTGTTCGCGATAGTACTTTGGTGCCCTAGCATTCTCCGGCGGGTTCAATCACCACATTTGACTTTAAAATCATTTATCACATGAGTTCAGAGATATCACGCTCCTCGCTGAGCACTTGCAACTCTGCAGTGTACGCACTAGGTGGCAGGTAGTAATAGGAGCGCCCACCCAAAACGGATGTTACTGTTACTCCTCCGTGGATGTACCCATCGCGCAACTCCCCAGATTGTTTCGTATGGCTTATTACAATATGAGAATTGGCGTCATATAGTTCGAAGTTAACCCTCAAGGGGAATGTTGGGCGATTTCCGCCTCCCGGAAATAAAAACTCTCTTATATGCGCGCCCCGCTCCTGGTCATTGTTGGTCGCAGCTCGCTTGCTCGCGTATTCCAGTCCAAACTTTACAGGCAACGCTTCGAAAAACAGTGCGATTTGATATCGAAACTAAACTTCTGCTTGTTTCTTTTGTTTGAATCGACTTCAAAAGATGCTTGCTCCAGCGGAAATAGTACATACGCTGGGCTAATTGCTAAAGAATACATCGAGTAAAGGATCTGCACCAGTAGTGTTGCCAGCGACTTCAGATCCATCTCACGGCTCCTTCACCAAACTCACCTGCCGGCCATGCTGCCCCTTATTCACCACCTCATCCACCTGTAAGCCCTTGGGCACCTGGTGCGTGATAAAGATCATTGAGCCGATTGACTGTCTGGGCGAAGCGCTCGGCAGTTTGCTGATCCAAGTTGGAAATCGCTTCGTCGAAGATCAGCACCTTCGGGCACTTCTCGAGACCTCCCTCACCCACCCAGCCCGTGAGCCGGCATGATGGTGCCCCTGATCACACCGCGCATCAAGCCCTCGTCCTTGGCGCTCTCAGCCCGGCGCTGACCTGTTCGTGCAGGACCAACGCCAAGCCAAGCTCGGCGGCTTCATCGCCACCTGGCGGCAATGGACGAACTGATCGACTTTGCGGCCATTGCCGCCCGGGTGGATGCCGCCTGCCCTCGCGCCGATCGCCGCAACGGCGGACGCCCGCCGTACCCCACCAGGTGATGGTGCGGCTGCTGTTCATCCAGTGGCTGTACAACTTGAGCGACGAGGACTGCGAGTACCAGGTACTCGACCGCATGAGCTTCCAGCACTTCTGCCGCCTGGACGGTGGACTGCACATCCCCGATGCGCGCACGCTGTGGCGCTTCAAGCAGCGCCTGGTCCAAGGAGGTCTGGGCGGGCGCGCGATCTTCAAAGCGGTGAGCCTCCCGTTGCAGCAGCACGGCTACATCCCGCGTGGCGGGCAGATCGTGGACGCCAGCATCGTGCAGGCACCAGTGACCCAGGCGCACAAGGACGAGCGCGAAGCGTTCAGCGGTTGGACTGCAGTAACTCACGGTTGGCCTGCGCGTCGTAGCCTCGGTCGGCCTGCACTTCGGCCTCAATGCCCTGTTGAGCCAACAGCCAAACGGCTCCTCCCCGGGCCTGTCTGAAGCCCATCAAGTGCACGGTGACGCGGTGCGAGATCAGGCGGAAGACCAGGCTGGGCGACGTTGACCCTGGCGCCGTGTCCTACAAACTCCCCGGCACCACGAGGCATGGCGACGCAGACCGGCGTGAAGGTCTTCCAGGGGCGCTGCGAGGACGGCAAGAAGCGGGGAATCGCGAGGCTTGCGTTTCCGCGCGCCCAGCGGCGGGCCGGCGCCGCTGCTGACCGACGGCGGGATGCCGGCGCCTCGGGAGCCGGGATGGAGGCACTGATGGATACACGAAGTGGGCCGCTCACGGCCGAGCAACTCGAGGTGCTTGCCTCGTTGCCGCAGGACACGCCGATCGTCATGCTCAACCTGCTTCGCTTTCGCTACCAGGCCGCCTACGACGACCCCGCGGAGGCCTGCAGCGGACGCGAAGCGTACAAGCGCTACTCGCAGACGTCGCTCCAGACGATCGCGGCCGTCGGCGGAAGCGTGATCTTCAGCGGCAAAGCCCATGCGTCGTTGATCGCGCCGCCGGGCGAGCGCTGGCATCAGATCTTTCTCGTCCGCTATCCGTCGGTCGCGGCCTTCCGCTCGATGATGGCCATGCCGCAGTACCAGGCCTGCGTGCGGCACCGCGAAGCGGCGTTGGAGGACTCCCGGCTCGTGCCCATCACGCCGTACAGCCCTTAGGCAATCATCGGCGATGGTCTCCATCGGCTTCATGAGGTAAGGTGCACCGCAGGTGCGAAGCGGCAGGACGGCTTCGCACCGCCATGGACCATCCGGAAAGGACCCTCTATGAGCCTGTTCAAAGCGATCCTCGACAAACTGGGTTTTGGCGGCAAGGCCGAGCCCACGCCCAGCGCCGCCACCCCTGCGCCTGCGCCCACTGCCGCGCCGTCCACGGGGGCCCCTTCTGCCCCGCCCGCGCCCGCGCAGGCACCCGCTCCGGTGCCGATCTCCCATGTGGACGTGGTGACCAAGCTCGACGCGATGGCCGCATCCAACCCGCAGAAGCTCAACTGGAAGACCTCCATCGTCGATCTGCTGAAGCTTCTGGGCCTGGACAGCAGCCTGGAAGCGCGCAAGAGCCTGGCGACGGAACTGGGTTGCCCCAAGGAGAAGATGGGCGACTCGGCCCAGATGAACATGTGGCTGCACAAGGCGGTGCTGCAGCGTCTGGCCGAGAACGGGGGCAACATCCCCAAGGAGCTGCTCTGAGCACATCCGGGGTCGGGCCGGGCATGGCAAGGCCCTGAACCGCGGCTGGAGAGGCCCTCAGGGAATGCCCTGAGCGCCCTGCGTTGCCGGTGCGCGGTGCGCCGGTTGCTGAAAAAAAGGGCAGGAAAACCCCTAGTGCCCCTGCGGCCACGGCGTCATACAGTCTCACCCACTCGCAGCGGGGCAGCTCAACAGGCGGCCACCGCGCAGGGCGGGGGACTGAGGAGACAGCAAGTAACAACGACTCGAAAGGAGAGCGTGACGCCGGCATGAGACGTCACCCTCACCGGGCGCTGGTGCAAACCAGCGCCCTTTGTTTTTTCGGGCTTGCGAGACAATCGCCGCTTTTCTCCGGTCCTGCGTCTTGCCCCGCCCATGCTCGAATTCGTCGTCGTCACCATCGCGTCCCTGTTCGCCGGCTTCGTGGATGCCATCGTGGGCGGCGGGGGGCTGATCCTGGTGCCGGCGCTGTTCAGCGTCTTCCCGACGGCGGCGCCGGCCACGCTGTTCGGCACCAACAAGGGCGCGGCGGTGTGGGGCACGGCCTGGGCGACCGTGCAGTACGCGCGGCGGGTGCAGATGGTGTGGAGCGCCCTGCTGCCGGCCTCGATCGCCGCGCTCGTGGGCAGCGCGCTGGGCGCGTGGACGGTCACCGTCGTGCCGCCGGACGGGCTGCGCAAGGCGCTGCCGCTGATCCTGCTGGGGGTGCTCGTCTACACCTTCGCGAAGAAGGACCTGGGCCGGGATCACACCCGCCACTACCAGGGCCGCACCGAGGCGCTCATCGCCAGCGCCATCGGCCTGGTGATCGGCTTCTACGACGGCTTCTTCGGCCCGGGCACGGGCAGCTTCTTCGTCTTCCTCTTCGTGCGGCTGCTGGGCTACGACTTCCTGCACGCCTCGGCCAGCGCGAAGCTGCTCAACACCGCGACGAACCTGTCGGCGCTGGCGCTCTTCATCGCCAAGGGCCACATCTGGTGGCACTACGCGATCGCGATGGCGGTGGCCAACGTGGCCGGCAGCCTGCTGGGCACGCGCTTGGCACTCAAGCACGGCACGGGCTTCGTGCGCGTGATGTTCCTCGTCGTCGTCTCCGCGCTCATCCTCAAGACGGGCTACGACGCCTTCCTCAGGGGCTGAGGCCCGGCGCCCGGCCGCCCGAAGCCGGGCCGCAACCCCCGCGGGGGGTGGGGCGCAAGCCCCGGGGGCGGACACACAAGGCCCGGCGCCCGGCCGCCCGAAGCCGGGCCGCAACCCCCATGGGGGGTGGGGCGCAGCCCCGGGGGTCGACATGCGTGCCCGGCGCCCGGCCGCCCGAAGCCGGGCCGCGACCCCCTCGGGGGGTGGGGCGCAGCCCCGGGGGGCGACATGCATGCCCGGCGCCCGGCCGCCCGAAGCCGGGCCGCAACCCCCACGGGGGGGTGGGGCGCAAGCCCCGGGGGCGGAAAGACGCGAGGGCCGCTCAGATGTAGTGCGCGGTCGTGGTCATCACCTTCGCGGCCGCGCGCATCGCCAGGCGCACCGGCAGGGGCAGCTGCACCGCCCCCGCCGCTTGCGCGCGGTCGCCGTGCCGCACCTCGTCGGCCTTCATCTGTTCCACGATCGCGCGCGAGGGAGTGTCCTTCTCGGGCAGTCGACCCAGGTGCCCCTCCAGGTGCTGCTCCACCTGCCGCTCCGTCTCCACCACGAAGCCCAGGCTCACTGGATCGCCGCCGATGCGGCCAGCCACCGCGCCGATCGCAAAGGCCCCGGCGTACCACAGCGGGTTGAGCAGACTGGTGCGCCCCCCGAGCTCGCGCACCCGCTCCGCGGTCCACGCCAGATGGTCGGTCTCCTCCCGTGCCGCCTCCTCCAGATGGGCCTTGAGCACCGGGTCCCGCGTGGCCAGGGCCTGGCCCGTGTAGAGGGCCTGCGCGCAGACCTCGCCGACGTGGTTGACCCGCATCAGCGCCGCCGCCAGGCGGCGCTCGTCCTCAGACAACTCGGGCGCCGGCCCCGCCACGGCCGGGCGAGGGCGACCCGCGCGATGCACGCCGAAGACGGTACGCAACGCGTTGTCGGCCGTGCCAATGAGGGTGTCGAGGGCGGACATCAGGGCTTACTCCTGGAAAAGTGTGGCTCTACTCTCGCGAGCCCGCATTGTGCGGCGAGCAGCACCGTGTTAGGGCCTTCCCCATCGATCGGAGGCCGTTGTGCGTAGGCAACAGACGTGGCCGGAATCCAAGGGCAAAGCTGGCCTCACGTGGATCGGTCTGGTGGAATAACGGCAACTTCCGCGAGGAGGTTGGCCTGAAGAGGAGGCAGCAAAAGTCTCCCTCAGGGCCTCTTGTTCAACCTAGGAGATAGTTGCAATGAAAAAATCTCTTCTCGCTCTCGCCGTGCTGGGCGCGTTCGCCGGTGCGGCGTCTGCGCAGTCGTCGGTGACGCTCTACGGCCGTGTCGACCTGAGCGTCGCCCGCAACCTGGGTACCGACTACATGGTCCTGCAGAACGGCTCCGGCAGCCGTCTGGGCGTGCGTGGCGTCGAGGATCTGGGCGGCGGCCTGAAGGCGATCTTCAACATCGAGCACCGCTTCGCGGCGGACGTCGGCCAGACCGGCTCCAACAACGACGCGAGCAGCGCCGCTTCCATGTGGCATGGCCGCTCGATCGTCGGCTTGCAGGGTAACTTCGGCGAAGTGCGTTTCGGCCGCGAGTACACCCCGAACTTCCTGTACGTCCAACTGGCGGCCGACCCCTGGGGTTATGACACCGTTGCTGCGAACGGCAGCCTGGGCGGTGGCATCGACACCGTCCGTGCCAACAACACCCTGACCTACTCGTCGCCGAACCTGGGTGGCTTCCGCGGCCACGTCCAGTGGATCATGGACGAAGTTCCGGGCAACGACTCCAACGGCAGCTATGCCCTGGCGCTGACCTACGCCGCCGGCCCGCTGAGCGTCGGCTTCGGCCGCATCGATTTCGACAACGTCGCCGACTGGAACATCCTGACGGCCGCCTACGACTTCGGCGTTGCCAAGATCATCGGTGGTTATGGTTTCGGCAAGGTCGAGGCCAACGATTCCAAGCGCCGCGACTACCACATCGCCGCCGTGGCACCGGTCGGTCCTGGCGAGTTCCGCGTGAGCTACAACAAGCTCAAGCAGAAGGATCCGAGCGACGACCTCTCGTCCAAGTTCGGCCTGGGCTACCACTATCCGCTGTCCAAGCGCACCACCGTGTACGCCGACTACGCCCGCGACGGCGAGTTGGACAACGACAAGTGGGGCTTCGACGTCGGTATCAAGCACAACTTCTGAGCACCGCTCGCCTCGCGCGAGCCTTGCTTGAGTGCAGCAAAGCCGCCTTCGGGCGGCTTTGTTTTTCCCTTCTTTGCCTCCTGGTCAGCGCCGCCTGTCGCTTCGTGCAGGGACACATGAGGGCAATCCCCCTTGGCGGCTGGCCCCGGTTTTGCTGAAGTTCGGGCTTTCGAATATCGAGGTTCCTCTCATGGTGCATCGCCATTCCCTCAAGGCGGGGGTTGCCGCCGCTTTCGCCGCGGCCGCGCTCGCCTTCGCCGCCGCGCCGGTCGCCGCCAAGACCTTCAAGTGGACCAGTGCCAGCGACATTCCCACCTGGGACATCCACTCGCAGAACAATGCGTTGGCCAACGGCATCCACGCCTGGGTCTACGAATCGCTGTTCTATTACGACCGCAACTTCAAGCTGGAGCCGATGCTTGCCACCGGCTATCAGCAGATCAGTCCGACGCAGGTGCGCATCACGCTGCGCCGGGGCGTCAAGTTCCATGACGGCGCCGACTTCAATGCCGACGACGCGGTGTTCTCGCTCAACCGCGCGATGGACAAGGCGTCGAACTTCGGCGTCTACACCCAGGGGATCGACAAGGTCGTCAAGGTCGACGACTACACGATCGACATCCTCACCAAGGGCCCCAACCCGGTGCTGCTGCGCCAGCTGACCGAGCTGCGCATGATGGACAAGGACTGGAGCGAAAAGAACCGCTCGGTCACCCCGAAGGACATCAAGTCCAAGGACGAGAACTTCGCGCACCGCAATGCCAATGGCACCGGCCCCTTCATGCTCAAGAGCTGGGACCAGGACGTGCGCATGGTGCTGGTGCGCAACCCCAACTGGTGGGGCAAGATGGACGGCAACGTGACGGAGATCGTCTACACGCCGGTCAAGTCCGAGGCGACGCGCGTGGCCGCGCTCATGTCCGGCGAGGTCGACATGGTGCTCGACCCCTCGCCCAACGACCTGCCGCGGCTGCGCTCCAACCCGGCGCTCAAGGTCATCGATGGCGTCGAGAACCGCACCATCTTCCTCGGGATGGACCAGTACCGCGACGAACTGGTGGGCTCCAACGTCAAGGGCAAGAACCCACTGAAGGACGTGCGGGTGCGCAAGGCGCTGTACCAGGCCATCGACATCAACGCGATCCAGAAGAACATCATGCGGGGGCTGGCGCAGCCCACCGGCACGCTGATCGCCCCGCAGGTCAACGGCTGGACCAAGAAGGCCGACGTGCGCTACCCGTATGACGTCGAAGCCGCGAAGAAACTGTTGGCCGAGGCGGGCTACCCGAACGGGTTCGAGGTCGACTTCGCCTGCCCGAACAACCGCTACATCAACGACGAGGAGATCTGCCAGGCGATCACCGCGATGTGGGCGAGGATCGGGGTGAGGGCCAAGCTGCGCACCCTGCCGCTGGTCACCTACTTCCCGATGATCCAACGCTACGAGGCCAGCATCTACATGCTGGGCTGGGGCGTGCCGACCTTCGACGCGCTGTACTCGCTGCAGTCGCTGGTGCGTTCGGTGGGTGCCCAGGGTGACGGCAACTACAACGTCGGCCGTTACAGCAACCCGCAGATGGACGCCCTGGTCGAGCGCATCAAGAAGGAGGTCGACCAGACCAACCGGAACCAGCTGATCGAGCAGGCTTTGCTGCTGTCGCACCAGGACGTCTCGCACCTGCCCTTGCACAACCAGGTGATTCCCTGGGCGATGAAGAAGAACATCGACCTGTACCACCGGGCAGACAACCGCATCGACATTCGCAGCGTCAAGGTGAACTGACGAGCGCGGCGGCCGCAGGGCCGTCGCCGACGAAACGCCCTCGCGCCTGCGCGTCGGGGGCTGCTGCGCCCGCCACCGAGGCGGGCGCGCATATTGCTTGGCCGGCCCGGACTTCCCCGGGCCCCGGAGGTTGAACCTCAGATGCTGGTTTTCATCATTCGCCGCCTGGTGCAGGCGGTCATCGTGATGCTCACGGTGGCCTTCATTGCCTTCATGCTGTTCCAGTACGTCGGCGATCCGGTCACCAACCTGCTCGGACAGGACGCCACGCCCGAGCAGCGCGACGAGATGCGCGCCGACCTGGGGCTGGACCAGCCCTTCGTCGTGCAGTTCGCCCGTTTCGTGGGCAATGCGGTGCAAGGCGAGTTCGGTCTGAGCCTGCGCCAGGGACGCAAGGTCTCGACGCTGATCCTCGAGCGGTTGCCCGCCACGCTGGAGCTGGCCATCTCGGCGGCGGTGCTGGCGCTCGTGGTCGGCATCCCGATGGGCGTGTACGCCGCGCTCAGGCGCGGCACGTTCTTCTCGCAGGTGCTGATGACGTTCTCGCTGCTGGGCGTGTCGCTGCCGACCTTCCTGATCGGCATCCTGCTGATCCTGGTGTTCGCGGTGACGCTCAAGTGGCTCCCGAGCTTCGGCCGGGGCGAAGTGGTCTCGCTCGGGTGGTGGTCCACCGGACTGCTGACGGTGGACGGCTGGCGGCACCTGATCCTGCCCTCGGTGACGCTGGCGATCTTCCAACTCACGCTCATCATGCGGCTGGTGCGTGCCGAGATGCTCGAGGTGCTGCGTACCGACTACATCAAGTTTGCCCGGGCACGGGGCCTGTCGGACCGGGCGGTGCATTTCGGCCATGCATTGAAGAACACCCTGGTGCCGGTCATCACGATCACCGGCCTGCAACTGGGATCGCTGATCGCGTTTGCCATCATTACCGAGACGGTGTTCCAATGGCCCGGCATGGGTTTGCTCTTCATCCAGGCGGTGAGCTTCGCGGACATTCCCGTCATGGCGGCCTACCTGTGCCTGATCGCACTGATCTTCGTGCTGATCAACCTCGTCGTGGACCTGCTGTACTTCGCCGTCGATCCGCGCCTGCGCGTCGAGCGGGCAGGCGGTCATTGAGCGGCGGCCTCGTGTGGAGCGAAGGTCGGGACCGGACGCGCAGATGAAACCGGTGTCTTCGGGCGTATTCCGCCGGATCGCGCAGTTCCATCCGGAACTCACCGCGTTCCGGCGCGACCTGCATGCCCATCCGGAGCTGGGTTTCGAGGAGGTGCGCACGGCCGCGCGGGTGGTCGAGGCGCTGAAGCTCACGCGGGTGGACGAGATCCATACCGGCATCGCGAGGACCGGTGTGGTGGCCGTCATCCAGGGCCAGCGCACGGACAGCGGCCGCAGCATCGCGTTGCGGGCGGACATGGACGCCCTGCCGATGCGGGAGGAGAACGACTTTGCCTGGCGCTCCTGCAAGACGGGCGTGATGCACGGTTGCGGCCACGACGGCCACACCGCGATGCTGGTTGGGGCAGCGCGATACCTGGCCGAGACGCGCCGCTTCGATGGCACGGTCTACCTGATCTTCCAGCCCGGCGAGGAGGGACTGGGCGGCGCCAAGGCGATGATCGACGAGGGCCTGTTCGAGCGCTTCCCGGCGCAAGCCATCTATGCGATGCACAACTGGCCGCAACTTCCCCTGGGTCAGGTGGGTGTGCGCCCCGGGCCGATGATGGCGGCGGCCGACCGGATCGACATCACCATCACCGGGCGGGGCGGCCATGGGGCCCACCCGCACCTGACGGTGGATCCCGTGCTGGTCGCCGGCCACCTGATCACCGCGGTCCAGAGCCTCGTCTCCCGCAACGTCAGCCCGGTCGACCACGCGGTGGTCAGTGTGTGCGCGATGCAAGGCGGTGACCTGGGCGCCATGAGCGTGATCCCGCGACAGGTGAAGCTCTCGGGCACCGTGCGCAGCTTCCGCGCCCAGGTCCAGGACATGATCGAGGAGCGCCTCGGTCGCCTCGTCGAGTCGGTGGCGATGGGGTTCGGCGCCACCGCCAGCCTCGACTACCAGCGCATCTACCCGGCCACGGTCAACACGCCCGAGCACGCCGAGTTCGCGGCCTCGGTCGCTGCCTCGCTCGTGGGGGAGGATCAGGTGGTGCGCGACATGCCACCGAGCATGGGTGCGGAGGACTTCGCCTTCATGCTGCAAGTCAAGCCCGGCGCTTACCTGCGGCTGGGCCAGGGGCGCGACGCGACCGACCCGGGGGCGTTCCTGCACAGCAGCCGCTACGACTTCAACGACGAGGTCCTGCCGCTGGGTGCGGCCTTGTTCGCGTCGCTGGTGGAACGGTCGCTCCCCCTGCCGTCATCCCCCGACCGCCTCCCGCAGCCCTGAAAGGAGAGAGCACGATGAAGTTCCGACCCGCCCTGCTGGCCCTGGCTCTTGCGGCTGCTTGCGGTATCGCGGCGGCCAAGACAGTGCGCATCGCCAACCAGGGCGATGCGCAGTCGATGGACCCGCACTCGCTGAACGAGTCGATGCAGCTGAGCTTCACGGGCAACATCTACGAGCCGCTGGTCGGGCGGGACAAGAAGCTGGGCCTGGTGCCGGCGCTGGCCACCTCGTGGTCGCAGTCGTCTCCCACGGTGTGGCGATTCACGCTGCGCCGTGGCGTGCAGTTCCACGACGGAACGCCTTTCAGCGCGGATGACGTGGTGTTCTCGTTCAAGCGCGCCGCCGGCGAGGGATCGGACATGCGCAGCTACACCTCGTCCTTCAAGGACGTGCGCAAGATCGACGACCACACGGTGGAGATCGAGACGACATCCCCCTTCCCCATCCTTCCGGATGCGCTCTCGCTCGTGTACGTCATGAGCAAGAAGTGGTGCGAGGAGAACCGCGCCGAGCGCCCGGTCGACCGGCGCAAGGGCATCGAGAACACCGCGAGCTTCAAGGCCAACGGCACCGGCCCCTTCCGCCTGAAGGAACGCCAGCCCAGCACGCGCACCGTGCTCGTGCGCAACTTCAACTACTGGGGCACGATCGAGGGCAACGTCGAGGAGGTCGTCTTCACGCCGATCGGCAACGACGCGACGCGCGTGGCGGCGCTCATGTCGGGCGAGGTCGACGTGATGGAGCCTGTGCCCTTGCAGGACGTCGAGCGCCTCAAGGCCAATCCGAACCTCAAGGTGATGCAGGGCCCCGAGCTGCGCACCATCTTCCTCGGCATGGACCAGCGGCGCGACGAGTTGCTGCACTCCAATGTCAAGGGCAGGAACCCGTTCAAGGACAAGCGGGTGCGCCAGGCCTTCTACCAGGCCATCGACATCGAGACCATCCGCACGCGCGTGATGCGCGGCGCCGCCACCCCCACCGCGCTGTTGGTGGCGCCCGGAATCCGGGGCTTCGCCCCGGAACTCAACAAACGCCTTCCCTACGACCCGGAGGGGGCCAAGCGCCTGCTGGCGGAGGCGGGCTACCCCAACGGCTTCGAGGTGGGCCTGAACTGCCCGAACGACCGCTACGTCAACGACGGTGAGGTCTGCCAGGCGGTGGCGGCCAACCTCGCGCGCATCGGTGTGAAGGTCAACCTGATGGCCGAGACCAAGGTCACCTACTTCCCGAAGGTTCTGAGCCGCAACACGAGTTTCTACATGCTCGGCTGGACGCCGGCGACCTATGATTCGCACAACCCGCTGACGGCGGTGATGTCCACCCCGAACGACAAGGGACAGGGCCAGTTCAACCTCGGCTGGTACAGCAACCCCAAGGTCGACGAGCTGACGCAGCGCATCCAGTCCGAGACCGACCAGAGCAAGCGCAACGCGATGATCGCCGAGGCGTTCAAGATCCACCAGGACGATGTCGGTCACATCCCGCTGCACCAGCAGGCGCTGGCATGGGCGATGAAGAAGAACATCGACCTCGTGCAGCTGCCGGACAACTTCATGCCCTTCAAGTGGATCACCGTGAAATGAGGTGAGGGCAGCCCCCGCAGGACTATATGAACCCAACCACCACCGCTTCTTCTTCCGACAAACCGGTTCGCGGCCCCGGTCCCTGGCGACGTTTCCTCGACAGCGACCTCTGGTACAGCTTCAGGACCTCGCCGGTGGCCGTCGTGGCGGCCGTCATCGCCTTCGTCTGCATCTTCTGCGCGGTCTTCGCGAACTGGGTGGCTCCCCACAATCCGTTCGATCTGGCCACGCTGGAACTCGGCGATGCCCGCCTGCCGCCGGCCTGGATGGAGGAGGGCAAGTGGACTTATGTCTTCGGTACGGACGACCAGGGGCGCGACATCCTGTCGGCGCTGATGTACGGGGCGCGCATCTCGCTGTTCGTCGGGGTGGCGTCGGTGCTGCTGTCGATGCTGATCGGCGTGTCGCTCGGGCTGCTGTCCGGCTTCGTCGGAGGCAAGCTCGATACCGTCATCATGCGCATTTGCGACGTGATGCTCTCGTTCCCCACCATCCTGGTTGCGCTGCTGATCGACGGCGTCGGCCGCGCGATGTTCCCCAACGCGCACGACACCCTGGCCTTTACCGTGCTGATCCTCTCCATCGCGCTGACCAAGTGGGTGGACTACGCGCGCACGGTGCGCGGCTCGACCATGGTCGAGCGCAACAAGGAATACGTGCAGGCCGCGCGCGTGATCGGCGTGCCGCCCCTGCGCATCATGTACAAGCACGTGCTGCCCAACGTGACGGGGCCGGTGCTGGTCCTGTCCACGATCCAGGTGGCGCAGGCCATCATCATCGAGGCCACGCTGTCCTTCCTCGGCGTGGGGGTGCCTCCCACCTCGCCGTCGCTGGGCACGCTGATCCGGGTGGGCAACGACTTCCTCTTCAGCGGCGAGTGGTGGATCACCATCTTCCCCGGTGCGATGCTGGTGCTGATCGCCCTCAGCGTGAACCTGCTGGGCGACTGGCTGCGTGACGCGCTCAACCCGAGGTTGAGATGAGCGCCGTCGCCCCGTGCGTCGCGAGTTCCCTGCGATGGGAAGCCGTTTCATCCGTCGCCCTCGAGGCGAAGTACAGAATGAGGCATTGAGATGAGTTCCCCTTTGCTCGAAGTGAGGCACCTGCGCGTGGAGTTCCCCACTCGCCGCGGGACGCTCGTCGCGCTCGACGACGTCTCGTTCGACATCGCCGCAGGCGAGATCCTCGGTGTGGTGGGAGAGTCCGGCGCGGGCAAGTCGTTGACCGGCGCATCCATCATCGGCCTGCTCGAGCCGCCCGGGCGCATCGCCGGCGGCGAGATCCTGCTCGAGGGACGGCGCATCGACAACCTGCCGCACGAGCAGATGCGCCGGATCCGGGGCCGCAAGATCGGCGCCATCTTCCAGGACCCGCTGACGTCGCTGAATCCGCTCTATACGGTGGGCCGGCAGCTGGTCGAGACCATCCAGACGCACCTGCCGGTCAGCGCCGCGGAGGCCCGCCAGCGGGCGATCCAGTTGCTCAAGGACACCGGCATTCCGGCGGCCGAGCAGCGCATCGACCACTACCCCCATCAGTTCTCCGGAGGCATGCGTCAGCGGGTGGTGATCGCGCTGGCGCTCGCGGCCGAACCCAAGCTCATCGTCGCCGACGAGCCGACCACCGCGCTGGACGTGTCGATCCAGGCGCAGATCATTTCGCTGCTCAAGCGGCTGTGCAAGGACAAGGGCGCGGCGGTGATGCTCGTCACGCACGACATGGGCGTGATCGCCGAGACCTGCGACCGGGTTGCGGTGATGTACGCCGGGCGGGTGGCGGAGATCGGTCCCGTGCAGGATGTGATCCACTCGCCGGCGCATCCGTATACCGTGGGCTTGATGGGCTCCATCCCGTCGATGGACGACGACCGGCAACGGTTGACGCAGATCGACGGGTCGATGCCGCGCCTCAATGCGATCCCGCCGGGCTGCGCCTTCCACCCCCGCTGCCCGCATGCCTTCGACCGCTGCCACCGCGAGCGGCCCGACCTGCTCGATGCCGGGCGCACACGTGCCGCCTGCTGGCTCCACGCCGAACCGATGCGCCGGGCCGCCTGAGCCCCGGCATCACGAACGAATCCATGGACGCATGACCGCTCTCATCGAAGTTCAAGACCTGGCCAAGACCTTCGACGTCTCGGCCCCCTGGCTCAACCGCGTCATCGAGCGCAAGCCGCGCCAGTTCGTGCACGCCGTCGACGGTGTGAGCTTCGCGATCGAACGGGGCAGGACGCTGGCGCTGGTCGGCGAATCGGGCTGCGGCAAGAGCACCGTGGCCCGCCTGCTCGTGGGCCTGTATGCCCCTACGCGGGGCGAGGTGCGCTTCGACGGCCAGGCGACGGCGCAGGCGTTTGCCGGCCGCGAGGGGCGCGCGCTGCGCCGCCGCATGCAGATGATCTTCCAGGACCCGTACGCCAGCCTCAATCCGCGCTGGAAGGTGCGCGACATCATCGCCGAGCCGCTCAAGGAGCATGGGCTTCTGGCCGAACCGCAGGCCATCGAGCAGCGGGTGGGCGAACTGCTGCGCATGGTCGGGCTCTCGCCGGCGGACATGGAGAAGTTCCCGCATCAGTTCTCCGGTGGCCAGCGGCAGCGCATCTCGATCGCGCGGGCCCTGGCGACGCGGCCCGAGTTCCTCGTCTGCGACGAGCCGACCTCGGCGCTCGACGTCTCCGTGCAGGCGCAGGTGCTCAACATCATGAAGGACCTGCAGCGGGACCAGGGCCTGACCTACCTTTTTATTTCGCACAACCTCGCGGTGGTCCGCCATGTCGCGGACGAGGTGGGGGTGATGTACCTGGGGCGGCTGGTCGAGCTGGCACCCAAGCACGAGCTGTTTTCGCGTCCGCGGCATCCGTACACGCGCATGCTGTTGGATGCCATTCCCGACATCCACATGACGGGCCGCGCGCGCACGCCGGTGCAGGGCGAGGTCCCCAACCCCCTCAACCCGCCCTCCGGCTGCGCGTTCCATCCTCGCTGCCCGCATGCCAACGAGCGCTGCAAGCGCGAGCGGCCGGTGCTGCAGGAACTGCGCGGCGTCAAGATCGCCTGCCACGCGGTCGAGGAAGACCGCATCTGACGGCTGGTCGCGAGTTGGGCCGCCGCACGGGGCCGCGAACGGGGACCGGCCTCGCATCTGGCCCCGTGGGCCGCCCCCTACCGCAAGGGGGGCGGCTTGGCTTCGGGCCTTAGCGCGCGTATGGGTCGTCGAAGCCCAGCGCCTGCAGGATCTCGGTCTCGCGCGCTTCCATGACCTCGGCCTCGTCGTCGGCCTCGTGGTCGTAGCCCTGCGCGTGCAACGTGCCGTGGACCAGCAGGTGCGCGTAGTGCGCCTCCAGCGGCTTGCCCATCTCGCGCGCCTCGCGCTCGACCACCGGCGCGGCGAGGATCAGGTCGGCCACGACCAGCGGCTCGTGCGCGTAGTCGAAGGTCAACACGTTGGTCGCGTAGTCCTTGCCGCGGTAATCCCGGTTGAGCGCACGGCCCTCGTCCTCGTCGACGATGCGCACGGTGATCTCGGCGGGGTGTTCCAGTGCCGCGCGCATCCAGCGCATGACCCGGTGGCGAGGCAGGTGAGGGCGGTGGCGGCCATCGGCGAACTGCAGCGACAGGCGCAGCTCCGGCAGGTCGGCCCGCTTCATTCGTGGTCCGCCTTCTTGGCCGCGTCGTAGGCCTCGACGATGCGGGCGACGAGCGGGTGTCGCACGACGTCGGCGGCGGTGAACCGCGTCATCGCGATGCCCCTCACGCGCTTGAGCACGCGTTCGGCATCGACCAGGCCGCTCTTCTGGCCGCGCGGCAGGTCGATCTGGCTGACGTCGCCGGTGATCACCGCCTTGCTGCCGAAGCCGATGCGTGTCAGGAACATCTTCATCTGCTCGGGCGTGGTGTTCTGCGCCTCGTCCAGGATCACGAAGGCGTGGTTCAGCGTGCGACCGCGCATGAAGGCCAGGGGAGCGATCTCCAGCGTCCCCTTCTCGAAGGCCTTGGTCACCCGGTCGAAGCCCATCAGGTCATAGAGCGCGTCGTAGAGCGGTCGCAGGTAGGGGTCGACCTTCTGAGCCAGATCGCCGGGCAGGAAGCCCAGCCGCTCGCCGGCCTCCACTGCGGGGCGTGTCAGGATGATGCGCTGCACGCTGTTGCGCTCCAGCGCGTCGACGGCGCAGGCCACCGCGAGGAAGGTCTTGCCCGTGCCAGCCGGCCCGATGCCGAAGGTGATGTCGTGGCTCAGGATGTTGCGCAGATAGCGGTCCTGGTTGGGTGTGCGGCCTTGCAGGTCGGCGCGCCGGGTGCGCAGCACGATCTCCTCGTCGTCCTCGCCATGGACCGGCCGGGTGTCCTCCGGTTGCATGGCCTCGACCAGGGCGAGCTGGAACTCGTCGGCCGGGATCGGCGCGCGGGCGCGGTCGTAGAGGCTTTGCAGCAGCGCGACCGCCCGCTCGGCCTGCTTCTTCGCGCCTTCCACTCGGAAGGACTCGTTGCGGCGGGTGATGGAGACGTCCAGCGCGGCCTCGATGCTGCGCAGGTGCTCGTCCAGCGTGCCGCAGAGGTGGGACAGGCGCTCATTGTCGAGCGGGATGAAGGCGTGTCGCAGTATCACGTGTGTCCGTTGCAGTGGTGGTGCCTATTCCGGAGGCCGTGGGGCGGCCGCGTCGGCGCCCCTCATTCTCGGATTGTCCGTCGATGCACGCTTCCCCCAGAATCCCGGGCCATGATCTCCTTGCCTTTGCGCGGCGTACGGCGGCCAGCCCCACCGCCTTGCCGCCGCGACCGCCCCGTGACAGCCCTGCCTGCGGCGGCCCGCTGCCACGCGCTTGCACGTTCCGCCGTTCGCGCCGCGCTCGCGGGCGCCGCACGGATCCTGCCCTGGGCATTCCTTGCCACGGCCGGTGCGGTAGCGGCCGAACCGACGGTCTGGGTGCTGGAGCGGGCGAGCGTGGAACGAGTGCAACCATCGCAAGGGGGCGCAAGCGAGCCACGGCAATCGGTGCGCCTGCCGGACGACTGGGCGGCGACCCGCCGGGCTTTCGAGGGCACCGTGACCTACCGCCTGGCGGTGCCGCCTGCGCCGGCGGCGTCCGTCCCCAGGGCGGTGTACCTGCCCCGCGTCTGCGGAGACCTCGAGGTGCGCTGGAACGGGGTACTGGTGTCGCATCGGCCCCACGAGGGGCCGGCGAGCTGTCACCGCCCCCACGTCGCGGTGCTCCCGCCGGACGCCACGCGGGGGGGCGAGTTGCAACTGCAGTTGCGTGCGCGAGGGCTGGAGGCCGTGCTGCTGCGACAGGACGCGGGATACATGGCAGCCCCGCGGATCGGCGACGAGCCGACGCTGCGGCGGCGCGAGGAACGACAGCTGGCCTGGGTGGGGTGGATGCCGCTCGCCCTGGCCGGCACGCTCGCCTTGTTCGCGTTCGGCTGGTTGATGATGGCCTGGTGGCGTGGCGGGGCGGCCGTGCCGCTCTACGCGGGCGTGGTGCTCGTCGGGGCGGCGGCGCTCTCGTCGCGCGCCTGGTGGCAGTCGCTGCTGCCGTCGAACGCCTGGGCGTGGCCGGTCCTTGCCGCGCTCGTGGCAGGCGTCACCTCGTGCGCGTTGTTGTGGCTGCAGCGCTACGAGGGCATGCGCCGCCGCTGGGTCGACGCGGGGCTCGCGCTCCAATGCCTGCTCGTGCCGGCCTCGATCGCCCTGGCCCGGCCGGCCCAAGTGCATGAACTGGCCGTGGGCTGGTGGGCGGTGCTCTGGGTGGAGGCCGCATTCGCGGTGGCCCTGGCGGCGAGCCGTTGGCGCAGGATCGGCCGGCCACGCGGGCGGTGGGTGATCGCGGGCGGCGTGGTCACGCTGGCCTTCGGGGCGGTGGAATGGGCCGTCCAGGCTGCGCTGGTGGAACTGCCTCCCAACCAGCCGACGGAATTCGCGTTGCCCATCCTGCTCGTCGCACTTGCCGTCATCGCCGCACGCTACTGTGCGGCGGCGCTCGAGGCGGCGGATGCGGCGCGCTCCGCCCTGGAGGAGGAGATCTCGCGCCGCAGCGCCGAGATCGAGCAGCGCTACGCGCAGATGGCCGAGGCCCGCATCGAGCAGGTGGCCGAGGCCGAACGCAAGCGCATCGCCGGGGACCTGCACGACGACCTGGGTGCCAAGCTCCTGACCATCGTGCACACGAGCAGCGACGAGCGCATCTCCACGCTGGCGCGCGAGGCGCTGGAGGAGATGCGCCTGTCGGTGCGCGGGCTGACCGGCAAGCCGGTGAAGGTGGCGGACGCGCTGGCCGACTGGCGGGCCGAGACGGTTTCGCGCCTGGGCCAGGCCGCGGTGCAGGTGGACTGGATGACCGAGCACGACAACGACGAGAGACACCTCTCGGCGCGCGCCTATGTGCAAACCACCCGGATCCTGCGCGAGGCGATCAGCAACATCCTCAAGCACAGTGGCGCGAGCGCATGCACCATCCGCTGTGTCATCGACGAGACCGACTTCAACCTGGTGATCCAGGACAACGGCCGCGGCATCCCGCTGGAGCTGGACGGCAAGCTCGACCGCGGTCACGGCATGGCCAGCATGAAGCGGCGGGCCAAGCAACTGTCCGGCCAATGCCTCGTCGAGTCGGGCCCGGGCTTCGGGACGGTGATCCGGCTGACCCTGCCGCTGTGACGGCCGGAGGGCGTCCGGCGGGCTGCGCGCCCCCGGCCTGCGCCGTGCCCGCCACCCCCCCGGACGGACGATGGAGCCGACTCCGGGCTGCTGGTACATTTGACTACACCCCACAAGCGCCCCTGCCGGAGCGACCGAGCACGCCATGCACATCCTGCTACTCGAAGACCTCCCGGAGATCCGCCAGTGGCTCAAGACGTTGGTCCTGCAGGTCTTTCCCGCGGCGCGCGTGTCCGAGAGCGCCAGGGTCCACGACGCACTGGAGCAGATCACGGCGCTGCGCTTCGATCTCGCGCTCATCGACCTCGGCCTGCCCGACGGCTCGGGCGTGGAGGTCGTCGCGGCGCTGCGCGAGTCGCAGCCCGACGCGCAGGCGGTGGTCGTCACCATCCACGACGACGACGACCACCTCTTCCCTGCGCTGCAGGCGGGCGCCTTCGGCTACCTGCTCAAGGAACAGCCCAAGGAGCAACTGGCCGAGCAACTGCAGCGCATCACCCAGGGCGAGCCGCCTTTGTCGCCGTCCATAGCGCGCAGGGTGATCGCCTACTTCGCCTCGCAAGCGCGCAACCAGCCGCAACAGGCCGAACCCCTGCTGCCGGCGGTGCAGCTCACGGAGCGGGAGAACGAGGTGCTGTTACGGGTGGCCAAGGGCTTCACGCTGCCGGAGATCGGCGTGCAGCTTGGGCTGTCGCGCCACACCATCGCCGACTACGTCAAGCAGATCTACCGCAAGCTCAACGTGTCCTCGCGCGCCGAGGCCGCGCTCGAGGCGCAGCGCCTCGGGCTCTTCAAGCGATCGCCGCGTTGAGCGGCCGGGCCCCCGGGTCCCGGTCCGGTTGTCCCCCCGGGCAGCATGCGGCCGCGCGCCTGTCGTCGTGAGGGTTCGAGCGCGGGGATAATCCGGCGATGATCGGTCGTCTCACGGGCATGCTGGCGGAGAAAGCCCCTCCGCAGGTCTTGATCGACGTCGGCGGCGTCGGCTACGAAGTCGACGTCCCGATGAGCACCTTCTACAACCTGCCCTCGCTCGGCGAGCGCGTGTCCTTGCTCACCCATTTCGTCGTGCGCGAGGATGCCCAGGTGCTGTACGGCTTCGGCACCGCCGAGGAGCGCGAGACCTTCCGCCAGCTGATCAAGATCTCCGGCGTCGGACCGCGCACCGCGCTGGCCATCCTCTCCGGCCTGAGTGTGGCCGATCTCGCCCAGGCGGTCAGCCTGCAGGAGTCCGGCAGGCTGGTGAAGGTGCCGGGCATCGGCAAGAAGACCGCGGAGCGCCTGCTGCTGGAACTCAAGGGCAAGCTGGGCCCCGAACTCGCGCGCCCCCAGGGCGTCACCACCGACACGCAGGCCGACGTGCTGCAGGCTCTCGTCGCGCTGGGCTACAGCGATCGCGAAGCAGCCACCGCGCTCAAGGCGCTACCGCCCGACGTGGGCGTCAGCGAGGGCATCAAGCTGGCACTGAAGGCGCTGGCCAAGTAAGACGGCCGCCCGATTCCCCGGACCGACCATGACCATCCAGACTGACGACTTCGCCCCGCCGCCGCGCCAGCGCGTGGTCTCGGCCGCGCCCGCCTCGCCCAACGAGGAAGCGATCGAGCGTGCGCTGCGCCCCAGGATGCTCGACGAGTACGTCGGCCAGATCAAGGCGCGCGAGCAGCTGGAGATCTTCATCGGCGCCGCCAAGAAGCGCGGCGAGCCGTTGGACCACGTGCTGCTGTTCGGCCCGCCGGGCCTGGGCAAGACGACCCTCAGCCACATCATCGCCCACGAGCTGGGTGTCAACCTGCGCCAGACCTCCGGCCCGGTGCTGGAAAAGCCCAAGGACCTCGCCGCGCTGCTCACCAACCTCGAGCGCAACGACGTGCTCTTCATCGACGAGATCCACCGGTTGTCGCCCGTGGTCGAGGAGATCCTGTACCCGGCGCTGGAGGACTATCAGATCGACATCATGATCGGCGAGGGGCCGGCCGCGCGCTCGATCAAGCTCGACCTGCAACCCTTCACGCTGGTCGGGGCGACCACCCGGGCCGGCATGCTGACCAACCCCTTGCGCGACCGCTTCGGCATCGTCGCGAGGCTGGAGTTCTACACGGCCGAGGAACTGGCGCGCATCGTCACGCGCTCGGCCGGCCTGCTTGGCGCGCCCATCGACGAGGCGGGCGCCATGGAGATCGCGCGGCGCTCGCGCGGCACCCCCCGCATCGCCAACCGCCTGCTGCGGCGCGTGCGGGACTACGCCGAGGTCAAGAGCGACGGCCGCATCACCAAGGGCATCGCAGACAAGGCGCTGGCGATGCTGGACGTGGACCCGCTGGGCTTCGACGTGATGGACCGCAAGCTGCTCGAGGCGGTGATCCACAAGTTCGACGGCGGGCCGGTGGGCCTGGACAATCTCGCAGCGGCGATCGGCGAGGAGCCGGGCACGATCGAGGACGTCATCGAGCCCTACCTGATCCAGCAGGGCTACCTGCAGCGCACCCCGCGCGGGCGCATCGCGACCCTGGCGGCCTACCGGCACCTGGGGCTGCAGCCGCCGCCCAAGCCGGGCCTCGCGCCGGACCTGTTCGACAGGTGAAGGGCTCCTGCCAGCGGGCGGTGTCCGGCGCTGCGGGTAACGAATCAAATCAAGCCGCGACGCCCTCGCGCGAAGGGTCCTGGGCTCGCCTTGCCCGGCCACTCGTCAACCAGCTCACGAGCCACAGTCCCCCCACGATCGCCGCTGCATAACCGGCTTGCATCGACAGCGGCCACAGGTGTGCGTTCCAGAGGAAGGCGGCCGTGGCGCCGAGCAGCGCGAGGAAGAGCAGGGCAGCCGCCAGTTGCGCCCCACGGCTGGCCGGCGGGTCGTAGCGCGTCACCTGCGCGAGGTCGAAGGGCGCCTTGGGGTAGCGGGCCGCCACGTCTGCCGGACGCCAGCCCGGTCGCTTGAACCACACGCGCAGCTTGTCGCTCCAGCGCTCGGCGTGCCAGCAATCGAGCCACAGCTCGCGGTAGACCTGCAGGTTGGCCCAGATCGGGTTCCAGCTGCGCAGCGGCGAGCGGGTGCCGTATACGCAGGGTTCGGCGTCGTCCTCTTCCTCGAACGTGCCGAACAGCCGGTCCCAGACGATCAGGATGCCGCCGTAGTTCTTGTCGACGTACTTGTCGTTCACCGCGTGGTGCACGCGGTGGTTGCTCGGCGCACAGAACACGCGGTCGAACCAGCCGAGCCGGCCGATCTGTTGCGTGTGCACCCAGTACTGATAGAGCAGGTCGATCAACGCGACGGCCGCGAACACGACCGGCGGCACGCCGACCACCGCCATCGGCAGGTAGAAGAGCCACC
>DATMBN010000076.1:0-7635 GCA_035559275.1 Burkholderiaceae bacterium
GGCGGTGAGGCCAAGGCGTACGACCAGATCGACGCGGCGCCGGAGGAGAAGGCGCGCGGCATCACGATCAACACGGCGCACGTGGAGTACGAGACGGCCAACCGTCACTACGCGCACGTGGACTGCCCGGGTCACGCTGACTATGTGAAGAACATGATCACTGGCGCGGCGCAGATGGACGGTGCCATTTTGGTGGTGTCGGCCGCGGACGGCCCGATGCCGCAGACGCGCGAGCACATTCTGCTGGCCCGTCAGGTGGGCGTGCCCTACATCATTGTCTTCCTGAACAAGTGCGACATGGTGGACGACGCCGAGCTGCTGGAGCTCGTCGAGATGGAAGTGCGCGAGCTGCTGAGCAAGTACGAGTTTCCTGGCGACGACACGCCGATCATCAAGGGCTCGGCCAAGCTGGCGCTCGAAGGCGACAAGGGCGAGCTGGGCGAGCAGGCGATCATGAAGCTGGCCGAGGCGCTGGACACGTACATTCCGACGCCCGAGCGCGCGGTGGACGGCACGTTCCTGATGCCGGTGGAAGACGTGTTCTCGATCTCTGGGCGAGGCACGGTGGTGACCGGGCGCGTGGAGCGCGGCATCATCAAGGTGGGTGACGAAATCGAGATCGTGGGCATCCGTCCGACGACCAAGACCACCTGCACGGGCGTGGAGATGTTCCGCAAGCTGCTGGACCAGGGGCAGGCGGGCGACAACGTGGGTATCCTGCTGCGCGGCACCAAGCGCGAGGAAGTCGAGCGCGGCCAGGTGCTGGCCAAGCCCGGCTCGATCACGCCGCACACGCACTTCACAGCCGAGGTGTACGTGCTGAGCAAGGAAGAGGGCGGCCGTCACACGCCGTTCTTCAACAACTACCGTCCGCAGTTCTACTTCCGCACCACCGACGTGACCGGGGCCATCGAGCTGCCCAAGGACAAGGAGATGGTGATGCCGGGCGACAACGTGACGATCACGGTCAAGCTGATCGCCCCGATTGCCATGGAAGAAGGCCTGCGCTTTGCGATCCGCGAGGGCGGCCGCACGGTCGGCGCGGGCGTGGTGGCCAAGATCGTCGAGTAACGCGAAAGGTTTTAGTAGGGGTATAGCTCAATTGGCAGAGCGTCGGTCTCCAAAACCGAAGGTTGGGGGTTCGATTCCCTCTGCCCCTGCCACGAATCGCTGACCACCTGATCGACGGAGCCTCGGCTCCGGCCCCGGTGGATCGGTTCAGCAGCCCGCAGGCGGGCCCCGCGAGGGGTCGCAAGCCCGGCGGGCTTTGCTGCTGATGGTGGCGAGCCGTTCGCCGCGTTCGAAGTGATGCAAATGACTCAACCTCAAGTCGAAACCGTCTCCAGTGGCGCCGACAAGGCCAAGCTCGCCGTCTCGGCCCTGCTGGTGGTCGCTGCGGTGGCGGCTTATTACCTGCTCGGCCAGCAGGACCTGTGGATCCGCGTCGTGGCCCTGCTGGTGGCACTCGCGGCCGCGGTGGGCGTGTTCTTCACGGCCGAGCCGGGCAAGCGGTTGATCGGTTTTTCCGGCGACTCCTGGCGGGAACTGAAGAAGGTCGTGTGGCCGACCCGCAAGGAAGCGATGCAGATGACGGCCTACGTGTTCGCCTTCGTGGTCGTGATGGCGCTGTTCCTCTGGCTGACCGACAAAACCCTGGAGTGGGTGCTGTACGACCTGGTCCTAGGCTGGAAGCGCTGACGTAGGGAGCGAGACGATGAGCGATACCCAAGGCCAAGCGGCCACGAAGCGCTGGTACGTGGTGCACGCCTACTCCGGCATGGAGAAGGCGGTCGAGCGCAATCTGCGCGAGCGCATCGAGCGCGCCGGCATGCAGGACAAGTTCGGCCGCATCCTGGTGCCCACCGAGGAGGTCGTCGAGGTCAAGAACGGCAAGAAAGCCGTGACCGAGCGCCGCTTTTTCCCCGGCTATGTGCTGGTGGAAATGGTGATGGACGACGACACCTGGCACCTGGTGAAGCACACCTCCAAGGTGACCGGTTTCGTCGGCGGCGCGAAGAACCGCCCGGTGCCCATCTCGGAAGACGAGGTCATGAAGATCGTCAACCAGATGCAGGAAGGCACCGAAAAGCCCCGTCCCAAGGTGGAGTGGGAAGTGGGCGAGGTGGTGCGCGTCAAGGAAGGCCCGTTCACCGACTTCAACGGCGCGATCGAGGAAGTCAACTACGACAAGTCCAAGCTGCGCGTGTCGGTCACGATCTTCGGCCGCGCAACCCCCGTCGAACTCGACTTCCACCAGGTCGAGAAGGTTTGACGGCCCGGGGGCGGCAAACGTCGCCGAGGCGCGAAGCGCCGCAGGCAAGGTTCCCCGAAGGGGGCGCCGCAGGCAAGATCAGAAAGTGGCCCTGGCTGGGGCCCGCCGCACCCGCTGTGGCGATATCCAGCCCGTAGCTGGCCGGTGACGAGACACCGGCGCGAGGAGCAAGGGTAGGGGCGGCGACGCCCGAGCCCCTTGCGTTTGCACTCAACAAGTCCTGCCTGGCCGCGGGGCTTGTGAACGGAGATTCATCATGGCCAAGAAGATTGTCGGCTTCATCAAGCTGCAAATCCCGGCAGGCAAGGCCAACCCCTCGCCTCCGGTCGGTCCGGCGCTCGGTCAGCGCGGTCTGAACATCATGGAATTCTGCAAGGCGTTCAACGCCCAGACCCAGGGCATGGAGCCTGGTCTGATGCTGCCGGTGGTCATCACCGCCTATGCAGACAAGTCCTTCACCTTCGTCATCAAGACGCCTCCGGCCACCGTGCTGATCAAGAAGGCGATCAAGCTCGAGAAGGGCTCCAGCCGCGCCCACCTCGACAAGGTCGGCAAGATCACCCGAGCCCAGCTCGAGGAGATCGCCAAGACCAAGATGAAGGACCTGACGGCCGCCGACCTGGACGCCGCCGTCAAGACGATCGCTGGTTCTGCCCGTTCGATGGGCGTGATCGTGGAGGGTGTCTGATCATGGCCAAGCTGACGAAACGCCAAAAGGCCCTGCAGGGCAAGGTCGAGACGACCAAGCTGTACCCCATCGACGAAGCGCTGAACCTGGTCAAGGAATGCGCGACCGCCAAGTTCGATGAGTCCATCGACGTGGCCGTGCAGCTGGGCGTGGATGCCAAGAAGTCCGACCAGGTCGTGCGCGGCGCGGTCGTGATGCCCAACGGCACCGGCAAGACCAAGCGCGTGGCGGTGTTCGCTCAGGGCGCCAAGGCCGAGGAGGCCAAGGCGGCCGGCGCCGACATCGTCGGCATGGAAGACCTGGCCGAGCAGATCAAGGCGGGCAACATCAACTTCGACGTCGTGATCGCTTCACCCGACACGATGCGCGTGGTCGGCACGCTGGGCCAGATCCTGGGGCCTCGCGGCCTGATGCCGAACCCCAAGGTCGGCACCGTGACGCCCGACGTCGCCCAGGCCGTGCGCAACGCCAAGGCCGGCCAGGTGCAGTTCCGCGTCGACAAGGCGGGCATCATCCACGCGACGATCGGTCGCCGCTCGTTCGACACCGACAAGCTCAAGGGCAACCTGAGCGCGCTGCTGGACGCGTTGAACAAGGCCAAGCCGGCGTCGAGCAAGGGCGTGTACCTGCGCAAGATCGCCGTGTCGTCGACCATGGGCGTCGGCGCCCGTGTCGACGTCGCCTCGGTCAATACGCAGCCGACGGCGTGATGGAGGCGATCCCGAGGACCTGAGCCGCTTCCGGAAAGGGGCGGCAGGTTCGAGGGGTCGCAGATGGACGTGAATCCGGCGCCACCGTCGCGGTGCCGGAGCACCGGGTCCGGGGAAATCCCGGGACCGGCAGGAATTGGTGGGCCGGCGGCCCTTCGCGGATCTTCCGCGGCAGACCGCCGGGCTATCAAAGACCGTTGGCGCGGACGCAGGTCCGCTTAAACGAGCGCCCGGACCGCAAGGCCCGACGCAAAGCCAACGCAGATGGCGCACCCGCTGGAATGGAGATGAGGCCCGCCGCCAGGCAGGCTTGGTGTCCTGAACAGAAGGTCGCTGTAACTGGTGCACCGGGCGCGATCCCGGTGTGGACGTGAGGAGTAGACCTTGAGTCTGAATCGCAACGAGAAACAAGCCGTTGTGGCGGAAGTGGCGGCCCAGGCGGCCAAGTCGCAGACGCTCGCACTGGCGGAGTACCGTGGCCTCACCGTCGCTCAACTGGACCAGCTGCGCCGGCAGGCGCGTGAGAAAGGCGTGTACCTGCACGTCCTGAAGAACACGCTTGCCCGCCGCGCCGTCGCTGGCACCCCGTTCGAAGTGGCGGCCGAGAACATGGCCGGTCCGCTGATCTACGGCTTTTCGGAAGACGCCGTTGCCGCCGCGAAAGTCCTTGCCGACTTCGCCAAGGGCAACGACAAGCTGGTCGTCAAGGCCGGTGCGTACAACGGCAAGGCCCTGGACGCCGAAGGCGTGAAGGCCCTGGCCGCGATCCCGAGCAAGGAAGTGCTGCTGTCCCAGCTGCTGGGTCTCATGCAGTCGCCCGTGTCTCGCCTGGCCCGCGTGCTGGCCGCCCTGTCCGAAAAGCGTGGCGAAGCCGCCCCCGCTGCTTGATCCGAACCCCCGCATCTATCTGTTTAGGAACCCAAAATGGCATTCGATAAAGACGCTTTCCTGACCGCCCTGGACAGCATGTCCGTGATGGAGCTCAACGAGCTGGTCAAGGCCATCGAAGAGAAGTTCGGCGTGTCGGCCGCGGCCATGGCCGCCCCGGCTGCTGCCGCCGGCGCCGCCGCTCCGGCTGCCGAAGAGAAGACCGAGTTCACCGTGGTGCTGGCCGAAGCCGGCAGCAACAAGGTGGGCGTGATCAAGGCCGTGCGCGAGATCACCGGCCTGGGCCTGAAGGAAGCCAAGGATCTGGTCGACGGTGCTCCGAAGCCTGTCAAGGAAGGCATCTCCAAGGCCGACGCGGAAGCGGCCAAGAAGAAGCTCGAAGAGGCAGGCGCCAAGGTCGAACTCAAGTAAATCGGCGCTCGCCTGCTGCGCAGCCCGATCTCGGTTCTGCGATGCTCGCCGTACCCCGGTACGGCTGGGCGTCTCGAACCGACCTCGGGCCGTTCGCGAAGGCAATCGCTCGATTTACTCCCCTTTCGGGGGGCAGGGGCATGCCCCATTCCGGGGCAAAGCCCTTTTTGCGCTTCAGGGGTTCGCCCCTGGAGGACACCTGGAAGCGCCTGACAGGGTATCCTGTCGGGTTCTTCCAAGTGTTCTCTGATCCGACTGCGGAGAACCGGGTTTGGTCGGACCGTGGTGCAACGCCAGGGTTGTCCGCCAGCGGCTGGTAGTGGCCAGCCACCAAGCTTCAGACGCAACGTCTGGTGCCAGTCGCCGAACGCAACGCCGTCATGGCCGGACGGCGTTCGACACGGAGTGTTTATGGCGCAAGCAAAATCCTACAGCTACACCGAGCGCAAGCGCATCCGCAAGAGTTTTGGCAAGCGTGAAAGCGTGCTCGAGGTCCCCTACCTGCTGACGATGCAGAAGGACTCCTACAGGGCCTTCCTGCAGCAGGAGGTGCCTCCGCAGAAGCGCAAGAACGAGGGCCTGCAGGCCGCGTTCCTGTCCACGTTCCCGATCGTGTCGCACAACGGGTACGTGGAGATGAAGTTCCTCGAGTACAACATCGCCAAGCCTCCTTTCGACGTGCGCGAGTGCCAGCAGCGGGGCCTGACCTTCGCTGCGGCCGTTCGGGCAAAGCTGCAGATGATCATCTATGACCGCGAGGCGGCACAGCCCAAGACGGTCAAGGAGATCAAGGAGCAGGAGGTCTACATGGGCGAAGTGCCGCTCATGACGGACTACGGCTCCTTCATCGTCAACGGCACCGAACGCGTCATCGTCTCCCAGCTGCACCGCTCGCCGGGGGTGTTCTTCGAGCACGACAAGGGCAAGACCCACAGCTCGGGCAAGCTGCTGTTCTCCGCGCGCATCATTCCCTACCGCGGATCCTGGCTGGACTTCGAGTTCGACCCCAAGGACATCCTGTACTTCCGCGTCGACCGCCGTCGCAAGATGCCGGTCACGATCCTGCTCAAGGCCATCGGCCTGAACCCCGAGCAGATCCTTGCGCACTTCTACGTCTTCGACAACTTCCGCCTGATGGACACCGGCGCGCAGATGGAATTCGTTCCTGAGCGCCTGAAGGGCGAGGTCGCGCGTTTCGACATCACGGACAAGTCGGGCAACGTCGTCGTCGAGAAGGACAAGCGGATCACCGCGCGCCACACCCGCATGCTCGAGCAGTCGGGCACGCAGTTCATCACCGTGCCGGAGGACTTCCTGATCGGCCGCGTGCTGGCGAAGAACCAGATCGACCCGGAGACCGGCGAGATCATCGCCAAGGCCAACGACGAGCTGACCGAGACGCTGCTCAAGAAGCTGCGCGGCGCCGGCATCAAGGAGATCCAGTGCATCTACACGAACGAGCTGGATCAGGGCCCGTACATCTCGCAGACGCTGGCCAGCGACGAGACCGCTGACCAGCTCGCCGCGCGCGTCGCGATCTATCGCATGATGCGCCCCGGCGAGCCGCCGACGGAAGACGCCGTCGAGGCCTTGTTCAACCGCCTGTTCTACAGCGCCGACACCTACGATCTCTCCCGTGTCGGCCGCATGAAGTTCAACGCGCGCGTGGGCCGCGACACCGCGGACGGTCCGATGACCCTGACCAACGAGGACATCCTCGACGTGGTCAAGATCCTCGTGGACCTGCGCAACGGCCGCGGCGAGGTCGATGACATCGACCACCTGGGCAACCGCCGCGTGCGCTGCGTCGGCGAGCTGGCCGAGAACCAGTACCGTTCGGGCCTGGCCCGCATCGAGAAGGCCGTCAAGGAGCGCCTCGGCCAGGCCGAGACCGAAGCGCTGATGCCGCACGACCTGATCAACTCCAAGCCGATCTCCGCGGCACTCAAGGAGTTCTTCGGCGCGTCGCAGCTGTCGCAGTTCATGGACCAGACCAACCCGCTGTCCGAGATCACGCACAAGCGTCGCGTCTCGGCCCTCGGTCCGGGCGGTCTGACCCGCGAGCGCGCCGGCTTCGAGGTGCGCGACGTGCACCCGACGCACTACGGCCGCGTGTGCCCGATCGAGACGCCGGAAGGCCCGAACATCGGCCTGATCAACTCGCTGGCCCTGTACGCGCGCCTGAACGAGTACGGCTTCCTCGAGACGCCGTACCGCCGTGTCGTGGACGGCAAGGTGACCGACCAGATCGACTACCTGTCGGCCATCGAGGAAGGCAAGTACGTGATCGCGCAGGCCAACGCGACGCTGGACAAGGACGGCCGCCTGATCGACGAGCTGGTCTCAGCCCGTGAGAAGGGCGAGTCCGTGCTGACCTCGCCGGACCGCATCCAGTACATGGACGTGGCCCCGTCGCAGATCGTCTCGGTGGCGGCCTCGCTGGTGCCCTTCCTGGAGCACGACGACGCGAACCGCGCGCTGATGGGCGCGAACATGCAGCGCCAGGCCGTGCCCACCCTGCGCCCCGAGAAGGCCTTTGTCGGCACCGGTATCGAGCGGGTCGCCGCGGTCGACTCCGGCACCGTCGTGACGGCCAAGCGCGGCGGCGTGGTGGACTACGTCGATGCCAACCGCATCGTGATCCGCGTCAACGACAACGAGGCGGT
>DATMBN010000077.1:0-5651 GCA_035559275.1 Burkholderiaceae bacterium
GCCTCGCCTAGCCGCCTGCCTCGCTCGCCTCCACCGACCACCCCACACCTCATTGCGGCCATCGCGTCGCGGTCATCGTCTTGCGATCACCTCGCCGCGATCCGCGTTGTGTTGCGATCAGCGAAGACCAAGACTGTAGCATGAAAAAATCTCAGGACGCAAGTGCCCGGTCGGCCGGGATCTCGCGGCCCGGCACCCAGAAGCGCCGGCTTTCCGCCTGCGGGTCGTCCGAGGCCAGGACGTAGGCCAGGTGCTGGGCCAGTTTCTGGGTGTCCGAGCGCAGGATGCGCTGCTTGACCGCCGGAATCTGCGAGGGGTGCATGGAGAAGGACCGCAGCCCCATGGCCAGCAGCAGGCCGGTGAAAGCCGGCTCGCCGGCCATCTCCCCGCACACGCTGACGTCCTTGCCGGCCTCGCGGGCCAGGCGGATGGCGTCGGCGATGAGTCGCAGCACCGCTGGATGCCACGGGTCGTAGAGGTGCGCCACCGCCTCGTCTGCGCGGTCGATCGCCAGGGTGTACTGGATGAGGTCGTTGGTGCCGATGGAGATGAAATCGAAGTGGCGCAGGAAGAGCGGCATCTGCAGCGCCGCTGCCGGCACCTCGATCATCGCGCCCACCTCGACGTTCCCATGCGCCACGCCGGCGTCGCGCAGTTGTTCCTTGGCCCGGGCCAGCACCTCGAAGGTCTGGCGGATCTCGTTGGCGTGGGCCAGCATGGGAATGAGGAGCCGCACCTTTCCGTGCAGGCTGGCACGCAGTATGGCGCGCAGCTGCATGCGGAACATGCTGGGCTCGGACAGGCTCCAGCGGATCGCGCGCAGGCCCAGGGCGGGATTGAGCGTGTGCTCGTGCCGCAACTCGGACATGGTCATCCGCTCCAGGGGCTTGTCCGCCCCGACGTCCACCGTGCGGATCGTGACCGGCAGGCCCTGCATCGCCTCGACCACTGCCCGATAGGCCTCGTACTGCTCGTCCTCGTCAGGCAGTTCGCCCTCGCGGTTCATGAACAGGAACTCGGTCCGGAACAGGCCGATGCCGACCGCCCCGGCCGCCACCGCCCCGGGGGCGTCCTGGGGCAGCTCGATGTTGGCCAGCAGGGCGACTTGCTGGCCGTCGAGCGTGACGGCGGGCGTGTGGCGCAGGCGCGCCAGGCGCTCGCGCTCCAGCTGGCTCTGTCGTTGCCTGAAGCGGTACTCCTCCAGCACCATGGGCGAGGGGTCGACGATGACCACTCCGGCGTCGCCGTCGATGATCACCCAGTCGTCCTGCCGGATCAGGCGGCTCGCCTCCCGTGCCCCGACGACCGCCGGAATGTCCATGCTGCGGGCGACGATGGCGGTGTGCGAGGTGCGCCCGCCGACGTCGGTGACGAAGCCCTGGAACACACTGCGCTTGAACTGCAGCATGTCCGCGGGGGCGATGTCGCTGGCGATGAGCACGAGCGGCTCCTCGCCGCCCCAGTCGCCGTCGCGCCGCTGCGAGACGGCCGCGAGCGGGGAGACGGCGCTGCGGCTCATCGCGCGCAGCAGGCGCTCGACGACCTGCTCGATGTCGGCCTTGCGCTCGCGCAGGTACTCGTCCTCCATCTCGTCGAACTGACGGGCCAGCACCTCGAGCTGGGCGGACAACGCCCACTCGGCGTTGTAGTGGCGCTCGCTGATCCACTGCTTGGTGGCGCCGGTCAGCGCCTCGTCGTGCAGCAGCATCAGGTGGACGTCGAGCAGGGCGACGAGTTCGGGCGGTGCGTCCTCGGGGACCTCGCGCTTGAGCTTCTCCAGCTCCTCGGCGACGGCGTCGCGCGCCTGGCGCAGGCGCGCGATCTCCTGCTCGACCTGCTCGGGGCCGATGAAGTAGTGCGCCACGTCCACGCGGCTGGAAGCGACGAGGACCGCGCGGCCGATCGCCACGCCGCGCGCCACGGGCAAGCCGAACACCTGAAGCGTCATGTTTCGATGCTATCAGGTGGTTGACACCTTCGGCCCCGTGGCCTTCGCCAGGCCGGGGGGACCGGTGCGCGCTGGACGAACGGACCGGCACCTGTCTTGCCCGCGCCGCCAGCTTGCGCAAGACTCGGCCCTGCACGCAATCTGTCACTCTTAGGCGGGAGGGTAGGAGATGCAGGGATGGTCGGGCTTGATCGAACAGCGCCTGGAGGCGCTGCCGCTGAGCGTGGCCCTCGAGTGGCCCGGAGGCCAGGCCGGGCGCGCGGACGCGCAGGTGCGGCTGCGGCTGGCCGAGCCCCGCTGGCTGGGGACCCTCGCGCGCGGGCAGGTCGGCGACCTGGCCGACGCCTACGTGCAGCAGCGTGTCGAGATCGAGGGCGGGATGCGCGACGTCATGGCCGTGGCCGCGACGCTGGTGGGCGATCCGGTGCAGGCGGGCGAGCCGTCCCCCTGGCAGCGATGGCTGGCGGGCTGGCGCTCGAAGCTGCGGCACCGGAAGGAACGCGACGCGCGGCAGATCGAATTCCACTACGACGTCTCGGACGACTTCTACGCCCTGTGGCTGGATCCGCGGCGCGTGTACTCGTGCGCCTACTTCCGCGATGCGGACATGACGCTGGCGCAGGCGCAGGAGGCCAAGCTGGACCACATCTGCCGCAAGCTGGACCTGCAGCCCGGGCAGCGCTTCCTGGACATCGGCGCCGGCTGGGGCGGGCTGCTGCTGTGGGCGGCCGAGCACTACGGGGTGCAGGGCACCGGCATCACGCTGTCGAAGAACCAGCATGCCTACGTCAACCGGCTGATCGAGGAGCGGGGGCTGGGCGGGCGCGTGTCGATCCGGCTGATGGACTACCGGGACGTGCCGGAGGACGAGCCCTACGACCGCATAGCGTCCGTGGGGATGTTCGAGCACGTGGGACGGGCGCAGCTGCCGTCCTATTTCGCCAAGATCCGCCGGCTGCTCAAGCCCGGCGGGCTGGTCATGAACCACGGTATCACCGCCGGGGGCGTGTACAACTCCCAACTGGGCGGGGGGATGGGCGACTTCATCGAGAAGTACATCTTTCCGGGCGGGGAGTTGGAACACGTCTCGCGGGTCGCGCAGGCCCTGGCGCGAGGCGGACTGGAGCTGCTGGACGCCGAGAGCCTGCGGCCGCACTACGCGCGCACGCTCTGGGCATGGTCAGACGCACTGGAGCGGCAGCTGGATCGGGCCCGCGAGCTGACCAGTGAACGCACGGTGCGGGCCTACCGGCTGTACCTGGCGGGCTGCGCCATGAGTTTCGAGCGCGGGTGGATCTCCCTGTTTCAACTGCTTGCCTCGCGTCCCAGCGGGCATCTGGAGGATGGCCCGTTGCGCGGCGCACAATCGACCTATCCGTTCAATCGCGCGTACATGTACCGTTGACGATGTTGTACAAGTTCAAGTCCAAGGCCGCGGGCGACGTCATCATGACGGGCCCCTCGGGTGATCAGATCCTGCGCATCGTGGGCCGCGAGCCGGCCCCCAAGGGAATCTTCCTGCCGCAGGACATGCCGGCGGCCATGGCCGCGCTGGAGCGCGCGGTGCTCGAAGAGGAAGCCGCCCGGCAGCGGGCGGAGGAAGAGGCCCGCGCCGAAGGCAAGGAACTGCCGCCCCAGGAGGGCGTGTCGCTGCGTCAGCGCGTGTGGCCGCTGATCGAGATGATGAAGCGGGCGCACGCCGCCGACAAGGAGATCGTCTGGGGAGTGTGACCGCATGCCGAACTCGACAAGGAGACGATGATGAAGCTCTGGAGCCACAGCTGGCAGGACGGAGACCCGATTCCGGCCAAGTACGCCGCCGGGCGGCTCGAAGGTGCCGACGGCGTGACCTTCTCCGACGACGTGAGCCCGCATCTGGCCTGGAACGAGGTGCCCGAAGGCACGCGCTCGTTCGCGCTGATCTGTCACGACCCGGACGTGCCGAGCCAGGGCGACGACGTGAACAAGCCTGACCGCGAGGTGCCGGCGGACCTGCCGCGGGTGGACTTCTTCCATTGGGTGATGGTGGACCTGCCGCCGGGCCTGCGGGAGATCGCCGAGGGCGAGTTCAGCCGTGGTTTCACGCACCGTGGCAAGAGCGGCCCGCAAACATCCCATGGCGCGCGTCACGGCCTGAACGACTACACGGGGTGGTTCGCTGGGAACGATGATCTGGGCGGGCAGTACTTCGGCTACGATGGGCCGTTCCCGCCGTTCAACGACGCCCGGGTGCACCGCTACGTGTTCACGCTCTATGCGCTGGATCTGGAGCGCTGCCCCGTGGACGGCAACTTCACTGGCGCGCAGGTGCGCGAGGCGATTCGTGGCCACGTGCTGGCCGAGGCGAGCTTCTCGGGCACCTACACGCTGAACCGGCGCCTGCTCTGACGCGTCAGCGGCCTGCCCCCGACCTGGGCGCAGGCCCGTCGCCCGACCGAGCGCCCCGCGAGCCCATGCCCTACAGCCACGTCACCCGCATCATCGCGATCCGCCACGGCGAAACCGCCTGGAACGTCGACACCCGCATCCAGGGACACCTGGACATTCCGCTGAACGACACCGGCCGCTGGCAAGCCCGGCGGCTCGCCCAAGCGCTGGCCGACGAGACGCTGGACGCCATCTACGCCAGCGACCTGCAAAGAGCCTGGGAGACGGCTCGCTACGTGAGCGAGGCGGTGGGCGTTCCGGTCACGGCCGAACGGGGATTGCGCGAGCGTGGCTTCGGGCGCTTCGAGGGGCACACCTTCAAGGAGATCGAGGAACGCTGGCCGCAAGAGGCCCTGCGCTGGCGCAAGCGCGACATCGACTTCGGGCCCGAGGGCGGCGAGACGCTGCGGGGCTTCTATGAGCGCGTGGTGACGACGGCCGCGCGGTTGGCGGCTGCGCACCGGGGGCAGGCGATCGCGCTGGTCGCGCACGGGGGCGTGCTCGATTGCCTGTACCGGGCCGCCTCGCGGGTGGACCTGCACGCGCCGCGCACCTGGGAACTGGGCAACGCGAGCATCAACCGCCTGCTCCATACCGAGGACGGCTTCACCCTGGTCGGCTGGGCCGACACGATGCACCTGGCCGATTCCGCCCGCGACGAGTTCAGCGACGGCGACCGCGTCGGGCACGCCGCCTGATCGATTCCCGACCGCTGGCTCCGACCTCCGTCGATCGGGTCCGGTCCACCGGCTCCCGCGCGACGACGCGCATTCCGCGCATGCAGAGGACGAGTGGGGCCGGGCGAACCCCGATCCGCGGACCGGGGCGATTGGCGCACGATACGTGTTTGCCTGCACGGAGCTTGCCGCATGGAAGGTGCCCGCATCATCGTTCTCGCGACGCCGGTGTTCCTGCTGCTGATCGCGATCGAGTACGCGGTCGGCGTCGCGCGTGGCCGCAACACCTACCGCCTGAACGATGCGATGAGCAGCATCGGGCTGGGCATCATGAGCCAGTTGACCGGCGTCTTCACCAAGCTCTTCGCGGTCGGCATCTACACCGCCGTGTACGAGGCCACTGCGATCTGGGACCTGCCGGCCGACGCCTGGTGGGTCTGGCTGGGCGCCCTCCTCGTCTACGACTTGTGCTACTACTGGCACCACCGCCTGGGCCACGAGTGCGCCGTGCTGTGGGCCGCGCATGCCGTGCATCACCAGAGCGAGGACTACAACCTGTCGACGGCGCTGCGACAGACGAGCTCGGGCTGGATCGGCGG
>DATMBN010000078.1:0-12441 GCA_035559275.1 Burkholderiaceae bacterium
CCCCTGTGACCGCGAACGACGTGGATGCGCTCGTCGAACGGGTCGTCCGAGCCCTTGGCCGCGTCGACACTCATCGCGCCGGCGACCACCGCGGCGGCGAACACCTGCTCGGCACGCAGCAGGCCCATCAAAGCGATGCCCGTGGAGACCTGCGTGCCGTTCAGCAGGGCCAGGCCCTCCTTGGCCTCCAGCCCCACCGGCACGAGGCCGGCGCGGCCCAGCCCTTCGGCTGCGTCCATCACCCGCCCTTCGATGCGCACCTGGCCCTCACCGATCAGCGGCAGGGTCAGGTGCGCCAGCGGCGCCAGATCGCCGGAGGCGCCCACCGAGCCCTGCGACGGGATGCAGGGCCAGACCTGCGCGTTGTACATCGCGACCAGCGCATCCAGCACCTGCGGCCGCACGCCGGAGTAGCCGCGCGCGAGCGAGGCGATCTTGAGCAGCAGGATGAGCCGCACCGTATCGTCGTCGAGCAGGGGGCCGACGCCCACCGCGTGCGAGCGCACGAGATTGGCCTGCAACTCTGCGAGCTGGTCGCGCGCGATGCGCACCTTGGCCAGTTTGCCGAAGCCGGTGTTGATCCCGTAGGCCGGCTCGTCTGAGCGCGCGATGCGCTGCACGACGGCGGCGCTTGCCGCCACGGCAGCCCTGCATTCGAGGTCGAGCTCGATCGGCACGAAGCCGTGTGCGACCTCGCGCAGCGTGAGCAGGTCGATCCGGCCCGGGTGCAGCGTGAGCGTGGTCGCCGGCATCATCGTGCGTATCCTTCATTCAGCATGGGCATGCGCAGACCGTGGCGGCGGGCGGTCTCGAGGGCGAGCTCGTAGCCCGCGTCGGCATGACGCACGACGCCAAGTGCCGGGTCGTTCCATAGGACACGTTCCAGCCGGCGATCGGCCTGCGGCGTGCCGTCGCAGACGATCACGACGCCCGCATGCTGCGAATATCCCATGCCGACGCCGCCACCATGGTGCAGGCTGACCCAGGTCGCGCCCCCCGCGGTGGCGGTCAGCGCGTTGAGCAGGGGCCAGTCCGACACGGCATCGGAGCCGTCTCGCATGGCCTCCGTCTCGCGGTTGGGGCTTGCGACCGACCCGCAGTCGAGGTGGTCCCGTCCTATCACCACGGGCGCCTTCAGCTCGCCGCGTCGCACCATCTCGTTGAAGGCCAGTCCCGCGAGATGCCTCTGCCCCAGCCCCAGCCAGCAGATGCGCGCCGGCAGCCCCTGGAAGGCGATGCGCTCACGCGCCTGGTCCAGCCAGCGGTGCAGGCGGGCGTCCTCGGGAAAGAGCTCCTTCACCTTGGCGTCGGTCTTGTCGATGTCCTGCGGGTCGCCTGAGAGCGCGACCCAGCGGAACGGGCCCTTGCCTTCACAAAAGAGCGGGCGGATGCACGCCGGCACGAAGCCGGGGAAGTCGAACGCATCGCCCACGCCCTCGTCGAGCGCGACCTGGCGGATGTTGTTGCCGTAGTCGATCGTGGGCACGCCCATATGGTGGAAGGCGAGCATCGCTCGCACGTGCTCGGCGCACGAGGTAGCGGCGGCTCGCGCGAGCCGTTCCCGGTGGGCCTGCGAGCCCTTGCGCGCGGCTTCCCACTGCGCCACGGTCCAGCCGCGCGGCAGGTAGCCGTTGTAGAGATCGTGCGCCGAGGTCTGGTCCGTCACCGCGTGGGGCCGGGGGCCGCCCGCTTTGGCGCGCTCCACGAACTGCGGCAGCAGTTCCGCCGCATTGCCGAGCAACGCGACCGAGGTGGGCCGGGTGGCGCGCAGCAGGATATCCAACGCCTCGTCGATGCTGTGGGCCTTGTGATCCACGTAGCGCGTGCGAAGGCGCAGGTCGATGCGCGACTCCTGGCACTCGATCACGATGCAGTGCGCGCCGGCGAGCACCGCGGCCAGCGGTTGTGCGCCCCCCATGCCGCCCAGGCCCGCGGTCAGGATCCACTTGCCGGACCAGTCGCCGCCATAGTGCTGCCTGCCCAGTTCGACGAAGGTCTCGTAGGTGCCCTGCACGATGCCCTGCGAGCCGATGTAGATCCAGGAGCCGGCCGTCATCTGGCCGTACATCATCAGCCCCTTGCGGTCCAGTTCCGAGAAGTGCTCCCACGTGGCCCATTTGGGCACGAGGTTGGAGTTGGCCAGCAGCACCCGCGGCGCATCCGGGTGCGTGGGCAGCACGGCCACCGGCTTGCCGGACTGGACGAGCAGCGTTTCGTCGGCCTTCAGGTGCTCCAGCGTGCGCAGGATCGCCTCGAACGATTCCCAGTTGCGTGCGGCCTTGCCGATGCCGCCGTAGACGACGAGATCCTGGGGGCGCTCGGCGACCTCGGGGTCGAGGTTGTTCTGGATCATCCGGTAGGCGGCCTCGATCTGCCAGTTCGCGCAGCGCAGCTCGGAGCCGCGCGGGGCGCGGACGGTACGGTGTGGGGCGGTCATGACGGTCTCCTCGATGCCGGGCGCTCGCATGTGCCGGGCAAGCCAGCGGTGTGCCGGGACGGCGAGACCGCATCATAGTAGCTTGTATAGACAGGTCAATACAAGTGGGCGCGAGACAGCCCGATGTTTGATGCGTCCCGGAAGTGAGCCGCTCCCGGTGGAGCGTCGGGCCGGCGGGCGTTGCCTACAACCGCTCCAACACCCGCATGGAGTAGTCCACCGCCTTGACGTCCTTGGTCAGACGCCCGATCGAGATGCGATCCACGCCGGTGGCGGCGATCGCCCGGACCTGGTCGAGCTGCACGCTGCCCGAGACTTCCAGCAACGCGCGGCCCTGGTTGAGCGCGACCGCCTCGCGCATCCGGTCCAGCGTAAAGTTGTCCAGCAGTACGCTCTTCGCGCCGGCGTCCAGTGCCTCGCGCAGCTGGTCCAGCGTCTCGACCTCGATCTGGATGTCCACGCCCGCCTCGAGCGCCTGGGCGTTGCGCAAGGCCTGGGTCACGCCGCCGGCCGCGGCGATGTGGTTCTCCTTGATCAGGATGCCGTCATAGAGCGCCAGGCGCTGGTTCTGCCCGCCGCCGACGCGCACGGCGTACTTCTGCGCGAGCCTGAGGCCGGGAATGGTCTTGCGCGTGTCGAGGATGGCGCAGCCCCGCGGATTGGGCGACGCGCCTGCGATCGCGTCCACATGGCGGCGCGTGATCGTCGCGGTGCCGGAGAGCAGCTGCAGGAAGTTGAGCGCCGGCCGTTCGGCCGCGAGCAGTGCGCGGGCGTCGGCTTCGAGATGGCAGACGTCGCTGTCGGCGTGCATCAGCTCGCCTTCGGCGTAATGCCAGTCGATGCGCGCCTGCCCGTCGAGCGCACGCACGCAGCCCTCGAACCAGTCACGCCCGCAGAGCACGGCCTCCTCACGCACCAGCACCCGCGCCTTCACGCGCCGGCCCATCGGCACCAGCCGGCCCGTCCAGTCGCAGCGACCGATGTCCTCGAACAGCGCGTCGCGGATGTTGCGCGCCCGCGCTTCTTCCAATGTCTCGTCGTGGTCAAACATCAAGTCACTCCGATCGGAGTTTCCGTGAGGGCACCGGAACGCCGAGCCCAGCGGCTGCCGTGGATCGGGCTTTGCCGGGCAGCCGGCAGCGCCCTCTCGAGGGGCAGGCGCGCGAGCGCCTCGGGGCGGACCGCTTCACGCGGCGCCGACGTTGGGCACGAAGCCCTGGGCGGGCTTGGCGATCGCGGAAGGGTTCTTCGCGACGAAGTCCAGCATGCGCTCGATGCATCCGAGCGCCTGGCTGCGCGTCGGCTCGGGGACGCTGATCTCGCCGGTGCCTTGTTCGAGGCAGGACACCACGCCTTGCAGCGCGTTCATCGCCATCCAGGGGCAGTGCGCGCAGCTCTTGCAGGTGGCGCTGTTGCCCGCGGTCGGGGCCTCGATCAGCGTCTTGCCCGGGGCCAGCTGGCGCATGCGGTGCAGGATGCCGTTGTCCGTGGCGACGATGAATTCCTTCGCATCCGAGCTGATCACCGCGTTGAGCAATTGCGAGGTCGACCCGACGACGTGGGCCTGCTCGACGACGCTGCGGGGCGATTCCGGGTGCACGAGGATCAAGGCGTTCGGGTGCTCCTTGCGCAGCAACTCCAGCTCGACGCCCTTGAACTCGTCGTGCACGATGCAGGCGCCGTTCCACATCAGCATGTCGGCGCCGGTCTGCTCCTGGATGTAGCGGCCCAGGTGCCGGTCCGGCGCCCACAGGATCTTCTCGCCCTGGGCCTTCAGGTGCGACACGATGGCCAACGCGCAGGAGCTGGTGACCATCCAGTCGGCACGCGCCTTCACCGCGGCGCTGGTGTTGGCGTAGACCACGACCTTGCGGTCGGGGTGCGCGTCGCAGAAGGCGGCGAACTCGTCGGGCGGGCAGCCGAGATCGAGCGAGCAGGTCGCGTCGAGGTCCGGCATCAGCACGCGCTTTTCCGGCGAGAGGATCTTGGCCGTCTCGCCCATGAAGCGCACGCCGGCCACGACCAGGGTCTTGGCCGGGTGGTCGCGCCCGAATCGGGCCATCTCCAGCGAGTCGGCCACGCAGCCGCCGGTCTCCAGCGCCAGGTCCTGCAGGTCGCCGTCCACGTAGTAGTGGGCGACCAGGACTGCGTCGTGACGGGCCAGCAATTCCTTGGCGCGCTCCTTGGTGCGCTCGCGCTGGTCCGGGCTCAGCTGGGGCGGCACCTTGGCCCAGGCGTGGGCGGTGCAGCTCGCGCCGCTGGCGTCTTGGCGCGTGTAGTCGAAGATCACTTGTTCCATCGTGGGAGTTGCCCGTCACCGGGCCCGCAGCAGGCGAAAACCGCAAATGCTAGCCTAGCAGCACGGCCAAGCACCCACTGCCCGTGTTGTGAAGGGCTGCAAGGTGCGGGCAGGGCCGAGTGCCGTGTATCTCGGCCTTGCACAAATGGGAGCGCCGGACCCGATCGCAAGGGGATCGCGTCCGGTCATCCCAGGGATTTTTCCGCTTCCATGATCTTGAAACGGGCCAGCGCGAGGTTGGTGCGCTGCTTGTCCAGCACGGCGAGCACGAAGAGCTCGGGCCGGGAGCTGACGGTACGCAGCACTTGATGGCGGCGTCCCTGCGTGACGATGATCTCGTCGATCCGCTCGTGCGATCCCAGGTCGCGCGAAGCCCGGCGATGTGCGCGCAGCACCTGCGTCTGCGTGGCGGCGGCCAGTTCCAGCGGCAGACCGTCCGGCTCGCCGGATTGCTCCGCGTGCAGCACGAGGCCGGTGGTCGCATCGACGACGCAACATCCCAGCATGCCTTCGAGCTGCATCAGCTGGTCGACGGCGCGGTGCAGACGCGTGCGGTCAAGGCCGGCGGGCACGGCGTCGACCTGCGGACCATCCGGCTGCGCCGCGCGCGGCTCCTCGTGCACGGCGAGGCCGGCGATGGGTCCATCGAGGTCCGCGACGCGGATCGGGTACTGGGCTTGCGCGTCCACAGCCTGGGGCCTCATGTCTTCCCAGGACGGACGGGTCTTCACCTCGTTCCAGGTGTGCAGGATGGCGTTCCACACGCCCGAGGCGCTGGTCATTGGCTCGCTGCTGACCACGACGTGCAGCCGGCCAGGCCAGGGCGCCCCGGTGATGCGGGAGGCGTGCTGCGCCATCGGGGTGGACAGCATGAAGAGCAGGTTGGGGCAGCGCCACAGTTCGCCGCGCGCGGCGGCGCTGAGGCGGGCGACGATCTCGTCCAGGGCGGCGAGCGACATCGGCGCGACGATGACCGCCGTCAGGTGGCTGCTCTCCATCAGCGCGACCGGGATCGCCTGCGCCTCGCTGCCGGCCTCGCGCACGTCGGTGTGGTAGATCTTGAGGGGTTCCTCGACGCGGCGGGGCAAGGCAGTGCGCTCGATCAAGGCGATCGTCGCGAGCGTGTCCTGGTGGCGCAGATGGAGCCGCTCGACGGGCTGCCCCGAGGCGTCCGACAAGGCCTTGACGACCCCAGCCGCCCACATACGCCCGGGGTCGTGCAGCGTGATCTGGCGCGCCGCCGTCTCGAGGTCGGCGCGGGTGGCGGCCAGGTGCTGGCGGATGGCCTCCGCCGGGGAGCCCAACACGAACAGGTCCCGGGTGTGCTTGTCGACCATCTGCCCGCGGTCGTTGACCTCGGTGGCCGTGCTTTCGAGGATCGCCGTGGCAGCGAAATCGGGCTCGCCCTGCCCGCGACGGCGGCCGGGCCCGGAAGGCTGGTTGAGGGGCCCCAGGTCCCCGAACAAGGAAGTGAGCATGGCGGTCTCCGCAGCCTGACGGTGCCCGCCGGGGTTTCCCGGGACAGTCCTGGCCTGGGTCGGGAATCGGGGGCAGACGCGAACCAGTGTAGGTGGCAGGTTTCGCGCCGTCAGCCAGGCGGTGGATGAGCGGTGCGCGGGAACAGGGCGGACGGGGCCGGGGCGTGCGAGCGCGACGCCGGCGTTCCAGGAGGGTGCGGGGGCAGGCGTGCGGCTCGCCGACGGGTCAGGCAGTGCTGAAGAACCGGCTCGGCGGGGTGCCGACGGCACGGCGGACCATGGCGCTGAAGGCGCTGGCACTGGCATAGCCGAGTTCGGCCGCGATGTGGGCCATAGGCAGGCGGCGCGCCGCGAGTGCCAGGGCCCGGGCCAGCAGCACCTGCTGACGCCACTGCCCGAAGGTAAGCCCCAGTTCCTGCCGGAAGAGCCGGGCCACGGTGCGCGGGCTGGCGCCGACCTGCCGCGCCCAGTCCTCCAGCGTCTCGTGCCGCGCCGGCGAGGCCCACACGGCCTCGCACAGCGCCCGCAGCCGCTTGTCGGCCGGCATGTCCACGCCCAGGCGCACCGGCCGGGCGCGTCGCAGCTCATCGCAGACGAGGGCGCTGAGCAGACGCTCCCGTGCGAGTTCAGCCTTGCCCGGGCCGCCCTGGTCGTCGCCCCGCGTGTCCATCTCCAGCACCAGCACGCGCAGCAGGTCCGACACTTCCAGCACGCGGCAGCGCGCCCACGCCTCGTCGTCCCCCGCGGCGACCTCCGGCAGGCCGGGCACCCAGGGGCCGCCGCGGCGGGGGCAGGGCAGGAAGTAGACGGTGCGCATGTCGGCGTCCTCCACCACCGTGATCGCATGCTCCAACCCGGCAGGGATCCAGACCGCACGAGAGGGTGGCACCAGACAGGTGGTGCGCTCGGCCGTCACCCGCAGCACGCCCGAGGCGGAGAAGGTCAGCTGGCCCCAGGGGTGCCGATGCTTGACGACGAGCGTGTCGGCGCGCAAGCCGTGAGCCTTGGCGCGCACCGGGCGTTCCGGCGTCGGCGCAAAGAGATGCGGGGTGAGCGGGCCGACCGGCGTCGGCGACGGGCCGGGCGGGGGGGCGGGCTTTGGCATGTTCTCGACAAAAGTTGTCCGCCTATCGTAACTCGGACGCGCCCGCGCCTCCTAAGATCGGATGAATCCTCGAATGCACAAACTGCCGGACCAGGCAGCGTCCCACATGACCGACACATCCACCAGCGCCGTCCCCTTGCGGCAGGACGCCCGCACCATCGGGCTCATCGGCCTCGCGCACGGCACGTCGCACTTCTTCCACCTGCTGCTGCCGCCGCTCTTTCCGTGGTTCATCCGAGAGTTCCAGCTCAGCTATTCCGAATTGGGGTTGCTGGTCACGCTGTTCTTCGTGATCTCGGGGGTGGGGCAGGCGCTGTCGGGCTTCCTGGTCGACCGCGTCGGCGCGCGGCCGGTGCTCTTCGCCGCGCTCGCGTGTTTCGTCGCGGCGGCGCTGGCCGCGGCCCTGGCCACCGGCTACGCGGGGCTGGCACTGGCGTCGGTCCTGGCCGGACTGGGCAACGCGCCTTTCCATCCGGTGGACTTCACCATCCTCAACAAGCGCGTGTCGTCGCCCCGGCTGGGGCATGCCTTCTCGGTGCACGGCATCACGGGCAACCTGGGCTGGGCGGCGGCACCCGTGCTGCTGGTGGGCATCACGCAGGCCACCGGCTCCTGGCGACTGGCCTACTTCGCTGCCGCGTGCGTGGCGGGCGTGGTGATCGCGCTGCTGGTGTGGAACCGCGATGCGGTGGACGACCGGCAAGGTCAGTGGGCCCACGAGGTGCGCAAGCCTGGCGCGCCGGCCGCGGCCGTGGAGCATCCGATGGCCTTCCTCAGGCTGCCGTCCGTGTGGCTGTGCTTTTCGTTCTTCTTCTGGTCCACTTGCGCGCTGGCGGCCATCCAGAGTTTCGCGGGCCCCGCCTTGCAGCAGCTCCAGGGGCTGCCTCTGGCCGTCACCTCGATGGTGGTGACCGGCTTCATGCTCTGCGGAGCTGCGGGCATGGTGATCGGCGGCTTCCTGGTCGCGAAGGTCCAGCGCCTGGAGGCGACGATCGCGGTCGCGCTGATGGCCGGTGCAGCGCTGCTCGCACTGGCCGGCTCCGGCGCCGTGCCCGGCGTCGGGGCGGCCGCCGTCGCGGCGCTCGCGGGCTTCGGCACCGGCCTGGCCGGGCCCTCGCGCGACATGCTGATCAAGCGCGCGGCCCCCCCGGGGGCGACCGGTCGTGTCTACGGCACGGTCTACTCCGGGCTGGACCTGGGCTTTGCCGTCGCCGCGCCGGTCTTCGGCGCGCTGCTGGACGGCGGCCGGCCGGCGGGAGTGTTCTACGGCGCGGCATCGGCGCTCGTGATGAGCGTGGCCTCGGCGGCGTTGGTCGGAGCGCGGCAGCGCGCCCGGCAGATCGCGCCGCAAGCCGCTTGACGCCGAGCCGTCGGGCGCCCCTGCCCTGCCAGCGCATCGAGGGCGGAAAGTTGCGAAGCGATCCTTCGGCGCAGGTCTCGGGATAATGCCTTCCATACCGCCCGCGGCGCCTTGCCCCGACGGCACGCGCCTGCGAGGACATCCTAGGAGACCGCTTCATGACCACATCCCGTCTGGCCGGCCACGCCCTGGTCGAAGCCCTGATCGAGCAGGGCGTCGATACCGTCTTCGGCGTGCCCGGCGAGAGCTACCTGGCCGTGCTGGACGGCCTGTACGAGCACCGCGACCGCATCCGTTTCATCGCCTGCCGGCAGGAAGGCGGGGCGGCCTTCATGGCCGAGGCGCAGGGCAAGCTCACCGGACGGCCCGGCATCTGCTTCGTCACCCGCGGCCCGGGCGCGACCAATGCGAGCATCGGCGTGCACACGGCCTTCCAGGACTCGACGCCGATGATCCTCTTCGTCGGACAGGTGGGCGCGGACGTGCGCGACCGCGAGGCTTTCCAGGAGGTCGACTACCGAGCCATGTTCGGGCCCAACACCGGCGGCTTCGCCAAATGGGTGGCCGAGGTGGACCGGCCCGAGCGTCTGCCGGAGTACATCGCGCGCGCCTTCCACGTGGCGATGCAGGGCCGCCCCGGCCCGGTCGTGCTCGCGCTGCCGGAGGACATGCTGACCACGCCCACCGATGCGCCGGTGCTGCCGCGCGTGGAGCCGGTGCACGCGTGGCCGGCTCCGGGTGCCCTGCGGCAGTTGCGCCACCTGCTGCTGCAATCGCGTCAGCCGCTCGTGATCGCCGGAGGCGGTGGCTGGACGGTGCAGAGCGCGGCAGCCCTGCAACGCTTTGCCGAGAACTGGCGGTTGCCGGTGGCATGCGCCTTCCGTTTCCAGGACCTGTTCGACAACCGTCACCCGCTCTACGCGGGTGACGTGGGCATCGGCATCAATCCACGGCTGGCCCAGCGCGTCCGCGAGGCGGACCTGCTGCTGGCCGTCGGACCCCGACTGGGCGAGATGACCACCGGCGGCTACACGCTGATCGAGGCGCCGCGGCCGAAGCAGCAGCTGGTGCACGTGCACAGCGGTGCGGAGGAACTGGGGCGGGTCTACGCGGCGGATCTGCTCATCCAGTCGTCGATGGCCACGGCCGCGCTCGCGCTCGAGACGCTGGACGCACCGGGCGAGGTGCCCTGGTCGGCCTGGACCGAGGCGGTGCATGCGGACTACGAGGCCAACCGCGAGTCGCAGCCGGCACCAGGACCGCTGGACATGGCCGAGGTGGTCAAGACGATGGAGCGTGTGCTCCACGAGACCGGCCGTGCGGACGCGATCTTCACCAACGGCGCGGGCAACTACTCGGGCTGGCTGCACCGCTACTACCGCTATGGCGGCCTCGCGCTGACCGGCCGCACGCAGCTGGCGCCCACCTCCGGCGCGATGGGCTATGGAGTGCCCGCCGCGGTGGCCGCGAGCCTGCTGCAGCCGCGGCGCACCGTCATCAACATTGCGGGCGACGGCGACTTCCTCATGACCGGGCAGGAGCTGGCCACGGCGACCGGCTACGGCGGGCGCCCCATCGTGCTGGTGGTCGACAACGGCACCTACGGCACCATCCGGATGCACCAGGAGCGCGAGTATCCCGGGCGCGTTTCGGGCAGCGACCTGTACAACCCGGATTTCGCGCTGCTTGCCCGCGCGTTCGGCTGGCATGGAGAGTTCGTCGAGGCCACGGAACAGTTCGAGCCGGCCTTCCGCGAGGCGCTGGAGCGGCAGCAGCCCACCTTGCTGCATCTCAAGCTCGACGCGGAGATCAGCACCAGCCGGGCGACCCTGAGCCAGCTGCGGGGCAGCGCCCGGCGCTAGGACGATCCCACAAGTGCTTACAGCAAGCACGGCGCGGCGGCGCCCGGTTCTGGACAATACGGCCCGAGGTTCGCATGAGCGCGGGGAGGACACGACGCACGTCGCCGTCGATCCCTGTGCCGTGGAGGGAGGGTCGTGGTCTACGCATGGGCATGGGTGGAACTCTGCCTGGCGCTGGTCCTGCTGGGGCGCGGCATCGTCCTGCTCAGGACGCGCTGGGCCGCGCTGCGGGCCGCGCGTCGGGCGAGGCAATGGCACAGGACGGCCGCGGTGTTGCAACTGCGGCGACTGCAATCGGCGCCCGACGGAAGGCAACATCGGGTGCAGGTGCGCTACCGGTACGAATGGGGCGGCCAGGTGTGGCTGGGCGAGCGCATCCATCACTGCTACGCGCCGAGTACCGAGCGTGAGCTGCACAAGCGGCTCTTCGAGCGTCTTCAATCGGGATTGGTCGTGGCGGTGCACCTGAATCCGGAGCAACCGGAGGAATCGACCTTGATCATTGGTGTGAACCGCAGGCTCACCTGCCACGCCCTCGAGGGCATGGGATGGCTGCTTGCTTCCGCAGCCCTGGCGAGCCACGCCTGGGCGTGGACGCAGGAACCGGTGATGGCCACCGAGGCGCACCTGGGCACGGCCATGGCGGTGCTCGCGGCGGCCGGGCTCGTCGGTGTCGCCCGCCACGCCTACGGGCGGGTCCTCGGCGACCTCGCACGCGCGCTGTGAGGCCGGTCCCGTCGCAAGCCGCTCCCGTGCGATGGGATGCTCGCATGGGCACGGGAACCGGGGGGGCGGCCGCACCGAGGGCCGCGCCTTCGTTCCCGCGCATCCTCGCGCTTTGCGCCCACGCGTGGCTTGCCGTGAGCCTCTTGCTCGGAGCCGGGCTGTTGGCGGACGAGGCGTGCGCGCAGGTCGAGGTCGTGGACGACCTCGGCCACCCCGTGCGCCTGCCTGCTGCGCCCCGGCGCATCGTGAGCCTCGCGCCCCACGCGACCGAACTGGTCTATGCGCTCGGGGCCGGGGACCGCATGCTCGCGGTGGTCGCGCACAGTGATTTCCCGCCCGAGGCGGCCCGTCTGCCGCAGGTGGGCGACAGCCGTTCCCTCGACCTGGAGGCGATCGCGGCCTTGAAGCCGGACCTGCTGATCGTCTGGCCCACCGGCAACCCCGCGCCCCAGGTGGAGCGGCTCGCCAAGCTCGGCATCCCCCTCTACCGCAGCGAGCCCCGACGCCTCTCGGACATCGGGGACGCACTGCGGCGGCTGGGGCGCCTGCTGGGGCACACGCGTCAAGGTGAGAAGCAGGCCGACGACTTCGAGCGTGCATTGGAAGCCTTGCGCGCGCGCAACGAGGCCCGCGCCGCGGTGCGGACCTTCTATCAGATCTGGCCGCGGCCGTTGATGACCCTCAACGACCAGCACCTGGCCAGCGACGTGATCCGGCTGTGCGGCGGGCGCAATGTGTTCGGCCACCTTGCGCCCCTGGTCCCCACGGTCTCGGAGGAGGCCGTGTTGCGGGCGGACCCCGAGCTCATCCTGGTCTCGGCGCCGCCGGCGTCGGACGACGCCAGGGACCAGGTGCGCGCGTGGCGGCGCTTCGCCCGGCTCTCCGCGGTGGCCCACGGCGAGGTGCGCGTGGTCGACCCGGACCTCGTGAACCGGCCGACGCCGCGGGTCCTGCTCGGTGCGCGCCAGGTGTGTGAGGCCATGGAGGCTGCGCGCGTCGGGATGGCGAAGCGGTAGCGGCGCTGGCGCGCACGACGGATGGGGCCTGGGCGTGAAGGCTCGATGCAGGACCGCTGAGGCGGGAAGGCGCTTCAGGAGCTGAAGAGTCGGGCGACCGTCGGCAGGTCGGACGGGAAGTAGGCGTGGAAGAAGCTGGCGGTGAGGCCGCGATCCCG
>DATMBN010000079.1:0-25075 GCA_035559275.1 Burkholderiaceae bacterium
AGGCACTCGGATTGCCGCCCGGCGGGCTCAACGGATCACACCGCTACCGGCACACCGTGAGGACCCGACTTGCCAGCGTAAACGTCTCGGACGCCCTCGCGGATGCCATCACAGGGCACGCCCCCGGACGTGGCGCCAGCACGGGGCGCAGGGTCTACACAGCACGCCCCTCACTACCGGCCGTCTTGGCCGCCGTTGACCTCCTGGCGTGGCCCTGGCCCCGTCGCACAGCTGGCTGACTCGTCCGGCACTTTGCCTCGCACCCGGGAAATTCGTGGATTGATTGCGTTCCCACGCCAACTCGGGAGTCCCTCGCGCCCCTGCCTCAATGAACGGGGTGGTCCTTGCCCCACGCGCACCATGCAACACGTTCAGGCCCTCATCTTCAGCGCCCAGGAGCGCAGCACACTCCTCGCCCTGGCAGTCAAGCTCGGCGCCCAAGTTCACTTTGACAGTCCGGACCCGCACCCGGAGCTACCGACCACCCACCAACTCGGGGAATACGCTCAGATCGTCAGCGAACCGCCCGAGGACGGTGACGAGCCCGTCAGCTTCACAGTCCAGACCACGGGCGACCCGGCGCGGCGCTTCGTCCGCCTGAGCCACACTGGCCACCCCCAGGCCACGGGGCGAACGCTCGATGAGGCGCTGAGGTCGCTCCTCTTGGCCTACCTACCCCCGTCCTGACCCCTACTGGACCGGGGCATGTCGCCCCTCACGTCAGGACACCTTCCTGCCCACCACGAAAAGTTCGGGGGGGACTTGGTAGAGAGAGTCCAGGACTTCAAGGACTATCCTGGACTCAAGGATGTGTCTTGATGGAACGTATGACTACGTAATAAAGACCTTAATCCTTTACCTGTAAAGAGAAGGTAATGACAGTCCTTGATCGAGCACTGTCCTTGAGAACGCAAGAAGAGTCTAAGACCTTCATCCTTGACCCTTTGGGGGGAGACCCCCCTGATGGTCGGCCCATGGGGTGGTCGTTCAGTGATCCACGGAACCGCCGAAGGTCGTCGATACGCAGGACGTCGTCAGCCTGCTGGCTTTGCCCGACGACTTTCGGCGACATCGTGGACGAGTGCGCCCGTTGGCCCTAGTCGGCCGGACCCGGTCGCCCCGGACCGCGCAATCGACCCAGAATCGATCAAGACACCGCATGGCTACCTACCCCTTAGTCGCATCCAGTTCGGCGCCTGTAGGGCTTTCTAGTGGCTTCTGGACCGGGTTATGGGGCCGACCGTAGCCCGCCATCCGCGATGCCCGGTCCGGAGGCTCCGGGACCTTCCGGCGACGGTCCTCGAACGGTCCGGGCCAGTGGAACATCGCCGAGCAGTCCCGGCACTTTGCGAACTCGGTAACGTACATCGAGCCGCCCCGCTTGGGGACGGTCACCCTGACCGGCCCCGTGCCCCCGCAGTGACACCGGAATCGAAGGTCCTGGGCCCTGGGATCGTCCTTGCTGTCCTCGAAGTAGAAGCCCATCATCGACCTCCAGTACTGGATGAACGTCCAGTGTAGCGGGGCCGTGGACCGTCCGGGGCCGGGCTTAAAAAGTCCTGGAGATTCGCGACGAGGTATACGCCCGCCCGCGAGCGCGAATCCCCCCGTGGCCCCCGGCAAACGACCCGTGCCCCAGTCCGCCTGGAGTCAAGCGCCCCTAGGACCACGTCCGGGTGCCACTCTCAAAGCCGGGCGGCTTGGTTGCAACGCTGCCGCCCTGCTGCCAAGAGTCCATCGCGGACCGCTAGGAACTCCGCGCTCGGGTGTCAAAAATCGACCGATTCCCGACACCCTCCGCTGAGACGTCATCAATCTAGCCCATTGACACTTTCCGACACCTCTGACATACTGACACCGTTTTCCGACAGACAAGGTGTCCCATGTCCCGTGTGTTCGCTTACGCCCGCGTCTCGACCGTCGAGCAGTTGACGGAGAACCAGCGCGGCGAGATTGAGGCAGCAGGCTATGCAGTGGAGCCCCGCCGCTTCGTCGAAGAGCAAGTCTCTGGATCCGTCCCAGCCAGTCAGCGCCCCGGCTTCGTGAAGCTGCTGGAGCGGCTGGAGCGCGGCGACACCCTAGTCGTCACCAAGCTGGATCGCTTGGGCCGGGACTCCATCGACGTCCAGCAGACGGTCGAGAGATTCACCCGTGAGGGTATCCGCCTCGTGGTCCTCCAACTCGGGAACCTCGACCTCACAAGCCCCGCCGGGGAACTCATGGTGAAGATGCTGGCCGCCGTGGCGGACTTCGAGCGGGCCTTGATTGTGGAGCGGACCCAGGCGGGGCTGGCCCGGGCGCGGGCCGAAGGTCGCAAGCTAGGACGGCCGTCGAAGACCAGCGAGCAGGACAGGGCAGTCATCCTGCAGCGGCTCACTGAAGGTGCAACGGTGTCTCAAGTGGCCCGGGACTTCAACATCAGCCGGGCGACGGTCATCGCACTCAGGGACCGAGCCTGAGCGTCTAGGCGACCGTGGAGGCAAGTTGCCCCGCCCGTCGAGACCAACGCGGCACCAGGTTCTTGGCGAAGCCCGCCGTGGCATGTCCGCTCGATGGAGGGGTTAGGCCTCTTTCTACACGTACGGGATGCGAGTAGTGTTGAATGTGCCATCTTCGCCATACTCCTTGATCTCCACAAACCTTGGGGGCGGTCCCCAGTCATCAGTGATTAGCTTGTGGATCAGTTGCTTTCCTTCGAGACCCATACTGCGTAGGTTTCTCAGCTGCGCTGGTAGTTCAGCGCCTGCTTCAAACTCCTGGGCGCTCCCATCTACAAGCTGAGCGAAGACAACCACCTTCGGCTTCATGGTCTAGACCCCTTGCGCACTGCGAAGTTGTATCACTTGGCAGTGCAGGCCGAGAGGGGCTGCGATTTCCTTGGCGAATCGGAGCTGGGACGCGTGCAGAAGATCAGTAGTCTTCACTTCGACAAAGCTAAGGCGACAGCCTTCTAGAACGCTTAAGTCGGGCCAGCCTGCTCGATACTCGTAGGGCTTCTCAAAGAATAGGTTCGCGATCTTGGTCAGTAGGCTTCGATCTACGATTGAGGCCAGTTGCCGTACGAATGCGGAACTTACGCGAGGGTAGGCTTCTTGGATGAACGCATCAGCTAGGATTTCGTCAAGGTTCTTGGTAAGTCTGTGCTGATCAACCGTGTCTATCGCGGCTAGTACGGACCCTCGGTGGTCCTTAAGTAGTGTGAACTGCGCTTCTAAGTACCTGCGAACGGCATCCTGTCTATCCTGAAAGATGTTGTGAGTGACCAGGACGTCAAGCGCGGCTGCCTTTATCAGGACGTTTATAGACCCACCTTCGCACCAAGACACGTCAGCGCCTCTCTCCTCCAAGTGGGCTGCCACGACTTGCTCTGGTGCTACTCGAGCCGCAGTCCCGAGGCTCCACTTCTTCTCGGAGTACTTTGCGGCTGCGAGTTGACGGAGTGGCCATGCGACAGCGGTGCATTGGTCTTCAAGGGTGGTGCGCTTGGGCATTGATGAAGAGGCCTAACGCAGAGTTAACCGGGCGACGACGGGTGGACGGCTTGGCCGTGCGGCCGATGATGAACCAAGGCGGTCGCACGGCCAAGCTGGCCAGCCGTTGGCGCTCCGGTTGAACGACCTGTTAGGCGGCACTGGCTTGACTGAACTAGCCATAGAGATTGAGAAAGACTTGCGTGTTGCTCGGCCGAAAGAGGAGGTCGCCGATGTTCCAGTAGTGATCCGCTGACTTGCGGAGCGCGGGGCTCAAACCAGACTCCAGAGCCCATAGTGCGACTCTTCGTCCTTCCGCTTTCACCGCCTCTACTAGTGGAACGTAATCTTCGTCACCAGCGACCAAGATGGCAATGTCATAGTTCTTCCTGTGGGCGTGAGTCAGCATGTCCGTTGCAAGCGATATGTCGACTCGCTTCGAGCGGCCTGTAGACCTTCTCCGGAACACGCGTGGTGCCTCAATGCCGACTGCCTTGAGTTGGAGTTCAAGGCCCTCCCGAAAGTCGGCGTCTCCCCTGGCTGAGGTGTAGTAGTAGCGCCTCACGTACTCCTGCGGTCCTGTCTCACGCGACGCGTACTTTGACCAAACAAGAACATCTGGGACATGAATGACGTGATCTTCGGGTTCACGCTCTCCCAACTCGGCCTTGTAGCGAATGGCGAGGTTCTCACCGTCGACGAAGAGCATCACCCTGGTCTCGGGACGTGTCAGGTAGGGCAGGAAGGCTGGCATGCGAGTTGTGACGCCTAACGTGTTTTAGAAGTCAAAAGTGACGGATAACCTGGCACCTGATCCCTAACTCCGACGGGTCGATCGGGCGGCAGGCCGCGCCCAGCCTGCGTTGTCGGGCATTGTTTGGATCTTTGTACATTCCGAAGCTCCGTATAACCAGCACAACGCTCTCAAGGCGCACTTTGCCTGATCCAGCGGCTGCCGCAGCACCCCCAAGAAGGGGGGCCGTCGGCGCAGAACTCGAACTTACGGGCAAAGCGCGGCCACGTGGGGAAGCTGACCTCCGCGACCGTCCGCTTCTGGCCGATAGTTACCACCCCGCCGCCCTATGCCGATTGCCCGTCATCGCTCTCTGCAGCGGCCCCCGAAGGTCTGGGTAGAAGTGCAGCGAATCTATGCCGGGGGTCGGGCGGCGGACCATCCCGCCGGCAGTCTATGCATCACCGAATCCCTTCAGGGAGTAGCGGACACGCGCACCCCTGTTTTTTTTTCGCTAGACTGGCATAGAGCCCTGCGTACACAACTGTGAAACGCACGCATCAGCGCAGCAGCTAAGCTGTTGATTTCGTTGGATTTTCGGTCTGCGCAGAGAGGTTCGAATCCTCTCACCCCGACCAGATTCTTTGCTCGAGATCCTCGGAATCGAGTCGCCCGAAGCGGCCGCATCGTGATTGCACATGCGGCCGCTGTCACATGCGGCCGCTGTCACATCCGGCCGCTGTCACATCCGGCCGCTGTCGCATGCGGCCGTTTTCGTTCGGCGTCGCCGCTTCCTCCATGGTGTCATGCGGCCTGTCTTGCCGCCCCGGGCAAGATGGGCACGGGCGCCGGCGGCTCGCCAGCCCTGCGACGAGGAAGACAGCGGTGCGCCAAGGAGCGCCTCCGGCGATGAGGCGCGGCCCGGGTGCACGACGTGGCCTTGCTCTGCGACACTGTCCGACGCCGATGTTGCAGATCCACTTTTCCAACCGATTCGAACTGCTCGCCGACCTCCTGCTCGAGCGACTGGCGCGCGAGCAGGTCGGCCCGCTGCAGGCGCAGCAGGTGATCGTCCCCAGCGCCGCCGTGCGTCGCAAGCTCGCCCTGACGCTGGCCGAGCGACGTGGGGTGTGCGCGCAGGTGCATTTCGACTACCTCGCGCGTTGGTTGTGGGAGCACCTGAGGCAGTGGGTGACGGGAGCGGCAGGCCCCTGGCCGTTCGAGCCGGGCGTGCTGAAGTGGGTGGTCTACGACGCCTTGGGCAAGGCCCGCTGGACCGGGGCGCACCGGCGCCTGCAGGCCTACCTTGCCGCGGGTGATGAGGTGATGCGCTTCGAGCTGGCGCAGCGCGTGGCCGCCGTCTTCGATCAGTACCTCACCTACCGGCCCGAGTGGCTGGACGCATGGGCCCGTGGCGAGCCCGGGCTCGAGCCGGCCGCCGCCGACGCGCGAGAGGACCGCGACTGGCAGGCCGCGCTCTGGCGCGAGCTCGGCACGCGGCTGAACGCCGGTGCTGCGCACCCGGCCCTGCGTTTCGTCGAGGCACTGGCGCACGCCGAACCGGGGGCATGGACCAGGCTGCTGCCAGCCAGCCTCCACGTCTTCGCGCTGCCGGCGATGCCGCCGTTGCATCTTCATCTGCTCACGCTGCTCGGACGGCAGCTCGACGTGAACGTCTACGCGATCAACCCGTGCGAGGAGTACTGGTTCGAGGTGGTCGAGCCCAGGCGCCTGGCGTACCTGGCCGCCCGAGGGCGCGCGCAACACCAAGAGGTGGGGCATCCACTGCTCGCGGGCTGGGGCCGGCAGACCCAGTCCCAGCTCGCGCTGCTCATCGACGCCGCGGGCGACGCAGTCGTGGACGATGCTCGCTTCGAGCCGCACACGGGTTCCAGCCTGCTTGCCCGCTGGCAGAACGCCATCCTGCGGCTGGAGGACTGGCCAGCCGGCTCGGTGGACCTGGCCGAGGACGACCGCAGCCTCGAAGTGCATGTGTGCCATTCGCGCACGCGCGAGCTGGAGGTCCTGCATGACCGGCTGCTGAGCCTGTTCGCGGCGGATCCCACCCTGACGCCGGCGGACGTGCTCGTCGCGACGCCCGACCTCGACGCGGCAGCGCCGCTGATCGACGCGGTGTTCGGCACCGCGCCGCGCGAGCGTCACATCCCCTACACCATCACCGGCCGCGGCAACGCGCGCATCAACCCGGTGGCGCGTGCACTGCTCGACGCACTCGACCTGGCCGACTCGCGCTTTGCGGTCAGCGCCGTGCACGCCCTGCTGCAGCAAGCGCCGGTGGCGCGACGCTTCGGCCTGGAATCCGCCTCGCTCACCACCCTCCACGAATGGCTGCGGCAAGCCGCGGTCCACTGGGGACTGGACGGGCCTCACCGTGCCGAGTTCGACGTGCCCGCGGTCCAGCGGCACACCCTGGCCGACGGTCTGGAACGGCTCTTCCTCGGCCATGCCCTGCCGGACGAGTTGGAGGAGCCCTTCCTCGGCAAGCTGCCCGCAGGCAGCGTGGAAGGCCTGGAGGCCCAGACCCTCGGCGCACTGTGGGGGTACGCGCAGACCTTGCGGACCCTGCGGCATGACCTTTGCGCGCCGCATCCCGCGCACGAGTGGCCGCGCGTGCTGGCCGGCGCGCTCGAGTCGCTCGTGGCTGCCTCCGACGAGGAACTGGAGGACCTGCGCGACGTGCACCAGGCGATCGACACGCTCGCGACACAGTGGACCGCATCGCTCAAAGACACCCCGTTGCCGCTGGCGGTCGTGCGCGCGGCGCTGGCCGACGTCCTGGAGGACGCTGCGCGAGGCGGCGTGCCGACGGGCATGGTGACCTTCACCTCGATGCACAGCCTGCGCCAGCTGCCCTATCGCGTGGTCTGCGTCGTCGGGCTCGACGACGGCGCCTACCCCAGCACCGCCCGGGCGCCGGAGTTCGACCTCATCGCACAGGCGCCTCGCCGTGGCGACCGGCAGCGGGCGCTCGACGAGCGCAACGTCTTCCTCGACCTGCTGCTGGCCGCGCGCGATGTCGTGCACCTCAGCCATGTCGGCCGCAGTGTGCGCGACAACAGTCCGCTGCCCCCCTCGGTACTGGTGGCCGAGTTGCTCGACCACCTGGCCCTCGCCATCGCCAAGGACCCGACCGACCCTGCCTCGGTGCGGGCGGCACGCGCGCGCCTCGTCGTGGAGCACCCGCTCCAACCCTTCGCGCGGCAGGCCTTCCGCGTCGACGCGGATACGAGACTGCGCAGCCACCGGGCAGAGTACGCGCAGGCGCTGCGCGCACTGAACGGTGCAGGCAACGTGCCGGCGCATGAAGAGGACCGCGCGGGCGTATCGCCGCCGGACCGATCGGACGAAGACGCCGCGGACGGGGTGCATCTGGCTCCCTTCTTCACCAGCCCGCTGGCGCCACCCGAGCCCGAATGGCGGGAGGTGGCCCTGGCCGATCTGGTGCGCTTCTACCGACACCCGTGTCGCTACCTGCTGGAGCGTCGCATGGGGCTGGCCCTGCCTGAAGCGCCCGATGAACTGCAGGACGACGAGCCGTTCGTCGCCGAGCGGCCGATGCAATGGGCACTGGCCGACCTGGTGCTGCCCCGCCTGCTGGCCGGCGCCGACCCTGACGAGGTCCGCGCCCTGGCACGCGCCGGCACTGCCTGGCCGCTCGGCGCGCCAGGGGAGCAATTCCTTGCTCGAGAACTGGCGCAGCTCCAGGCCTTTGCCGATCGCTTGCGCCCTTGGCACGAGCAGGCGCTGCTGCCGCCGCAGCCGATCGATCTCGAGGTCGTTCTCGAAGACGGGGAGCGCTGGCGCGTGTACGGCGCCCAGTCGCAGCTGCGCCCGAGCGGGCTGGTGCGCTGGCGCTACGGCGACTTGCAACCGCGAGACCGCCTTGGCGCATGGATCGAGCACCTCGCCCTTTGCGCGCAGCAGCCGCCGGGGGTCGCCCTGGAAAGCCGCGTGCTCGCGCGCGATGCGACTGCCCGGTTCAGGGCCTGCCCGGACGCGGTGGCGGTGCTGCGCGACCTCGTCTCCCTCTACCGCCAGGGACTGCGCGAGCCCCTGCACTTCTTTCCCCGCACGGCCTGGACCCTCGTCGAGCACCCGGAAAAGCCCCAGCAGGCCGTGCAGGTGTGGGCACCGTCGAACGGGGCAGGCGAGTCGCAGGATCCGGTCTACCGCCTGGCCTGGCGCGGACGGCAGGACCCCCTCGAGGGTGATGGCCTGCAGGCGCTGCGGGAGACGGCACAGCGCATCTACGGGCCGCTGCGAGCCTGCCTGGTCGAGGAAGGAGGGGCAGGATGACCCAGCACTCCCTCTTTCCCGAGACGCACGTGCACGCCCCGCCCGAGCAGGGCTCCGCACCCTCCGGCGCTCCCCATGCAGGAGTGCCTGAGCCGCTGGACGTGTCCGACTGTCCATTGGACGGCGTACGCCTGATCGAAGCCTCTGCGGGTACCGGCAAGACCTGGAACATCTGCGGCCTGTACCTGCGGCTGTTGCTCGAGCGCGGCCTCGCGGTACGAGAGATCCTGGTCGTCACGTTCACGAACGCGGCGACGGCCGAACTGCGCGAGCGCATCCGCCAGCGCCTGGTGGACACGCTGGCCCACGTGGAGGACCTGGTCCGCACCGAAGACGATCCCTTCGTGCCGCGCCTGCTGGCCGCCTTGCGCACACGCGGCGTGGACGAAGCGGTGCTGGCGGATCGCCTGCGCCTCGCACTCGCCAGCTTCGACGAGGCCTCGATCTTCACGATCCATGGCTTTTGCCAGCGCGCCCTGGCCGACACGCCCTTCACTGCACGGGTGCCTTTGCAGGTCGAGCTGGTGCAGGATGATCGCGAGCTGTTGCTGGAGGTGGTGCAGGATTTCTGGCGCCGGCGTGTCGCGGTCGAGAGCCTGCCCGCTCCCCTCGCGGCGCACCTCGTCTCGTGCGGTGACGCACCCCAGGGGTGGGCCGGCCTGCTCAAGCGGCATCTGGCCAAACCCTTGGCGACGGTCCGGTGGCCTCGGGACCTGGGCGCCGCCGCCGTCGACGGGGGGGCGGTCCAGGCAGCCCATGCCGCCGCGCGCGCTGCCTGGCCGGGCAGCCGCGAGACCGTGCTCACCGCGCTTCAGGCCGCAGCGCCGGCGCTGAACGCACGCACCTACAAGCCGGAGACGGTGGCTCAGGCGATCCAGGCCTGGGACCGGCTGCTGGCGTGCCCCGACCCGTTGGCGGCACTGGACGAGGACCCGCCGGGCCTGGAGCTGCTGACGACCGCCAAGCTGCAAGCGTGCACCAAGGTCAAGCACCGCACGCCGGAGCATCCATTCTTCGAGTTGGCGCAGGCACTGCACGACGCCCGCGACGCGATGCGCCGGCAGCTCGCGCTCGCGCGGCTGGCACTGCTGCGCGAGATGATCGAGACGTGCGCGGCGAGACTGCGCGAGCTGAAGCAGCGCCGCCATGTCGTCGCGTTCGACGACATGCTGTTCAACCTGTACCAGCGCCTGGACGAGCCCGGTGGCGGGGCCCTGGCAGCGGCCCTGCGGGCGCGCTTTCCCGCCGCGCTGATCGACGAATTCCAGGACACCGACCCGCTGCAGTTCGCCATCTTCCGCCGCATCTACGTGGAGACCGAGGAAGGCGCTCGCAGCCGGAGCGCGACGCTTCCGCCGCTCTTTCTCGTCGGCGATCCCAAGCAGGCCATCTACCGCTTCCGTAACGCGGACCTGCACACCTACCTGGCCGCACGCGAGCAGGCCCGGGCGCAGTACACCCTGGATGCGAACCAGCGTTCCAGTCCGCAGCTGATCGAAGCGCTCAACGCGCTCTTCTGTGCCAACGAACGTCTGTTCATGCTGGAGGGGCTGCGCTACCACCGCGTCGGCGTGGGTGACAAGCCGCGCCCTCGACTCGTCGACACCAGTGCCCCCCGTGCGGCGTTGCAGCTGTGGTGGCTGCCGTCCGACGAGGAAAGCGGCCAGCCCCTGGAACACCGCGCGGCCGAGCGCCTCGCACTGCAGGCCACCGCGGCCGAGATCGCGCGTCTGCTGGCTGCCGCTCGGCGTGGCGAGGTACGCGTCGGCGAGCGGCCCCTGGGCGCCGGGGACATCGCCGTGCTCGTACGCTCGCATGCCGAGGGCAGCCGGATGCGCCAGGCCCTTGCCGCGTTGGGGGTGGGCAGCGTGGAGCTGTCGCAGGCCAGCGTGTTCGCCAGCCGCGAGGCCGAGGAACTGGATCTGCTCCTGGGCGCGATGCTCGAGCCCGGGCGCGAGCCGCGCCTGAAGGCCGCCCTCGCCACCTCGCTGATGGGCTGGGACGCCGCGGGCATCGACGCGCTCTCTCAGGACGAGGAGACGCTCCTCGTGCAGGTGCAACGCTTCGAGGACTACCGCAGGCTGTGGCTGCACCGAGGCGTCGGCCCCATGCTGCGCGACTGGCTGGCCCGCGAAGGCGTGGCCGGGCGGCTGTTGCGTCACCCCGACGGCGAACGTCGCATGACCAACCTGCTGCACCTGATCGAATGCCTGCAACAGGCCTCGCCGCAGCACCCGGCGCCCGACGCCCTGCTGCACTGGCTGCAGACGCAGCGGCAGGATCCTCGTCCGGACGAAGCGACCCAACTGCGGCTGGAGTCCGATCAGCACCTGGTGCAGATCGTGACCATCCACCGCTCCAAGGGCCTGGAATACGGCATCGTGTTCTGCCCCTTCCTCTGGAAGGGGCGGCCGTCCTCCGGTGCGACGGCGTCGGACGGCGTCGAGTACCACGAGGACGGTGCCACGGTGATCGACTACCGCAAGGGGCTGGATCCGGCCTTCGACGAGGACCGCGTCAAGGCGAGCCAGCGCCTGGAGGAATCGGCGGAGTTCCTGCGACTGCTCTATGTGGCCCTCACGCGCGCTGTGCATCGCTGCGTGCTCGTCGCCGGCTGTTACGCCGTGCGCACCGGGCAGGGCGTGAGCACGGCCGAGAGCAGCCGCAGCCTGCTGAACTGGGTGGTCGCAGGTCAGGGCATGTCGCCGGACGAGTGGCTCACGGGCAGGCGCGAGATCGATTCCATCCGGTCGGCGTGGTCGGCCTGGGCGTCCCGCGCGGCGCCCCATGTCGGCTTCGACATCCTGCCGCGCTTGGCCGCCAACCCGTTGGCGCGCGAGGCGATACCGCCCTCTTCGATCGCGGCGCTGTCCCCCCCGCCCCAACCGCCGGCCGCATGGTGGATCGGCAGCTACAGCGCGCTCGTGCACGGCGCCTCCCGTGAGGAGGCCGCCCAGGACCGCGACCTGCGAACGAACACGGCCACGGAGCCGGGCGGTACGACGGCCGCGCTCGACGAGGACGACCCCCTGCGCTTTCCTCGGGGGGCGGCCGCGGGCGAGTGCGTGCATACGGTCTTCGAGCGCGTCGATTTCGCGGACGAGGCCACGTGGCCCTCCGCCATCGACGCGGCGCTGCGCCGCCTGCGGGGCGCCGAGCGGGGCGCCACGGCAGAATCCGACGCAATCCGGGCGCGCATGCTGCACCGGATGCTGCGCGACGTGCTGGCCACCCCGCTGCCCCTGCCCGGCAGCCCTGCCCTGCGGCTGGCCGAACTGCGGCCCTCGTGCCGGGTGCACGAGATGGAGTTCTACCTGCCGGCCCCCGATCTCGACCCGCTGGTCCTGCAACGCCGCGTGCAGGCTGCCGGCTACGCCCTGCCGCATCTGACGTCCCACCGCCTGCGGGGCTACCTGCGCGGCTTCATCGACATGGTGTTCGAACACGACGGCCGCTACCACGTGCTGGACTGGAAATCCAATCATCTGGGCGATGGCCCGCAGAGCTACCTGCGCCCAGGCCTGACCCAGGCCATGGCCCGCGAGGGCTACCACTTGCAGGCGCTTTTGTACCTGGTCGCCCTGCACCGGCACCTCGCCAGTCGCCTGCCCGGCTACGTCCCGGCACGACATCTCGGCGGCGCCGTCTACCTCTTCGTGCGCGGCGTGCGGCCCGGCTGGACCGAGAGCGACGGACACCCGACCGGCGTGTACGTGGACCGCCCCGATCCGGCGTTGATCGAGTCGCTCTCCCGTCTGCTGGCGGGACAAGGCGGGGATGCATGAACCGGATGCAGCGACCGGAGGTGATTCCCGTGAGCGCGATGGACACGCCCACGGCGCCTGGGGACGGCGCGGGCCGGCTCGCGGAGGGCCTGGCCGCCCAGGTCGAGGCGTGGGCCCGGGCCCGCGGGGCCCCCGACGAGGATGCCCGTGCGGCGCGGCGCGCGGCCCGCGCCCTGAGCCTGGCCATGGCCGAAGGCCACGTGTGCCTGCCGTTGGAGCCCGGCGGTCAGGAGCCGTCGCAAGACGCCGCCAGCCTGCAGGACAGCGCCGCGCTCCTGCGCAGCGGCGTCGTCGGGACACCTCGCCACCCCGGGGCGATGCCGCTCGTCCTCGACGAAGAGGGGCGGCTCTACCTGCATCGCTACTTCGACTACGAATGCCGGTTGGCGCGTCGGCTGCGGATGGCCGCCGTCGCGGCCACGCCGCCCTCGCCCACGGCCATCGAGTGGCTCAACCGGCTCTTCGAGCCCTCGGGGCCGGAGGTCGACTGGCAGAAACTCGCCGCGGCCCTGGCCTTGCGGCAGCGCCTCGCGGTCATCAGTGGCGGCCCCGGCACGGGCAAGACCACGACGGTCGTCAACCTGCTGGCCTGCCTCATCGCGCAGCAGCCCGATTGCCGGATCGCGCTCGCGGCGCCCACGGGCAAGGCCGCGGCGCGGCTGGTCGAGGCCCTGCGCCTGCGCGCCGCCCATCTGCCCGACGAGATCCGCGAGCGTCTGCCAGCGCAGGCGTCCACCGTGCATCGCCTGCTCGGCGTGCGCGGCGACGGACGCTTCCTCCACGGTCCCGACCGCCCCTTGCCGATCGATGCGCTGATCGTCGACGAGGCCTCGATGCTGGACCTCGCGCTCGCGACCCGGCTGCTCGAAGCCGTCCCGGCCGGCGCCCGCATCGTGCTGCTTGGCGACAAGGATCAACTCAGCGCGGTCGAGGCCGGCGCCGTGTTCGCCGAACTCAGTGCCGACCCGCACCTGTCGGATACCTGCCGGGCAGACCTCGCCACCTGGTGCGGCCTGCCGGTCGATGCGGTGCAACCGCCGGCCGCCCCGGCCCGCAGCCCTCTGGCGGACACCAGCGTCTGGTTCACGCGCAACTTCCGCTTCCGCGGCGACAGCGGCATCGGCCGGCTGGCGCGCGAGATCAATGCCGGCCGCAGCGGTGAGGCGGTCGAATGGTTGCGACGCGGCGAGGACCCCACGGTGCGCTGGCTCGACGACGGCACCCCGGAGCTGGCCGCGCAGAGCATGGAGCGACTGATACAGGGCTATTCCGGTTATTTCGATACGGTGCTGCGCAACCCGGCCGACGTCGCTGCGATCACGGCCGCGTTCGGCCGCTACCGTGTGTTGTGTGCTCAGCGCAGCGGTGCGCGGGGCGTGGATCGGCTGAACGACCGCATCGAGACCGAGTTGAGACAGCGACTGGCGCGCGCCGGGCTCGCGGGCGACCCGCGCTCTTCCTGGTTCATCGGCCGCCCGGTGATGGTGTTGCGCAACGACCATGTGATGCGTCTTTACAACGGTGACGTCGGGATCGTGCTGCCCGATCCAGACGGTGCGCTGGCGGTGCATTTCCCGCTGCCCGATGGCCGGTTCCGCGCCTTGCCGCCGGTGCGTCTGCCCGCCCACGACAGTGCCTTCGCGATGACGGTGCACAAGTCGCAGGGCTCGGAGTTCGACGAGGTCTTCATCGTGCTGCCCGCGCAGCCGCACCGGCTGCTCTCGCGGGAATTGCTCTACACCGCCGTCACCCGTGCCAAGTCGGCGGCCAGCCTGTGCGCTCCGGCGTCCGTCATGGCGGCGGCCATCGGCTCGCCCACGCGTCGCAACTCCGGGCTGCGCGCCCGGCTGCTGGAGGCCGGAGCGCAAGGGCCGACCTAGGCCATGCACCAGGAGTCCGCCGCCCGGAAGGAATTCACGCGATACAAGGCGTTTCAGTCGGGAAAGTTGCGGTTTTTGCACGCCAACGCGTGACTTACCGAGGTTTACAGTCCCGGGTGGATCAGCCATCATTCGCCGGCCATTGGGGGTGCCTGGGGCGGCTCGCGTCCTCGCCACCCCGTTGCATTACCGATTTCCTGCATGGACACACTCGCTGAGGCCCCACAGACCACGCTGTCCGGCGTCGCGCGGGTATTGGTCAATGCCGGCAAGCTCAACGCGCGCACCGCCGAGGAGCTGGCCAAGACCGCCCAGGAAAAGCGCATCAGCTTCATCGCCGCGGTGATCGCGGCAGGGGCCGTCTCGTCCAGCGACCTGGCGCACGCGCTCTCGGCAGCCTTCTCGCTGCCGCTGGTGGACCTGGCCGCGATCGACCTGCAGCGCCTGCCCAAGGGCATCATCGAGAACAAGCTGGCGGTCCAGTACCAGGTGGTGGCGCTGGGCAAGCGGGGCAGCCGCCTTTTCGTCGCCGGTGCCGACCCGACGAACCAGGAAGCGCTGGAGCGCATCAAGTTCGCGACCCAGCTCACCCCCGAGTGGATCATCGTCGAGCACGACAAGCTCACGAAGCTGCTCGAGAGCATGGGCGCCAGCACTTCCGAGGCGCTCGAGAACATCGTCGGCGGCGATTTCGAGTTCGACGTCTCCGAAGAGGACGCGGCGCAGCAGGAAGCCGCCGACGTCTCCAGCGACGTCGAGGACGCGCCGGTCGTGCGCTTCCTGCAGAAGATGTTGATCGACGCGATCAACCTGCGCGCGTCCGACCTGCACTTCGAGCCCTACGAATACAACTACCGCGTGCGCTTCCGCGTCGACGGCGAACTGCGCGAGATCACCCAGCCGCCCATCGCCATCAAGGACAAGCTCGCCTCGCGCATCAAGGTGATCTCCAAGCTCGACATCGCCGAAAAGCGCGTTCCGCAGGACGGGCGCATGAAGCTCAAGTTCGGCAACCGCGCGATCGACTTCCGGGTCAGCACCCTGCCCACGCTTTTTGGCGAGAAGATCGTGATCCGTATCCTGGATCCGTCGTCCGCCAAGCTCGGCATCGACGCGCTGGGCTACGAGAAGGAGGAGAAGGACCGCCTGCTGCGCGCCATCGAGCGGCCGTACGGGATGATCCTCGTCACCGGCCCCACGGGCAGCGGCAAGACCGTATCGCTCTACACGTGTCTGAACCTGCTCAACAAGCCCGGCGTCAACATCTCCACCGTCGAGGATCCGGCGGAAATCAACCTGCCCGGCATCAACCAGGTCAACGTCAACGACAAGGCGGGGCTGACCTTCGCGGCCGCGCTCAAGGCCTTCCTGCGGCAGGATCCGGACATCATCATGGTCGGCGAAATCCGGGATCTGGAGACCGCCGACATCGCGATCAAGGCGGCCCAGACGGGTCACCTCGTGATGTCCACGCTGCACACCAACGACGCGCCCACCACGCTGACCCGTCTGCGCAACATGGGCGTGGCGCCCTTCAACATCGCCTCGAGCGTGATCCTCATCACCGCGCAGCGCCTTGCGCGCCGCCTGTGCGAGAACTGCAAGACGCCGGCGGTGTACCCGCGGGACGCACTGCTGCGCGCCGGCTACAAGGAAGAGGATCTGGACGGCAGCTGGAAGCCGTACCGGGCGGTGGGCTGCTCGAGCTGCAACAACGGTTACAAGGGCCGCGTCGGCATCTACCAGGTCATGCCGATCTCCGAGGAGATCCAGCGCATCATCCTGGCCGACGGCAGCGCGATGGACATCGCGGCCCAGGCACAGAAGGAGGGGGTGCGGGACCTGCGCCAGGCAGGCCTGTACAAGGTGAAGCTCGGCGTGACCTCGCTCGAGGAAGTGATCTCGGTCACCAACGAATAACACTGCGAAGGGGGTGGAGAGCCCCGGAGGCACTATGGCAACGGCTGCTGCGGCAAAGAAGGTTCAGGATTTCGTGTTCGAGTGGGAGGGCAAGGACCGCAACGGCAAACCGGTGCGCGGCGAGATGCGCGCCGGCGGCGAGGCGATGGTCAGCGCCAGCCTGCGGCGTCAGGGCGTCTTCGTCACCAAGGTCAAGAAGCGGCGCACCAGCGGCGGCAAGAAGATCAGCCAGAAGGACATCGCCGTCTTCACCCGCCAGCTGGCAACGATGATGCGCGCGGGCGTGCCCCTGCTGCAGGCCTTCGACATCGTGGGCCGCGGTGCCGCCAACCCGCGGCTCGGACGCCTGCTCAACGACATTCGGAGCGATATCGAGACCGGCACCAGCCTCTCGGCAGCCTTCCGCAAGCACCCGCTCTACTTCGATGCGCTCTACTGCAATCTCGTCGAGGCCGGAGAGGCCGGCGGTATCCTCGAGACCTTGCTCGACCGCCTGGCCGAGTACCAGGAAAAGACGCTCGAGATCAAGCGCAAGATCAAGTCGGCGCTGATCTACCCGGTCGCGGTGCTGGTCGTGGCCTTCGTCGTCGTCGCGGTCATCATGATCTTCGTGATCCCGGCCTTCAAAGAGGTATTCACCTCGTTTGGTGCCGACCTGCCGGCACCCACGTTGATGGTGATCACGATGTCCGAGTTCTTCGTCGCCTACTGGTGGCTGATCTTCGGTGTGCTGATCGGCGGCACCTACTTCTTCTTCGAATCCTGGAAGCGCTCGGAGAGGATGCAGAAGACCATGGACCGGCTGCTGCTGAAGGTCCCCGTCTTCGGCGAACTGGTGTACAAGTCGGCGATCGCGCGCTGGACACGCACCTTGGCCACGATGTTCGCGGCGGGCGTGCCGCTGGTCGAGGCGCTCGACTCGGTGGGTGGCGCCTCGGGCAACGCCGTGTTCGCGGAGGCCACCGAGAAGATCCAGAAGGACGTGGCCACCGGCTCGAGCCTGACGATGTCCATGCAGACCACGGGCGTCTTCCCGACCATGGTGTTGCAGATGTGCGCCATCGGCGAGGAATCCGGCTCGATCGACCACATGCTCAACAAGGCGGCCGAGTTCTACGAGGCCGAGGTCGACGAGGCGGTCAAGGGGCTGTCCAGCCTGATGGAGCCGATCATCATCGTGATCCTGGGCACCCTCATCGGCGGCATCGTCGTCGCGATGTACCTGCCCATCTTCAAGCTCGGCCAGGTGGTCTGACCCCTCATGGACCAGGAAACCTTGCGCTGGTGGCTCTCGCCGGCCACCCTGGGGGTGCTCGGCCTCGTGATCGGCAGCTTCCTCAACGTGGTGATCCATCGGTTGCCGCTGATGCTCGAACGCCAGTGGCGGCGCGACAGCGCCGAGATGCTGGGCCAGCCGGTGCCAGAGGAAGGGCCGCCGCTGAACCTGATCAAGCCCCGCTCGCGCTGTCCCCACTGCGAGCGCCCGGTGCGCTGGCACGAGAACGTGCCGCTGCTCGGGTGGTTGCTGCTGCGGGGCCGCTGCGCCGGCTGCAAGCAGCCGATCTCGCTGCGCTACCCGGCGGTGGAACTGCTCACCGGCGTGCTGTTCGCGCTCGCCGCCTGGCGCGTCGGCCCGCAGCCGGAGGCGCTGCTGTGGTGCGCCTTCCTGGCGGTGCTGGTCGCGCTGACGTTCATCGACTGGGACACGACGCTCCTGCCCGACGACCTGACGCAGCCGCTGCTGTGGGGTGGCCTCGTCGTCGCCGCCCTCGGGTGGACGCTGCCACTGTCCACGGCCCTGTGGGGCGCGGTCGCCGGCTACCTGGCCCTGTGGGGCGTCTACTGGCTCTTCAAGCTGACCACCGGCAAGGAGGGCATGGGCTACGGCGACTTCAAGCTGCTCGCCGCCCTAGGCGCCTGGCTGGGCCCCTCGATGCTGCTGCCAGTGCTGGTCGCCGCGTCGGTGCTGGGGACGGTCGTGGGCCTCGTGATGAAGGCCAGCGGCGCGCTGCGCGAAGGCCGCTACGTGCCCTTCGGTCCTTTCCTCGCAGGGGCCGGCGCGGCCGTCTTCCTCATCGGACCCGACACCGTCCTGGGCTGGCTGGGCTGGTAAGTCGCCCGGTCCCCCGCCCCGCCGGGGTCCTCCGGGCCACCGCGCGCCGCCAGGGCGCCGGCCCGCAGGATGATGCGCGACAGCCCCGCAGCATGGCATCGCTTCAGGCACACTCGCGCCCATGCACCGTCCCCTGCGCATCGGGCTGACCGGCGGAATCGGCAGCGGCAAGAGCACGGTCGGCCACATGCTGGCCGACCTGGGCGCCTGGCTGGTCGACACCGACGCGATCTCGCGATCGCTCACCGCCCCGGGCGGCGCCGGCATCGCCCCGATCCGGGATGCCTTCGGGGACGACTACATCGATGACGATGGCGCCCTGGACCGGGCCCGCATGCGCGATCGCGTGTTCCGGGAGCCTGCCGCGCGCCGGCGGCTCGAAGCCATCCTCCATCCCCTGATCGGCCAGGAAACACTGCGCCAGGCTGCCCAGGCCCTGCCCGGGCAGCCGGTCGTGTTCGACATACCGCTGCTCGTCGAATCGGGCCGCTGGCGCAGGCTCGTCGAGCGGGTACTGGTGGTCGACTGCTCCGCCGAAACGCAGGTCCAGCGGGTCGTGCGCCGCTCGGGCCTTGCGCCCGACGAGGTCAGGCGCATCATCGCGCAGCAGGCAAGGCGCGAGGACCGGGCGCGGGCCGCGGACGCCGTGATCTGCAACGAGGACCTGACATTGGAGGCCTTGCGAGCCGAGGTGCAGACCTTGTGGCGCGGATGGGGCCACTGAATGCCGCGTGCGGCCGGCGGGGCGCGCCCTCGCCGCGGCTCCCGAGCAGTCTTGGATACCTAGGAGACGTCCGGTAACGGCAGGGGCAAATCCAGCGGCTTGGTCCGGGTCGAAGCCGTGTGAAACAATGCCGGGCAGCACGAGGAACCTGCCTTGATACGCTACGAATATCCCTTCAACGAGAGCATCCGGACGATGCTCAGGCTCGAGCACCTGTTCGACCGGCTCGGGCAGTTGATGCCCCGGGAGACGGCGGTTGACCATCACTACGCCCTCGCGACGCTGTTCGAGATCATGGACGTGTCCTCGCGGGCCGATCTCAAGTCCGACCTGCTCAAGGAGCTGGAGCGCCAGAAAGGCATTCTGAACGGCTTCCGCGGGAACCCGTCGATCCAGGAAGAGGTGCTCGACCAGGTCATCGGCCGCATCGACCACGCTTTCCAGGGCCTCAACCAGGCGCCCGGCAAGGCCGGGCAGGCGCTCACGACCAACGAGTGGCTGATGAGCATCCGCAGCCGCATCAGCATCCCCGGCGGCACCTGCGAGTTCGACCTGCCGGCGTACTACGCCTGGCAGCAGTCGCCGCTGGAGCGCCGGCAAGCCGACCTGCAGCAATGGGTGTCCACGCTCACGCCCTTCGCCGAGGCGCTGAAACTGCTGCTCGGGCTGCTGCGCGATTCCGGGGTGCCGCACAAGGTGATGGCCCAGAACGGCCAGTACCAGCAGAGCCTGCCGGCGGGCAAGACGTACCAGCTGCTGCGCATGCGGATCGACCCGTCGCTCGGTCTCATCCCGGAGATCAGCGGCCATCGCCTGATGGTCTCCATCCGTCTGATGCGGCAGGAGCCCGACGGCCGGGTGCGACCGGCGCAGGACGACGCGGCCTTCGAACTCACGTTATGTTGAACACCTCCCCGAGCGCCTTCGGCGCCCCCACCTGCAAGGGGGGCGCCACTGGACCGGCAAAGCCCGATCCCCGGCTGCCTCTGGGCTCCCGTGGCCTCATGCCCCGCCTGCGACACGGGAGGAGGCCGCTGGCATGACGGGCCGTTCCACCTCCGATCGCAAGCTGATCGTGACCTGCCCGACCTGCGGCGGGGACAGTGTCTACGCCCCTGACAACCCGTTCCGGCCCTTCTGCTGCGAACGGTGCAAGAACATCGACCTGGGGGCCTGGGCGAGCGAAAGTTATCGGGTCGAGGCCAAGCCTGACCCGGACGACCTGCCGGACGATGACCTGCCGCCGGCCCCGCGGCAGCAGGGCTGAACCGAGGCACACCGGCCCCCGGGCCACGTCCCGTGGTGACGAGCGCGGACCGGCCCCGCCGGTTTCACTCGCGGTGCGTCGCCCCGGTATGGCCGCGCTCCTCGGCCAGCCAACGCAACACGGGCACCGTCCCGGGCAGCACTGGATGCACCTGCACCGGCAGGTCCTGCCAGGCCATCGCTTGGCGCTCGCGCATCTCGAAGTCCCCGGACCACTCACGCACCTTGCAAAAGTGCAGGCGCACCAGCGCATGGGGATAGTCGTAGAGCTCGACCTTCCACGCCTGCGCAGGGCCGATCGTGATGCCCAGTTCCTCGTGCAGTTCGCGTCGCAGCGCTTCCTCGACGCCCTCTCCTGCCTCCAGCTTGCCGCCCGGGAACTCCCAGTAGCCGGCGTAGACCTTGCCCTCGGGCCGGGAGGTGAGCAGGAAACGCCCGTCGGCGTCGATCAACACGCCGACGGCCACGTCCACCGGCGTGCGCGCCCCGGCGCTCATCGGCCGCGCCCCGCGTAGTCACGCGCGAACTGGTATGCCACGCGGCCCGAGCGCGAGCCGCGCTCCAGCGCCCAGATCAGCGATTCCTGACGCGCCGACTCGATCGCCGCCTCGTCCAGCCCGAAGTGCCGCAGCCACTGTGCGACGATGGCCAGGTACTCGTCCTGGCTGAAGGGGTAGAAGCTGATCCACAGGCCGAAGCGCTCGGACAGCGAGATCTTCTCCTCCACCACCTCACCCGGATGCACCTCCCCGTCCTCGGTGTGGGTATAGGTGAGGTTCTCCTTCATGTACTCGGGCAGCAGGTGGCGGCGGTTGGAGGTGGCGTAGATCAGCACGTTGGGCGTGGCCGCCGCGACCGAGCCGTCCAGAATGGACTTGAGCGCCTTGTAGCCCGGCTCGCCCTCGTCGAAGCTGAGGTCGTCGCAATAGACGATGAACTTCTCGGGCCGCTCGGCCACGAGGTCCACCAGGTCGGGCAGGTCCACGAGGTCGGCCTTGTCCACCTCGATGAGCCGCAGCCCCTGCGGCGCGAACTCGTTGAGACAGGCCTTGATGAGCGAGGACTTGCCGGTGCCGCGGGCTCCGGTCAGCAGCGCGTTGTTGGCGCTCCTGCCCGCGACGAACTGCGCGGTGTTGCGCACCAGGCGCTCCTTCTGGGCGTCGACCTCCCGGATGTCGTCCAGCCGGATCGCGCTGACGTGCCGCACCGGCTCGATGCAGGCGCTGGGCCCCCGGCGACGGTAGCGGAAGGCCACGGAGGCCGTCCAGTCGGGCGCGGCCGGCGGATGGGGCAGCACGGACTCCAGCCGCTCCAGCAGGTGTTCGGCTCGGGCGATCAGGGATTCGAACGATGCGGACATGATCAATGGGAGGACGACCGGCCTGCAGTGTAGCGGCCGCGTCATACCGCTGCGGGCGCACGGCGCCGGGACGGACGGCAGGCCTGGCCCGCCCCGCGACGCTTCACTGAGGCAATGCGATCACCCGGTCGTCGGCGATCGCATAGAGGCGGTCACCGGGCGCCGGTTGCACGGGGGCCATCCCTGTGAACTCGCCGAAGGCCGGCAAGACGCCGCACCGCCGGCCGACCCAGAAGCAGGGTAGCCGCAAACGCTCCCAGCCGCGGCCCGCGACGTGGATACACGGGTGCAGGTGGCCGGCGAGCACGTACGCGCCGGGCATCTCCTGGGGCTCGTGGCACAAGGCCAGTGTCCCGAGGCACAAGGGTCCATCGACGCATTCGATCCCCAGCACGCCCGGTGGGTCTCCTGCCCGTGCGTCGTGATTTCCGCGCACCAGGGCGAGTTCGACCGCCCGGTGCCGCTCGCGCCAATGCGCCAGCGCCTGGAGCGTGGCCGGCGCGTGAGCACGTTCGGAATGCAGGAAGTCACCGAGGAAGACCAGGCGTGTCGCGCCGGTGTGTTCCAGGAGGCCGCTCAGTCGTGTCAGCCCTGCGGTCGTCGTCCCCCGAGGCACGGGCACGCCGAGGCGGCGGAACGACACCGCCTTGCCGAGGTGGGCGTCGGCGACGAGCAGACAGCGCTCGCCAGGCAGGAAGGCGGCCTTGTCGGCCAGCAGCACGAGGCGCTGGCCGGCCACCTCGATCTCCAACATGGGGAATGTGCTCCGGGGACTGCAACCGGCATCTTAGCCAAGCGGACATGCTCCGCTCTCGATCGCGAACCGGCCGCCCATGGAGGGCAGGCGCGGCGCGGCCGCGGGCTCAGATCAAGAGCCGCAAGGCGGTATCCAGGTGCTCGCTGGGCGAGCGCTTGAAGCCGGACCGGCAGTAACGATGCAGACGCCCCACGACGAAACTCGTGAGCGCGGAGGCCTGGCCGTTGGCGTCCACCGTCGGTGTGGCCGAACCGGCCGCCTCGGCCCCCAGCCGCAGGCTCTGCCGCAACTGCGACTCGATGCGGTCGAAGAACTGGTTCATGCGCGCGAGCAGCCGCTCGTGCTCGTACACCAATGCGTCGCCGACCATCACCCGCGTCATCCCCGGGTTACGTTCGCCGAACTGCAGCACGACGGCGACGATCTTGTGGGCCTGCGCCCGGCCGTCGGGTTCGCGCTCGGTGATCTGATTGACGAGGGTGAAGACGCTGTGCTCGATGAACTCGATCAGCCCCTCGAACATCTGCGCCTTGCTCGCGAAATGGCGATACAAGGCCGCCTCGCTCACCTCCAGCCGCGCCGCCAGCGCCGCGGTCGTGACCCGCTCCGCGCCGGCCTGTTCGAGCATCGCCGCCAGGGTCTGCAGGATCTGAATGCGCCGCTCCCCCGGCTTGGGGCGCTTGCGTGCGGTCGCGCCGGCCTCGGCCGCGGTTGGCTCGGCGCCTTCGGCGGCGCCCTGGGAGACGGGGGTGTCGGACATCACAGTTCGCGTAACTTCTGTAGCGAACGGATTCTCGCATGCACGTAAGAAGGCCTGCGTTGCACGTAAACACCTACTTCCGGACCGTGCGCATTGCGCCTCAACCAGCGCTGCATCCACACCGTCCGGATCCCGAGCCGGCGCGCCGACTTCTGGTGCGCGAGCGTGTCTTCCACCAGCACGCAGCGGTGCGCCGGCACCTTCAGGCGGGCCAGCACGGCCTGCAGCATGCGCACGTCCGGCTTCGGGCGCCAGTGGCCGAACATGCGCATGTCCTCGATGCTCAGCACCCCGTCGAACTCGCGCCACAGGTCCAGCGCCTTGAGGACGCGGCGCGCATAGGAAGCGGGTGCATTGGTGAGCACGAGCTTGCGTCCGTGCAGCGCTCGTAACGCGGCCTTGTCGTGAGCATGGGCCCGCAGCGCGGCCTCCAACCCGGGCAGCGCGTGCGTCTGGTGCAGGAAGTCCGCGGGGTCGATCGCGTGGTGGCGCATGAGGCCGATGAGGGTGGCCCCGTAGCGTCGCCAGTAGTCGCGGCGCAGGAAGTCCGCCTCGCCTTCGGGCAGCCGCAGCGCGCGCGCAATGTAGCCCGTCATGGACGCGTCGAGCATCGCGAACACGGCGTGCGACGCATCGTGCAGGGTGTTGTCCAGGTCGAAGAGCCAGACGAGCCTGCGACGGTAGGCCGTGCTCATCCCCGCCGCCTCCCCGGTCGAGGGGGACCGACTGCCACGACAGCCCTCTGCGGCGGAACACCACGGGCAGTGCCGGACGGGTCGCGGGGCAGGCCTCGCGCCCGCGACCGGCGCAGGGGAGGGCCCGCCTTCAATGCGAGCGGATCATCGTGCCGTAGGCCTGCTCGGTGAGGATCTCGAGCAGCATCGCATGCGGTACGCGCCCATCGATGATGTGGACCGAGTTGACACCGCTCTTGGCGGCGTCCAGCGCAGACGCGATCTTGGGCAGCATGCCGCCCGAGATGGTGCCGTCGGCGAAGAGCTCGTCGATCTCGCGCGCCGTCAGGTCCGTGAGCAGGCGACCGTTCTTGTCCAGCACGCCCGGCGTGTTGGTCAGCAGCACCAGTTTCTCGGCGCGCAGCACCTCGGCCAGTTTGCCGGCGACCACGTCGGCGTTGATGTTGTAGTTCTCGTTGTGCTCGCCGAAGCCCAACGGCGAGATCACCGGGATGAACTGGTCATCCTGCAGGGCCTTCACGACGCTCGGGTCGATCGCCACGATGTCGCCGACATGCCCCATGTCGTGCTCCTTGTTCGGGTCGTCCTTGTCGACCATCTTGATCTTGCGCGCGCGGATCATGCCGCCGTCGCGGCCCGTCAGACCCACGGCCTTGCCGCCCGCTGCGTTGATCAAGCCGACGATGTCCTGTTGCACCTGGCCGGCCAGCACCCATTCGACGACTTCCATGGTCTCCTCGTCGGTGACCCGCATGCCCTGGATGAAGGTGCCCTTCTTGCCGACCTTGGCCAGGGCCTCGTCGATCTGCGGCCCGCCTCCGTGGACCACGACCGGGTTCATACCCACCAGCTTGAGCAGCACGACGTCCTCGGCGAAGTCCTGCTGCAGCGACGGGTCGGTCATGGCGTTGCCGCCATACTTGATGACGATGGTCTTACCGTGGAACTTGCGGATGTACGGCAGGGCCTGCGCCAGGATCTCGGCCTTGTCGCGCGGGGCGATGTGGCTGAGATCGGGGGACACGGGCGTGGCGGCAGCGGGGGGCTCGGTGCTCATGCGGTCGGCTTTCGGTCGGGCTTGAGACGTGGGAAGTGGCCGGATTGTAGGACCGCCGACTTGCGCGGACTTGAACGGGGCCCTGGCCTGGACGGGCAAATGCCGCACCTTCCCGGCGGACCTTGACCTTGCCGCCGTGGCAAGGTCTATAGTGGCGGCCATGCGTTGGCGTCTCGTCCTGGCCCTGCTGATCGCTGCCCTGCTGCCCCTGCGCGGGTGGGGCATGGCCGATCCTTCG
>DATMBN010000080.1:0-13640 GCA_035559275.1 Burkholderiaceae bacterium
GATCACGAAGGTCGGATCGGCGCCTGCCTCCGCCAGCGCGCTGGCGACGAGGCTCGTGGTGGTGGTCTTGCCGTGCGTGCCGGCGATCGCGATGCCCTGCTTCAGGCGCATCAATTCGGCCAGCATCACCGCGCGCGGCACGACCGGCACACGCCTGCTGCGCGCCGCGATCACTTCCGGGTTGTCGCCGCGAACGGCCGTCGAGATGACGATGGCGTCCGCACCCTCGATGTGCGAGGCGTCGTGCCCGATCATCACCTTGATGCCCAGCGCCGCGAGCCGGCGCGTGGTGCTGCTCTCATGCTGATCCGAGCCGGAGATCGTGTAGCCCAGGTTGAACAGCACCTCGGCGATGCCGCTCATGCCCGCGCCGCCCACGCCGACGAAGTGGATGTGCTTGACCGCGTGTTTCATGCGCCGACCTTCCGCATGTCCAGTACCTTCGTCGGCACTCGTGGCCCATCGACGAAGTGGATGTGCTTGACCGCGTGTTTCATGCGATCCCCTCTTTCTTGTTCACCAGCTTCTCGATCTCGTCGGCCACCTTGGCCGCAGCACGCGGGCGCGCGAGGCTGCGGGCCTTCTCCGCCATCGAGAGCAGGGCCGCCCGATCGAGGCCGGCCAGCGTCTCGGCCAGACGGTCGGGCGTGAGTTCGGACTGGGGCAGGTGGATGGCCGCCCCGTGCTGGGCCATGTACTGTGCGTTGTCGCGCTGGTGGGCGGTGGTGCTGACGATGAGCGGCACCAGCACGCTCGCCACTCCTGCCGCGCACAGCTCGCTCACGGTGACCGCCCCCGCACGGCAGACGATCACGTCGCACCAGGCCAGGCGTGCGGCCATGTCCTCGATGAAGGGCACGACCTCGATCGCGCCGTCGTCGGTCGCGAGCCCCTCGGTCTCGTACAGCGCCTTGACCGCGTCTCGGTTGAGCTGCCCCGTCTGGTGCACCACCTGCGGCCGCCGCTCGGCGGGCAGTCGCGCAAGCGCCTTGGGCAGCGTCTCGTTGAGCACCCGCGCGCCGAGACTGCCTCCCACGACCAGCACCCGCAGGGGGCCTTCGCGCCCCGCGTAGCGCTGCGCCGGAGAGGGCATGGCCTCGATTTCCTCGCGCACCGGGTTGCCGGTGACGACCGCGCGCTTGTTGACGGTCGCGGCGGCCCCGTCGAAGCCGAAGGCGATGCAATCGGCCACCGGCAGCAGAGCCCGGTTGCTCATCAGGAGCGATGCATCGGCGTTCACCAGCACCAGCGGCTTGCCACGCGCGGCAGCCATCACGCCGCCTGGGAAGCAGACGTAACCTCCCATGCCGAGCACGGCATCGGCCCGGCGTTGCCCCAGGATGCGCCAGCAGGCGGCGAAGGCCGCGAGCAGGCGCACGCCCCCCGTGAGCGTGTGCAGCAACCCCTTGCCGCGCAGGCCGGAGAAGCCGATGGTGTCCAGCGGGATGCCGGCCGAGGGCACCAGGCGGTTCTCCATGCCCTGCGTGGTGCCGAGCCAGCTCACCGTCCAGCCGCGGCGCTGCATCTCCTGCGCCACGGCCAGGCCCGGAATGATGTGCCCGCCCGTCCCTGCCGCCATGACCACCAGATGCCGGCTCATGCGCGACCTCCGCGCATGAGTTGCCTGTTTTCGACGTCCACGCGCAGCACGATCGCGAGCGCGATGACGTTGAGCAGGATGGCGGAGCCGCCGTAGCTCATCAGCGGCAGCGTCAGGCCCTTGGTCGGCAGCACGCCCAGGTTCACACCCATGTTGATGAGCGCCTGGCCGCCCATCCAGATGCCGATGCCCTGTGCCACCAGCCCGGAGAACACGCGGTCGAGCGCCACGGCCTGCCGGCCGATGTGGAAGATCCGGCGCGTCAGCCAGAAGAAGGCGAAGATCACGACGGCGACGCCGACGAAGCCAAGTTCCTCTCCGATGACGGCGAGCAGGAAGTCAGTGTGCGCCTCGGGCAGGTAGTGCAGCTTCTCGACGCTGGAGCCCAGTCCCTGGCCGAAGATCTCGCCACGGCCGAAGGCGATCAGCGAATGCGAAAGCTGGTAGGCCTTGCCCAGCGTGTACTTCTCGTTCCACGGGTCCAGATAGGCGAAGATGCGCTCGCGGCGCCAGTCGCTCAAGGCGATCATCACGACGAATGCCCCGACCAGCACCGCAGTGATCAGGAAGAACATGCGACCGTTGACGCCGCCGAGGAACAGGATGCCCATCGCAATCATGGCGATCACGAGAAAGGCTCCCATGTCGGGTTCGGCCAGCAGGAGCACCCCCACCAGCCCCACCGCGACGGCCATGGGCCAAACCGCCTGGAAGAACTGCTGCTTCACTTCCATCTTGCGGACCATGTAGTTGGCCGCGTAGAGCGCGATCGCGAGCTTGGCGAGTTCCGAGGGCTGGAAGTTGAGCACGCCGAGCGGGATCCAACGCCGGGCGCCGTTGACCCCCTTGCCGATGCCCGGAATCAGCACCAGCACGAGCAGCACCAACGCACCGAGGAACATCCACGGGGCGTACTTCTCCCAGGTCTGCATCGGCACCTGCACGACGACCAGCGCCGCGACGAAGGCCAGGCCCATCGCGAGCATGTGCCGCGTCAGGAAGTGCGTCGACGCGTAGCGTGAGAAGCGGGGGTTGTCGGGCAGCGCGATCGAGGCCGAATAGACCATCACCAGTCCCAGCGCCAGCAGCGCCACGGCCACCCAGGCCAGCGTCTGGTCGAAGCCCTGCACGCGCGCGGGCTGGCCGGTCGACACCCAGTCGCGCACCGGCAGATCCCGCTCCTGCCCGCGCAGCCGCCCCAGCATCCCGCCGAGGAGACGGCGCCAGCCCGCCGGTGCGGCTGCGACGGAAGTCTGGCTCATGTCAGGATCTCCCCGCGATCCGTGGCGATCGCCCGCACCTCGGCCACGAACACCTCGGCGCGGTGCCCGTAGTTGCGGAACATGTCCAGGCTCGCGCAGGCCGGACTCAGCAGCACCGCGTCACCTGCCTGCGCGTGGCCGGCACATGCGCGAACCGCCGCCTGCAAGGTCTCGTGGCGCTCCATCGTCACGCCGGTGGCGGCGAGCGCACGCCCGATCGCCTCGGCGTCCCGGCCGATCAGCGCCACGTAGCGCACATACCGGCTCACCGGGTCTGCCAGCGGCGAAAAGTCCTGGCCCTTGCCGTCTCCGCCGAGGATGACCGCCAGGCGACCCGGCGCCCGCTCCTCGCCCAGGCCGTGCAAGGCGGCCACGGTCGCGCCGACGTTGGTGCCCTTGCTGTCGTCGAAGTACTCGACGCCATCCACGATGGCGACCGATTCCACCCGGTGCGGCTCGCCACGGTATTCCCTCAGTCCGTGCAGCATGGGCGCGAGGGGGCAACCGATGGCGCTGGCCAGGGCAAGGGCCGCCAGCGCATTGGCCGCGTTGTGGCGGCCGCGGATTCGCAGCGCGTCGGCCGGCATCAGGCGCTGGATGTGCAGTTCCTCGTCTTCGTCTTCGCGCTTGCGGGTGCGACCCACGCGCAGCGTTTCATCCGCCTCCATCGCCCGCGCCAGCCAGGCCATGCCATTTTCGGCGATCAGGCCGAAGTCGCCAGGCCGTTGGGGCGCGTCGAGCCCGAAGCGCACCACACGCCTTTCGATAGGACGGGCAAAGCGGCCCTTGCCAGGGACTGGCGGCGGCACCATGGCCTCGATCAACGATTCGCCACGAGGGACGACCATCACGCCTTCGCGCCCGTACACCCGGGCCTTCGCGGCGACGTAGGCCTCCATCGATCCATGCCAGTCGAGATGGTCCTGGCTCAGGTTGAGCACGACGGCCGCGCTCGGCTCGAACCCTTGCACGGCGTCGAGCTGGAAGCTGGAGAGTTCCAGCACCCAGACCTCGGGCAGCACCTGGAAGGTCGGCGCAGCCGGCGGCGGGGGCGGCAGCACGACGGGGGCGGCATCCTCGTCTGGTGCGCCGGCGTCCTCGACGGCCGGATCCTCGGTCGAGGAGGACGAACCAGCGCCCGACTCATCGCCTGCGAGCATCCCGGTCTTGCCATCGGCATCCGGCCCGCCCGCGCCACCCGCGTCTTGCCCGCCAGCAGTCTGCGAGTCATCCGCGCCCGCCCCCTCGACCGCCGCATCCGCGACCGGGACATCTTCCGCCGGCTCGAGCCCGCCTTCCGCAGCCTGGGTCTCCCACGGCTCCTCGTCGAGCGCGCGGGCGAGCGTATCCAGCATCGTGGGCCCGATGTTGCCGGCCAGCGCCACTCGCTTGCCGGCACGCTCGACCAGCAATGCGGTGAGCGATGCCGTCGTCGTCTTGCCGTTGGTGCCAGTGATGGCGAGCACCGCCGGGTCGTACCGGTGCTGTGCCTTCAGCGCGACCAGGGCCTGCGCGAAAAGGTCGAGTTCGCCTTGCACCGGCACGCCGCGGCGGCGTGCCTCCTCGATCACCGGCGCGATGCGCGGGTCCGAGGGCGCGAGTCCCGGGCTCTTCAGGACACGAGCGACTCCTTCGACGGCACTCACATCCAGCGCACCGGTGAGCAACACCGCGTCCTGTACCGCCTCGCGCAGTGCCGCAGCCTGCGGCGGCGGCTCGCGCGAGTCCCACACGCGCACTGCCGCGCCGTGACGTGCGCACCAGCGTGCCATCGCCAGACCCGAGTCGCCGAGTCCCAGCACGAGTACGGTGATGCCTTGCAAGTCCTTCATGGTCAGGTTTGAACGCTCAACGCAGCTTCAGCGACGACAGGCCCACCAGACACAGCAGCATGGTGATGATCCAGAAGCGCACCACCACCTGCGTCTCCTTCCAGCCGGACTTCTCGAAGTGGTGGTGCAGCGGCGCCATCTTCAGGATGCGGCGGCCCTCGCCGTAGCGCTTCTTCGTGTACTTGAAGTAGACCACCTGGGCCATCACCGACAGCGCCTCGACGACGAAGACGCCGCCCATCACGGCCAGCAGGATCTCCTGGCGGGTGATGACCGCGATCGTGCCCAGCGCCCCGCCGAGCGCCAGGGCTCCGACGTCGCCCATGAACACCTGCGCGGGGTGCGTGTTGAACCATAGGAAGGCCAGCCCCGCGCCCGCCATCGCGGCGCAGAAGATCAGCAGTTCGCCTACCCCCGGGATGTAGGGGAAGAACAGATACCTCGAATAGACCGCGTTGCCGACGACGTAAGCGAACACGCCCAGCGCGGAGCCCACCATCACGACCGGCATGATGGCCAGGCCGTCGAGGCCGTCGGTCAGGTTGACCGCGTTGCTCGCGCCGACGATCACGAGGTACGTGAGGATGATGAAGCCGTAGACGCCAAGCGGGTAGCTCACGCTCTTGAAGAAGGGCACGAACAGGTCCGCGTTCGGCGGCAGCGGATTGGAGAAACCGGACTGCACCCACCGGATGAAGAGTTCCAGCACGCGCACGTTGGACGACTCTGACACCGCGAAGGCCAGATAGAACGCCGCGACCAGGCCGATCACCGTCTGCCAGAGGTACTTCTCGCGCGAGCGCATCCCCTCCGGATTCTTCTTCACGACCTTGCGCCAGTCGTCCACCCAGCCGATCGCACCCATGCCCAGCGTCACCAGCAGCACGATCCACACGAAGCGGTTGGTCCAGTCGAACCACAGCAGCGTCGAGATGGCGATGCTCAGCAGGATCAGCACGCCACCCATCGTCGGCGTGCCGCTCTTGGCCAGGTGGGCCTGCACGCCGTACTCGCGGATCGGCTGGCCGATCTTGAGCTCGGTCAGGCGCCGGATCACCCAGGGTCCGAACACCAGGCCGATGAGCAGCGCGGTCATCGCGGCCATCACCGCGCGAAAGGTCAGGTACTGGAACACGCGCAGGAAGCTGAGCTCCGGCGACAGCGTCTGCAGCCATTGGGCCAATCCGATCAGCATGGGCGACCCTCTCCGTCGGTGCTGTTGTCTTTGTTCTGCGGGTCGGCCTGCTGCATCGCCTGCAGCGCCTCGACCGCCCGTTCCATCTTCATGAAGCGCGAGCCCTTGACGAGCACGCACGCGGCCTCGGGCCCTTGGGGCAACGCGGCGAGCAGCGCATCGGCGGAATCGAAGTGGCGCGCCTGCCCACCCGCGCGCCCATAGGCGTCGGCCGCATGGCGCATCAGTTCCCCAGTTGCCCACAACGCGTCGATCCCGCGCTCGCTGGCGTAGGCACCGACTTCGGCATGGAAGGCCGGGCCCTGGTCGCCGACCTCGCCCATGTCGCCCAGCACGAGCCAGCGCGGGCCGGGCATCGCGGCCAGCACGTCTATCGCCGCGCGCATGGAGTCGGGGTTGGCGTTGTAGCTGTCGTCGATCAGGGTGACCACCCGGCCGGCACGCTGGAAGCTGCGGATCTGCGAGCGGCCCTTGACCGGCTCGAACGCCTCCAGGCCGCGCACGACCGCCTCGAGCGGCGCGCCCGCGGCCAGCGCGCAGGCCGCGGCGGCGAGCGCATTCTTGACGTTGTGCAGGCCGGCGACGCGCAGGCGCAACCCGGCTTCGCCCGCCGGGGAGCGCAGCCGCACGTCCCAGTGCGTGCCCGCCCAGTCCGCCTGCCCTGTCACGTCGGCGGGCGCCGCGACCGCGAAGGTCATCACCGGATGGGACCCGGCAAGCGCCCGCCACAGCGGGGTGTAGGTGTCGTCGGCCGGGAAGACGGCCGTGCCCCCTGCGCGCAGGGCCTGCAGCACGCAGCCGTTCTCCCGCGCCACCGCCTCGACGCCGGCCATGAACTCCTGGTGCTCGCGCTGCGCGTTGTTGACGAGCGCCACCGTGGGCTCGGCGATGCCGGCCAGCAGCGCGATCTCGCCCGGGTGGTTCATCCCCAGCTCGACCACCGCGGCGCGGTGCCACGCGCTCGCATCCTGCCGCAGGCGCAGCAGCGTGAGCGGCAGGCCGATGTCGTTGTTGAGGTTGCCCTGGGTGGAGAACGCGCCATCGCCCTGCCAGGCGCGCAGGATCGAGGCGACCATCTGCGTGACGGTGGTCTTGCCGTTGCTGCCGGTCACTGCGATCAGCGGCAACTCGAAGCGGCGACGCCAGCCGGCGGCCAGTTCGCCGAGCGCGCGGCGGGTGTCGGCCACCAGCAGTCCGGGCAGCCCCGCTTCGGCAAGCCCACGCTCGGCGATGGCCGCTGCCGCGCCTGCGACCTTGGCCTGGGCAAGGAAATCGTGCGCATCGAAGCGCTCACCGCGCAGTGCGACGAACAGATCACCCGCCGCCAGGCTGCGGGTGTCAGTGTGCACGCGGCCCACCGCGACCGACCCGTCGCCCACGAGCGTGGCGCCGGGCAACAAGGCGTGGGCTTGCGCCAAGGTCATCATCATGCGCGGCTCCTTTCCCGCAACGCCGCCTCGGCTTCGGCCACATCCGAGAACGGATGCTTGACGCCGGCCACCTCCTGGTAGTCCTCGTGGCCCTTGCCCGCGACCAGGATCACGTCGGCGACGTCGGCGCCGGCCGCTGCCTCGCGGATCGCCGCTCGCCGGTCGGCCACGATGCGCACGTGCTCGCGCCGCCCGATGCCGGCGACGATCTGGTCGAGGATCGCCTGCGGCGGTTCGTGCCGGGGGTTGTCGCTGGTGACGACGACACGGTCGGCCGAACGCTCGGCGATCGCGCCCATGAGCGGCCGCTTGGTAGCGTCCCGGTTGCCGCCGCAACCGAACACGCACCACAGGCGCCCGCCGCGCGCGGCGACCAGCGGTCGCAGCGCCGCCAGGGCCTTGTCCAGCGCGTCCGGCGTGTGGGCGTAGTCGACGACGACCAGCGGTGCGTCTGCCCGGGCGATCTGCTGCATCCGCCCCGGCACCGGCGTGACGGCCTCGCAGGCGCGCACGGCGTCGCCAAGCGGAACCCCGAGCGCGCGCAGCCCGCCGATCACGGCGAGCAGGTTCGAGACGTTGTACTGCCCGATGACCCGCGTGCGCAGGGGTATCGCGCGGCCGTCCTCGACCACGTCGAACCGCAGCCCCTGCACGGTGTGTCCGATGTCGCGGGCCTGCAGGTCGGAAGACTGGTCGAGGGAATAGGTGCGCAGCGCGAGGCGCCCGCGCAGGCGCGCCGCAAGGCCCGCGCCCTGCGGGTCGTCCAGGTTGACGACCGCAGCCTGCAGACCCGGCCAGTCGAACAGCGACGACTTGGCCTCCCAGTAGGCCTCCATGGAGCCGTGGTAGTCCAGGTGGTCCCGAGTGAAGTTGGTGAACAGCGCCACGTCGATCTTCAGCCCGTCGAGCCGGTGCTCGACGATGCCGATCGACGACGCCTCGATTGCGCACGCGCCGACGCCCTCGTCGAGCAGCCTTCGCAGCGAGGCATGCAGCGTGACCGGATCGGGCGTCGTCAACCCCGTGGCGACGACGCCGTGAGGCGGCTCGCCGATACCCAGCGTGCCGACGACGGTGCAGCGTGTACCCAGTGCGGCGAGCGCCTGGGCCGTCCACCAGGCGGTGGAGGTCTTGCCGTTGGTGCCTGTCGTGGCGACGACCTGCATCCGGTGCGCGGGCTCGCCGTACCAGGCGGCCGCCAGCGGGCCGGTCGCGGCCTTGAGCCCGCCCCAGGCCGCGATGCGCTCGTCGTCGAAACCGTATGCCTCGACGCCATCGGCCTCGACGAGACAGGCGCAGGCGCCCGCCTCGAGCGCCTGCAACACGAACCGCCGGCCGTCCGTCGCATGACCCGGCCAGGCAACGAAGGCGTCGCCCGGCCCCGCCTGGCGGCTGTCGATCACCAGGCGCGCGCTTCCCCGGGCGCGCAGCCAGGCGAGCGCGTCTTGCAAGCCCTGGAGGCGGCGGATGGCCATCAGAAGCTCTCCTCCACCGCCGGCTGTGAGGCGACGATGCCCGGGCGCACCTCGATGTCCGGCGGCACCCCCATCATGCGCAGTGTTTGCTGCACCACCTCGGCGAAGACGGGAGCAGCCACGTCACCACCGTAGTATTTGCCGTTGCTCGGTTCGTCGACCATCACCGCGACGACGATGCGCGGATGCTCCACCGGGGCGAGGCCGACGAACCAGGAGCGGTACTTGTTGCTGGCATACCCCTTGCCCTCCTGCTTGTGGGCGGTGCCCGTCTTGCCACCCACCGAGTACCCGATGGTCTGCGCCTTGGGCGCAGTGCCCCCGGGGCCCGCCGCCATCTGCAGCATGCGACGCACCGACTGCGCGGTCTGGGGCGAGAACACCCGGATGCCGCCGGTGGGCTCCGGGTTCTTCAGGATGGAGACCGGGATCAGCTCGCCGTCGCGGGCGAACACGGTGTAGGCGCGCGCGAGCTGGAACAGCGAGACCGACAGGCCGTAGCCGTAGCTCATCGTCGCCTGCTCGATCGGTTTCCAGGTCTTGTAGGGCCGCAGACGCCCGGAGACCGCGCCGGGAAAGCGCAACTGCGGACGCTGGCCGAGACCGATCTGCGTGTAGAGCTCCCACATCTCCCGCGGGTGCATCTGCATCGCCATCTTGACGGTGCCCACGTTGCTCGACTTCTGGATCACCTCGGCGACGGTCAGCGCATCGTGCCGATGGGCATCGCGGATGGTCGAGCCGGTGACCTGGATGTAGCCGGGCGCGATATTGAGCACGGTGTCCGAGCGCACCCGGCCGGTCTCCATCGCCAGCGCGGCGATGAACGGCTTCATCGTGGAGCCGGGCTCGAAGGTGTCGGTCAGTGCCCGGTTGCGCAGCTGTGCCCCCGTCAGGTTCTGCCGGTCGTCGGGGACATAGCTCGGATAGTTGGCCAGCGCCAGCACCTCGCCCGTCTGCACGTCCAGCACCACCACCGAACCGGCCTTGGCCTTGTGCTCGGCGACCGCGTCGCGCAGGCGCTGGTAGGCGAAGAACTGGACCTTGGAGTCGATCGCCAGCTCGATGTCTCGCCCATCCACCGGATTGACGCTCTCGCCAATGTCCTCGACGACGCGGCCGAGCCGGTCCTTGATCACGCGGCGGGTCCCATTGCGACCGGCCAGTTCGTCCTGGAAGGCGAGCTCGATGCCTTCCTGGCCTCGATCCTCGACATTGGTGAAGCCGACCACGTGCGCGGCCGCCTCTCCCTCGGGGTACTTGCGCTTGTATTCGCGCACCTGGTGCACCCCCTTGATACCGAGCTTCCTCACACGCTCGGCCACCGTCTCGTCGACCTGACGCTTGAGCCACACGAAGTTGGGGTTGTCGCCCAGGCGCTTCTCCAGGTCGCCAAGCGTCATGCCCAGGAGCTTGGCAAGTTCGCGCTTTTCCGCGCGGCCGGCCTCGAGGTCCTTGGGGATGGCCCAGATCGAAGGCGCCGGCACGCTGGTCGCCAGGATCAGGCCGTTGCGGTCGATGATGCGGCCGCGGTTGGCCGGCAGCGTCAGCGTGCGCGCATAGCGGATCTCGCCCTGGCGCTGGTAGAAGTCGGTGCCGATGACCTGGATGTAGACGGCGCGGCAGAGCAGCACGCAAAAGCCCAGACCCAGGCAGGCCACCAGGAACTTGGAGCGCCACGGGGGGGTCTTGGCGGCCAGCAGCGGGCTGGTCGCGTACATCACCGTGCGGGACTTCGCGCCGCGCCGAGGACCGGCGCCGCCTTCCTTCAGGCGCGACCACCAGGCCTTCATCGCGCCTCCTCGCTGGTGGCGGCGGCCGGCGCGGAGGCCGCGGGCTCGGCATAGGTGGCGTAGTGCGTCACCGCCGGAGTGGCGGTGCGCATCGCCAGCTTCTCGCGCGCCACCTTCTCCACGCGCAGCGGCGTGGCCTGGGCGCGCTTTTCCACCTGCAACTGCTCGAACTCGGTCTCCAGTTGCCGCTCCTGGGCCTGCGCGCGCTCGACCTCGACGAAGAGGCGCCGCGCCTCGTAGGACATGCGCACCAGGTACAGGCCGCTGGCGACCAGCGCGACGAACAGGACCACGTGGAGGCGGTTCATGTCAGCGCGGCCTCCGTGCGCTCGGCCACGCGCAGGATGGCCGAGCGCGCGCGCGGGTTGTCGGCCACCTCGGCCTGCGCCGGCTTGATGCGCGCAAGGGCCCGCAGCCGCGGTTCGGGCACCGGCGCGAAGGGCGCACGGCGATCGACCTCGGCCTTCGAGTGGCGCGCGATGAAGGTCTTGACGATCCGATCTTCCAGCGAATGGAAGCTGATCACCGCCAGCCTGCCGCCGGGGGCGAGCAGCGCGAGCGCCGCGTTCAGGCCTTGTTCGAGCTCCTCAAGCTCGGCGTTGACCTGAATCCGAAGAGCCTGAAATGTGCGCGTTGCAGGGTCCTGGCCCGGCTCGCGGGTCTTGACCGCGCGAGCCACGAGGTCGGATAGCTCGCCGGTGGTTCGTACAGGACGCCCGCTTTCCCGGCGAGCCACAATCGCCTTTGCAATCGGCCCAGCAAACCGTTCTTCGCCATAGTTGCGTAGCACCTCCGCAATCTGTCTGTCGCTCGCGCGGGCCAGGAAGTCGGCCGCCGTCTCGCCCCTCGTGGGGTCCATGCGCATGTCCAGCGGCGCGTCGAAGCGGAAGCTGAAACCACGCGCAGGGTTGTCGATCTGCGGGGAAGACACCCCCAGGTCCAGCAGCACCCCCTGCACCCGGTCTATGCCGAGTTGGGCACAGGTCTCGGCCATGCCGGCGAAGCTCGCCTGCACGATGGAAAAACGCGGGTCCTGGACCCGCGCCGCCGTTTCGACCGCCTCGGGATCCTTGTCGAAGGCGAGCAGACGCCCCCTGGGCGCCAGGCGCGACAAGAGCAGCCGACTGTGCCCTCCGCGACCGAAGGTGCCGTCGACATAGACGCCCTGCGGGTCGGTCAGGACGGCCTCAATGGCTTCATGGAGCAGCACCGTGCGGTGCTGCAGAGGGTGGGCGTCGGCGCCGTGCATCGCGGTCCTCAGAAGGAGAAGTCCTTGAGCACGTCCGGCATGCCCTGCTGCATCACCTCGGCCTCGTGGGCGGCGTAACGCTCGGCATCCCACAGCTCGAAGTAGCTGCCCATGCCCAGCAGCATCACCTCCTTGGTGAGGCCGGCGGCAGCACGCAGTTCGGGCGAGATCAGCACCCGCGAGGCCGAATCGATCTCCACGTCCAGTGCGTTGCCCAGGAAGATGCGCTTCCAGCCGCTGGCCGACATCGGCAACGCGGCGATCTTGTCGCGGAAGCTCTCCCAGGCAGGGCGGGGAAAGATCATCAGGCAGCCTTCGGGATGCTTGGTGATGGTCAACTGTCCGCCCGCCATGGCGGCCAGGACGTCACGATGCCGCGCCGGGACGGACAACCGCCCCTTCGCGTCAAGCGTCAACGCCGAAGCGCCCTGGAAGACGAAGTTGGACACAAAGACCCACTAAAGTGCACTTTCTCCCACTTTACCGGCTCACCCTCGACAGGTCAAGGCGCCGCGTGAAAAATCTCCTTTGAAATCAAGCACTTACAAACGATTTCGCACCTTGCGCGACGAAAAAAACCGAACAGAAATAAGCACTTGCAGAGGGGTGTGAAAGTGATGGGTTAGCTCCGGGGACCGAACTCGCCACCGCCTCATGTCACGCGTTTTCGTGACTTCTTGGTCCACCCGGAGGCGCCTGTTCGGGATCGGGGGAGCCGGGCTTCCGGCCGCACCTTGATTTCGACCACCACGGCACCAATTCATCGGCATCGCGGCGGCGCCATCGCGCAGCCGCTCGCCTGATCCAAGGAGGACATGCTATGTATGCATCGACGCTGATTCCCGGCGGGTTGTTCGGTGAACTTGACCGCCTGCGCCGGGAGCTGGACGAAGTTTTCACCTGGGCCGGCCTGCCCGCCAGCATCCGGTCTGTCGCCCCGGGCACCTACCCGGCACTCAACGTGGGCACCACGCCGACCAGCGTGGAGGTCTACGCCTTCGCGCCGGGCGTCGATCCGGCGCAGGTAGAGGTGACGATCGACCGCGGCGTGCTGACCATCTCGGGCGAGCGCAGGTCCGACCTGCCCGAGGGCGAGGAGCACGGGCTCACCCTCTATGGGCGCGAGCGGTTCGTGGGCAGCTTCAAGCGTGCCGTGAGTCTGCCTCAGGACATCGATCCCGACCGGGTGAGCGCCACCTACCGCGACGGCGTGCTGCACGTGAGCATCGCCCGTCGCGAGTCGGCGCAGCCCAAGCGCATCGCGATCCAGTAACGAAGGAGGTGGCACCATGAGCGACACCAAGAGTCTGCCGCATGCCGGCCACGACGACCGCGCGCTTGCGCCACGCGTGGACGTCTTCGAGGACGACGGGGGAATCACACTGCGGGCCGATCTGCCGGGCGTGCCTCGAGACCAACTCGACCTGAAGGTCGAGGGCGACACGTTGCAGATCGAGGGCCGCATTACCCCCGATACCCCTGAGGGACTGGAGCCCGCCTATGCCGAGGTGCGGGTGCCGCGCTACCGGCGTGCGTACACGCTCAGCCGTGAGCTGGATACCTCGCGCATCGAGGCGAGCCTCAAGGACGGCGTGCTGACGCTGCGCATCCCCAAACAAGCGCATGCGCAGCCGCGCCGCATCCCGGTGCAGGTCGCCTGACGCCCTGCGCTGCCGTCCGGGTTCGATGCTGGAGATGGTCCGATGAGTGCCCTGACAGCATGGAAAGGCGAACGCAAAGGTGTGCTGCAGCCGGTGCTTGAACCTCTGACACGCGGGTGGGAGCACTGGCGGGAGCGACTGAG
>DATMBN010000081.1:0-88345 GCA_035559275.1 Burkholderiaceae bacterium
ACGACCGCGCACTACATCTGAGCGGCCCTCGCGTATTTCCGCCCCCGGGGCTTGCGCCCCACCCCCCAGGGGGGTTGCGGCCCGGCTTCGGGCGGCCGGGCGCCGGGCCTCAGGCGCACGCCCCGGTGTACCCGCAGGCCGTGCAGAAGTCGCATCCGTCTTTCTGGATGAGCGTCAGGTTTCCGCACTCGGGACAGCGCCCGCCGGGCATGGGCATGTCCGCAGACGACCGGGCAGCACTGCGGGCCGGCGGCTGCAGGATGCCCATTTCGCGCACTGGGTACCCCTCTTCGTCGAGCACGCCGAGCATCGCGTAGCGATGGATGATGAGCCGGGCCAGGTAGGCCACGGTGGAGGGCCAGATCTGCTGACGCTGCTGCCCGGGTGCAAGGCCCGGGACGAAGGCCAGGAAATGGCCCAGCGGCTCCGCGTAGTTGAGCAGCTTGCGCAGCTTCATGCCGATCCAGGCCGGATCGACCACCCGCATGTCCAGCGACAGCAGGCGCGCGAGCCCGTCGAGTGCGCGCGGGTAGTTGCCCGACAATCCCATGGCGCAGGGTCGCGTCGTGCGGGTCCCGCCGGGCCCGGGCAAGGTGATCTCCTTGAGCGTCAGCGTGAAGGCTTCGCCCGTCGCCGGGTTCTCGATGTCCACCGCCCAGGCCAAGGTGCCGGAGGTGCCGGTACGCGGCTCTTCCCGGCTGAACATCGCGTCCAGCACCGGCGTCGACCCTTCGGCCCCGTCCCAGACGCCGAGCTGCTCGCAGCGCCAGCGCACCACCGCCGCCGTCGCTGCGACGACGCCCGGATAGCGCCGCGGCTCGCCGTGGGGAGGAAACGGCATCTCGAAGGCCCGTTCCTCCGCGACGGTCGCCAACGCGTCCAGCTTGAGGCGCAGCCACCCCCGATCGTTCGCACGCAGATCCATCGACAGCGTCTTGGCGAGCGCACCGAGACCGCGCGGCTGCTCCGCGCCGTTGACCCACACCTCGAAGGGCACCGCCTTCCCGCCGTGCGGCTGGCTCGCGTCCACCTCCTTCGGCAGCTCGCCGACGAAGAGCGCGAATTCGCCGAACGGATGCCGGATCATGAAGGACCACGCCGGATTGCCGGCAGGCAGCTCGGGCCGCCCCGGCCAGCGCAACGAGGCGAGCACGGGCGCAGGCAGCCGCTCCAGCGCCAGCCGACGGTTGGGGTCCCGCCCCTGCAGGGGCTGGGGGCTGGCGGCCGCCCCGGTGCTCAGGACCGCGCCCAGCACCTTGTTGGGTCGGTAGGTCGCCAGCCCTTTGAGCCGCGACCTCCACGCGCGCAGGTACAGGTCCTTGAAGTCCTCGTACGGGTAGTCCTCCGGCACGTTGACCGTCTTGGAGATGGCCGTATCCACGTACGGGGCGACGGCGGCGACCATTTCCTCGTGCGCCCGTGCGCTCATCTCGAGCGCGGTCACGAAGGCCGGCGTGAGTGGAGCGTCTTCCCCGCGCAGACGGCGGTACAGCCGCCACGCATGGTCCTCGACCGCGTACTCCTTGAAGGTGCCGTCGGGCATGCGCTTCCTGCGCGTGTATGCCCAGGCGAACGCAGGTTCGATGCCGTTGCTCGCGTTGTCGGCGAACGCCAGGCTGATCGTTCCCGTGGGCGCGATCGAAAGGAGGTGCGAGTTGCGGATGCCGTGGGCGCGGATACGCTCCTTCAACGCCGCCGGCAGCCGCGAGGCGAAGGCTCCGCGGCTGAGGTACAGGTCCGCGTTGAAGAGCGGGAAGCTTCCTCGTTCGATCGCCAGGTCCACCGATGCCCCGTACGCCGCGTCGCGCAGCAGCATCGCCAGGCGCGCCGCCTGCTCGCGCCCGGCGGCCGTGTCGTAGCGCAACCCCAGCATCACGAGCGCATCGCCCAGGCCGGTGAATCCCAGCCCCACGCGCCGCTTGTTCATCGCCTCCTGCCGCTGCTGCGGCAACGGCCAGAACGTCGCGTCCAGCACGTTGTCGAGCATACGTACCGCCACCGGCACCATCGCCTCGAGCCGAGCCTCGTCGAAACGCGCGGATGCGCCGAACGGATCGACGACGAAGCGCGTGAGATCGATCGAACCCAGGCAGCAGCATCCGTACGATGGCAGGGGCTGCTCCCCGCAGGGATTGGTGGCGGAGATGGTCTCGCAGTAGCCGAGGTTGTTGTCCTCGTTGATGCGGTCGACGAAGAGCACGCCGGGCTCGGCGTGGTCGTACGTCGACCGCATGACCTCATCCCACAGTTCCCGAGCTCGCACCGTGCGATACACCCAGAGGCCGTCACCGCGGCGGTACGCCCCGCGGGCTTTCCAGTCCCGCCCCGGTTCGGCCCGGTGGACGAGCTCCACTTCCGCGTCGTCGACGACGGCTTGCATGAAGGCGTCGGTCACCCCGACCGAGATGTTGAAGTTGCTCAGATCGCCGTGGTCCTTGGCGTGGATGAACTCCTCGATGTCGGGATGGTCGCAGCGCAGCACGCCCATCTGCGCGCCGCGCCGGCTGCCCGCCGACTCGACGGTCTCGCACGAGCGATCGAACACGCGCATGTAGCTCACCGGGCCAGAAGCATTGGATCTCGTGCTGCTCACCCACGCACCGCGCGGACGGACGCGGGAAAAGTCGTAGCCCACCCCACCCCCGCGGCGCATGGTCTCCGCCGCCTCGGTCAACGCGGTGTAGATGCCGGGATGCCCGTCATCCTCGGAGGAGATGGAGTCACCTACCGGCTGCACGAAACAATTGATGAGGGTGGCCATGAGCCCGGTGCCGGCAGCGGAGTTGATGCGGCCCGCGGGAACGAAACCGGCACGCTGGACCTCGAGGAACCGTTGCTCCCAAAGGGATCTGTGCCCGGGCGCTTCCACCGCCGCGAGCGCGCGAGCCACGCGCCCGCGTACATCGTCGATCGTCGCCTCGTCGCCCTTGGCGTACTTCTCGATGAGCACTTCGGCGCTGATGGGTTGAGGTGGCAAGGTGTCCACGCGGGCGGCCGTCAGTTCTGAAGTCATCAGCTGTCCCCCATGCACGCGGGTCGCCGGCGGCAGGACCGGCCGATGGCGCGCCCTGGACGTATAGGCCGGGGTCCGGTGCCGCGCAAGCGCCGGCATCAAACGCCCTTGCGGCCCCGCGCGATTTCCCGGCACCTCTGGGCCTCAGCCCCCCTTATTCGAGGGATGGGGAAACCAGGGGGCTGTCCCGGAGCGCGTGACGGACTTCTCGCGCTCTTGGCGTTTTCCCCCAATCACCCATCCCCTTACATCATGACAATTTGGTTACTTTTTTGCACGGTCGTGCATCGAAGTGCCGCCACCCTTCCCCATGGAGGAGGAGTCATGACCGTTTCACACCGCCATTGCAATCCCACGCGCCGGCAGGTGCTGCGCACTTTCGGCACCGCGGCTGCCGCGATCGCCGCGCCCCGGTGGGGACACGCCCAGGCAGACCACTGGGTGATCGGCCAGACGGCCGCGTTGAGCGGCGCGTTGGCGTGGCCCTTCGTGGAGATGAACAGGGGCATCAAGGCCGCCTTCGACGAGGTCAACGAGAAGGGGGGCGTGGCCGGTCGCCCTCTCAAGTTCGTGAGCCTCGACGACGGCGGTTCGCCGGAGAAGGCCGCCGCCAACGCGAAACAGCTGGTCGAACAAGAACGGGCGTTCACTCTGTTCGCCTGCGGCGGCACCACCAGCGCGCTCGGCGCGATGGCCGTGGTGAACCAGGCCAAGATCCCGCTCATCGCCCCGGCCACCGGCATGGATGCGCTGCGGGCGTTCCATCCCCTGGTGATCCACACCCGCGCCGGCTACAGCGCCGAAGTGAGCAAGATCGTCCAGCACGTGGGCACCGTCAGCATGTCCCGTCTGGCCGTCGCCTACTTCGACAACCCGTTCGGCAAGGCCGCCGTGGCGGCCTTCGAGGCCGCGGCGAAGAAGCACAACAACACCGAATGGAAGGCCTTCCTCGTCGGCGACTCCCCTGAGGCGATCCCGGGAGCGATCGAGGAGATCGCGGCCTTCCGGCCGAACTCGATGTCGTCGGTGGCCATCGGCCCCAACGGCATGCCCTTCTACAAGGCGCTGCGGCAGAAGGTCAAGGCGGCCCCGTTCTCTCTGTCCTTCCTCGGCACACGTCCCCTGCTCGAGGCGCTCGGGGAGGACGGCAAGGGCATCACGGTCGCCCAGGTCGTTCCGCATCCGGAGAGCGTCGCATTGCCGCTGATCAAGAACTACCAGGCGGCGATGCGCAAGTCGGGCCAGAGCGGCTGGACGTACTCGTCCCTGGAAGGCTATGTCGCGGCCCGGATCCTCATCGAGGGCTTGCGCCGTGCCGGGCGCCCGGTGCCCCCGGACAAGTTCATCGAGGGGTTCGAGTCGATGCGGCCGTTCGACCTGGGCGGCTTCGAGGTGAGCTACGGGCCCAAGGACCATCTGGGCACGAGCTTCGTCGAGCTGACCTATTTCACCGGGGATCGCTACCGCAGGTGACCGCGGCACGGGGCGCTCAGGCGCGCCCTGCTGCCGACTCGCTGCAGTCCTGTGCCGGAACTGGGACGGTGCCGGGTCATGGGCCGGGCGCTGCGCGCGCCGGGATTGGTCCGTCTGCGCCCTCAGCGCAGGGTGGGCAGCGCGCGCATGGCCTGGACCGCGCCCTGCCCGATCGCCGCACCGAAACGTTTGGCCAGCCGCTCGGCGACGTTCTCGCGCGGCGTGTAGTCGATGACCTCCTCGGCCTTGACGACCTCGCGCGCGACGTAGTCGAGGGAGCCGAAATCGTCGGCCAGGCCCATCGCGACGGCCTGCTCGCCGGTCCAGAACAGTCCCGAGAACGTGTTCGGCGTCTCCTTCAGCCGCTTGCCGCGGCCTTCACGCACGATGTTGACGAACTGGCCGTGGATCTGCTCCAGCATTTCCTGTGCGTAGGCCTTTTCCTCCTGGTCCATCGGCGAGAACGGATCGAGGAAACCCTTGTGCTCGCCGGCGGTGATGAGTCGCCGCTCGACACCCAGCTTCTCCATCAGACCGGTGAAACCGAAGCCATCCATCAGCACCCCGATGGAGCCCACGATGGAGGCCTTGTCGACATAGATCTCGTCCGCCGCCGCCGCGATGTAGTAGGCCCCCGACGCGCACACCTCCTCGACCACGGCGTAGACCTTCTTCTGATGCTTGGCCTTGAGCCGCCTGATCTCGTCGTACACGATGCCCGCCTGCACCGGGCTGCCGCCAGGCGAATTGATGCGCAGCACCACCGCCTGAGCGCCCTGGTCCTCGAACGCGGAACGCAGCGCCGACAGCAGGTTCTCGGCGCTCGCCTCGGCCTCCACCGCGATCTCGCCGCGCACGTCTACCAGCGCGGTGTGCGGGCCGGTGGGCGCCGTGGCCGCCAGCCGTTGCAGGATCGTCATCGCCAGCAGCGTCACCGCCAGCAGCAGCCACGCCAGGCGGAAGAAGATGCGCCACCGGCGCTCGCGACGCCGCTCGTCGATGTAGGCCTTGGCCAGTTGGGCGAACAGCGCCTGTTCGGAGGCGGGCGCGCCAGCGACGGCGGGTGTCGCCGCGTGAGGCGGTGGTGGGGACGCCGCGTCCGGAGGGGTCACGGGATCGTGATCGTTCATGGTCAATGGGAATCCCTGGCTGGAAGATCGAGGCCGGGCACGCGGTCGCGGTTCACAGCGCCTGCGCGAACACCGGCTGGATGTCGCGGGAAGGATACCAATAGACCTTTCCGTCCCGCTCCTCGACCCTGACCGGAATGAGGCGCGCGCCTGCGCAGGGGCCTGCGACGCACTGCCCGTCGGCCGGCTGGTAGATCGCGCCGTGGATCGAGCAGATGATCCATTCCCGGCTGTCGTCCAGGAACTGCCCCGGCTGCCAATCCATCTCGGCGGGCACGTGCGCGCAGCGGTTGACGTAGGCGACCGGGCGGCCGTCGAAGCGCAGCGCGAAGGCGCGCGCCAGGTCGTCCCACAGCATCACGTCGAAGACCACCGCCTGGCCGCGCTCCTCGAGCTCGGCCGATGCGCACAGTTCGATCCCGCTGCTGGCGTCGTGGTGCCGGTCCGTCATGCGTGTCGCTCCAGCCAGTGGTGCAGTTCCTCCACCGAGTGCGCGACGAAGCGCGGCTGCAGAGCGTGGAAGGACTCGGGCTCGTGCGCGCCATAGCTCACACCGACGCTCGCGGTGCCGGCGTTGAGCGCGAGCTGCAGGTCGTGCGTGGTGTCGCCGATCATCAGCGTGCGTCCCGGCTCCACGCCCAGCTCGCCCATCAGCTCCTGCAGCATCAGCGGATGCGGCTTGGACGCCGTCTCATCCGCCGTGCGGGTCGCGTCGAAGATCCCGCGCAGCTGCACCGTGGCCAGCGCCTCGTCGAGCCCCCGCCGCGACTTGCCGGTCGCCACGCCCAGCCAGTGATGGCGCTGCTTGAGCGACTCGAGCATCGGCAGCACGCCCTGGAAGAGGGAAAGCTCGTGCTGCTTGGCGAAGTAGTGGTGGCGGTAGCGGCGGGCAAGCTCGGGGTAGCGGTCCGGCGCCAAGCCCGGCACCGCGTGGGCAAGCGCCTCCTGCAGGCCCATTCCGATCACGTAGGCGGCCTCCCGGTCGGTCGGCGCGGGCACGCCCAGGTCCGTGCAGGCGGCCTGGATGCATCGCACGATCAGTGCGGTCGAGTCGAACAGCGTGCCGTCCCAGTCGAAGACGATCAGGTCGAACTGGCGGGGTCGGAAACTCATGATGGCAATCGATCCAGGAGTTGCTGGCACAGCGCCGGCAGGGGCGCCTCCAGCTCGATGGGGTCGCGCGTCGCAGGATGCTCGAAGCGCAGGCGTCGGGCGTGCAGGAACATGCGGTCGAAGCGCACGCCGGGCACTGCCTCGCCGCGCGCCAGCGCCTTGTTGAGGGTGAAGTCGCCGTACTTCTCGTCGCCGGCGATCGGGTGCCCCTCGTGCGTGAGGTGCACGCGGATCTGGTGCGTGCGGCCGGTCTTGATGGTCACGTCCAGCAAGGTGTAGGCCTTGAAGGCCCGTGCCACCCTGACCAGCGTGATCGAGCGCCGGCCCTCCGCGCTGCCGGGCGCGACCACACGCACGCGCCGCTCGCCCTCGCCGGTGAGGTACTTGTGCAATGGCACGTCGATGACCTTGCGCGAGGCCGGCCACGCGCCGAGCACCAGGGCTGCGTAGGTCTTGCCCATCTCGCGATCACGGAACTGGTCCTGCAAGGCGGTGAGTGCGCTGCGCTTCTTGGCGATCAGCAGGATGCCGGATGTCTCCTTGTCGAGCCGGTGCACGAGTTCCAGGAAGCGCGCGTCGGGCCGGGCTCGCCGCAGTTGCTCGATCACACCGAAACTCACGCCGCTGCCTCCGTGGACCGCGACCCCGGCCGGCTTGTCGACCGCGATCAGGTGATCGTCCTCGTACAGCAGCGGGAACTCGCGCGGCGGCACGGGTGTGCCTTCCGGCCGGGGCGCCAGGCGCACCGGCGGCACCCGTACCTCGTCGCCCAGGACCAGCCGGTGGTCGGCGCTGGCGCGCCCCCGATTGACCCGCACCTCGCCGCTGCGCACGATGCGGTAGATGTGGGTCTTGGGCACTCCCTTGAGCGTTTTCAGGAGGAAGTTGTCCAGCCGCTGCCCGGCCGAGCCCTCGTCGATCACGAGGCGCTGCACGGCGGCCGACCCGCTCCCTGGAGCGGCTCCCAGGGCGGTGCGCCGCGCACGGTCCGCCCCCTCCCCTGGGCCAGGGGCAGGGTTTTCCGCGGGTTTGCGCCCGGCGGCGGCTTTCCCACCTATAATGCGTTGCACCACGTTTGCGTTGTAAGTGTTTGATTTTCAAGAGTTTACCCGGGGCGCGCCACGCATGACCGGAGCGCGCCGGGCGACACTGCCACACAAACGGGTATCGGTGACGCACCGACGTTCGCCTCGAGCGCCGTGTGCCGGGAGCCCCTTTCCTCGCCCCGTGTGCCCCAGGAGGCCGCGCCTGTGTCGACGCAGGCCGCGGCGGCCGGGAGCCAGGGCCGAAGGTGGTCGGCCGGCATGCGAGCGCAGCAGCGGCGCGAGGCGTCACCCCCAGGTGATGCAACGCATGATCGGCGCTGCGGGCGACCTCCCAAGGTGAGGTCGCGGCCGCGCGGAGCATGTGGAAGAGCAAACGTCGAAAGAACCCAAGAACAAGGTTTTCCGGCAGCAGGCCGACGAGACGCACCACGGGCCCGCCCCTTGCGGCAGCCCCGTCCCGCCCCCAACGCCTGTTGCCCGTGTCCTCGCGTCTTCCCCCTACGGATGTCGTCCTCTCCCCGCCTTGACCTCCTCGCGCCGCCAGCACGGTCGCCCTTCCGGCCCGTGCCGGGCGGCGCAGCGCGCTTGCGCACGGAGGCCGGTCCGCCCATCCGGGCGGCGGCGGGCGCCGGGGACTTGGGGGCCGCCCTCCTGGCGAAGGGCGCGCACGCCAGGGCACATGCGCCAACGCTGCACGCCTGACCGATCATCCGGTCTTTCTGCAGTCCAGGGCGGTTCCTTCCGGTTTTTTCCCGTTTCTCGTGCATCGGAGAGTCGCCCCGGACGCGCAGTCAGGGGCGGCATGTGATGGTGCCGAGGGCGCTTGCGCCCGGCACGAGGAGCGCAAATGAAACGCATGCTGATCAACGCGACGCAGCAGGAAGAGCGTCGCCTGGCCATCGTCGATGGCCAGAAGCTGCTCGACTTCGAGACCGAGATCGAAGGTCGCGAGCAACGCAAGGGCAACATCTACAAGGCGGTCGTCACGCGCGTCGAGCCCTCGCTCGAGGCGTGCTTCGTCGACTACGGCGAGGAGCGCCACGGTTTCCTGCCCTTCAAGGAGATCGCCCGCAGCTACTTCAAGGAAGGCGTCGACGTGCGCAACGCGCGCATCTCCGACGTCATCCGCGAGGGCCAGGAACTGCTGGTGCAGGTCGAGAAGGAAGAGCGCGGCAACAAGGGCGCGGCGCTGACCACCTTCATCTCGCTGGCCGGCCGCTACCTGGTGCTGATGCCCAACAACCCGCGCGGCGGCGGTGTCTCGCGCCGCATCGAGGGCGAGGACCGCGAGGAGCTCAAGGAGAACCTCGACCAGCTCGACTACCCCAAGGGCATGAGCCTGATCGCGCGCACCGCCGGCATCGGCCGCAGCGTCGCCGAGCTGCAGTGGGACCTCAACTACCTGCTCAAGCTCTGGACCGCGATCGACGAGGCGGCGCAGGGTGGCAAGGGCGCCTTCCTGATCTACCAGGAGTCGTCGCTGGTCATCCGCGCCATCCGCGACTACTTCACGCCCGACATCGGCGAGATCCTGATCGACACCGACGACATCTACGAGCAGGCCAAGCAGTTCATGCTGCACGTCATGCCCGACATGTCGAACCGGGTCAAGCGCTACCGCGACGACGCACCGCTGTTCTCGCGCTTCCAGATCGAGCACCAGATCGAGTCGGCCTACTCGCGCACGGTGCAGTTGCCCTCCGGCGGCGCCATCGTGATCGACCACACCGAGGCCCTGGTGGCGGTGGACGTCAACTCGGCGCGCGCCACGCGGGGGGGCGACATCGAGGAGACGGCGCTGCGCACCAACCTAGAGGCGGCCGACGAGATCGCCCGCCAGATGCGGCTGCGGGACCTCGGCGGCCTGATCGTCGTGGACTTCATCGACATGGAGGACTCGAAGAACCGCCGGGAGGTCGAGCAGCGCCTGCGCGACGCGTTGCGCCAGGACCGCGCCCGGGTCCAGCTGTCGTCCATCTCGAAGTTCGGCCTGCTGGAACTGTCGCGCCAGCGCCTGCGCCCGGCCCTGTCCGAGGGCAGCCACATCACCTGCCCGCGCTGCAACGGCACCGGCCACATCCGCGACACCGAATCCTCCGCGCTGCAGATCCTGCGCATGGTGCAGGAAGAGGCGATGAAGGAGAACACCGCCGCCGTGCACGTGCAGGTGCCGGTGGAGGTGACTTCGTTCCTGCTCAACGAGAAGCGCACGGAGATCACCAAGATCGAGCTCAAGCAGCGCGTGACCGTGCTGCTGGTGCCCAACAAGCACCTCGAGACGCCGAACTACAAGCTCGAGCGCCTGCGCCACGACGACCCGCGTCTGGAGAACCTGCAGGCCAGCTACACGATGATCGAGGAGCCGGAAGACGAGGTCGGCATCACGCGTCGTGAGAAAGCCAAGGCCAAGCAGGAGCCCGTCATCAAGGGACTGCTGCCCGAGCAGCCTGCACCCGTGGCGCCGCCCAAGCCGGAGCCCGCGCCCGCCGCCGCGGCCGTGCCCGCACCTGCGCCCGCGCCGGTCGCCCCGGCCACCGGCGGCTTCGTCGGCTGGCTCAAGAAGCTGTTCGGCGGCACGCCCACGCCGGCCCCCGCCCCGGCCCCGGTGGTGGAACCCGTGTCAGCCCCCGCGGCCAAGGAAGGGAGCGAGCAGCGTCGCCGTGGCGACCGCGATCGCCGAAATGGCCGCGACCAGCGCGAAGGCCGCGAGGGCCGGGAACAGCGCGAGCCGCGTGGCGAAGGCCGCGAGGGTCGTCGCGGCGGGGAGCGTGCCGAGGGCCGGGGTGACCGGCAGGAACGCCAGGAAGGCCGCGCCGACCGGCAGGATAGGCAGGAGCGCCGTCAGAAGCAGCCGGCCGAGCAGCGCACCGAGGCCGAGGTGATCGAGGGTCGCGGCAAGGATCGCGAAGCCCGAGCCGCGGAGCAGGGCGAAGCCCGCCAGCGTCCCGAGCGCGAGCGCCGCGCCCCGCGCCCCGAGCGTGAGAACGCACCCGTGACCGAGGCCCCAACCCCCGTCGCCACGCCGGACACCTCCGCCGACTTCGTCGACACCGTGCCCCAAGAAGGTGCCGAAGCCGCCACGGGCGAGGCGGGCGCAGGCGGGCGCGAAGGCGGCCGCCGCCGTCGTCGCGGCGGACGCGGACGCCGCGGCGATCGCCAGCCAGGCACGGAAGGCACGATGGAGCTGAACGACGACGCCTCCGTCGTCGAGGCTGAGTCCCGGTCTCCGGCGGAAGAGATGGCGGCCGGTGAGGCCCTGACCGAACCGACCACCGCGGACGAACAACCGCGCGAAGAGCCGCCCCGCGAAGCGGGCGAAGGCGAGAACCGCCGGCGGCGCGGGCGTGACCGCTTCCGGCGCGAGCGGCGCGAAGGCGAAGCCGTGGCGGCCGCCGAGGCCGGCGACGTCGCGGAAACCGTCGCCCCCCTGCCCCTGGCGGAAGCCCCGCAACCCGACCTGGAGCCGGTGCAGGCCGCCAGGTCGGTGGTCGAGCCCTCGTCCTCCGCGCCTGGGGCGGCCGAAACCCCCGCGCAGCCGGCCGCCGCCGAGGCGGTAGGGGCGGCGGCGTTGCCCGAGCCCTACGTGCTGCCGATGGACGAGTTGCAGGCGCTGGCACAGGCCGCGGGTCTGGAGTGGGTCAACTCGGACGCCGAGAAGGTGCGTGCCGCCCAGGAGGCGATCGCGCGAGAGCCCGCGCCCGCCCGCGTGCCTCGTGAACCGAAGCCGCCGGTGCAGATCGACGAAGGCCCCCTGGTGCTGGTCGAGACGCGCCTGGATCTCGGTCAGCTCAAGCTGCCGATCGACGGCGCCGGCGTGCCGGCCGCGGCACGCGAGACCACCGCGGTGTGAGACCCGGCACGGGGCCGCCGGAAGCTGGCGCGGCTCCCTCGCTCGCATCGACAAGCCCCGCCCTCGGCGGGGCTTTTTCGCAATGAAGGCGCGAGACGCGCTCGACCGCAATGGGAACGGGCCAAGCGCTTCGCGTCGCCGCAAGCGACGTTCGATGGGCCGAGGAGCCACTGGGCCAGTGCCACGACTGCCATCAGGGCAGTCGGGTCAAGGCAACCGGGTCAAGGCAACCGGGTCAAGGCAGCCGGGTCAAGGCAGCCGCGACAAGGCCTGCAGATAGGGCGCGTGGTGCATCAGCTCATCCCAGGGCCGGGGAGCGGACTGGGGCAGCAGGTCCAGGCGACGGCCCTCGCTGTCGGCACTGGCCTGCCATCGGCCTTGCCGCAGCGCGTCCCACAGGCCGTCCAGCAGTTCATCCACCGGCCGCCCCCCGTCCCGCGACTGGTTGCACAGCAGCACGAGGTCGCAACCCGCGTTCAGGGCCGCGATCGCGCCCTCCACCGCCGTGCCCGCGACACTTGCACCCTGCATGCTGAGGTCGTCGCTGAAGATCGCGCCGGTGAAGCCGAGCCGGCCGCGCAGGATGTCCTGCAACCAGCGCGCGGAAAAGCCCGCGGGCATTTCGTCGACCTTGGGATAGATCACGTGCGCGGGCATCACGGCCGCGAGCGACGTGCTGAGCCACTCATAGGGCTTGGCGTCGTCGGCCAGGATGGCCTTGAGCGAACGCCGGTCCACCGGCACGTCGACGTGCGAATCCGCGGCGACGTAGCCATGGCCGGGAAAGTGCTTGCCGCACGAGTGCATGCCGGCCAGCAGGAGGCCGTGCATCACGCTCTTGGCCAGCATCGTGACGACGCGGGCGTCGCGGTGGAAGGCCCGGTCGCCGATGACGCCACTGGGCCCGTGATCCAGGTCCAGCACGGGTGTGAAGCTGAAGTCCACGCCGCAGGCGCGCAGCTCGCTGGCGAGCACATAGCCGCATGCCGTGGCGGCGTCGGTGGCGAGCAGCGCGTCCTCCATCCACAGCTCGCCGAGCGTGCGCATGGGTGGCAGGTGGGTGAAACCGTCGGTGCGGAACCGCTGCACCCGCCCGCCTTCGTGGTCGACGCAGATCAGCACGTCCGGGCGGATCGACTTGATCTCGGCCGTGAGCTCGGTCAGCTGACGCCTGCTCTCCCAGTTGCGGGTGAAGAGGATCAGGCCGCCCGTCAGCGGGTGCTGCAGGCGCCTGCGATCGTCGTCGTCCAGGCCGGTACCCGCAATGTCCAGCACGACGGGGGCGTGGACGGAATGTTCTTGGTTCATGGGTCGCTCGAGGTTGGTCTTGAGTGGCGGATGAGGCTCGTCAGCCCCCCGCGCCGTTCTCCGGGGGCCGGGTCTCGACGACGACGAAGCTCGCCGCCATGTCGGTCTCGTCGGTCACGCTCACGTGCGCACATAGGCCGCGGGCCGCGAACCACGCGGCCAGCTCGCCGTGCAGGCGGATCTCGGGCTTGCCGCTCGGGGCCTTGACGATTTCGCACGCACGCCAGGTCATCGGCATGCGCATGCCCAGGCCGATGGCCTTGGAGAACGCCTCCTTCGCCGAGAACCGGGTGGCCAGATACCGGATGCCGCGCGCCTCGACCTTCCCGAGCCGGCTGCGGAACACGTCCAGCTCGTGCGGGCCAAGGATCTTGCGCGCGAAGCGCTCGCCATGCCGGCGCCACGCCGCCTCGATACGGCGCACGTCGCACAGGTCCGTGCCGATCCCGTAGATCATGCGCGGGCCGCCTGCCGGGCGCGCACGGCCTCGGCCTTGAAGTCGGCAATGGCCTGTCGCAACCCGACGAACAGGGCCTGCCCGACCAGCGCATGGCCGATGTGCAACTCGGCGACCTCGGCGAGCGCGGCCACGGCGGCGGTGCTGCTTGGGCCCTCGCGGGGACCGGCGCCGTCCCACAATGCAAGGCCGTGGCCTGCATGGGTGCGCAAGCCGAGCGAACGCGCGAGCCGCAGCCCTTCGCGCAGGCGGTCCAGTTCACGCTGCATCCCGGCCACGTCGCGGTCCCACCAGGCATTGGCATAGGCGCCGGTGTGCAGCTCGACGCAAGGCGCGCCCGTGCGCGCGGCCGCCTCGATCTGCCCCGCGTCCGCGCCGATGAAGAGGGACACCCGGCACCCCGCCGCTGCCAGTCGGGCGCACGCCTCGCGCACGCGCCCGGACTGCCCGGCCACGTCGAGACCGCCTTCGGTCGTCACCTCCTCGCGGCGCTCGGGCACGAGGCACACGTGCTCGGGACGGACCCGCTCGATGATGTCGAGCATCTCGTCGGTCACCGCCGCCTCGAAGTTGAGAGGGACCGCGATCGCCTGCTTCAGGCGAGCGACATCCTCGTCGCGGATGTGCCGCCGGTCCTCCCGGAGGTGGAAGGTGATGATGTCGGCTCCGGCCTCCACCGCGAGCTGCGCGGCCGCGACCGGATCGGGGTGCCGCCCGCCCCGGGCGTTGCGCAACGTGGCGACGTGGTCGATGTTCACGCCCAGCAGGGGTGCGTCGGGAGAGCCGGCGAAGATCATGGCGGCAGGAGCTCCATCAGGAGTTGACGGGTGCGCAGCACCGGGGTTCCCAGATGATAGTGAAGCAGCGGGCGCAGCGCCGTCTTGAGTTCGGGCAAGGCCGCCTCGCACACCCGCTGCACCGCCTCGATGCCGGCATCGGCGGCATAGCCGGCCTGCAGCACCTGCTGCAACGCCAGCAACACCTCGCCCGGCACGCCCGGCTCGCCCGGCGGCACCTCGACCACGCCGGCCTCGCCATGCAGCCGGTAACGGTCGCCGGCGACGACCGGCACCTGCGTCAGCGTCACGAGGTGCAGTTCCGGCAGCACGCCCAGCTCGCGCAGCAGCACGAGCTCGAACGCGCGCAAGGCCCTCTGCACCATGCCTTCCTCCGCACGCAGTGCCGGCAAGGTACGCGCGTAGGCGTCGAAGAGCCGAGGATGGGCGTCGGCCCTGGCCAGCAGCTTCATCAGCAGCTCGTTCAGGTAGAAGCCGGTCAGCAGAGCGCTTCCCGTCAGCATCGCCCCGCCCCCCGCCCACTCGGCGGTCTTGAGGGTGTGCACCTCGCCGCCCTCTTCCTCGCGGCTGCTGAAGGCGATCGTGATGCGCTGGAACGGCAACAGCACCGGGCGCAGCTGCGAGTACGGCCGCTTGGCCCCTTTGGCCACGAGCGCGACGCGCCCATGGTGACGGGTGAAAACGTCCAGGATCAGGCTGGACTCGCTCCAGTCGTAGCGATGCAGTACGTAGGCCGGCTCGCCTGTCACACGCTGCACGGGCGAGCGTGCCCGGGTGGCGCTCATCGCCCGCGCCCCCTCGTGCCCGGCACGTCGCTCATGGAGCCCCCGTCTGGCCGCGCCGCAGTTCGGAACCGGCCTTGCCAAGCCGCGCGTTCAGGGCGTTCATTCGTAGCCGTAGCTGCGCAGCCGCTCCTCGTCGTCGGCCCAGCCCGACCGCACCTTGACCCACAGCTCGAGAAAGACCTTCGCGTCCAGCAGCTTCTCCAGCTCGATGCGCGCCTCGGTGCCGATGCGCTTGATGCGCTCGCCCCCGTCGCCGATCACCATGGCCTTGTGCGCGTCGCGCTCGACGATGATGGTCGCGGCGATGCGGCGCAGCGGTCGCGCCCGGCCGCCCGGAGCCAGCGCGCGCCCCTCGGGAGCCGTGTGCGGCTTCGGTGCAACCTGGGGGTGGTCCAGATCGCCCTCTTCTTCGTACTTGTCGATGAGGACGGTGGACGTGTAAGGCAGCTCATCTCCGGTGAGGCGGAACAGCTTCTCACGAACGACCTCGGCGGCCAGGAACCGCTCGCTGCGATCCGTCAGCGTCTCGGGGTCGTACCACCACGGCTGCTCGGGCAGGTAGGGACGCACGATGCCCAGCAGCTTCCTGATGTCGTCCGGTCGCTTGGCCGACATCGGCACGAACTGCGCGAACGGGTGGCGCTCTTCCATGCTCTTGAGCCAGGGCGCCAGCTCCGCCCGGCGCACCACCTTGTCCAGTTTGTTCGCGACGAGGATGGTCGGGATCTGCTGTGGAATCACGGCCAGCGCCTTGGCGTCGTCCAGCCCGAAGCGCCCGGCCTCGACGACGAACAGCACCACGTCCACGTCGCCGACGGTCGCGAGCACGGTTCGATTCAGGGTGCGGTTGAGCGCATTGCTGTAGCGCGTCTGGAAGCCCGGCGTGTCGACGAACACGAACTGGCTGTCGCCCTCGGTGCGGATCCCGGTGATGCGGTGGCGCGTGGTCTGCGCCTTGCGCGAGGTGATGCTGACCTTCTGGCCCACCAAGGCATTGAGCAAGGTCGACTTGCCGACGTTCGGCCTGCCGACGATCGCCACGAGGCCGCAGCGCTGGGCCTCGGCCGGCGGCGCCTCGTCGGCTTGCCGGGAGTCGGAAGGGGGGAGGGATTCTTGGTTCACGAATGACTACCTCGGCGGCCCTGCCGCCTCTACGTCTGTCGGGCACCACGGCGCAGCGGCCATGCCGCGGCCCCGTGCCACTCCGGTCTGGGATACGACGGGCCTTACGGACGGTCCCGCAGCGCTCAGCGCTTGCCAGCCTTCAGTGTAGCGAGCACCGCGCGCGCCGCCTGCTGTTCGGCGGCGCGGCGCGAAGCGCCCTGCCCCTGCGCCGACACCCCGAGCGCAGCCACCGTGCAGCTCACGACGAACTGCTGCTGGTGGGCATGCCCGCGGGTCTCGACGATGGCATAGGCCGGCAGCGCCAGCTTGCGCCCCTGCAACCATTCCTGCAGTTCGGTCTTGGCGTCCTTGGCGGACGCTTGCAGGTCGGAGGACGCCAGCGCATCGGCGAAGAGGCGTTGGACGACCCCGAGGGCCGCCGGAAAGCCGGCATCCAGGTAGACCGCGCCGACCACCGCCTCGAACGCATCCGCGAGGATGGACGCCCGTGAGGCGCCGCCGCTGCGCGCCTCGCCCTCTCCCAGGCGCAGGCAGCCCGGCAGCCCCAGCTTCAGCGCCACCTCGTGCAGGCTGTCCTGCCGCACCAGCCTCGCCCTCACCCGCGACAGGTCCCCCTCGTCGGACGAGGCGAAGCGCTGGTACAGCAGAGTCGAGATGGCCAGGCCGAGCACCGCGTCCCCGAGGAACTCGAGCCGCTCGTTGTGATCGGCCCCAAAGCTCCGGTGCGTCAGCGCGCGGCGCAGCAGCGCCGGCTCACCGAAGAGGTGACCGAGGCGGTGCTGCAGGTCATCCAGGCTGTCGTTCACGGGTGACGGGCCGCCCCCGGCGCCGGACGGCTCACCGGGAACTGCCAGAGTACTTGATCAGCAGGAACACCGGCCCGAAGAGTTCGATCTCCTTGTCGTAGGCGAAGCTGACCACCACCTGGTCGTTGACCTTGGTGATGTCCAGATCCTGCCCGGAGATCGAGGTGATGGAGTACTCGATCTGCTTTTGCCGCTCGAAAGCGGCCCGGATCTCGGGCACCGTGGTGCCCCCCTCCTGCGCGACCTTGCGCACCGTGCGCTGGATGGTCCAGTACTCGTTGAGCGTCGGGAAGACGCGCATCGCCACGAGGCCGACAAACGCGATCACGATGGCCCAGAACAACAGGCCGATCAGCGTGATACCGCGCTGGCGCGATGCGGAACGAACGATCATCTGGCGGCTCCTGCAAAAACCTGGGAAATGCTCACTTGAACGAACCGATCCGGCCGAGGTTACCCAAATTCATCCAAATGAAAAAGGCTTTTCCAACGATGTTCTGGTCCGGCACGAACCCCCAGTAGCGGGAATCCTGCGAGTTGTCACGGTTGTCGCCCATCACGAAGTAGTGCCCGGCCGGGACCGTGCAGGCCACGCCCTCCGCGCTGTAACGGCACTGGTCGCGATACGGAAACTCATCTGCCGCGATCACGAACGGCGCCACGTCCTTTTGCGTCAGGACGCGGTGTTCGACCGCGCCCAGCCTCTCGCTGAACATCTGCGCATATCGGCGGCTGTCCTCGTCGTAGTACTCCCCGAGCGGCTCGGTGGGCACCGGCTGGCCGTTGATGAAGAGGCGCTTGTTCAGGTAGGCGACCTCGTCGCCCGGCACACCGATCACCCGCTTGATGTAGTCGATCGAGGTGTCCTTGGGATAGCGGAAGACCACCACGTCCCCGCGCTGGGGATCGTTGTTGTCGACGATCTTCTTGTTCACCACCGGCAACCGGATGCCATAGTGGTACTTGTTGACGAGAATCAGGTCGCCCACGAGCAAGGTCGGGACCATGGACCCGGACGGGATCTTGAACGGTTCGAACAGGAAGGAGCGCAGCAGGAAGACGATGCAGATGACAGGGAACAACCCCGCCGTCCAATCCAGCCACCACGGCTGCGCCAGCACCTGCCGGCGCGCGGCCTCGACGTCGCCGTCGACCTGCTGGATGCCCTGCCGGGCCAGTTCGGCGCGGCGCGCCGCCGCCTGCTCCGCCAGGCGCTCGGCCGCGCGCTCGCGCGCGGGGCGGAAGTAGAAGCGTTCGGCCAGCCAGTAGACCAGCGTCACCACGGTCAGGATGAACAGCAGCAGCGAGAAATTGCCGTGCCACAGTCCTACGTACCAGCCGCCCAGGTAAACGATCAGGCAGGCGTACAACGCTCCAGTGAGCAATCCCATCCGGGCTCCACAATAAGGTCAGAACCGGCCGCAGCAGTCGCGCGGGCCGTGCATCAATCGTCGACTTGAAGGATGGCCAGGAAAGCTTCCTGCGGCACCTCGACGGAGCCGATCTGCTTCATCCGCTTCTTGCCGGCTTTTTGTTTTTCGAGCAGCTTGCGCTTGCGGGTGATGTCGCCGCCGTAGCATTTTGCCAGCACGTTCTTGCGCAACGCCTTGATCGTCTCGCGTGCGATGATGTTGGCGCCGATCGCCGCCTGGATGGCGACGTCGAACATCTGGCGCGGGATGATCTCGCGCATCTTGCTCGCCACCTCGCGCCCGCGGTGAGCCGCCTGCGAACCGTGGACGATGATGGACAGGGCGTCCACCCGTTCGCCATTGATGAGCATGTCGACCTTGACGACGTCGGCCGCGCGGTACTCCTTGAACTCGTAGTCCATCGACGCATAGCCGCGCGACACGCTCTTGAGCTTGTCGAAGAAGTCCAGCACGATCTCGGCCAACGGCATGTCGTAGGTGAGCATCACCTGCCGGCCGTGGTAGGCCATGTTGATCTGCACGCCGCGCTTCTGGTTGGCCAGCGTCATCACGGGGCCGACGTAGTCCTGCGGCATGTACAGGTGGACGGTCACGATGGGCTCGCGGATCTCGCGGATGCGGCCCTGGTCGGGCATCTTGGACGGGTTCTCGACCTGCAGCACCGTGCCGTCGTTGAGCTCGACCTCATAGACGACGCTCGGCGCGGTCGTGATCAGGTCCTGGTCGAACTCGCGCTCCAGCCGCTCCTGCACGATCTCCATGTGCAGCAGGCCCAGGAAGCCGCAGCGGAAGCCGAAGCCCAGCGCCTGCGAGACCTCGGGTTCGAAGCGCAGCGACGAGTCGTTGAGCTTGAGCTTTTCCAGCGCGTCGCGCAGCTGGTCGTACTCGCTCGCCTCGGTGGGGTAAAGGCCTGCGAAGACCTGCGGCTGGATTTCCTTGAAGCCGGGCAGCGGCTCGCTCGCCGGCCCCAGGCAGTTCGGCGTCTTCTTCTCGTGGGTGATGGTGTCGCCCACCTTGGCCGCCTGCAGTTCCTTGATGCCGGCGATCACGAAGCCCACCTCGCCGGCCGCCAGCACGTCGCGCGAGACGGACTTGGGGGTGAAGACGCCCAGCTGCTCGGCGTTGTACGCCGCGCCGGTGGCCATCATCTTGATGCGGTCGCCGCGCTTGAGGCTGCCGTCGACCACCCGCACCAGCATCACGACGCCGACGTAGTTGTCGAACCAGGAGTCGATGATCACGGCCCGCAGCGGCGCGTCGGCGTTGCCGCGCGGCGGGGGCATGCGGGCGATGATGGCCTCGAGGATGTCGTCGATGCCCAGCCCCGTCTTGGCCGAGCAGGGGATGGCGTCGGTCGCGTCGATGCCGATGACATCCTCGATCTCCGCCTTGGCCCGATCGGGGTCGGCCTGTGGCAGGTCCATCTTGTTGAGGACGGGCACCACTTCGACGCCGAGCTCGATCGCGGTATAGCAGTTGGCGACGGTCTGCGCCTCCACCCCCTGGCTCGCATCGACCACGAGCAGAGCGCCCTCGCAGGCCGAGAGCGAGCGGCTCACCTCGTAGGAGAAGTCGACGTGGCCCGGAGTGTCGATGAGGTTGAGGTTGTAGGTCTTGCCGTCGCGCGCGGTGTAGGTGAGCGCCGCGGTCTGCGCCTTGATGGTGATGCCGCGCTCGCGCTCGATGTCCATCGAGTCCAGCACCTGCGCCTCCATCTCCCGCTCGCTCAAGCCCCCGCAACGCTGGATCAATCGGTCGGCGAGCGTGGACTTGCCGTGGTCGATGTGGGCAATGATCGAAAAGTTGCGGATGTGGTTCATGGATGGTCGACAGCTGCTGCGCTGCGTGGGCTCGCGCCGATCAGGCCGCTCAAGTCCCGCGGACGCCGGCCGCGGTGAAAAAAAAGGCGCGTCGAATCGGCGACGCGCCTTCCAACAAAAAGGTATGGCAACTGCTTTGTTGGACCTTCATTGTAGCCAAATCCCCCCTCGGGAAAGCCGCGCCGCGTCTCGCGGAGCCGACGTTGCACGTCGCCAACATCAGATTTTTCCACAGCTTACCCACAGAACCTTGTGGACTGCCTGGGGATACCGAAAGGGAGGGCCGACTACAGCCAAAGCACGCCATGAAACGGTCGCGTACCCGGGCCATTGTATCGAAATCCGCGGTCAATCTCGGGACGTGACAAGAATGTTGGTACGCACTAACTTTAACGCGCATCCGGACTTATCAACAGCACAGCGACGCCCCTCCCACCAGACGAAAAAACCCGACAACCTACTCGGTTGCCGGGGTGGGATGGCGCCCCTGGCGGGCGGGGCCCGGGCGGCGGCGCGCCGTCAGCCGCGGCTGGGACGGATCACGGCGTACTGGGCCCACTCGCCGCGACGGAAGAGGATGTTGAACGGCTTGGTCTTGTCGATGCGACCCAGCACCTGCTCGAACTGCTTGACGTCCTTCACCTCGGTGTTCGCCACCGCGAGTATCACGTCGCCTTCGCGCAGACCGGCGCGTGCAGCCGCGCCGTCGGCGACCTCGACGCGCACGCCGCCGCGCAGGTTCAGCTCGCGCTGCTGTGCCGGCGTGAGGTCCGCCACCACGAGCCCGAGCGCACCGGCTGCGCCCGTGGGTGGCGCGCTGGGACGCTGCTCGCTCGGCGTCGCGCGGGCCACACGCTCTGGCTCGAACTCGGCGACGGTCACGTTCAGCGTGCGGGTCGCGCCCCGCCGGAAGACCTGCACGTCGACCTTGCTGCCCGGCTTCGTGTTGCCGACGATGCGCGGCAGGTCGGAGGCCTTCTCCACCGGCTTGCCGTCGAAGCGGGTGATGATGTCGCCCGGCTCCAGGCCCGCGCGAGCCGCGGGTCCACCCTCCTCGACGCTGCGCACCAGGGCCCCCGTGGGCTTGCCCAGCCCGATGGACTCAGCCACTTCGCGCGAGACCTGATCGATCTGCACGCCGATGCGCCCTCGGATCACGCGCCCGGTGGTGCGCAGCTGGTCGGCCACGCGCATCGCCTCGTCGATCGGGATCGCGAACGAGATGCCCATGAAACCGCCCGAACGGCTGTAGATCTGCGAGTTGATGCCGACCACCTCGCCGCGCATGTTGAGCAGCGGACCGCCCGAATTGCCGGGATTGATCGCGACGTCGGTCTGGATGAAGGGCAGGTAGTCGCCGGTCTCGCGTGCCTTGGCGCTCACGATGCCGGCGGTCACGGTGTTCTCCAGGCCGAACGGCGAGCCGATCGCCACCACCCATTCGCCCACCTTGAGCTTGCTGACGTCGCCCACGCGCACCGGCTGCAGCCCGCTCGCGTCGATCTTCACGACGGCCACGTCGGTGCGCTTGTCCGAGCCGACGATCTTGGCCTTGAACTCGCGCTTGTCCGCCAACGTGACGTAGACCTCGTCCGCACCTTCGACCACGTGGGCGTTGGTCATCACGTAGCCGTCCGCACTCAGGATGAAACCCGAGCCGAGACCGCGCTGCAGTTCCTCCTCCTGCGGAGGCTGGCGCGGATTGCGGCGCGGATCCGGGCGGGGTCCGGGCAACGGGATGCCGAAGAAGCGCCGGAAGAACTCCTGCATCTCCTCGTCCATCTGCGGGCCAGGCATCTGGCCCGCGCGCACGCGTTCGGTCGTGCGGATGTTCACGACGGAGGGGCCGACCCGCTCGACGAGCTCTGAAAAGTCGGGCAGCGTCGTCGGCGACTGTGCGCGCGTGGCCGCCGGCCAGGCCGCCAGAATCGTCAGCACGGCCAGGAGGGCCAGGGCCCAGCGCCGCCAGGGCGCGGTCACTGCACGCGTTGTATCGGTTCTCGCAGTCATCGCTCACCTCAAGCAATACACCGCGTCGCGGCGCGGCTACCCAAGGCCCGCTCGCTTCAGGGGCGGCGTTCGAGGCCTTGCACGAACTGTCGCAACCCGGCGGGCGGCACCTCGCCCACCGCGGTGATCCACCAGTCCTTGTACCGTTGAGTCAAGGTCTGCGTGGCACCGACGCTCACCAGCATCTCCTTGCGATGCGGCCGCGCGTCGTAGGGTTCCACGAACAGCGAGACGTTGGCCAAGCCGTCCGAGAAGATCGCCTGCAGGACGCTGCCCGGGGACGCCTCCCCGTTGGAGACTCCCGCACGCAGGCCGCGGCGCACCACGCTCACGTGCCGGAAACCGGGGACCTTCCCGCGGAACGTCCAGCCTTCCTGCTCGAAGGTGGTCTTCACCATCTCCGGGCGCGCAACCTTGTAGCCGTCCAGCCGCTTCATGGGCCCGAGGACCGCCTCCGGTTGCGGCTTCACGCCGATCGAGACCTCCGAGAACGCGGACGACTCGAGCACCTCCTCCTGCTCGCCCAGCATCTCCGAACGCAGCAGCAGGCCGGTGCGCCGCTCAGCCCAGAGCCGGTAGCCATACCGCAGCGCGTCCCTGGGCTTGACCAGCAGCACGTCGGCCTCGTGGCCGGCGACCCGGTCCACCCCCAGGCGGTGCACTTCGTAGTGGTCGGTCAGCCGCTCGCCGTCGTTCTGCAGCAGCGCGGGAAAGGTGCCGATGGTCTCTCGATGCTCGACCACCGCCATGCGGCTGGCCGGCCACACGGTGGCGACCGTCTCGTTGTGGCGGAACACCTGGCGCATCTGGCCGTCCAGCGACTCGATGCGCTCGAACTGGTTGGTGCCCTCGCAGTAGTGTGCGATGCGGGCGCTGGCGACCTGCCCGCCGGCGCTGACCACGAAGGTGCCCTGGAAGTTGTTGCTGCGCGCCGCGTCATGGATACGCAGCAGCCACTCGCGCACCTCGGTGCGGCTGAGCGGTTGCTGCTGGGTCTGACCCCAGGCGCTTGCTCCCACGAAGGCGAGGAGCCCGATTCCCACCAGGGGAGTCCACCAGCGTCGCCACTGCATCCGTACTCCTCGTTACCGGTTCGGGCCTTCGTAGGTGGCACTGCGCAAGAACCCGGACGGTACGCCGAGCGCGGAACTGCCTTCGAACTGCTTGTGGGCGGAAAGGTACTGGTCCAGCCGGGCATCGCGCAGCAAGGCCCCGTTGGCCACCAGCGGGCGAGGGGCGGGTGCCTGCACGGCGGGCGCCGAGGAAGCCGCCGGCAGCGCCGCGGACGCGGGCGGGGTCTGCAAGGCCACGGGCTGCACGGCCGCCGGGCCGCTCGACGGGCCGAACGCCAGGCCCGCACCTTCGCCGGGCCAGCCGATGTCGGGGGCGCGGGTGACGGTCAGGACACCGGCCACGGCCAACACACCGGCCGCGGTGGCGACCGGCGCAGCCCAGGTGCGCCGCCGACGCCGCGCGGCCAGGGCGCGGCGCGCCTCCTCGTCCGCGGCCTGCGCGCCCTGCATCGGGGAAGCCGGCAGCGGGCTCGGGGCCACGATGGGCGGCTCGGCGGCCAGTCGCTCGCGCAACCGGGCGACGAAGGCGTCGCCCCGGGCGGTGGACGCCAGGTCGTCCGAGCGCATCACGTCGCCGATCAGGTGGTACAGGTGCCACGTCTCGCAGATGCCCGCCCGTGCCTGGGGACTGTCCCGCCAGGGCGCGAGCGCGCGCTGGAGGTCATCGTGGCCCGCCTCGCCGTCCGCCAGCGCCGACAGGCGCTCCCGCGCCTCCCGGCTCAGGCCTTGCGTATCCACACCGTCCATCGACATCTCTGCACTCCTTCGTCACCAACGCTTGCCGTCCGGCGTGTCCAGCAGCGGACGCAAACGTTCGGCTATCGCCTCTCGGGCGCGGAATATCCGTGAACGCACGGTACCGATCGGGCAGTTCATCACCTCGGCGATCTCCTCATAGCTCAGCCCTTCGATCTCGCGCAAGGTGATGGCCTGTCGCAAGTCGTCCGACAGGGCCTCGATGGCCGCATTGACCGTGGCCGCAATCTCCTTGCTGGCCAGCACGGCGTCCGGCGTTTCACCATCGCTTAGTTCGTTCTCGACCCGGGAAGTTTCCTCCTCGTCATCCTGCGATGTGAGTGCGGACTCCGTCACGAGCGGGTCGCGCTTGAGCTCGACCAGCGACTTTTTCGCGGTGTTGACCGCAATGCGGTACAGCCAGGTATAGAACGCGCTGTCGCCCCGGAACTGCGGCAACGCCCGGTAGGCCCGGATGAAGGTCTCCTGCGCGATGTCCTGCACCAGGTCGGTATCGCGCACCATCCGCCCGATCAGGCGCTCGATCTTGCGCTGGTACTTGATGACCAGCAGCTCGAAGGCCTTCTGGTCGCCGCGCTTGACGCGCTCAATCAGCAGGTGGTCGGCGTCCGCGCTCATGCGTCCAGGGAGTTGGAAACCGCCAGCGGGTCGTCCCCGGGCGTGCGGCAATATACAGCACAGCGCAGGGCGTGCCACTGCGCAGGAAGATCGCGGGCGTCGACGGGCAGCCAGCAGACGTCAGCCTGCCCCGTCTGCGGCTGCAGCCGCAGCAGCAGCCAGCCGCCCAGGTCGAGCATCACGCGGGCGTGGCCCGAAGCCGAACGCGCGGGCCGGGCCAGCGGATGCCAGTGCCAGCGTTGGCCGTCGAAGCGCAGACGCATCGCCGGCGCCCGCGCGGCCGTCCAGCTGCAAACGAGCGTGAGCGCGGCGGCCAGCACGGCCAGCGGCCACTGCGTCGGCGCGGCGCCCACCCAGGCGGCAAGGCCGGCCAGCGTGACGGTCGCCGCAGCCAGCACGGCACCCCGCCAGAGGCGGTGGTCGCGCACGTGCACCTCGAGGGACGCAGGCCGGCGCATCCCGCTACCTCCCCGGACAGGACGGGAGCGGGCGACCGGCGGGGTCAGGGCCAGGGCCGCTCAAACGCGCTTGAACACCAGCGAGCCGTTCGTGCCGCCGAAGCCGAAATTGTTCTTCAGCGCCACGTCGATCCTCATCTCGCGCGCCGTGTTGGCGCAGTAGTCCAGGTCGCACTCGGGGTCCTGGTTGAAGATGTTGATCGTGGGAGGAGACACCTGATGGTGCACGGCCAGCGCGGTGAAGACCGACTCGATGCCGCCGGCACCGCCGAGCAGGTGACCCGTCATCGACTTGGTCGAGTTGACGACCAGGCGCTTGGCGTGGTCGCCGAAGGCCAGCTTGATCGCGTTCGTCTCGTTGACGTCGCCCAGAGGCGTGGAGGTGCCGTGGGCATTGAGGTAGTGCACCTGGTCCGCGTTGACGCCGGCATTGCGCAGGGCTGCCAGCATCGAGCGCTTCGGGCCGTCGACGTTGGGGGCCGTCATGTGATAGGCGTCCGCGCTCATGCCGAAGCCCGCGAGCTCGGCGTAGATCTTGGCGCCCCGCTTCTTGGCGTGTTCGTACTCCTCGAGCACCATCACCCCCGCGCCCTCGCCCAGCACGAAGCCGTCGCGGTCCTTGTCCCACGGGCGGGACGCGGTCTTGGGATCGTCGTTGCGCGTGGAGAGCGCTCGTGCAGCCGCAAAACCGCCGATGCCCAGCGGCGAGACGGTCGACTCGGCGCCGCCGGCGATCATCACGTCGGCGTCGCCGTACTCGATCAGGCGCGCGGCCTCGCCGATGCAGTGCAGGCCGGTGGTACAGGCCGTCACGATCGCCAGGTTCGGCCCCTTGAAGCCGTAACGGATGGACACGTGGCCGGAGATCATGTTGATGATCGAGGCCGGCACGAAGAACGGGGAAATGCGACGCGGGCCGCGCTCCATCAGTTCCTGGTGCGTTTCCTCGATCAGCGGCAAGCCGCCGATGCCGGAGCCCACCATGCAGCCGATGCGCTCGGCCAGTTCCTCGGACAGCGCGTCGCCCACCGGCAGGCCGCTGTCCTGCACCGCCTGCACCGAGGCAGCAAGGCCGTAGTGGATGAAGGTGTCCATGTGCCGCGCCTCCTTGGCCGGCATGTACTCCTCGACGTTGAAGCCCTTGACCTCGCCGGCGAAGCGCACGGCGAGGTTGGACGCATCGAACTTGGTAACGAGATCGATGCCGGACTTTCCGGCCAGGAGGTTGGTCCAGGACTCGGACACCGTGTTGCCCACGGGGGTCACGAGGCCCAGGCCGGTGACGACGACGCGGCGACGGCTCATGCGGTGCGGAAATGGATGTGGTTCAGGGGCGGGCGGGAAAGGACGGCGACACCCGACGCGGGACGCGGCCGAGGCGCTGGGCCCCGGGCCGCGCGGTGCCGCTGCTGCGGCCCGCGAGGAGGAGTCGGGACCTCAGGCCGCCTTCTGGTGCTTCTTGGCGTAGTCGATCGCCAGCTGCACCGTGGTGATCTTCTCGGCTTCCTCGTCGGGAATTTCGATGCCGAACTCGTCTTCCAGGGCCATGACCAGTTCGACGGTGTCCAGCGAATCCGCGCCAAGATCGGCCACGAAGGACTTTTCATTGGTCACTTCGCTTTCGGCCACGCCGAGCTGCTCGGCAATGATCTTCTTGACGCGTGCTTCGATATCGCTCATGACTCCTCCAGGAGGGTTTTCAGAAACAGCCCGAGATTTTACGGCCGTTGAAGTGACAACTCCTCACCGGCCGACCGGACGGGCACCGCCGGTCGAATTCCGAACGCCGCCGCCAGGGCGGCACGGCCTTCAATTCATGTACATACCGCCATTGACGTGCAACTGCGCGCCGGTGATGTAACCGGCCTGCGGCGAGGCGATGAAAGCCACGGCGTGGGCAATGTCTTCCGGGCGGCCCAGTCGCCCGAGGGGAATCTGCCCCATCAGCGCCTCGGTCTGCTGCTCCGAGAGCGCGCGGGTCATGTCGGTCTCGATGAAGCCCGGCGCGATGCAGTTCACGGTGATGCCGCGGCTGCCCAGTTCCCGCGCCAGCGACCGGGTCATCCCAGCCACGCCCGCCTTGGCGGCGGCGTAGTTGGCCTGGCCCGGATTGCCGCTGGCGCCCACCACCGAGGTGATGTTGACGATGCGACCGTAGCGCTGCTTCATCATCGGGCGGATCACCGCCCGGCTGAGGCGGAACACCGCCTTCAGGTTGGTGTCCAGCACAGCGTCCCAGTCCTCGTCCTTCATGCGCATCGACAGCGTGTCGCGCGTGATCCCGGCGTTGTTGACCAGGATGTGCAGGGCGCCCAGTTCCTTGACGACGGCATCCACCGCCACCTCGACGCCGGCGGCGTCGTTGACGTCCAGCCGGATCCCCTTGCAGCCGGCATGGCCGGAAAGCGCCTCGGTGATGCTCGCGGCGCCGGCGTCCGAGGTGGCCGTGCCCACCACCCTCACACCCTTGCGGGCCAGTTCCAGCGCGATCGCGCGGCCGATGCCGCGCGTGGCGCCGGTGACCAGGGCGACCTGCCCTTCATAGGACATCTCGTTCATGCGAGCAGACCTTTCACTTCGGAGACGGTGGCCGGGTCGTACACCGTCGCGGTGACGAGTTCGGCATCGATGCGCTTGACCATGCCGGCCAGCACCTTGCCCGGGCCGCATTCGAACACACGAGTCAGGCCGCGGCCCTTGAGCGCCTGGATCGTCTCGACCCAGCGCACGGGGCCGAAGGCCTGCCGGTACAGCGCGTCGCGGATGCCGTCGGCGTCGCGCGCCTCCTGCACGTCGATGTTGTGCAACACGGGGATGCGCGGCGCCTGGAACGCAGTGGCGGCGAGCTTTTCGCGCAGCCGCTCGGCGGCCGGCTTCATCAGACTGGAGTGGAACGGCGCCGACACCGGCAGCGGCAGGGCGCGCTTGGCGCCCGCGGCCTTCAGCACCTCGCAGGCCTTCGCGACCGCAGCGGCCGTGCCGGCAATGACCGTCTGCTTCGGATCGTTGAAGTTGACCGCCTCGACCACTTCGCCAACCTCGGCCTGGGCCTGCGCACAGCCGGCGCGCACGGCCTCGGCGTCGAGCCCGAGGATTGCGGCCATCCCGCCGGCGCCCACCGGCACCGCCTCCTGCATCGCCTGGGCGCGGAAGCGCACCAGCGGCAGGGCATCGGCGAACGAGAGCCCGCCCGCCGCGACGAGCGCGGTGTACTCGCCCAGCGAGTGGCCGGCCACCGCGGCGGGCTCCAGGCCCGTCTCGGCCAGCCAGACGCGCCAGCAAGCCACGCCCGCGGTGAGCATCACCGGCTGGGTGTTGGTCGTCAGGTCCAGTTCTTCCTTCGGCCCTTCGGCGATCAGCCGTCCGATGTCCTGGCCGAGCGCGTCGGAGGCCTCGGCCAGTGTCTGGCGCACCGCGGGGTGGTCGCCGAAGGCGTCCAGCATGCCGGGGGACTGGGAGCCTTGGCCCGGAAAGACGAATGCGAAAGCGGTCATCTCGATACTCGTCGTAGGTTCAGTGTGGCAGTCGCCGCTTGCCGCATCCGCCGGGCCGTCCCGACCGCCTGCCTGCAGACGGGCCACACGGCGGGGCCGCGTGGGTCGGAACGGGCAGCGGCGCGGCCCGCGAGGCGCAAGGGAATCAGAAGTCGAGCAGCACCGCGCCCCAGGTGAAGCCCCCGCCCACGCCCTCGAGCATGAGCGTGTCGCCGCGCTGGATGCGCCCGGTGCGCACTGCATGGTCGAGGGCCAGCGGGATCGACGCCGCCGAGGTATTGCCGTGCTCGTCCACCGTCACGATCAGCCGGTCGAGCGGCAGCTTCAGCTTCTTGGCGGTGCCTTGCATGATGCGGATGTTCGCCTGGTGCGGGATCAGCCAGTCGATGTCGGCTTCGGTGCGACCGGCCTTCTCGAGGACGGAGCGCGCGACGTTCTCCAGCACGCCCACCGCCAGCTTGAACACCGCCTGGCCATCCATCTTGAGCAGCGGGTCGCCCAGCACCTTCCCGCCGGCCACCGTGCCCGGCGTGCAGAGGATGCCGACGTGGCGGCCGTCCGCATGCAGTTCGCTGGCGAGGATGCCGGGCGCATCGGCGGCTTCCAGCACGACCGCCCCGGCACCGTCGCCGAACAGGACGCAGGTGGTGCGGTCGTTGAAGTCAAGGATGCGCGAGAACACCTCGGCGCCGATCACCAGCGCCTTGTTCGCCGCGCCCGACTTGATCATCGAGTCCGCGACCGTGAGGGCGTAGACGAAGCCGGAGCACACGGCCTGCACGTCGAACGCCGCGCAGCCGTGAACGCCCAGCTTCTGCTGGACGAGGCAAGCGGTCGAGGGAAAGATCATGTCGGGCGTGGACGTCGCGACGATGATCAGATCGATCTCGTCAGCGGTGCGGCCGGCGGCTTCGAGCGCATGGCGGGCCGCCGCAACGGCCAGGTCGCTGGAGGCGACGCCTTCGTCGGCAAAGTGCCGTGCACGGATACCCGTGCGCTCGACGATCCACTGGTCGGACGTCTCGATGCCTCGCTGAGCCAGGTCGGCCGCGAACTCGTCGTTCGTCACGCGGCGCGGAGGCAGGAAACTGCCCGTGCCGGTGATGCGGGAATGGCGGGGAGAAGAAGCGGTCATGCAGTCTTGGTGACCGGCACCGGCGCCTCCGCGGGCAACGCCTGCAGGGATTCGACGATACGGTCGTGGACCCGGTCGAGCAACCGGTTTCGGGCCGCATCATACGCCCGATTGAGGGCCTGCTCGAACGCGAAGGCATCGGCCGAGCCATGGCTCTTGAAGACCAGTCCCCGCAGTCCGAGCAACGCGGCCCCGTTGTATCGGCGGTGATCGACGCGGTGCTTGAAGTGCTTGAGCACCGGCAACGCCACGACCGCCGCGAGCTTGGCGTAGACGTTGCGGGTGAACTCCTGCTTGATGAAGCTCGACAGCATCGCGGCCAGGCCCTCGGCCGTCTTGAGCGCCACATTGCCGACGAAGCCGTCGCACACCACCACGTCGGTGGTGCCCTTGAAGATGTCATTGCCCTCCACGTTGCCGTGGAAGTTCAGCAGCCCGGCGTCCGCCACCGAGCGCAGCAGTTCGCCAGCGCGCTTGATCGTGTCGCTGCCCTTGATGGCCTCTTCGCCGATGTTGAGCAGACCCACCTTCGGGTCAGGTTTGCCTTCGACGGCCGTCACCAGCGCCGCGCCCATCAGCGCGAACTGCAGCAGGTGCTCCGGCTCGCAATCGACGTTGGCGCCCAGGTCCAGCACGGTGGTGTAACCGTCCTTCTCGTTGGGCATCACGGTGGCTATCGCCGGCCGGTCGATGCCGTCGAGCGTCTTGAGGACGTACCGCGAGACGGCCATCAGCGCGCCGGTGTTGCCCGCGGAGACGCAGGCGTCGGCCGCGGCCAGCCCATCCTCGCCGGGCTTGACCTGGCTGATCGCCACCCGCATCGATGAATCCTTCTTGCGGCGCAGCGCGACCTCGACCGGGTCGTCCATCTCGACGACCTCGGAGGCGGCCACCAGGCGGCAACGGTCCCAGCCTGCCGCGGCAGCCAGCGCATCGTGGCGCCCCACGAGCAGCAACTCGGCGTCGGCATGACGCTCCAGGAAGGCCTTGCAGGCGGGCAACGTGACGGACGGGCCGTGGTCGCCCCCCATGCAGTCGACCGCGAGGCGCACGGCGCGCGCGCCTACGCCACCCGGCAGGGATTGGACAGCAGGAGGATTCATGATCTGCGCGACGCAGCGAGGCAGCCGCCTGCCAGAGGGGCGCCGAGGGCACCTGTGCGCCGCACGCCCGCCAAGCCCGCCGACCGGCGGACGCGACCGAGCGACGCCACCCCATCGCGGGGTGTCGTCGAAACTCGCTGCTCAACCCGCACGACGCCGATGCTCACCGAGCACCTTCGATCGCAGCCGACTCGGCAACCGGGAAGGAACGGTCAGGCGTCCGCCTTGGTCTTGATGACCTTGCGGCCGCGGTAGAAACCGGTCGGGCTGATATGGTGACGCAGGTGAACTTCGCCCGTGGTGGGCTCGATCGCGGTCGGCGGGTTCTCGAGGTGCTGGTGGGCACGATGCATCCCGCGCTTCGACGGCGACTTCTTGTTCTGTTGAACGGCCATGGCTCGCTCCTTGGAAAACCCTCGATTCTAGCATGCCGCGCCTGCGTGTCGCCAGGGTGGGCCGCCCGCGCGCCCGGGGTTGAGCACTTTGCCGCTCGGGTGCGAGGCGGCACGCGGTTTCAGGCCTTGGGTGTCTTCTTCAAGGCGGCCAGCGCGGCGAACGGGTTCTCCCGCTCGGCAGGCGCTTGGTCGAAGTCCGGATCGCGCGCCTGCCCGCCCGCCGGCATGGCGCAGTCCTGGTGCCGGGGCACGAGGGGCAGCGCCAGCAGCAGTTCATCCTCGAGCAGCGTGCGCAGGTCCAGGAAGCGGGGCAGCGCGAGCACGTCCTCCTCGCTGTCCAGGTCGGCCTGCGCAGCGGCCGATTCGTCGCGCTCGAAACGGAACGCTCGCTCGACTTCGAGCGCCACGTGCACCGGACGCAGGCAGCGCTGGCACTCCATCCCGAGCACCGTGCGGGCGTGCAGATGCAGCCACACCTGCGGTTCGCCGCCTGGGCGCGGGCGCAGTTCCCCCTCGGCCGACCAGGTCACGGCGGTCTCGCCTGGGGGGGCGTCCTCGTGCGCCTCCTCGGCGACGCGCTCCATCGAGGCCAGCGGCCATTCCCCTTCCAGCCGACCTGCCGCGCGAGCGAAGGCGGCCACATCGAGCTGCTCGGGATCGAAATCTTTGGGTCGCATGGCGCGAGTGTAGCGAGCGGCGCCCCCCGCTCCTTGCCCGACAATGCGGCCATGTCTGCCATTGCCCCCCTTCCCCTCGTGCTCGGCTCGACCTCGCGCTACCGGCGCGAACTGCTCGAACGGCTGCGCCTGCCGTTCGATGTGGCGGCCCCCCGCGTCGACGAAACGCCCCTGCCGGGCGAAGCGCCGCGTGACCTTGCCTTGCGCCTGGCGCTCGCGAAGGCGCGCGCCATCGCTTCCAGCCACCCCGACGCGGTCGTGATCGGCTCGGATCAGGTCGCCGACCTGGACGGCCGCCCGATCGGCAAGCCGGGCACCCACGAGCGCGCGGTGGAACAGTTGCGCAGCATGAGCGGCAAGACGGTCGTGTTCCAGACCGCCGTCGCCGTGGTGCGTCCTGGGACGGCCTTCGAGCAGGTGGACCTCGCGCCGGTGACGGTGCGCTTCCGCACGCTGGGCGAGGCGGAGATCGAAGCCTACCTGCGGGCCGAACAGCCTTACGACTGCGCGGGCAGCGCCAAGTCCGAAGGCCTGGGCATCGCCTTGCTGGAGGCGATCGAGTCCGACGACCCGACCGCGTTGGTGGGACTGCCGCTGATCCGCACCTGCCGGCTCCTGCGCGCCGCGGGACTGCCCGTCCTGCGCGGCTGACCGCCATGCGAGGCAAGCTCTACCTGGTGCCGACGCCGCTGGACTTCGGCATGGAAGTGGATGGATGCGACGTGCAGGACGTGCTGCCGCTGGGCGTGTTGAGGCGCGCGGCGGGCCTGCGCCATTGGGTGTGCGAGAACGCGAAGACGACGCGGGCCTTCCTCAAGCGCGTGGGCGGCGTGGTGCCGCTGGCCGCGCCGCTGCAGACGCTGGACATCCGCGAGTTGCCGCGCCCGCGCAAGGGAGAGCGGCAGGCGACGGTTCCCCCCGAAGTGTGGGCCGCCTTGCTTTCGCCCGCGTTGCAGGGAGAGGATGTCGGGCTGTGCTCGGAGGCGGGGATGCCGGCCATCGCCGACCCGGGCGCCGAGCTGGTGGCCGTCGCGCAGCGCGAGGGCCTGGAGGTCGTGCCGCTTGCAGGGCCCTCGGCCCTGCTGCTGGCGCTCGCAGCCAGCGGCATGAACGGGCAGAGCTTCGCGTTCGTGGGCTACCTGCCGGTGGAGGAGCCGGCCCGCGCGGCCCGGATCAAGGAGCTTGAAGCGGTGGCCCGGCGCCTGGGCCAAACGCAACTGATGATCGAGACGCCCTACCGCAACGCGGCCCTGGTGCAGGCGCTGCTCGCCCACCTGTCGCCGCAGACACGCTTGTCGGTGGCGTGCGCGCTCACGATGCCGCAGGGCTGGGCGCGCACGCAGCGGGTGCAGGACTGGCGCGTCGCGCCGCCGGCGGTGCCGAATGACCGCCCCGCCGTGTTCGCGATTCACGCGCAATGAGCCGCCCACCTGCCCCGACGGGCTGCGCCAACCCCTAAGGAAAGGTCGGCGCGGCTTCGGACGGTCAGCCTGCCTTCTTGCCTCCGCCCAGCAAGGCAGCGACCTTGCGCTTGGGCCGGATGTAGGGCGACAGCGGCTTGGCCGACGGTTCGGGCTTGGCCGGCTTTTCCCACTCGGGAGCCGCATCCGGCTTTTCCTCGTAGGGCCGGTCGAACAGCGGATCTCGGGGAGCGGCCGGCGCGTGGTAACGCGGGGCCGCATGCACGTGCGACGAAGGGCGATCCTCGTCGTCCTCCCGGCGTCGGGGACGGCGCGCCGGACGGTCGTCCTCCAGTTCCAGCGGCTCGACCTCGACCTTCTTCTTGATCAGCTTTTCGATCTCGGCGACCAGGCGCTGGTCGCTGCGCGAGACGAAGGACATCGCCAGGCCCGAGGCCCCGGCGCGGCCGGTGCGGCCGATGCGGTGCACGTAGTCCTCGGCGTTGAACGGGATGTCGAAGTTGAACACGGCCGGCAGGTCGGCGATGTCCAGCCCGCGGGCCGCCACGTCCGTGGCCACCAGCAGCTCGACCTCGTTGCGCTTGAAAGCCTCCAGCGCCTTGAGACGCTCGTCCTGCGACTTGTCGCCGTGCAGCGCCGCCGTCTTGAGGCCGTCGCGTTCCAGCGAACGGGCCAGGCGCGCGGCGCCGAGCTTGGAGTTGACGAAGACGATGGCCTGCGTGATGCCGCGCTCGCGCAGCAGGCGGCGCAGGGCTTGGCGCTTGTCGTCGTCCTCGACGCTGTAGAAGCGCTGCTCGATGTTCGTGGCGGTCGCGTTCGGGCGCGCCACCTCGACCAGCACGGGATCCTGCAGGTAGCTCTGGGCCAGCTTCTTGATCTCGGGCGAGAAGGTCGCCGAAAAGAGCAGTGTCTGCCGCTGCTTGGGCAGATAGCTCAGGATGCGCTGCAGGTCGGGCAGGAAGCCGATGTCGAGCATGCGGTCGGCCTCGTCCAGCACCACGTACTCGACCTGGCCGAGATTGCAGTTCTTGGCCTGGATGTGGTCGAGCAGGCGGCCGGGCGTGGCGATCAGCACCTCGACGCCGCGGCGCAGTTCCTGCGTCTGAGGGTTCATGTCGACGCCGCCATAGACACAAGCGACGCGCAGCTGCGTGTACTTGGCATAGGCCTTGACGTTCACGGCCACCTGATCTGCCAGCTCGCGCGTCGGCGCGAGCACCAGCGCGCGCACCGGGTGGCGAGCGGGCGAGGCGCTGCCGTTCTCGTGCTTGAGCAGCTTTTGCAGCAGCGGGAGCGAGAACGCGGCGGTCTTGCCGGTGCCGGTCTGGGCGGCACCCATCACGTCTCGACCGGACAGGACCACCGGAATGGCCTTGGCCTGGATGGGCGTCATGGTGGCGTAGCCCTGGTCGGCCACGGCGCGCCGCAACGTCTCGGCCAGCGGCAGGGAAGAGAACAGGCCGCCCGGTTCGGCGGCCACAGTCGGTTCGGTCATAAGCCCCGGATTATCCCTGACCCGCTTGACAAACCGCCGCCGCCCGTCTCCCTGCCCCTTTCGGCCGGGCAGGCTTTGCGGTTCAGCCGACGGGCCGGTACTCCGGCACCGCCTCGCGCAACCAGTGTCGCACCTGGGCGTCGTCCGGCAGCGGGTGGCGGGCCACGGTGTCCAGCAGCCGCCGCGCGGCGTCGGCGCCGGCATCGGCGTTGAGGCGGGCAATGCGCAGCCGGGCGATGGGCGTCGGCACGGTCGCGTCCGCATCGGCGAGCAGTTCCTCGTAGAGCTTCTCGCCGGGCCGCAACCCGGTGTAGACGATGGGGATCTCGTCCAGCGTGTGGCCTGACAGCCGGATCAGGTCGCGCGCCAGGTCGGCGATGCGCACCGGCTCGCCCATGTCCAGCACGAACACCTGCCCGCTCTCGCCCATGGCCGCCGCCTGGATCACCAGGCGTGCGGCCTCGGGGATGGTCATGAAGTAGCGCGTGATCTCGGGATGCGTGACGGTGACCGGACCGCCGCGCGCGATCTGTTCCTTGAACTTGGGGATCACGCTGCCACTGGAGCCCAGCACGTTGCCGAAGCGCACCGCCATGAAGCGCGTGCGGTGCCCCTGTGCAGCCAGGTGCGCGACGACCATCTCGGCCGCGCGCTTGGTCGCGCCCATCACGTTGGTCGGGTTGACGGCCTTGTCGGTCGAGATGAGTACGAAGCGGTCGACGCCCGCCTCGGCCGCGGCCAGCGCGGCGTGGTACGTGCCCAGCGTGTTGTTCTGCAGCGCCGCCCACGCATTGTGCTCCTCCATCAGCGGCACGTGCTTGTAGGCCGCGGCATGGAAGACCACCTGCGGACGCCATGCGGCGAAGGTGCGGCGCAGGTGGTCGAGGTTCTTGACGTCGCCGATCAGTCGCACCAGCGGCAGGTGCGGAAACTGCCCGGACAGCTGCTGCTCGACCGTATAGAGCGCGAACTCGCTCTGCTCGTAGAGCACGAGGCGCGCCGGGCCGTAGCGGGCGACCTGGCGGCACAGCTCCGACCCGATGCTGCCGCCCGCGCCGGTCACGAGCACCGTGCGGCCACTCAGGCACTCGGTGATGCCGACCTCGTCGAGTTGCACCGGCTCCCGGCCCAGCAGGTCTTCCGGTTCGATCTCGCGCACGCGGCTGACCTGCGATCCCTCGAGCAGTTCCTGAGCCGACGGCACGGTCAGCACCGGAAGGCCCGTGGCGGCTGCCATCTCGATGATGCGCCTGCGGTCGCGCAGCCGCAGCGACGGCATCGCGACGATCACGTGCGCGACGCCCAGCGCCTCGACGTGCCGTGGCAATTCCGCCAGCGGCCCCAGCACCGGCACGGACCCGATGCGCGCGTGCTGCTTGGCCGGGTCGTCGTCGAGCAGGCCCACCACCACGTAACCCTGGTGCTGGATGCCGGCCAGCAGCAGCCGCGCCGCCTCGCCGGCCCCCATGACGATCGCGCGCCGCGGCTCGCCGCCGTCGCCCGCGATGCGCGAGCGCAGGTGCTCGTGGAACATGCGATAGGCGATGCGCACCGAGGTCAGCCCCATCAGCGTGATGACCGGGTGCAGCGCCAGCACGGCGCGCGGCACCTGCACCAGCTGCGCCATCAGCACGACGACGGCGCCGACCAGGCCCGCCATCGCACAGGCCCAGGTCAGCTTGCGCACCTCGCCGAAACCGGAGAAGCGCCACAGGCTCTTGGGCACGCCGAGCAGCCACAGCACCAGCAGGTACAGCGCGACCAGTCCCAGCATCACGAAGGGGTCGTACCACGGGCGCGCGCTCCACCAGCGGTCGAAGCCCAGGCGGAACAGGTAGGTGACGTTCCAGGTCAGGACGATCACCAGCGCGTCGATCGCGAGCGACCACCACAGCCGGTGCGGTCGCAGGCGGGCGAGGAAGGCGTCGAGGACGTGCCAGATCATCGCCGGGCCTCAGGCTCGAAAGAGCAGCAGACGCAGCGTGCGCGCGAGCACCCGCACATCGGTCCACACGGTGGCCTGCTCGACGTAGCGCTCCGCCTGCCGCAGCTTGGCCGGCATGATCTCCTCCACGTAGGCGCGCTCCGGATCGGGCGCACGGGCGAGCAGCTCACTCTCGCGCCGGTAGTCCAGCGAGGCCGGGTCGGTGATGCCGGGCCTCACCGAGAGGATCTTGGCCCGCTGCTCGGGCGTGTAGCGCGCGACATACCTGGGCACCTCGGGCCGGGGGCCCACCAAGCTCATCGTGCCCTGCAGCACGTCTATCAGCTGCGCCAGCTCGTCCAGCTTGGTCTCACGAAGGAAGGCGCCCACCCGCGTGATGCGCGGGTCGCGGCCGACGGTGATCTGCGGACCGCGGGTGGCGGCATCGGCCACCATCGTGCGGAATTTGTGGATGCGAAACGGCACCCCATGGCGGCCGACCCGCTCCTGCCGGAAGAAGACCGGCCCGGGCGAGTCGAGCTTGATCGCGATCGCGATCAGCACGAACACCGGCGCCAGCAGCAGCAGGGCCAGCGAGGCGACGACGAGGTCGAAGGCGCGCTTGCACATGGGCAGGTTCAGGCCAGCGCCTGCGCGAGGGCCTGCGTGACGCGGTCCACGTCCGCCTCGGTCATGCGGGTATAGAGCGGCAGGCTCACCAGGCGCTCGTAGGCGTGCTGGCTGTGGGGGAACTGCTCGGGCCGCAGATGGTAGCGATCGCGCCAGTAGGGGTGCAGGTGCAGCGGGATGTAGTGAACGCTGCAGCCGATGCCGGCGGCGAAGAGCCGCTCGATCAGTTCGTCACGGCCGACCGGCGCCGTGTCGGTCAGACGCACGACGTACAGATGCCAGGCATGCACGTCGCCACCGGCGGGCCGGGGCGGCAGCACCAGCGGCAGGGCCTGCAGCCGATGGTCGTACAGCGCCGCGAGCGCTTGGCGGCGCTGCTGGAAGGCGCGGGCCTTCCTGAGCTGCTGCAAGCCGAGCGCGGCGGCGATGTCAGTCAGGTTGTACTTGAAGCCGGGGGCGACGATCTCGTAGTACCAGCTGGGCACCTTCGCGGTGAAGCGGTCGAAGGCATCCCGGTTCATCCCATGCAGACGCATCACCTGCGCTCGCTGGGCCAGGGCGGCGTCGCGCGTGACCAGCATACCGCCCTCGCCCGTCGTGATGGTCTTGTTGGCGTAGAAGCTGAACACGGTGGCGTCGGAGGCGAGCGTGCCCACCAGCCGACCGCCGCAGGTGGTGGGAAGCGCGTGGGCGGCGTCTTCCACCACCTTGAGGCCGTGTCGTCGCGCGATCGCGAGGATCGCATCCATGTCGGCCGCCATGCCCGCGTAGTGCACCGGCACGATGGCCCTGGTGCGCGGCGTGATGGCACGCTCGACGGCGGCCGGGTCGATGTTGAGCGTGGCCGGGTCGATGTCGACCAGCACCACGTCGGCACCCAGGTAGCGCACCACTTCGGCCGTCGCCGTGAAGGTGTGGGTGGTGGTGATGACCTCGTCGCCAGGGCCGATGCCCAGGGCCTCCAGCGCCAGGTGCAGCCCGGCGGTCGCCGAGTTGACCGCGATCGCGTGCAGCCCGCTGTCGCCCAGGAACTCCGCGAACGCCTGCTCGAAGCGCTTGGCCCTGGGGCCGGTCGTGACCCAGCCCGAGCGCAGGGTGTCGACGACCTCGGCGATCTCCTCGTCGCCGATCTCGGGCAGGGCAAAGGGCAGGAAATCTTGCGTCATGGGCAGACCGGTTTTTCGATCCAGGCCAGCACGTGCGTGCGCAGCCAGGGCAAGGCGTTGAACAGCGTGTAGAGCGACGGGTGCAACCGCACCACGGCCCGTGCCACAGGAGGGGCGAGCGTCAGGCGCCGCGCATGCACGCGCCCCTCGGGAAAGAGCTCGCGCACGCGCGCAAGAGGCACGCCTCGTACGTCACGATTGCGTGGATTGTCCACCGTGAAGTCGTACCAGAGCACGCCGCCGCCGGGTTTGACCCACCGCCACATGGCCTGCGCCAGGCGTTGCTGGAAGGCGTCGTCGAGCACAGAGGAAAAGACCGTGGCCTGCAGGACGACGTCGTAGTGGGCGGCGGGCAGCCTCTCGGCCCAGGCAAGCGCGTCGCCGGCGTGCAGTTGCACCGCCGCGGGCAGCGACGAGCGGGCCTGCGCGAGCCGCTCGTCCAGCAGTTCGATGCCGGCCAGGTGCTCGGCCCGGAAGCCCAGGCGCAGGCAGTCGAGCAGGTTGCCGCCCGCGCCGCAGCCCACTTCCAGCAGGCGCCGCCCGGACAGGTCCTGCCAGCCGAGGCGCAGGAACAGCGCCGCGATCGCCCGCTGCCGCTCCTGGATCGCGGCCAGCGCGGACGGGTTGAGCGGGTGATAGCGCCAGTCCTGCGCCGCGCGCCGGGCGTAGCGCTCCCGCACGGCCTCGGATTCGTCGTGGACGGGGGTGGACACGCGTCGTCCTCCTGCCGCTATCGCGTGAGCCGCGCGAAGGCGCCACGGCCGGTCGGTGCGCCGCGCAGCACGTCCCACCAGCCCAGCACGGAGCCGAAGCCGTAGCCGAGGTGGTAGGCGGCGATCACGGCCGGCAGGCGAGGCAGCAGGTCCCAACCCGCACGAGACGAGATCGCGATCGATGCGACGCCCACTGCAAGCGCGTAGCCACCGGCCACGAGCGCGAACGGTCCGGCCCCACCGCCCACGAGCAGCACGAGCAGCGACGCCGCCAGCGCGAGCACGAAGGCCGGCGGCACCAGCTGCCGCAGCGCCGCCGGCTGGCGGTGCTTGCGCATCACGAAGGGCTTCCAGTAGCCGTACTGCAGGTACTGACGGGCCAGCGCGCCGAGCGATTGCCGCGGGCGGTACGCCGACCGGATCGCGGACGACTGCCACACCCGCCCGCCGCCTCGCACGATGCGCAGATTGTGCTCGTCGTCCTGGTTGCGCACGAGCTGCTCGTCGAAACCACCGTAGCGCTCGAAGGTTGCGCGGGGCCAGCAGCCGAGATAGACCGTGTCCACCCAGCCGTCGTGATCGAGCTGCCGCGAACGGGCCCCGCCCGCGAGCCAGCGCGACTGGAAGGCCGCCGCGATCGCGCGTTGCATCGGCGTGCGCCCCTCGGCCCGCCAGGGGCCGCCGACGTTGTCCGCACCGGTGGCCGCCAGCGCCTCGAGGCAGCGCGCGATGTAGTCGTCGGCATAGGTGGTGTGCACGTCCATGCGCACGATCACGTCGCCGCGCGAAGCCGCGAGCGCTCGGTTGAGCCCGGTCGAGACGATGCGCCCTGGGTTGTCGATCACGAGCAGTCGCGCGTCCGACGCCGCACGCTCACGCAGCCATTCGGCCGTGCCATCGTCGCTGCGGCCGTCGGCGACCACCACCTCCAGCGACCAGCCCTCGGGCAGGCGCTGCCGCGCGATGCAGGCCCAGAACGCCTCGATGTGCGCACGTTCGTTGCGGCAGGGCACGATCGCGCTCACCAGGCGTGGAACCGACCGCGCGCCGGTGGCAGCGGGGCCGCTCCGGCTCTTTGCACTCACGGATGTGGTCGATGCATCTGCGGTCATCGCCCCACTCCCAGGACCTCGCGGTACAGCGCGTCCATCCGGTCCATCTGCACGCGGCGCGACGCCTCTGCCTCGACCCTGGCCCGGTTGCGTCGGCCCATCTGCTGCGCGCGCAACGGGTCGCGCAGCAAGGCCCGCAGCGCCCGTGCCAGGGGCTCGACCTGGCCGGTCGGCACGAGGCAGCCGCCCGAGGCATCCACCCACTGCCGGTTGGCAGGCAGGTCGGACACCACGACGGGCAGTCCCGCGGCCATCGATTCGAGCAATGAGACGGAGGTAGCGTCGCTCGCCGGCACCGAAACGCTCACGCTGGCCTGGTTGACGAGCGCGGCCATGCGGTCCTCGTCCACCTTGCCATGGAAGCGCACGAGGTCGCCCAGCCCCCGCTCCTCGACCTGCGCCCGCAGCGCCGCTTCCATCGAGCCGCCGCCCAGCAAGTGCAGTTCGATGGCCGCCGCCGGCTCGGCCTGTCGCAGCCGGGCGACGGCATCGACGACGAGGTCGATGTGGTAGTTGGGCTCCCAGGCGCGCAGGCTGACGATGCGAAACGGCCAGGCGGCCTTGGCGACGGGCCGGAACTTGTCGGTGTCCGCGCCCCAGTAGATCTGCTCGAGCCGTGCGGACGGCCGGTAGGTCCGGATCTCGTCCAGCATGTCGCTGCTGTCGGCAGTGACCAAGCGCGCACGCTGCAAGGTCCAGCTGGTGAGCGCGCGCACGAGACGGCTGCGGCGCGGCGAGACGAGGATGTCGGACCCCCAGCCGGTCAGCACGAGCGGCTGGACGCCGCACGCTGCCGCCCAGAAGCCGTAGGACGTGATGTAGTGTCCGTGGACCAGGTCGGGGCGGAGCCGCCGGGCGAGCGCCCGCACCCGCGGCACCGCCGCGATCCACTCGTGGTTGGCGTCGCCGGTGCGCAGCGCGATGACCTGCGCGCCGGGGATCTCGCACGGCAGGCGCGAGACGACCGTGCAGCGCCAGCCGCGCCTGGCCATGGCGCCGACCCAGCGCTGCGTGTGCACGCTGGTCGCGTCAGCGAAAAACAGCAGGTGCGCGGCACCGTTGGTCATGCATCGGCCTCCGGCCGCGCTTGCTGCGCGGCGAGCCAGCCGACCCCGCAGTAGTGGCGCGCGATCTCCGGGTGTTCCTCGATCCAGCGTGCGTCGAGGTCGCGCACGTCGCCGATCAGCGCCGCCGGCTGGCCCGCGACCACCGCGTAGTCCGGGAAGTCTCCATCGACGTAGCTGTGCGCCCGCACCAGCACCCCCCGCCCGAGCCGGCTGCCCGGCATCACGACGGCGCCGGCACCGATGAAACAGTAGGGACCGATGTGGGTGGGCCGGCGGACGAAACCGATCGGGTGAGGATCTCCCCAGTAGGCACGCCCCATCAGCCGGCCCGCCTGGTGGCTGGAATGCGAGAGGATGGACACGTGATTGGTGACCTGCGTGCCCTCGCCGAGGTACAGGCCGCCCGAGGCGTCGATGAAGTTGAAGTGCCCGATGAAGACGTGGTCCTCGATGTGCAGCTGGTCGGGGCTCTCCAGGTCGGTCGCGGTGCTCACGCGCGTGTGCGGCAGCCACGTGCCATCGGCCCGGCGGAAGCCGTAGACCATCCGGGGACGCACCAGTCGGCGCAGCAGGGACAGCAACAGGTACTTGAGCATCGGGTGGGGTGGGCAAGGCTGCGGGGCCGGCGCAGCGACCGGCGGCCCGCAGTCTACCGGGCCGCAGGGCCGGACAGGCCGGTTCCCGACCGCCACAGGTCCTGCCCCAGTCGCGCCCAGTCCGGCCACAGCAGACGCCGCCAGGGCCACCCCGTCTGCGCCTGGAAGCGCCACAAACCCCAGGCGATCGCGAGCAGGTAGGACAGCGAGGTCGCCAGCGCTGCGCCCAGGGCCCCCAGGCGCGGAACCAACCACAGGCAAGTCGCCACGTTGACGGCGAGCGAGAAGCCGGCCACCCCGGCAGCCCATTGCGGCCGTCCCAGGCCATTGGTGTAATACGCCGACAGCGTCGAAGCACAGGCATAGGCCCACACCCCGGGCAGCAGGACCAGCAGCAGCGGCACGGCCTGGCGGTAGTCCGCCCCGAGCCAGGCCGGCAGGGCCCACGCGGCGAGCAGGGCGAGGACCGGCGCCGCAGCCAGCAGCACGACCAGGTTGAGATGCATGAGCCGCACGGCCAGCGCGATGGCCTCCTCGCGCTGCGACGCCCCGAGGCGGCCATAGGCGGCCGCCGTGACCGACGACGAGAGGAACCACAGCAGTTCGGCCACCGAGACCGCGACGGAATACACGCCCGCAGACGCCAGCCCCGTGTAGCGTTCGACGATGAAGAGGTCGGCCCGGTAGTTGAGCCAGCTCACCAGGTTGGTCAGCCCAACCACCGTGCAGAAGCCGGCCAGCGGCCTCCAAGCGGACCACACGGGCGCGCGGGCGCCGAAATGCCACCACGCCCAGCCGGCACCGGCCACACCCACCGCGGCGCGCGCTGCCAGCCAGATGCTCATCACGGTCATCGCGTCCCAGGCGATCCCCGCGGCACGCGCACAACCCAGACCGGCCAGCGTCAGCACCGGCGGACCCAAGGTCAGCAGATTGATCGGCGTCATCCAGCCCAGGCCGAGGCACAGGCCGGAGACGGTCGGGATCAGCACCAGCCACGGCGCGGCCACGGCCAGCAAAGGCAGGAATGCATAGGAGGCATCGCCCGCGAACCAGCCCGCACCGGCCGCCCAGAAGGCCACCCCGCCGGCCGCGCCGCACAGGAAGGCCAGCAGCAATGCTGCGCCCAGCCAGCGGGACGCGTCCTCGCGGTGGTGTGACACCTGCCGAGCCCCAGCCAGGCCGATGCCGGACAGCAATGCGGCGAACAACGCCTCGGTGGCGACCAGCAACGAGAACGCGCCCTGGACCTGAGGCCCCTGGCGGGCCACCGCGACGAGCACGAGCAGGCCCAGCCCGACCGAGGCGGTCCGGGCGGCCAGGTGCGACAGGGCGCCGCGGGCAAGGGTGCGGGTGGTCATCGAGCTTGCGGTTCCGGTCCGGACGCCGGGCTGTCCTGCACGGGCGAGCCGCCGGCCGGGTCGGGCGATGATAAGCGTCGGGCGCGGCCGTGCCCCCCCGCCGGTAGAATGACGGGTTCCTCCCACCGGCCTGCGCCGAGGGCCGGTGCTGTCCATCGGTCGCGCCACCCCGCGCTGTCGTCGGGGCCGGCCCCGCCTGCCCGAACGACGCCGGGCGGGCGGCCCGTTGCGTAGCCCTGCTGCCCTTCTTGCCCATACTTGCCCGCGAACCCGTCATGACCGAACGCGCCACGCCCGCCTCCCATCCCGAGGCCCCCCTTGCCGACGAGAACCAGCTGATCGCCGAGCGCCGGGAAAAACTGGCCGCGCTGCGCCGCCAGGGCGTCGCCTTCCCCAACGACTTCAAGCCCCGCCACCATGCCGCCGAGTTGCACGCGCAGTTCGACGAGCGCCCCGCCGACGAGCTGGAGTCGTTGCGCGTCAACGTCAGCGTCGCTGGCCGCATGATGCTCAAGCGGGTGATGGGCAAGGCGAGCTTTGCCACGGTGCAGGACGGCAGCGGCCGCATCCAGCTCTACATCACGAAGGACCGCGTCGGCGAGGCGCTCTACGACGCCTTCAAGCACTGGGACCTGGGCGACATCCTCGGCGCCGAGGGCCTGCTGTTCAAGACCAAGACCGGCGAGCTGTCGGTGCAGGTCACCTCGCTGCGCCTGCTCACCAAGAGCCTGCGCCCGCTGCCGGACAAGTTCCACGGCATGACCGACCAGGAACAGAAGTACCGCCAGCGCTACGTGGACCTGATGACCGACGAGCAGGCACGCGCCCGCTTCGTCGCGCGCAGCAAGGCGGTCGCCTCGATCCGCCAGTACATGAACGAGCACGGCTTCCTCGAGGTCGAGACGCCGATGCTGCACCCCATCCCCGGTGGCGCGAACGCCAAGCCCTTCGTCACCCACCACAACGCGCTCGACCAGGAGATGTTCCTGCGCATCGCGCCGGAGCTCTACCTCAAGCGACTGGTCGTCGGTGGCTTCGAGCGGGTGTTCGAGATCAACCGCAACTTCCGCAACGAAGGCATCTCGGTACGCCACAACCCCGAGTTCACGATGATGGAGTTCTATGCGGCGTACTGGAACTACCACGACCTGATGGACTACACCGAGGCCTTGCTGCGCCACGCCGCGCAGCAGGCCACGGGATCGACGCTGCTCACCTACCAGGGCCGCACGGTGGACCTCGGCCAGCCCTTCGCGCGGTTGACGATCCGCGACGCCATCCTGCGCCACGCACCCCGGGTCAGCGACACCCAGATCGACGACCCGGCCTATCTGCGCTCGCAGCTCCAGATCCTCGGCGTCGACGCGCCGGCTCACTGGAGCCTGGCGCAGCTGCAGTTCGCCGTGTTCGAGGAACTGGTCGAGGAAAAGCTCTGGGAGCCGACCTTCATCATCGACCACCCGGTGGAGGTCTCGCCGCTGGCCCGCGCGTCGGACGCGAACCCCGCGATCACCGAACGCTTCGAGCTGTACATCACCGGCCGCGAGATCGCCAACGGTTTCTCCGAGCTCAACGACCCGGAGGACCAGGCGGCGCGCTTCCAGTCGCAGGTCGCCGCGAAGGACGCTGGCGACGAGGAGGCCATGTACTTCGACGCCGACTACATCCGCGCGCTGGAGTACGGACTGCCACCGACTGGCGGCTGCGGCATCGGCATCGACCGTCTCATCATGCTGCTGACCGATTCGGCCAACATCCGTGACGTGATCCTCTTCCCCGCGCTGCGGCGGGAGGGCTGAGGCCCGGCGCGCGGCCCTCCGAAGGCGGCTGATCCCCCTCGAGAACGGGGCCGCGGTGGGGTCCCCGCCAGGACGGGCGCCGCGCTCACCGGTGCTTGAACTGCGGCGCGCGCTTGTTCAGGAAGGCGTCCATGCCTTCCTTCTGGTCGTCGGTGGCGAAGAGCGCATGGAACGAGCGGCGCTCGAACAACAGGCCATCGTTGAGCGGGCTCTCGAACGCCCGGTTCACGCATTCCTTGGCGGCAATGATGCTGGGCAGCGAATAGCTGCAGATGGCCTGCGCCGCGGCAAAAGCCTCCTCCAGCAGCCGCTCGGCCGGCACCACCCGCGAGACGAGCCCGGCCCGCTCGGCCTCGGCCGCGTCCATCATGCGCGCCGTGAGCACCATGTCCATCGCCTTGGCCTTGCCGACCGCGCGCGGCAGCCGCTGTGTGCCGCCGGCGCCCGGGATGATGCCGATCTTGATCTCCGGCTGGCCGAACTTGGCCGTGTCCGCCGCGATGATGAAGTCGCACATCATGGCCAGTTCGCAGCCTCCACCGAGCGCATACCCGGCAACGGCCGCAATCACCGGCTTGCGCACCGTCTTCATCGTCTCCCAGTTGCGCGTGATGAAGTCCCCGCGGAAGACGTCCATGTACTCGTACTTGGCCATCGCCGCGATGTCGGCGCCGGCGGCGAATGCCTTCTCGCTCCCGGTCACGACGATGCAACCGATGCCGTCGTCGGCGTCGTAGGTCTTGAGGGCGGCGCCGAGTTCGTCCATCAGCGCGTCGTTGAGCGCATTGAGCTGCTTGGGGCGGTTCAGCGTGATGAGCGCATACCGCAGCGGTCCGTCGCCGCGCACCTCGGTCTGGATCAGTTCGTACGTCACGCAAGTCTCCTTTCTGTGCCGAACTATACGGATTCCGGCTTGCGCCTTCGCGCATCGCGCCGGCCGCCAGCCCGGCGCGGGAGGGCCGGCTTTCGCCGCGGTGGGGTTCAACCGCCACTTCTGGCACGGAACTGCCCAGTATTCCCTGATGACAGCCCACGACAGGCACGTTAAGCTGAATGAAATCGACGGTGGCACGCCACCGAGAGGGTGGGGAATGGGTACCGTATACCGTAAGACGGACAAGGGTCAGGCCGAGATCGCCACGCGCCAGTTCCAGCTCCCGATGAAGCTGCGCTCGGCCCTGATCATGATCGACGGCAAGCGCACCGACGAGGAGTTGCTGCGCATGATCCCGGGACAGGCGCAGGAGGTCCTGCAGTCGTTGCTCACCGATGGCTTCATCGAGGTCGTCGCCGTGACGGCGACGCCGCGCGCCTCGTCGTCCTCCAGCCGCGCGCCATCGGACAGCGGTCCGCCCTCCAGGTCGCCGGGGCCGAACTCGGTGCCGCCGGCGCCCTCGCGTCCCATCGAGCAGGTGCGCACGCAGGCGGTACGTTTCGTCGTCGAACAGCTCGGGCCGCTCGGCGACGACATCGCCATCCGCATGGAGAAGGCCCGCTCCTGGCAGGACCTGTACCCCGCGTTGGGCATCGCGCACAAGCTGCTGGCCGACAACCGCGGGGCGGCGACAGCCGACGCGTTCAAGGCGGCGTTCCTGACGCCGGAGTAGCCGGGGCCGTGGCCTGCTCGGGCAGGCGGTCGATCAGCAGGTCGATGTAGCTTTCCGCATCCTGTCGGATGCGGATGCGCACCGGCAGGTACTGCAGCTGCGGCGCGAACCACATCTCCGCGAGCAACGCGTCGCGCGTGGGGGTTTCGCGCCGGGGCACGAGGTGGAAGGCCGGCACCTCACCCACCGGCGTGCGCAAGGTCTCCTGCGCCGCCACCTCGTAGTACCAGCGATCCAGCCGCTTGGGCAGGGCGAGCGGGAAATCGATCACCCGCCCGACCTGCAGCAGTTGCGGCTCGGTGGTGAGACGGTAGGTGAGCTGCACGAATTGGCTCGCCGCATCCTGCACTCCCGGCATCGACGGCACCTCGCGCCCGTTGCCCAGGGTCACCGCTTCAGGTCCGAAGCGCACGGTCGCATGCCGGTGCCGGAAGGCGACGCGCGTGTCCTCGTCGTAGCGCCCGGGGCTCAGCCCCTCGGCGGTGATCGTGCCTCGGCTGCTCATGCGGCGCCCCATGATCGAGGCCGCGCTCGGGCCAATGGCGACGTCGACGTGAACCTCGTACCGGGAGCCCTCGCGCAGCCACTCGACCTGGGCACTGCCGTGCAGCTCGCCCCGGTAGTAGCCTTCCAGCGTGTAGGTCAGGCGCGTCGAGGCAGGCCACTCGAAGGACGGGCCCCCGCCGGCGCCGGCATCGGCTCCGGGGACAGCCGCCTGGTCGCCGCCGAAAGCGTTCGCCCCTGCCTCGCCGTGCAGCGATCCCTCCCCGCCCGGCGCCGCGGGATCGGGAAGAACCGGATCGCCAGGCGCCGGCGCGGGGGCCGACGGGGGCGAGTCCTGGGCCTGCTCGAAATCCCCGGCAGGCTGTGGCTGGCTGGCCGCCCTTTCCGGCCGGGGTACGGACACGGCAGGCGGGCGCGGCTGTGCGGGGGCGGCGGGGCGCGCCGGGGCGGGCGGCCGCTCCTGCAACATGATCTGGCGGGTGTAGACCGCCTGCAGGCGTGCGGGCTCCCGCGCGCCCGGGGCAGCCAGCCACTCGCGCACCTTCAGGGCCAGCCCGACGTGGACCGCCGCCACCCCGGCCACCGCGATCCACCAGGCCGCGCGGCACCAGGGCGGGCGGGGCATCGCACCACCTCGCCGTTCAGCGCGCGCTGCCCAACCAGGCCCGCCGGCGGGCCTGCTGGGCGGCCGAACCCCGAGGATCGAGCGTCAGCTGCACCTGCCGCGCCGCGTCCGCACGGGGGACGGCGAGCCGCAACCGCAGGATCTGCGAGTCGCGGGACACCAGAAGCTCGCAGCTGTCTCCTTCGCGCGCATAGAGCGCCAGGTCGTCGAGTTTGCGCAGACGCCATTCGTTCACCGCGAGGATCTCGTCCCCGGCCGCGAGTCCGGCCCTCTCGGCCGCGCCGCCGCGCATCACCGCCTTCACCTGCACTGCCCCGCCCCCGTCCTGCGTGCGCATGCCCAGACGCAGCGCCCAGGCCGGCGCATGGCCTTGCCATTGCACGCCGCACTCGGCCAGCAGTTCGTCCAGCGGCAAGTCCTGCGTACCGTGCACCCAGCGGCGCAGCTCCTTCGCGTACGAGCGCCCCCCCACCTGCTGCAGCGCCTGCGCGATGTCGGCCTCCCCGATCGGCCCGCCGCCGGTGGATTGCCACAGCGCCTTCATGACCTCGTCCAGCGTGTGCCCGTCGCGCCGCAGGGTCAGGTCGAGCGCCAGGGCCACCAACGAACCCTTCGTGTAGTAGCTGACCGTGGCGTTGACGGTGTTCTCGTCCTGCCGGTAGTACTTGACCCAGGCGTCGAAGCTCGCCTCTGCGACCGACTGCACTTGGCGCCCGGGTGTCGCCAGCACCTGGTTCACGGTCTTGGCCAGCAGCTTGAGGTACCGCGCCTCGTCGATCAGGCCGGCGCGCACGAGGAACAGGTCGTCGTAGTACGAGGTGAAGCCCTCGAAGAACCACAGCAGCTCGGTGTAGTTCTCGCGCGAATAGTCGTAGCGAGTGAACTCAGCGGGCCGCAGGCGCTTGACGTTCCAGGTATGGAAGTACTCGTGGCTGACGAGCCCCAGCAAGGTCACGTAGCCGTCGGTCGGCCCCTCCTCGTCCCGGCGCGGCAGATCGCGTCGCGCGCACACCAAGGCCGTGCTCGCCCGATGCTCGAGGCCGCCGTAGGCGTCGTCCATCGCATTGAGCAGGAACACATAGCGCTCGAAAGGCGGGCGGCGGCGGCCGTGCCAGAACGCGATCTGCGCCTCGCAGATGCGTCTGGCGTCCGCGAGCAGCCGCTCGCCATCGAAGCCCGGCAAGGCCCCGGCGACGACGAACTCGTGCAACACGCCGCCCGCGCGGAACTCGCCGCGCCAGAAATCGCCCAGCTCGACCGGATGGTCCACGAGCTCGTCGTAGTCTGCCGCCTCGTAACGGCCCTGCCCGCGCGCGTCCACCTTCACCGGCGACAGCGCCGTCGCCACCTTCCAGCCCTTGGGCAGGCCGCGCAGTTCCACCTGCTGCGCCTCGGCCTCACGGCCTTCGACCCGGAAGAAGACGCTGGTGCCGTTGAAGAACCCGCGGCGCGCGTCGAGGTAGGCCGCACGCACCGAGGTGTCGAAGGCGTACACGCGGTACTCCACCTCCAGCGGTGCGCGCCCGCCGCACGCGACCTCCCAAGTGGCCTTGTCGAGTTGCCGCACCTCGCGGCGCGTCTGGCCCTGCCGGGCCTCGAGGCCATGCAGGTGCCGTGCGAACTCGCGTACCAGGTAGCTGCCGGGGATCCAGACGGGCAAGGCCAGGCGGACGACCTGGCCGGGCTCCGCCACGCGCAGCACGACGCGAAACAAGTGGGCATGCAGGTCGAGAGGTTCGATGCGATGAAGGATCATGGGCGGTTTTCAAGTGCCGGCGGCGCCGAGGAAGCAGCTGAACGACGCGACGGCGGTGAGACGGAAGCGCAAGGTGAGCCAGGCCGAAAGGCCGTGGCGCGGATAGGCGCGGCGGTCGACGAGATAGCACACGATCAACATGACGCCGAGCACGACCAGGCCCGCGTAGGGCGGCATCACGACGGCCACCCAGGCAACGAGCGCAGGGATGGTGCCCCACACATACGGAGCCGGAGACGGGACGCGCTGACGGAAACCGAGCCCCCAGTGGATGCCGCCGAGAAACGAGAGCACGACCGCGCCATATCCCGCGAGCATCAGGCTGGCATAGGGCTGGGCCTCGGCATGCACGAGCCATACCAGCACGGCACCGAGCACAAAGGGCAGCAAGCCGGCATGGCCGAGCTTGAGGGCCACGGGATTCGGAGCCGGCGCTCCTGCCTCTGCGGTCACGACTTCACTCCTGAGGGCTGCATTCCGGCGCGATTGTCGCCGCTCACGCACGCCCGATCGGCACGACTGTTCTCGCAGACGCAATGATGCGTTGCGCAATTTCGCCTTTTTGTCGCTCGGTGCAAACCCTAATCTTCATCCCATCGGATCCGCGAACGCCACGCCCCCTGCAGTCCCGGGCGCCCTGTCGAGGTCCGACACGTCACCGAAGACCTCAAGGATGAAAGGAATCGCCATGAACAAGCTGCTTGCCTCCGCCCTCGTCGCCACCGCCACGCTCGTGTCCTTCGGCGCCCAAGCCCAGGAAGCGACCGAGATCCCCGAGTTCAACCTTCCCTCGACGCAGACGCGCGCCCAGGTCGCAGCCGAACTGCGCCGCGCTCAGGCCAACGGCGAGATGCAAGCCTTCCAGGAAGGCTACATCCAGCCCGCCGAGAGCGCCCGCACCCGTGCGCAGGTCGTCGCGGAACTGCGCCGTGCGCAGGCCAATGGGGAGTTCGCGATGCTGAACGCGGAAGTCGTGGACCAGGTGGCCTACGAAACCCTGGTGGCGAAGAACCGCGCTGCCGAGGAAGCGACGCGCCTGGCGACCCGCCCCGCCCCCGCTGCGCGCTGAGCCGCCACACCCTGCGCCCCGCCATCCGCGTGCGCTGGCCGGGGTTCATCTCACCGCCAAGGCCAGGCCTGCGAAGGCTTGGCCTGGTCCGTTTGCGCCGGCAATGCGATCGTTCAGCGCTTGGCCGCCTGGGCCAGGCGCTCTTCCACCTGCTCGGTGCTGATCGCACCGGGCACGCGCGTGCCGTCCTCGAAGACGAGGGTGGGCGTGCCGGTGATGCGATGCTTGCGGGCCAGCTCGACCGTACGCGAGACAGCGCCGGTATCGCACTTGGCTGCCGCGGGCGGGGGCACGTTGCGCAGCATCCAGTCCTGCCAGGTCTTGAGCCTGTCCTTGGCGCACCACACCGCGTGCGACTTGGCCTCGGAGTCCGGGCCGATCGGCACCGGATACAAGAAGGTGTAGACGGTGACGTCCTTCACCGACTGCAGGTCCCGCTCGAAACGCTTGCAGTAGCCGCAGTTGGGGTCGGCGAACACGGCCAGCTTGCGCTTGCCGTTGCCGTTCTTCATCACGACGGCGTCCTTGAGTGGCAGGCTCGCGAAGTCGATCGCCGTGAGCTTGGCGATGCGCTCCTCGGTCAGGTTGCGACGCGCCTTCGTATCCAGGATCTGGCCCTGGATCAGGTAGTTGCCCTCGGCGTCGGTGTACAGCACGTCGGTGCCGATGCGGATCTCGTACAGGCCCTGGACCGGGGTCTTGCTGACCTCGTCGATCGCCGGCAGGTTGGGCAGGCGCTCGGCCAGGTTCTTCCGGATGGTCGCCTCCTGGGCGAAGGCGGTGGCGGCCAGACAGGCCAGCGAGACGGCGACGGCCGCGACACGGTGCTTCATGGGGTTCCTTCGAGGCTGACGAGATTCCAGGCGGGTCGAGCGCACACGGCGCCGGCGGTTCAGGAGTCGAGTGCGCGCGCGGTGAGCCAGCGCTTGACAGGGCCGAGCTGATTGACCAGACCCAGGCCCCGGTTGCGAAGTTCCCGCAGCGGCGCGGCAGGCGTGGCAAACAGGTGCAACAGGCCGTCAGTCACGCGTCCCATCGCCCAGGTGGGCGCCGCGCGCTCGCGCTCGTAGCGACGCAGCAGCTTCTCGTCCGAAATCGGCCGCCACGCTTCGCGCTCGCGCAGCACGCGTGCAAGCACCTCGACGTCGGCCAACCCCAGGTTGAGCCCCTGACCGGCGAGCGGATGCACGACGTGCGCGGCATCGCCCAACAGCACCCAGCCAGGGCCACACCACCGGCTGGCCCGGGCAAGGACGAGCGGCCAACTCGCGCGTGCCGAGCGCAATTCCAGCCGCCCCGGGGCCTGCCCGCAAGCCGCTTGCAGCTCCTGCATGAAGGCCGGCTCGTCGAGCGCCATCAGTTCTGCCGCCCGCGCATCCGGCAGCGACCAGACCAGCCCGTACGACGAGCCCGGGGCAGGCCGACCGAACGGCAGCAGCGCCAGCACGTCCGGCGAACGGAACCACTGCCGGGCCACCCCTGCGTGAGGTCGATCGGCAACCAGCCGGGCGGCGATCGCCGTCTGGCCGTAGCCGAAACGCTCCCACTGCACGCCCAGCGCCTCGCGCGCCGCCGACTCCTTGCCTTCGCAGATCGCCACGAGTGTGGCGGAGACCGGGACATCCACCTCCGTCACGTGAGGCTGGTAGCGCAGGGCCTGCTCGAGCGCCGATTCCAGCGCCCCGGCATCGACGATCCAGGCCAGTTCGCCCACGCCCTGCTCCCAGGACGAAAACTCCAGCGCTCCGGCCCCCGGAGCATCACCCTCGATGCGCATGTCGTAGACCGCCGTGGCCGAGTCCGGTGGCAGGTTGTCCCATGCCTTGACCGAACGCAGCAGTGCGATGGACTTCTCGCTCAGCGCATAGGCGCGCACGTCGTCCCCCGCGCCCGCAGCCGGCGCCGGGCCCGCCGCGGGCCGATCCTTGCCCCCGGAGGGCGACCGCACGGGCGCGCGCGTGATCGCCACTGCAAGGCCGGTGCGCGCGAGCGCCAGCGCGAGCGTCTTGCCCACGATACCGCTGCCGCGCACGAATACGTCGTAGCCCGAACTCATCGCTCCATTGTAGGCAGCACGAACCCCGGCCTGCCGGCACAATAGCCGGGACCATGGACACGAGAATCAAACGATGGGCCAAGCGGGGGGCGCTCGGACTGGGCGCGGTCGTGCTGCTCGCCGGTGCGGCGGGTGCCTACCTGGTGGCCACCTTCGACGCCAACCGCTACAAGGGCGAGCTGATCGATTGGGTGCGGGAGCACAAGCAGCGTGAACTGCGGATCGACGGGCCGATCGGTCTGTCCCTGCTGCCGCGCCTGGAGGTGCGCCTTCAGGACGTGTCGCTCAGCGAACATCGCAGCACCGACACCTTCGTGCAGCTCCACGAGGCTCGGCTGGCCGTCGAGGTCTGGCCGCTGCTGCGCAAGTCGCTGGTGATCGACCGCATCGAGGCCCGTGGTCTCGCACTGCGCTACCTGCGCGACGCGCAGGGCCGGCGCAACATCGACGACCTGCTGCAGGGCGGCCCGAAGGACTCGACGACCGGGCACGACGCAGGCGACCCGGTGCGTTTCGACGTCGCCGGCATCGATCTGGCCGATGCGACCATCACCGTGCGGGACGACCTCGCTGGGCTGCATGGCGACGTGAAGCTGGCCCGATTCACCTCGGGGCGGCTGGCGGACGGCGTGACGACCCCGATCGAGCTCGACGCGACACTGCGGCTGCAGCAACCCGCGGTGCAAGGCAGGGTCACCGGCAAGACGCAGCTGGAGCTGGGCCTGGCGGCAGGTCGCATCGGACTGGCCGACATGCAGCTCGCCTTCCAGGGCGGCGCCCTGGATGTGCGCGAGCTCGACGTCTCCATGCAAGGAAGCCTGGTCTACGAGTCGGGCACCCAGGCCGTGCAAGCCGAAGGGCTGCAGCTGCGGGCCAGCGCCCAGGTCGGCGCCCTGCGGCTGGAACCGTCGGACCTGAAGCTGCGTCGATTTGCCTATGAGCCTGCGCGCCGTGCCTTGCGGCTCGACGAGCTCGACGTGCAACTCAAGGCCGTGCGCGACAAGCAGCCGCTGCAGGCGCAGCTGCGCTGGCCGTCCCTGGAGGTCACGGGCGACCGCCTGCAGGGCAGTGCCCTGGAAGGTGTGGTGGAGCTGCGCGGCGAGCAGCCCCTGCAGGTCCAGTTCTCCTCGGCGGCGCCGGTCGGCAACTTCGACGCGCTGCGCCTGCCCGGTTTCCAGGCCCGGCTGTCGGGCAGCGGCGCCCCCAGGCTCGAAGGACAGTTGCGGGCGGACGTGGCTGTGCAGCCGCAGAAGGCCTCCGTGGCCTTCGAAGGTCTGGCCGCCACGTTGCGCATCGAGGACCCCAAGCTCAAGGCCCTGGTGGCCCGTGTCAACGGCCGGCTCGCGGCCTCGCCGCAGTCTGCGCAATGGCAGCTCAGCGGCGGCCTGAACGACAACGACTTTAATACGCAGGGCCAGGCCACCTTCGCCGGCGCCGTGCCCACGCTCAAGGTGCAGGGCCAGTTCGCCCAGCTCGACCTCGACACGCTGCTGCCCGAGCAGTCAGGCGGCGCCGCCTCCGGTCCTGCGGCACCGGGGTCCCCGGCAGGCGACGCGCCGGTGGACCTGTCGGTGTTGCGCGAATGGCAGGGCAGCCTGTCGCTGCGCGTGGGGCATTTCAGGCGCAAGCCTTACGAAATGCGTGATCTGAGACTGCAGGCCAGCCTGGACGGCGGCATGTTGCGAGTCACCGAGTTCGGCGGTGGCATCTGGGGGGGCCGCATCGACGGTAGCGCCTTCGCCGACGCCCGGGCCCAGCGCGTCATGCTCAAGGCCAACGCGCAGCAGATCGACGTGGAGGCGGCGTTGCGCGACGTCGCTCAGAAGGACCTGTTGCGTGGCACGGGTCGGCTGCAGCTCGACGTCGAAAGCGCGGGCAAGAGCGTCAACGAGATGAAGTCGCGCCTGGCCGGCAAGGCGGCGTTGCAACTCAAGGACGGCGCGATCAAGGGCGTGAACCTCGCCCGCGCCCTGCGTGAGGCCAAGGCCGCGCTGACGCTGCGGCGCGACGCGTTGCAGCGCGCCCGGCAAACGGAGGAAACGGACTTCAGCGAACTGACCGTCAGCTTCGACATCGCGCAGGGCATCGCGCGCAGCAAGGACCTCGACGCCAAGAGCCCGTTCCTGCGGCTCGGGGGCGAGGGCGCGATCGACATCGGACGCAACCGCATCGACTACGTCTTGCGCACGACCGTCGCCAATACCGCGCAAGGCCAGGGCGCGACCGAGCTGGCCGAGCTGCGCGGTCTGACCGTGCCGGTGCGGCTGAGCGGCCCGCTCGACGCGGTCGACTGGAACATCCAGTGGTCGGCCGTCGCGGCCGCCGCGGCGCAAGCGGCCGTCAAGAATCAGCTCGAGGACAAACTGCGCCAGCGGCTGGGGCTGCCCGGCGCGACGCCCCCGGCCGAGGGCGCATCGCAGCCCACCGGCCCTGCCACGCCCCGCGACAAGCTCAAGGACGCACTGCGCGGCCTGGTCCGTTGAACCCCCTAGCCCACATCGCTCCACGAGGATCTCCATGAACGACGATCTGCGTTTCCGCGTCAGCGCCCTCTATGTGCATCCGGTCAAGTCCTGCGCCGGCGTGGCGGTGGACCAGGCGCTCCTCATCGAGACCGGCCTCGAGTTCGACCGGGCGTGGATGGTGGTCGACGAGCAGGGTGTCCTGCTGACGCAGCGGGTGCTGCCCCGCATGGCGCTGGTGCGGCCGCAGCTGCGCGAGCACGACATGGTGCTGCGGGCTCCCGGCATGCTGGCCCTGCACATCGCCTACGACACGGTCGAGGCGCCGACGCGGGCGCGCGTCTGGGACGACGAGGTCCGCGCCTATGACATGGGGAACCTGGCCGCGCAGTGGTTCACCGACTTCCTCGGGCGTCCCGCCCGCCTCGTCCGGTTCGACCCGGAGGAACGCCGCCTGTCCAGCTTGAAGTGGACCGACGGCCGGGAGGCCCTCAATCAGTTCGGCGACGCCTTTCCCCTCCTCGTCACCTCGCAATCCGCGCTGGACCAGCTCAACGAAAAGCTCTCCGCAGCCGGCAAGGCGCCGGTCGGGATGGAGCGCTTCCGCCCCAACCTGGTCATCGACGGACTGGACGCCCCGCTCGACCCGCACGCCGAGGATCACCTGGACGAGTTGGAGATCGAGACACCTCAAGGCGTGGTGCGCCTGGCGCTCGTCAAGCCCTGCGACCGCTGCACGGTGCCCAACGTCGACCCCGTCACCGGCGAACACGGGCACGAGCCCGGCGACACGCTCTCCACGTACCGGCAGGACGCGCGACTGGACGGTGCGATCACCTTCGGGATGAATGCCATCATCCTCGAGGGTGTGGAGCACCTCGTGCAGGTCGGCGCACGGGGTCGAGCCAGCTTCAAGTTCTGAAGCGCCCCTAAGACCCGCCTTCGTCGCGGGCAGGGGTGCCCGCCGAGGGCTTGCGGTCATCGCCCCCGACTTAGAATGCGGAGTTTTCCCCAACGCCTCGAAAGACGCCCGCCATGAGCCTCAAATGCGGCATCGTGGGGCTGCCGAACGTCGGCAAGTCCACCCTCTTCAACGCCCTGACCAAGGCCGGCATCGCGGCCGAGAACTATCCCTTCTGCACGATCGAGCCCAATGTGGGCATCGTCGAGTTGCCCGACCCGCGTCTTTCCAAGCTGGCCGAGATCGTCAAGCCCGAGCGGGTGGTGCCGGCCATCGTGGAGTTCGTCGACATCGCGGGCCTGGTGGCGGGCGCCTCCAAGGGCGAGGGCCTGGGCAACCAGTTCCTCGCGCACATCCGCGAGACGGACGCGATCGTCAACGTCGTGCGCTGTTTCGACGACCCCAACGTGATCCACGTCGCGGGCAAGGTCGACCCGATCGCCGACATCGAGGTGATCCAGACCGAGCTGTGCCTGGCGGACCTGGCCACCGTCGAGAAAGGTTTGCAGCGCTACACCAAGGTGGCCAAGGCGGGAGGCGACAAGGAGGCGCAGCGCCTGGTGGACGTGCTGAACAAGTGCCAGGCCGCGCTGAACGAAGGCAAGCCCGTGCGCACGATCGACTTCAGCAAGGAAGAGCTGGCCGTGCTCAAGCCGCTGTGCCTGATCACCGCCAAGCCGGCCATGTTCGTCGGCAACGTGGCCGAGGACGGCTTCGAGAACAACCCGCTGCTGGACCAGCTGCGCGAATACGCGGCCACGCAGAACGCGCCGGTCGTCGCGATCTGCGCCAAGACCGAGGCCGAGCTCGCCGACATGAGCGACGACGACAAGCTCATGTTCCTGCAGGAGATGGGCCAGGATGAACCGGGTCTGAACCGCCTGATCCGGGCCGCCTTCAAGCTGTTGGGACTGCAGACCTACTTCACCGCCGGCGAGAAGGAGGTGCGCGCCTGGACCATCCCGATCGGCGCCACCGCGCCGCAGGCCGCGGGCGTCATCCACACCGATTTCGAACGCGGCTTCATCCGGGCGCAGACCATTGCGTACGACGACTTCGTTGCCTATGGCGGTGAGCAAGGCGCCAAGGACGCGGGCAAGATGCGCGCCGAAGGCAAGGAATACGTCGTCAAGGACGGCGACGTGATGCACTTCCTGTTCAACGTCTGATGACCACGGCGCCGCTGGTCGAGCTGTGCGAGGACGGCCCTCGCCTGTCGCGCATCGTGGCCGGCGCCTGGCGCATGGACGCCTGGGGCTGGACGGCCGAGCAGCGGCTGGCATGGATCGAGCAGTGCGTCGAGCTCGGCGTCACCAGCTTCGACCATGCGGACATCTACGGCGGCTACACCGTCGAGGGTCTCTTCGGCGAGGCCCTTGCGCTCAAGCCCGGCCTGCGCGACAAGCTCCAGCTCGTGAGCAAGTGCGGCATCCAGCTGGCGGCGCCGCTGCGCCCGCAGCATGCCATCAAGGCCTACGATACCTCGCGCGCCCACATCGTGGCTTCGGTCGAGAACTCGCTGAGGCAGTTGCGCACCGACCGGCTCGACCTGCTGCTGATTCACCGGCCCGATCCGCTGATGGATGCCGACGAGATCGCGCAGGCCTTCGACGCGCTGCGGCGCGACGGCAAGGTGCTGCACTTCGGCGTTTCCAACTTCACGCCCGCGCAATGGGATCTGCTCGCGAGCCGCGCACGGCTGGTCACCAACCAGGTCGAGTGCTCACCGTTGCGGCTGGACGTGCTGCACGACGGCACGCTGGACCAGGCCCAGCGCGTGCGATGCCGCCCCATGATCTGGTCGCCGCTGGCCGGCGGCCTGCTCTTCACCGGGCAGAGTGACGCAGCCCAGCGGGTGCGGCACTGCCTGGACGCCCTGGCGCTCGAACTCGGTACCACCCCCGCCACCGTCGTCTACGCCTGGCTGCTGCGCCATCCCAGCCGGCCGTTGCCCATCGTGGGCTCCCGCCGGGTCGAGGCCCTCATGGAGGCCGTGGCCGCCCAGGACCTCGTCCTGTCGAGGCCCCAGTGGCACCGGCTCTGGTCCGCCGCCGCGGGCCGCGAGGTGCCCTGAGCGCCGCGCACACAGGGCGGTGCTTCCACCGGTGGTCTGTGCTTGGCGGTCAGTGCTTGGCCGTCACGTTCGGCATGCCAGCTCGTTGCAGGAAGGTCTGGGTGACCACCGGCAGTTGCTGCGCCAACCATGCGGCCATGGCCTCCTCCTCGGCCAGGATGCCGCGGCACACGTCGGCCGTCTGGTGCTCTCCCAGGGCCTCGGCGGCCGCGATCAGGCTGCGGTACGACGCGATCTCCATGTGCTCGAAGGTGTAGGACGCCAGACCCGCCTTGACGACCTCGTCGGTCACGAAGAGGCCGCTGGCCCCCTGGGCGAAGCCGGTGAGCTTCATCGCCCACTCCTTGATCACGGACGTGTCGCCCCCGAGCCGCTCGATGCAGGAGCGGATGGAGGCCGACTGCCGCCGTGTCTCTTCCAGATGCCGCTCCAGCCCTGCTTTCAGGTCGGGATAGTTTTCGATGCGCGACGCCGTCGTCTCGAGCATCTTGATGGCCTGCTCCTCCATCGCGTGCGCGTCGCGCAGCCAGTCCAGGAAATGTTCGCGTGCAGTGGGCATGGGGTCCTCCTAGTGGTCTGGAACGCTCATCACCGGGGATGAGCCTGTGGGGAACGGGCAAGGGACGTTCCGACCGGGGCGCGCGGGACTGCAGGCGGGAGATATCCTGTGTTTATATCTATTACCGATACTACGACCGGGATAGGGGGGCGGCCCACGCCGTCCTCCAACCCCTCGCCGGCCCGCCCGCGTGGCGCTAGCCGACCGGCATCCGCTCAAATACCTGCAACGACGGCTCTATGGTGTCCCACACGGGCGCCCGGACGCTGTACGTGAGCACCTGCGGCGCGAAGCGGTCGGGCTCGTCGAGGCTGGCCGCGTGCACCGCGATCAGGTCAGGCATGGCGGCGAAACGCAGGAGCACCGGCGCTCCGCAGACCGGGCAGAAGAGGTGGATCTTCACGTTGCCGCTGTCGCTGGCGACCTTCCACTGCGCCGCCTCGCCGGTGATCTCCATCTCGGCCCGGGCAGGAAACGTCAGGTAGGAGCCGTGTCCGGTGCCGCTACGCCGCTGGCAGTCGCGGCATTGGCAGTGGTTCTGGAAGACGGGCGCATGCCTCGTCGCGTACCGGATCGCGCCGCACGCGCATCCGCCGGTGTAGGGCCGGTTCATGAGGGCTCCCGCTCAGGAGGAGGTCGTCGGCTTGGCGAACACGTCGATGCCCTGACCGGTCTCCAGGAGCGACTTCAGGCTCGAAAGAACGATCGGCCAGCCCTTCTGTATGCCTTGGGCCATGCTGCCGCCGGCCTCGAGTTCATCGTGGGTGACGGTGAGGCGCACCATCTCCTCGTACGGCACGATGTCGAAGCTCACGCGGCTGTAGCTGGCGGGGTCGGCAGCACGCGAGGCACTGGCCCACGTGATGACCAGGCGCGCGGGCGGCGAGATCTCTACCACCTTGCCCACCAGTTCGACCGTGCGTTGCTCGTCCGCTCGCACGTGCTCCCAGGTCGATCCTGGCTTCCAGTCCGAGACGTTCTCGTGGCCCCAGTAGCGCCGCGCGATCTCCGGCTTGATGATGGCCTCGAACACCTTCTCGGGCGTCGAGCGGATGTAGGTCACGTAGACGAAGCTCGTCTTCTCATTGCTCATCGTCACTCTCCTCGAGTTCCTTCTTCAGATCGTGCAGCAGGCCGAGCCGCTGACGTTCGAACTTACGCACCCACCGCTCGTAGACCTCGTGCAGCGGTACCGGGTTGATGAAATGCAGCTTCTCCCGGCCACGCCGCACCGTGCTCACGAGGTTGGCCTCCTCCAGGATCCCGATGTGCTGCGTGGCCGACTGCCGCGTCATGTCCAGGTGCTCGCAGAGCTGGCCGAGCGTCTGCCCGTTCCTCTCGTACAGCAGATCGAGCACCTTTCTGCGGGTCGGGTCGCCCAGCGCCTTGAAAACCTTGTCAGCGTCCATCCGTTGCGTTCGTGCGTGAGGAGATAATATGCAGGTATTTACCTGCATGTCAAGCGGATCTTGGCAGACAGGTGATACGGGAGGTTTCCACACGCAGGAGTGCACTGCCAGCCCGCGCGCTGCCCCGCTTCACCTGACGCCCGGCTTCGCGTTCCACGGCGTCACGAACCTGCGTCCCGGTGGCGAGGCTCGCCGAGGGCTATGGTCGGTCTTGCGCCTCGCCTTGCGGTTCGGATTCCGAGCCCTGCGGACGCCGCAACGGGATGCGCACCGTGAACTCGCTGCCTTTCCCTTCGCCCTCGCTGCGGACCTCGACAGTGCCTTGATGGAGGGAGACGATTTCCTTGACCAGCGCCAGCCCGATCCCCAGTCCCGCGCCTCGGTGGGTTGCCGCTGCGTCCGCCTGGGTGAACATCTCGAAGACCTTGGGCTGCAGCTCGGCCTTGATGCCCTTGCCCGTGTCCCTCACGTGAACAAGGAAGTGCGTTTGGTCTGCGTTCATGCGAACCCAGATCGCGCCACCAGCAGGCGTGAACTTGATCGCGTTGTTGACCAGGTTCACCAACACCTGGTGGACGCGCTCGGGGTCCACCTCCACGGGGATCGGCACCGGGGAGACCACGGCGGAGAGAGTCAGCCCCTTGGCATCCGCGACCTCGCGCGACGCCTCGACGACCTCCTGGACCAGGTCTTGCAGGATCACCTCCCGGTACGTCAGGTGCATCTTCCCTTCCGCAAGCCGCGTCATGTCGACGAGATCCTCGACCAACCGCTCCATGAACGTGATTTGCCGCCTGAGGATCTTCAGCGCCCCTGTCTCCGCACTCAATCCGCCTTGCCTGGCCAACAGCCAGGTTGCGGTTTTCATCGGCTGCAGTGGATTGCGCAGTTCGTGCGCGAGGGTCGCGAGGTACACCGCACGCTCCGCACGCTCCTTCGCCGACTGCTGGGCCTCGTTCTCCAGCGACTTCATCCGCGCCCGCAGATGCGTGGCATCTCTGAACAGCTTGACGAACCCCTGAACGGTCCCGTCGCGTTGCACCGGAAAGGTGATGCCGCTGGACCAGAACCTGGAGCCGTCCTTGCGCAGGTGCCATCGCTCGTCTTCCGCCTCCCCGATCTGCAAAGCGGTGTGCCGCTCGTGGACATCGAGTTGGCGCGCCCGATCCTCCGGCGTGAACAGCAGTGCGGCGGATCTGCCCAGGACCTCCTCGGCGGAAAAGCCTGTCAGGCAGTACGCCCCGGTGCTCCAGCCAGTGATGTTCCCGTCGTTGTCCAGGAAGACGATGGCTGGCTGCTGAACCCTTCTGCCGAGAAGATCCGTGATCGCCTCGAGGTCGGCCGCGTTCCATGCGCTGTGATCTTTGGAGTCCATAGGGCACCGCTTGTCCGCCTTGGCCAAGAAGTGCAAGTACCGAGCCTGCCGCACCCGCACGCCTGCGCCGCGGCGACGGTTTGGCAGGCGGCCTCTTCTTGTCTTTGTCGTTACGCCTTCAGGGGCCGAAAGACGTGCCCTGCACACACAGCCGCGACGCGATGGGACCTGACAGGAAAAGGATCGCCCGGCGTCAGGCGCGGACCACGATGGGGAACTGCGCGGTCCAGCCTTCGCTGTGGGGCTGGAAGGGACGCGTCACGGCCGCGCGCTCGCGTTCGGACAACCGGCGCCAGATCCCGTCGCGCGGATTGCGCGGGTCGCCTTCCACGTACAGCTGGGTGGTCAGCAGTTCCTGCGTACCGAGCCTCACCTTGAAATGGATGTGGGGGGTGCGGCCGGTGTAGGGCACGGGGCGGATCGTGCGAAAGCGGTATGCGCCGTCACGCCCCACCTGCACCCGTCCGTAGCCCTGGAAGGCCGGGTCGGCCCGGCCGCCGTCGCCCGGATGGTGATAGCGGCCCTGGTGGTCGCACTGCCAGATCTCCACCACCGCACCACTGACCGGTTGCCCGGACGTGTTCATCACCACCCCATGCACCCAGCCGGGCTGCCCGCGCGCATAGCGCAATTGGCCGGTGGACAGCAGGTCGACATCCGTCTCCCCGGTCACATCCTCCGGATAGAACGGTCCCTCGGTTTGGGCGGGGGTCGGATCGAGCCGTTCCCGCGCCATGGCCTGCCGGACGAAGGCGGGCGCGGCAAGGCTGGCCGCGGCAGCCACGAGCAACCGGCGACGCGCCGGGCGAAGAACAACGTGTGTATTCATGGCGCAGCTCCAGGCGATCGGTAGTTGATCGGGCAAGACGGGTACCTGCGGCATCGGACACCCGCCGATGCGCTGATTCTGTCGGACCGGGAGGCCTGCGGGAACAGGATCATCGCCCGCGCCAATACGGCCGGCGCTGCCTCCTTGCCTACAGGACATCCCCCCAGTCGGCCACGCGATGCAACCCCGTATCCGTGCTCTCGGATCCCTTCCTCTTTCGAAAGGTGTCGTAGCGGGCGAACGCCGAGAAATCCAGCCCTGTCATCTCCGCGAGCTTCGAAAGGGCACACCGAAAGGGGTCCACCTTGGGGACCTGGGTGTCGCTTGCCCGCCGCACGTAGCGCCTGGGTTCATCGAGAAGCGCTTCCTGGCTTACCAGGAACGCGCTGGCCTTCGGGGTTCCATCCTTGTCGGTTCGCAGCAGCACCTTCCAGAAGGACAGCGGAACGGCGACGTCGTCACACTGTGACGCGTAGTCGTCCAGCAGGGGGCCGGTCAGCACGGTCAGGCGCTCTTTGCTCGGCAGAACCCCGAACTCGAGGACGTAGCGCTCCAATCCTTGCCAGTAGCGGATGCTCTGGTTGAAACGGAAGTGTTGCGGGGAACAGTTCGTGCGGTGATAGGTGTCCGCGTTGGCGCGAACGGCTTGCAGCTCGGTGCCCCATGTCGGGTCCGTCCTGCGGGTGAGATGGCCGCGGTCGAAGTAGTCGCTCCAGTCGCTGTACCAGGACTGACCGATGTAGTAGGCAGGGTCCATGCGATCGTCGTCGAACCAGCTCTCGCCTTCGGGACCCACCTTCGGTTCGCCGGTGTCGCGGTCGATCTCGACGTACCTTCTTGCATCGATGTTGGTCGCGGTGAAGAACGCCATGCGCCTCGATCCGCACATCACGACCGAGAAGTTCTGGTAGTGGAGGATGGCGTCGGCGCCGGTCGTGCCGTCCAGGAGCGGAGCGACATCGTCCGCGCGCGGCCTGACGAGGTCCCTGAGGTCGACAGACAACCCGTCGATGAAGTCGGACTGGAAGCCGTTGCGATTGCCATAGTGCGGGTCCTTGCGAATCCGCTCGGAAAAGCGCACAGAGGGATGGAGGCCCGTCGGATCGGACCCGGCATCTCTCGGGCCGTGCGCAAGCTGGAAGGATCCCTCGAGGGCACGCACGGTGACCTCCAAGGGAACCATGAGTATGTGCCGCGCCGCGCTGCCGGAGGCCGGTTGCCGGGAGGTCGTGTCTTCGCCCGCCCCGCAAGCGCCTGGCTTGGTCGTGCGTCCCCCTCGCGTCCCTTCAGGACGCTCAGGTTTTCCCGGGGCCCTCACGGGCGGCTCCACCTTGCCTTCCGTGGCCCCCAGATCCAGGGCCTCCTGGAGCAACCCGGCCTGCTCAGGCGGCAGGGTGTTGACGTCCTTGCGAAGCTGCTCGACGATCACACTGATCCGGATGCCCTCGTTCACCGTCACCGGTACCGGGATGCCGTTGACCGACACGGTGTCCAGATACGGGATGCCCCAGTGGTGCAAGGCCACCACTTCCCAGGCGTCGTTGAAAACGGGAGACCCGGAACTGCCTTCCGCCGTGTCCGCGCTGTAGTGCAGACAGCGCTGGGTGGCCGCGTCGCGGGCAAGGAAGCGGTTCTCGCGCACCACGACCTGCCTCGGCTTGCCGAAGGGGTGCTGCACGACGTTCGCGTGCAGACCCAGCGCATGCTTGTCAGCCCGGTCGCTCAGCGGCAGATGGCCGAAATCCGAGAGCTGGGCTTCACCCCCGAGGCGTTCCCCCACGGCCACGATCGCAAAGTCCAGGTTCTCGTAGCTGTTGGCGAGCCAGAAGCGATCCGGATCGAGGAAGAACCCCGTCGTCCTCGGAGGGCCGGGCGGAGCGTCGTCGGCAAAGTTGAACTCGATGAATGCCGATTTCGCCGCCTCCGGGTCCTCGAGGACGTGGTGGTTGGTGATGACAAGGCGCGAGCTGATGAGGAACCCGGACCCGAGAGCTTCGCCCCGCCCGGAGCGGACGATGCACACCGCCTTGGCCCGCGCCGCGCCGAGCGTCAGGAACCAGGATGGCAGAAAGTCGACCGTGTCATCCTGGATGGATTCCGCCCCGATGCGTTTGGCCACCTTGAGAGCGCGGTTCTTGTCGGGCTCGGCCAGAAGCGGCCAGCGCTTGTAGATGCAGGTGCGGCTCTCCTCCCGCTGGGCCCTGGATTCCTCGAGACGTTGGCGCACCAGCGATTCGAGGTCGGTGTGTTTCGTGCCCATGGTTCGCTCCTCCCTCTGGCACAACATGGCAGTCCTGCGCGGTTCGGCAAGGCCATCGATCCTGCGGCCGCCCTCCAGCGCAAGCAACTGCGATTCTTCTTAGCCAATATTGCAGTAGTGCTGAACCCGGGTACAGCGGCGGACGCAGCCACCGCGCAGCGGCCGGGCGAGCAGAAGTAGAATTTCCCGCATGCCCCTGCGGCTGGTTGCCTTCCTTCTTTCGTGCGTCCTGCTCTGGTCCGGGCTCACCACGCACGAATCCTATGATGCGGCTCTCTCCGGTCTGCAGGGAAGCACTCAAACCCTTGCGGCCGGCAACCCTTGGTCGGACGACCAGCTGGGAACGGTGGAAGACCACCACCTCGACGACCTTCCCTCCATTGCTGACCTGGTCGAGCATGCCGTGCGCCCAGGCGTGCCAGATCTCTGCGGCACCGGCCTGACGATGTCACGATCCCCGCGGATGGGGATGGCTGACCGCAAACCACCTCTTGTCGACGGACTGCTGCGCCCACCTCGCGCAACGGTACTCGTTTGACCCGCCGTTGGCCGGCCGCTTCGACGGCCCCCGTGCTCGGGCGTCTACGACCTGCATCGCACCTTCGGCACTGCCGGTGTCTGCACGGCGTGTGAATCGAGACTGACGGCTCCTGCCGGCCTCGGTGGTCGCAGTGCGCGGCCCCACGCGTGACTGGCGCCGCCCCCCGCGACCACCTCTTTTCCCCATCAATGCGCCTCCAGCGCTACACACTTACATGGAAACCGCCTTATTACTGGGTCTCATTCTCTTGAATGGCATCTTCGCGATGTCAGAGATCGCGCTCGTGACGGCCAAGAAATCCAGGTTGCAACGACTCGTCGAGGAAGGCGACAGATCCGCAGCCTCGGCGCTCAAGCTGTCGGAGGACCCCACCCGATTCCTGTCGACGGTGCAGATCGGCATCACCTCCATCGGCATCCTCAACGGCATCGTCGGAGAAGCCACGCTGGCAGGGCCCCTGGCTCTGTGGTTGCAGTCACTCGGCGTCGACAAGGAAGCAAGCGAGATCGGCGCGACGGCATTGGTAGTCTTGTTGATCACTTACGTGTCGATCGTGCTCGGTGAACTGGTCCCCAAGCGGCTCGCACAGATCACTCCGGAGCCCATCGCGCGGATCGTCGCGGCACCGATGCTCGGCCTGGCCGCCCTGACCAAGCCATTCGTCCGGCTGCTGTCGATTTCCACCGAACTGTGCTTGCGCCTGCTTGGCGTACGTGACAGGGCGATGGCCACCGTGACGGAAGAGGACATCCAGGCGATGCTGGCAGAAGGATCGGACGCAGGAATCATCGAACAGCATGAACACAAGATGGTGCGTAACGTGTTCCTGCTCGACGAGCGCCACATCACCTCGCTCATGATCCCGCGCTCGGACATCGACTACCTCGATATCGACGATCCGCTGGAAGTCAACCTGCGCAAGCTGGAGAGCGCCGAGCACAGCCGTTTTCCCGTCTGCAAGGGGGGCCTGGACAACATCGTCGGTATTGCCACCACCCGGCAGTTGCTTGCCCACACCTTGCGGGGTGAGCAGCCCAACCTCGCCGCCGACCTGCAGGCCCCGGTCTACGTACCGGAAACGCTCACGGGCATGGAACTGCTGGAGAACTTTCGCTCGACGGACACGCACTTTGCCCTTGTGATCGACGAATACGGCGAGGTGCAGGGCCTGGTGACTCTGCAAGACGTGCTCGAAGCGATCACGGGAGAGTTCAAACCCCAGCGAGCAGAAGATGCTTGGGCAGTCCAGCGCACCGATGGCAGCTGGCTGCTCGATGGGTTGATCCCGGTGCACGAGTTCCAAGACCGATTGAACCTGCGGGAGTTGCCCGAGGAGGACCGCGGTCGCTACAACACGCTCAGCGGCATGGTGATGCTGCTCCTCGGACGGGTGCCCCGCACCGGCGACGTCGTGGACTGGCAGGGTTGGCGCTTCGAGATCGTCGACATGGACAACAAGCGGGTGGACAAGGTGCTCGCCACGCGCGTTGCCTTGCCAGGCGATCCTCTCGTGCAGGGGAATGCCCCATGAGCGCGCGACCCTGCGTTGCCCCATGCCCTGCGGTGAGAACGTCCTTCCGCTGCGCATCTCCGTGGCAACGCGGATCGTGGCTCTGCACGCGCTCGTGGCCGCGCCCGAAGAGACCCTGGCGTCCAGCCTTCCGCTCATCGCAGCGGTCGGGATGATCCAGCCCTAGCTTGTGTCGCGGCCCGTCCTGGCCCCTCCTCAGGCCGGGACGGCCGGCTAGCTTCGATTGCCCCGGGCCAGCCGCCCGCGGGCAGACTCACGATTCAAGGATGCAACGCGATGGAAGGGATGCAGTTGTTCAAGGCCTTTGTATTGGGCGTGGTGGAAGGGTTGACAGAGTTCCTTCCCATCTCCAGCACCGGCCACTTGATCCTCGTCGGGCACTGCATTGAGTTCTCCTCGACCGAGGGCAGGGTGTTCGAGGTAGTGATCCAACTCGGGGCAGTGCTCGCGGTATGTTGGTTGTACAGGGAGAAGATCGTCCGCTTGTGCCGCGGCGTGCTCGCAAGGTCTCCTGACGAAACTCGCCTTGCCCTGGCGATCGCGGTGGCGTTCCTACCCGCCGCGGCGGTGGGTGCGATCCTCATCGGGCCGATCAAGATGCACCTGTTCGACCCATTGGTGGTCGCCTTCGCCTTGATCCTCGGAGGTGTTGTCATTCTGATGGTCGAGCGTCGCCGTGTCGTGCCGACCGCGCGTGCGACGCAGGACATCACCTTGAAGCATGCGCTGGTGGTCGGCATCGCTCAGTGCTTTGCAATGATTCCTGGCACCTCCCGGTCGGGAGCCACCATCGTCGGGGGACTGCTCAGTGGGATGTCGAGGCAGACCGCCACGGAGTTTTCGTTCTTTCTCGCCATCCCAACCATGCTGGGCGCGGCGCTCTACGACGGCTGGCGGCATCACCATCTGCTGACCCCTGACGACACCGCAGCCATTGCCGTGGGCTTTGCAGCGTCGTTCATCAGCGCATTGCTCGTGGTAAGGGCGTTGGTGCGGTTCGTCGCCACGCACAGCTTCCGGGTGTTCGCCTATTACCGCATCTGTTTTGGCGCCTTGCTGCTCGTCTGGTTCGGCCTCGCCCGCTGAACCGCTGGGCGGAGGCGAACGTGGGCCGCCAGGGGCGCGAGTGGTGGGAGCGCAAGGGCAGACGTGTTCGCAGCGCGGCCAGGCCTAGGCGAGCCGGAACTGCGCGGCGATGACGAGCAAGCGGCTCCGACCGGACTGACCCGATCACCGGTTGGGGCCCTTGAAAGGTCAAATCGCGTCCCTATAATGGATCGCTGTTAGCACTCTCTGCTTGCGAGTGCTAGTACCCCGCCGGACAGCCTGGCGCCGCCCGGCGGCACAGGAATGTTAATGAGCGCTCACATGCGCTCATTGCATTTTGGAAAGTGCCTTCTCATCCAAGGAGATGCAATGAAACTTCGTCCGTTGCACGATCGCGTGATCGTCAAGCGCCTCGAGAACGAAACCAAGACCGCTTCCGGCATCGTGATCCCCGACAACGCCGCTGAAAAGCCCGATCAGGGCGAGGTGCTGGCCGTCGGCCCGGGCAAGCGCAATGAGAAGGGCGACTTCGTGGCCCCGAACGTGAAGGTCGGCGACCGCGTGCTGTTCGGCAAGTACAGCGGCCAGACCGTCAAGGTCGATGGCGAGGAGCTCCTGGTGATGCGCGAGGAAGACCTCTTCGCGGTCATCGAAAAGTAAGTCGCCGCGCGACCGGCCGCGTCGGGGCGACCTGGCGTGACCAAGTCAAGGGCCGCCGGGTCCGGCCGCAGACGCAGGCTCGTCGCACGCCACCCAGTCTATTCAAGGAATTCGGAGAAACGTTATGGCAGCTAAAGACGTCGTGTTCGGCGGCGAAGCCCGGGCCCGCATGGTCGAGGGCGTGAACATCCTGGCCAACGCGGTCAAGGTCACCCTGGGCCCGAAGGGCCGCAACGTGGTCCTGGAGCGCTCGTTCGGCGCCCCCACCGTCACGAAGGACGGTGTGTCGGTCGCCAAGGAGATCGAGCTCAAGGACAAGCTGATGAACATGGGCGCCCAGATGGTCAAGGAAGTCGCTTCCAAGACCTCTGACAACGCCGGCGACGGTACCACCACCGCCACCGTGCTGGCCCAGGCGATCGTGCGCGAAGGCATGAAGTATGTCGCCGCCGGCATGAACCCGATGGACCTCAAGCGCGGCATCGACAAGGCCGTGACCGCCCTGGTCGAGGAGCTGAAGAAGATCAGCAAGCCGACCACCACCAGCAAGGAAATCAGCCAGGTCGGCTCGATTTCGGCCAACAGCGACGAGTCGATCGGCCAGATCATCGCCGAGGCGATGGACAAGGTGGGCAAGGAAGGCGTGATCACCGTCGAAGACGGCAAGTCGCTGCAGAACGAGCTCGACGTCGTCGAGGGCATGCAGTTCGACCGCGGCTACCTGTCGCCCTACTTCATCAACAACCCCGACAAGCAGGCCTGCGTGCTGGAGAACCCGTACATCCTCCTGCACGACAAGAAGGTCAGCAACATCCGTGACCTGCTGCCGGTGCTGGAGCAAGTCGCCAAGGCCGGCCGTCCGCTGCTGATCGTCGCCGAGGAAGTGGAGGGCGAGGCCCTGGCCACCCTGGTGGTCAACACCATCCGCGGCATCCTGAAGGTCTGCGCCGTCAAGGCCCCGGGCTTCGGCGATCGTCGCAAGGCCATGCTGGAGGACATCGCCATCCTGACGGGCGGCAAGGTCATCTCCGAGGAAGTGGGCCTGACGCTCGAGAAGATCACCCTGAACGACCTCGGCCAGGCCAAGCGCGTCGAGATCGCCAAGGAGAACACCACCATCATCGATGGCGCCGGTGCCCAGGCCGACATCGAAGCGCGCGTCAAGCAGATCCGCGTGCAGATCGAGGAAGCGACCTCCGACTATGACCGCGAGAAGCTGCAAGAGCGCGTGGCCAAGCTGGCCGGCGGCGTGGCGGTGATCAAGGTCGGGGCCGCGACCGAGGTCGAGATGAAGGAAAAGAAGGCCCGCGTCGAGGACGCTCTGCATGCCACGCGTGCGGCCGTCGAAGAGGGCATCGTCCCGGGCGGTGGCGTCGCGCTGCTGCGTGCCAAGCAGGCCGCTGGCCAGATCAAGGGCGACAACCCCGATCAGGAAGCCGGCATCAAGATCGTGCTGCGTGCCGTCGAAGAGCCGCTGCGCCAGATCGTGGCCAACGCCGGCGACGAGCCGAGCGTGGTGATCGCCAAGGTCCTGGAAGGCAAGGGCAACTTCGGCTACAACGCCGCCAACGCCACCTATGGCGACATGATCGAGATGGGCATCCTGGACCCGACCAAGGTCACCCGCACGGCCCTGCAGAACGCCGCCTCGGTGGCCAGCCTGATGCTGACCACCGAAGCGATGGTCGCCGAGACGCCGAAGGAGGAGACCGCGGCTCCTGGCGCCGGCATGGGCGGCATGGGCGGCATGGGCATGGACATGTGATGTCCGCCTGAGCCTTCGCGCCTCGAAGGGCTGCCTGCGGGCAGCCCTTTTTCTTTGCCCGGATCTTCGGCCTGGTCCGTTCCTGCGACATGCGCCGCGCTCACCCGCGTTTTCTGCAGGCCCGCGCCGCCCCGGGCAGGCACATAATCGCGCATTCCACGCCCGCCTTGCCGCCGACCGATGTCCGTGCCCAGCGCCCTGCAGTTGCATCTTGACCCGGTCCTCGCCGGCCTGCCGGACTTCGCCCGGCGGGTGGTGGCGGCCACCACCGATACCTTGCGCGGCAGCAGCCTGACGCTGGCCGTCGCGCAGGATCGCCAGCAGGTCTTCGCGACCATGGAGGTCCTGCACCGGCACGCCACCGGGTGGGCGGAATCCTTCGCCAACCTCCTCGACCAGGGCGTGCGCGAGGCGATGGAAGACCGCGGACCCGCCGGCCGGGCTCGCACGCCACAGTTCGCGCGGGCCGACGAGCTGACGCTGGTCGACGAACGCCAGGCCGAGGAGGACATCGAGACCTCGCGCACGGTGATGCAGATCGAGGAGCTCGCGGAGTGGGAACTGCGCGAGGTGCAGGCTTATGTGGCCGCGCTGCGGGGCGACAGCACGATCCGCCGCGAGGCCAATCCCCTGCGGCCGGAGATCTTTGCCCGCGCCTTGAGCCACTCCTCGCGCAGCCTGCCGCTGGCCACGCCGGCACGCATGCTGCTGCTGCGCACGGCGGGCACCGAGATGGGCCGCCTGCTGCGCGAGTCCTACGCCGCCCTGTGCCGCAGCCTGGCGCAGAAAGGCATCGAGCCGCTGGCCTTCCGCGCCACCCCTGCGCAGGCTCCCGCGACCTCGTCCCGCGACGCATTCGGGCAGGTGCTGGGCAAGTTGCGGGCCGCCGCACCGGCTGGCGGGAGCGCGGCCGTGTCCGCCCCGCTGGACGCCCGCCTGGCCGAGCTGAACCGCCGCATCGCGCCCGAGACCCTGCCCGTGCCGTTGGACGCGCCGCACGTGACGGTGCCCAACGTGCTGCAGCAGCTCAAAGCCGCCCCCGCCAGCGCGGCGACCCACGCCGATCCGGAGCTCGTCGCCCTGCTCGCCAAGCTGTTCGACCAGATCCTCGCCGATCCCCGGCTGCTGGCGCCGGTTCGCAGCGTGCTGGGCCGGCTGCAGGTCTCGGTCGCCCGGGTCGCCCTGCGCGACCCCAACCTGCTCACGCAGCACGACCACCCCACCTGGCTCCTGTTGGACCGCGTGGCCTCGCACTGCGCGGGCTATGCGGACCTGAAGGACGAACGCATGAGCGAGTTTCTTGCGTTCGTCGAAAAGCTGGTGGGGCGCATCGCCGCCGACGATCGCCCGGACGCGGCGCTGTACCGGCGGGCGTTGCAGCAGGTCAACGACTACATCGATGCCCGCGCCCGCGAGGCCATCGAGCGCTCCCGAGCGGCGGTGGAGAAGCTGCAGCGCATCGAACGGGCGGAGCAGTTGCGCGCTGTGCTGCGCCAGCAGAAGCGCCAGTGGCAGGGCCCGCCGATCAGCCAGAACCTGCGCGACTTCCTCTTCGGCCCGTGGGTCGACGTGCTGGTGGAATCGATGAGTCGCCACGGCGAGGACAGCCCCCAGACGGCTGAACTCCTGCACACCGTCGACGAGCTGCTGTGGAGCCTGCAGCCACTGCGCAGCGCCGAAGACCGCGCCCGCCTGCGCGCCCTGCTGCCCGTCATGAACGAGCGCCTGCGCCAAGGACTGGATCTCATCGGCCTGCCGGCCGACGAGCGCGCGGGCGTGCTCGCGGAACTGCGCGCCGCCCACGCCCGGGTGCTGCGCGAGCCGACCGCCGAGGAACTGACGCCCGAGCAACTCGTGCAGCGCATGCGCGAGGAGGAGGATTCCGGTTCGCTGTGGTTCGATTCGGAAGGCGGCGTGGACCGCAGCGCCCTGCCCACCGTGCCGATCGGGCTGATGTCGCAGCAGGACACCGAGGCGGGCCGCCTCGCGCGGGAAGCCTGGCAGGCGCGGCTGGTACCCGGCACGTGGTACCTGATGTTCGTCCAGGGCCGCTGGGTGACCGCGCAGCTGACCTGGGTCAGCGACAACAAGCAGTTCTTCCTCTTCGCCAGCCAGCACGCCGGGCAGTCCCACTCCATGACGCGTCGGGCGTTGGAGCGCCTCCTGGACGAAGGCCTGGTCGCGGTGCTGGAAGAGCGCTCCTTGCTGCAGCGCGCGGCCGACAGCATGCTCCAGGATCTCGACGGCCCGCGGTGAGCGCGGCCGTGCGGTCCGGGTTGCCGGGGCGAGCCCTCCTCGCCCTGTGCGCCTCGGCCTTGGGGGTCGTGTTGGCCGCCGTGCCGCCCGCCCGGGCGTCACAGCCGGACCTGCCCGTGCCTGCGGATGCCACCGCGCCCATGCCCGCCCCTGCGGGGGGCCGCCCCCGGGTTGCCCTTGTGCTGTCCGGCGGCGGCGCGCGCGGCATCGCCCACGTGGGCGTCCTCAAGGTGCTGGAACGCCTGCGCGTGCCGGTCGACATGGTCGTCGGCACCTCGATGGGGGCCATCGTCGGCGGACTGTACGCCAGCGGGATGTCGGCCGAGGTGCTGGAACGCGAGTTCTCGGCACTGGACTGGGACGAGGTCTTCGCGACCCGCGTGCCGCGCCAGCAGCTGTCGCAGCGGCGCAAGGAGGAGGACTTCGAGACAGCCGCGGCGCTCGAGCTGGGCATGCGCGACGGCGAACTGAAGCTGCCCTTGGGCGCTGTCTCCAGCCGGGGACTGGAGCGCCTGCTGCGCCGCTACACGCTGCCGGTGCGCCAGGTCGGGCACTTCGACCGCCTGCCCATCCCTTTCCGCGCAGTCGCGACCAACCTGGAGACCGGCGAGCCGGTCGTCTTCGAGCGGGGCGACCTGGCCCAGGCCTTGCGGGCCAGCATGTCCGTCCCGGGCGTTTTCGCTCCCACGGAGGTCGACGGGCGCATCCTCGGCGACGGGGGGCTCGTCGACAACCTGCCGGTGGGCGTCGCCCGCGCCCTGGGCGCCGACATCGTGATCGCCGTCAACATCGGCACCCCCTTGGGCAGCCGCGACACGCTGGGCTCCCTGCTGGGCGTCACCCAGCAGATGATCAACATCCTGACCGAGCAGAACGTTCAGCGCTCGATCACCTCGCTCAAGTCCACCGACGTGCTGCTGGCGCCCGACCTGCAAGGCTACACCTCGGCCGACTTCGCACGCGCTCCTGAACTGATCGCCGCAGGCGAGCTGTACGCGCAAAGCCTGGCGCTGGAGCGGCTGGCGCCGCTGGCCGTCGGTGAGGGAGACTACGCGGCCTGGCGGGCGTCGTTGCAGCGCGAGCAGCCCTTGCCGCAGCGGCTGGCCTTCGTGCGCTTCCAGGGCACGGAGACCACCAATCCCCAACGGCTGGCCTCGCAGATGGAAAGCCGCCCGGGCCAGCCCTTCGACCGCGCCAAGGCCGAGCGGGACGCGCAGGCGCTGGCGGCCACCGGCGACTACCTGCGCGCCGACTACCGGCTCGAGACGTCGCCCGAGGGCGAGGGGCTGGTGTTCGACCTGGAAGAAAAAGGCTGGGGACCGAACTACCTGCGCGTGGGGCTGGACCTGCGCAGTGACTTCAGCGGCGATGGCGACTTCAACATCAAGATCGCGCACAACCGGCATTGGCTGGACCAGCGCGGAGCCGAGTGGCGCAACCTGGTGCAGGTGGGCAGCCAGCCGCGCTGGTTCACCGAGTGGTACCAGCCGCTGAACTGGAACGTGGGGCTGGCGACGGACTGGTTCGTCGCCGTGTATGCCGACGTCAGGCGCGACAAACTCACGCTCTACGACCTCCACGCCCGTGACGAGATCGGTCGCTTCCGCCGGACGGACGCGCGCTTCGGTATCGACCTGGGCCAACCGTGGGGCCGCTGGGGGGAGGTGCGGCTGGGCATCGCGCGCGAGGTGTGGCGCAACCGGCCGGAACTGCTCGGCGCGGGCTACCAGGGTCCGCGGGACGCGCAGATTTGGCGGGAGACCGGCTTGCGCGCCGCGCTGGTGGTGGACCAGCTGGACCACGCGAACTTCCCGCAGCACGGCTGGCGGGTCGTCGCGGACGCCCTGTGGGGACACCGCGAGGGCAGTGGCGAGGCAGAGCGCTTCAACCGCTACCGGCTCAGCGGTACGGTCGCCGAGACCTGGGGCAAGCACACGCTCAACCTCCACGTCGCCACCGAGCAAGCGGGTCAGACCGGCGCGGAGGGGCAGGGCCGCTACACGCTGGGAGGCTTCCAGCGCCTGTCCGGGTACAGGCCGGGGCAGATCGAGGGCAACTACCTGCTCTTTCTGCGCACCGCCTACTACTGGCGCCTTGCCAGTCCGCCCGTATTCTCACGGGCCTTCTTCGCCGGCGGCACGCTGGAAGCCGGCAACGCGTGGAACGAGCGCGGCGAGATCCGCCTGGGCGGGCTGCGCACGGGCATGAGCCTGTTCCTGGGCGCCGACACCGGGCTCGGCCCGATCTATCTCGCGCTCACCCACGCCCCCGAGGGTCAGACCGGGCTGTACCTGCTCGTCGGGCGGCCGTGATGTCTTGCCGCCAGGCAGGCGCACGCACAGGGCTCAGGCGGGCGCCTCGACGAAGGACTCCACCTGCTGCGCGACCCAGTCCGGCTCCTCGTGCAGGATCCAATGCGTCGCACCGGGTCGGCGGCGCAGCGTCAGTGTCGGGACATAGGCATCCAGCCCGTCGAGCAGCGACGGCGGCAGCGCCAGGTCGGCCTCGCCCCACAGCACCAGCGTCGGAACCCGCACGGTGACCTGTTCGGCGCTCAGCTCCACCTGGGCGGCACCGGGTTGGTCGGCCGTTGGCGGCCGCAGCGGCGAAGCGCGGTAGTAGTTGAGCGGACCGGTCAGCCCCTGGCGCCAGACCTCGCGGTAGCGCTCGCGCATCGACTCGGTGAGCCAGCCGCGCTCCCCTGCGGCCCCCATGCGCTCGAAGAACGGCCACATCCGCGCGTAATCGTCCGCCGCAAGCAGTTGCTCCGCATCCGGCCGACAGAGGAAGTTCATGTAGGCGCTGGCCTGCTGCTGTGCCGGGTTGTGCTTCAGTTCGCGCAGGAAGGTGCCGGGATGAGGCGAGTTGACGATGACCAACCGCTCGATCAGGTCGGGCTGCTGCACCGCCAGGTTCCACGCCACGGCCCCGCCCCAGTCGTGCGCGACGAGCGCCGCCACGGGTGCACCGAGCTGGCGCAGCAGCTCGACGAGGTCTTGCACCAGGTGCTTGGGGCGGTAGGCCTCGACCTGCGCCGGACTGGACGAGCCCGCATAGCCGCGCAGGTTGGGTGCCACGCAGCGGTAGCGCCCCGCCAGGCGCTGCACCACCTCGTCCCAGGCGAAGGCGGCTTCGGGAAATCCGTGGAGGAACACCAGCGTGGGGGCGCCCGGCCGGCCGGCGGCGCGGCAGACGAGGCGGATGCCATGTGGCAGCTCCGCGGTGAAGGTGTCGATCGAGATCGTGCCCATCGTGCCTCCTTCGTCAGGCAGGCGCCGCCACGGCGCCCGGTGCGCCCAGTATGCGCGCCGCCTCGCGCGCCGAGAGTCACCTAGGCGACGGGGTGGGCCCAGCCGTGGAGGGTCAGCGCCAGGTCGTCCAGGCCGCGGCGCTCGGGGGCGGAAAAGAGCAGCAGGCCGACGTCTGCCTCGTCGGTGACGAACTCGCCCACGGCCTCCTCGGCCGCGCGCAGCGCGCGCTGCGCCTCGCCGCGGTTGAGCTTGTCCGCCTTGGTCAGCGTGACCAGCAGCCTCACCCCGCCGGTGCCGACGCGCTCGCCGACGAAACGCAGCAGCTGCTGGTCCAGCTCGGTGAGCCCGTGCCGGGAATCGACCAGCAACACCACCCCGGTGAGGTTGGGCCTTTCGGCAAGATACTGGGCCATCACCTCCTGCCACCGCAGCTTGGCACTGCGCTCCACCGCGGCGTAGCCGTAGCCCGGCAGATCGGCCAACACGGCGTCGGCAGCCTGCTTGGGGCCCAGCTCGAACAGGTTGATGTGCTGGGTGCGCCCGGGGGTCTTGGAGGCGAAGGCAAGGCGCCTCTGCTGCGTCAGCGTGTTGATCGCGGTCGACTTGCCGGCGTTGGAGCGGCCGACGAAGGCGATCTCGGGCAGCTCGGATGCGGGCAGCTGGTGCAGCTGGCTGGCGGTCGTGAGGAACCGGGCCGTATGGGCCCAGGCCAGCGCCTGGCGGGCATCCACGGCGCGGGGCGCGGCGGGCCCAGGGGGGGTGACATCGGACATCGTGGCGAGCATTGTAAAATCCCGCGGTTTTGCAGCTGGCCCACGAAAAATCCCACCCATGAAATCGATCGCTCACCTGATGCTCGCCGCCGCCGCGCTGGCTCCTGCCTTTGCGGCCGATGCACTTGCCCAAGCCCCGGCCCAGCCCGACCTGGCCAAGGGTCAGGCGATCGCCACGCAGGTGTGCGCGGCATGCCATGCGGTGGACGGCTCGCGCGGCAGCCCGGCCAACCCCATCCTGGCGGGCCAGCACCCCGAGTACATCGTCAAGCAACTCACCGAATTCAAGACTGGCAGGCGCAAGAACCCGGTGATGCAAGGCTTCGCGGCCGCGCTGAGCGAGGAGGACATGAAGAACGTCGCGGCGTTCTATGCCACGAAGCAGGCCAAGCCCGGCTTTGCCAAGGACAAGAACCTCGTGTCGTTGGGCGAGCGCATCTACCGCGGCGGCATTGCCGACAAGCAGGTGCCCGCCTGCGCCGGCTGCCACAGCCCCTCCGGTGCCGGCATCCCGGCTCAGTACCCGCGCCTGGGTGGTCAACACTCCGACTACACCGCCGCGCAGCTGACCGCCTTCCGCAGCGGCGGGCGCGACAACAACGCCCAGATGACCGCGATCGCCTCGAAGATGTCGGATCGCGAGATCCAGGCCGTGGCGGACTACATCGCCGGCCTGCGCTGATCCACACCGACACGGTCCAGAACAAGAACGAGGCGGGCCCCGGGAGGGATGCCCGCCTTTTCTTTTGCGCCGACTCCGGTATTGCCCGCATTCGATAATCCACCGATGTCCACCTCCACCACCGGCCTCGAGGTCCGCTCCGGCTCGCGCATCTGGCGCGAGACGGTGGAACTCGTTTCGTCGATGCGCTTTGCCATCGCGCTGCTGACGGTCATCTGCATCGCCTCGGTGATCGGGACGGTGGTCAAGCAGCACGAGCCCTGGGTCAACTACGTCAACCAGTTCGGGCCGTTCTGGGCCGAGGCGTTCGGCGCGGTGCGGCTGTATTCCGTCTACAGCGCCTGGTGGTTTCTCCTGATCCTGGCCTTCCTGGTCGTCTCGACCAGCCTGTGCATCGCGCGCAACGTGCCCAAGATCGCGCACGACCTCAAGACCTACAAGGAGCACGTGCGCGAGCAGAGTCTGCAGGCCTTCCATCACAAGACCGCAGGCGATCTGCCCGAGTCGCGCGATCAGGTGCTGGCGCGGGTGACGGCGCTGCTGCAGCGCAACGGGTGGAAGGCGCGTGCCCAGATGCGCCCGCATGGGGTCATGGTGGCGGCCAAGAAAGGGGGCGCCAACCGCATCGGCTACCTCGCCGCGCATTCGGCCATCGTGCTCATCTGCCTGGGCGGCCTCTTCGACGGTGACCTCGTCGTGCGTGCGCAGATGTGGCTGGCCGGCAAGGAGCCCTATGCCGGCACCGGCCGCGTGCGGGAGGTGCCGGCCCGGCACTGGCTCAGCATCGACAACCCGACCTTCCGCGGCAACATGCTGGTGCCGGAGGGTGGGCGGTCGGACGTCGTGCTCCTCAACCAGGCCGACGGCGTCCTGCTGCAGCCGCTGCCTTTCGACATCGAGCTGAAGAAGTTCATCGTCGAGTACTACGAGACCGGGATGCCAAAGCTCTTCGCGAGCGAGATCGTGATCCACGACCACGAGACCAAGGAATCCATCCCGGCGACGGTGAAGGTCAACGAGCCGGCGATCCACCGGGGCGTGGCCATCTACCAGTCCAGCTTCGACGATGGCGGCTCTCGCGTGGTGCTGCAGGGGCATCCGCTGCAGGGCGGGGAACCCTTCACCGTGGAGGGCCGAGTGGGCGACGCGACTTCCCTGGCGAGCGGCGGCGAGAAATTCACGCTCGAGTTCAGCGGGCTGCGGGTCATCAACGTCGAGAACCTGGGCGGCGACTCCGCCGGTGCCGACGTGCGCAAGGTGGACCTGGTCGGCAGCCTCGACAAGCACCTGGGCTCCAGCGCCAAGCCGGCAGGCGACCGGTCCCTGCGCAACGTGGGGCCCTCCGTGACCTACAAGCTGCGCGACGCGAGCGGCCAGGCCCGCGAGTTCCACAACTACATGCTGCCGATCGAACTCGACGGGCAGCGCGTGTTCCTGGCCGGCGTGCGCGACACGCCGGCGGAGCCCTTCAGATACCTGCGCATTCCCGCGGACGATCGCGATAGCATGGACGGCTGGTTGCGGCTGCGCGCGGCACTGCTGGACGAACGGATGCGTGAACGCGCGGTCCAGCGCTACGTGGGACAGGCGGTGGCACCGGACAAGCCGGACCTGGCCGCGCAGTTGACCGTCTCTGCCCGCCGGGGCCTCAACCTCTTCGCCGGGGTGGAACCGGTACGCGAAGGCGAACCGCCCCCGGCCGGCCTGCAGGCCATCGCCGACTTCATGGAAGCGCATGTGCCCGAGGCGGACCGCCCCCGCACCTCGGAGGTCCTGGTGCGCATCCTCAACGGTGTGCTGTTCGAGCTCGCCCAGCTGACGCGCGAGCAGGCCGGCCTGCCGCGGCTGGAGCCGAGCGAGCAGACCCAGTCCTTCATGACCCAGGCGGTGCTGTCGCTCTCGGATTCATTCTTCTATCCCGCGCCGGTGCTGCTCACCCTGCAGGACTTCCAGCAGGTGCAAGCCAGCGTCTTCCAGCTGGCGCGCGCGCCCGGCAAGTACCTGGTGTACCTGGGCTGCCTGCTGCTCGTGATAGGCGTCTTCGCGATGCTCTACATCAGGGAACGCCGGCTGTGGATCTGGCTCCAAGACGCCCAGGCGCCGGCTGCCGGCACCCGGCTCACCGCCGCGCTTTCGTCCACGCGCAAGACGCTGGACGCAGACCGCGAATTCGATTCCCTCAAGGCCGCGCTGCTGCCGGCTTCTGCCGCCCCTTCGGAGGCCCGATGAACACGACGACCCTGCAACTGGACGCGCCCGGCTATTTCGCCCGCCGCACCTGGCTGGACTGGCTCTTCGCCCTGCTCGTGGTGGCGGGGGCGGCATTCGCATTCACCCGCTACGAGCAGTCGATGGACGTGTACGAGAAGGGCATCCTGCTCGGCACGGTGCCCGCGACGATCGCGCTGGGCTGGTTCTGGAAGCCGCTGCGGCTGCTGATGCTGGTCGTGGGCGCGGCCTCGCTGCTCGCGATCGGCCTGTACTCGCGCGTGCAGGACGACTTCGGCGCGGACCTGGCAGCCGGCGAGAACGTCTTCCTGCTCAAGTACTTCCTCTCCAGTCAGAGCGCGATCCTGTGGATGAGCGTGCTTTTCTTCATGAGCACGCTGTTCTACTGGATCGGTTACGTCGCGCGCTCGCGCGGCGCGGCGGCCGAGCGCATCGGCTCGCGGCTGGCGTGGGCCGCGGTCACGATGGCCCTCATCGGCACCCTGGTGCGCTGGTTCGAGAGCCACCAGATCGCGCCGGACATCGGCCACATCCCCGTCAGCAACCTGTACGAGGTGTTCGTCCTCTTCTGCTGGCTGACCACCCTCTTCTACCTCTACTACGAGGAGCAGTACCAGACCCGGGCGCTCGGCGCCTTCGCGATGCTGATCGTCAGCGCTGCGGTGGGCTTCCTGCTCTGGTACACCGTGGTGCGCGGCGCGCACGAGATCCAGCCGCTGGTGCCGGCTCTGCAGAGCTGGTGGATGAAGCTGCACGTACCGGCCAACTTCATCGGCTACGGCACGTTCGCCCTGGCGGCCATGGTGGCCTTCGCCTATCTGATCAAGCAGCAGGCGACCGAGACGCGTTGGTGGCGCCTCGCGCCGCTGTGGCTGCTGGGCGTCGTGCTGTGCTTCGAGCCGCTGGTCTTCCGCAAGTCGGCCGAGGGCGGCGGCAGTTACTGGGCGGTCTATTTCGGCGTCTCGGCGCTCATCGTGGGCGGCATCCTCTTCGCGCGCCGGCGCATCGCCGAGCGGCTGCCGGCGCTGGAGGTGCTCGACGACGTGATGTACAAGTCCATCGCGGTCGGCTTCGCCTTCTTCACCATCGCGACCATCCTCGGGGCGCTGTGGGCGGCCGAGGCCTGGGGCGGGTACTGGAGTTGGGATCCGAAGGAGACCTGGGCGCTGATCGTCTGGCTGAACTACGCGGCTTGGCTGCACATGCGCCTGATGAAGGGGCTGCGCGGCACCGTGGCGGCCTGGTGGGCTCTCGTCGGCCTGGCGGTAACGACGTTCGCCTTCCTGGGCGTCAACATGTTCCTGTCGGGGCTGCACTCCTACGGCGAGCTTTGAGCCCCCTTCCCCACGGGCTCGCTGCCCATGGGGCGGCGCCGGGCCGCCCGTGCAAGCCCCGGGGAACCGGCGCACACTATTGGCTTCCAACGAGGAGGCTTCCAGCGAGGAACGCCGCCATCCGGAAAGGGCCCGTCATGCACCTGCGCCAGTACCGCCACTACGAGCACCCGGTGGCTTCGGAGATCACCCCGCGCGAGGTCTACGAGGCCCGACGCGCGTGGCTGAAGTGGATGGCCGGCGGAGCGGCCGGCGCGGCGCTCGCCGCCTGGGCCGGCCGTGAAGCCTTCGCCCAGGGCGGCGCCCCCCGACCGGGCAAGCTCGCTGCGCTGCCCGGCCAGCGCAGCGCCGTGCCGGGGGCGGTGACGATGGAAAAGCCCACCGCCTACCAGGACGTCACCACCTACAACAACTTCTACGAGTTCGGCACCGACAAGGGCGACCCGGCGCGCCTGGCCGGCGCGCTGAAGACCCGCCCCTGGACCGTGGCCGTCGAGGGCGAGGTGCGCAAGCCCAAGGTGTATGACATCGAGGAGCTGCTCAGGCTCGCGGAGATGGAGGAGCGCGTCTACCGGCTGCGCTGCGTCGAAGGCTGGTCGATGGTGATCCCCTGGGTCGGCTATTCGCTTGCCGAACTGATCCGGCGCGTCGAGCCGACCGGCAACGCGAAGTACGTGGAGTTCCACACCCTGGCTGACAAGGCCCAGATGCCCGGGCTGCGCTCCTCCGTGCTGTTGTGGCCGTACGTCGAAGGCCTGCGCCTGGACGAGGCCATGCACCCGCTCACGCTGCTGGCTTTCGGGCTGTATGGGGAGGTGCTGCCCAACCAGAACGGCGCGCCGGTGCGCCTCGTGGTGCCATGGAAGTACGGCTTCAAGTCGGCCAAGTCCATCGTGCGCATCCGCTTCGTCGAGAAGCAGCCGGCCACCGCCTGGTCCGCCGCGGCGCCGCACGAGTACGGCTTTTACTCCAACGTCAACCCCAAGGTCGACCATCCGCGCTGGAGCCAGGCCACGGAGCGGCGTATCGGCGAGGATGGCCTCTTCCAGCGCAAGCGCCCGACGTTGATGTTCAACGGCTACGAGGCCCAGGTTGCCTCGCTCTATGCCGGCATGGACCTGAAGAAGTTCTACTGACCCTCCAGGCGGCGATGAAGCTGCTGCTGCACCCGTGGGCCAAGCCGGCCGTCCTCGTGCTGCTGTGCCTGCCCGCGGCCCACCTGGTGTGGGCAGCCTGTGCGAACCAGCTCGGCGCCAACCCGGCCGAGGCGCTGATCCGCTCGCTAGGTGACTGGACGTTGCGCTTCCTGTGCGCGACGCTCGCGATCACACCGCTGCGCCGGTGGACCGGCTGGCACGCGCTCGCGCGCTTCCGGCGCATGCTGGGGCTGGCCGCGTTCTTCTACGGCCTGCTGCACTTCCTGTCCTACGCCTGGCTGGACATGGGACTGTACCTGGACGAAATCGCCCGCGACATCGCCAAGCGGCCGTTCATCCTCGTCGGGTTTGCCGCGCTCGTCGGCATGCTGCCGCTGGCCGCGACCTCGTTCAACCGCGCGATCAGGGCACTCGGCGCGGAACGCTGGCAGCGGCTGCATCGGCTGGTCTACCCGGTCGCCGGGCTGGCCCTGCTGCACTTCTACTGGATGCGCGCCGGCAAGAACGATTTTGCCGAGGTGTTCGTCTATGCAGCGATCGTGGGCGTGCTGCTGCTGGCCAGGCTCCAGCGGCGCAAGCCCGCCTCCGCCGTGCCGTCGCAGGGCGTGCATCCCCCGTCCTGACCCGAGCGGCGCTGGCTAGCGCGGCGCCTTCCACTCCTCCAGTTCGACCTCCACCGTCTGCCGCTCGTGTCCAAGCCAGATCTGTCCGTCCTGGATCGTGCATTGCAGGCGCAGCGTGCGTTCGACCAGGCCGGCCAAGGCCTCGATGCTGACCGGGCGCACGTGCAGCACGCGCAGGTGGGCCAGCCGCTCCAGCGCATGACGGTTCTGGGCCCACCACACCGGCGCGGTGCGGCCGAAGGTCAGCACCACCAGCTGCCGCGACCGGTGGGCCGCCCGCCGCACCAGCTTCTCGTCCGGCTGGCCGACGTCGACCCACAACTCCACGTCGCCGGTGAAGTCTCTGCGCCACAGGTCCGGCTCGTCCGTGTCCGTCAGGCCGTTCGCGAAGGCGAGCCGCTCGTGGGCATGCAAAGCGAAAGCGAGCACGCGGGCCATCAGGCGCTCGTCGTTCTCCGACGGGTGGCGGGCCAGGGTCAGGGCGTGGTCGGCGTAGTAGCCGCGGTCCATGTCGGCAACCTGGAGGTCGACCTTGAAGATGGTGGATTTGAGGGCCATGGCGACAGTCTGACACGAGCGGCGGCCCGACAGGCGTAGGATGGGGGCGATGCCTACGCGCGACGTGCGCATGTGGAAGGAACGGATTTGCCAACACCCAATTACGCCTACGAGAAGCGGCAGCGCGAGCTGGCGAAGAAACGCAAGAAGGAAGAGAAGCTCAAGCGGCGCGCCGAGCACCGCACCGAACCGACCGCAGAGCAGGCCGCCGCGGGCGCGGAAGCGGTCGATGCGCCCGAGACGCCGGCCGACGAGGCGACGGAACCGGAACGCGAATAGGGGCGTTCTGGCCCGGTCTCGCCAGCAGGCGACCGCCCGTCAGACGCCCTCGCCGTTGCCGCTCTGCTGCATCGCCCACATCCGGGCGTATCGCCCCCCGCGCGCCAGCAGGTCGGCGTGTCGCCCTCGCTCGACGACGCGGCCGTCCTCCAGCACCAGGATCTCGTGGGCATCCACCACGGTCGAGAGCCGGTGCGCGATCACCAGCGCGGTCTTGTTGCGCGCGGCCGACGCCAGTTCCGCCTGGATTGCCCGCTCGTTGGCTGAGTCGAGCGCCGACGTCGCCTCGTCGAAGATCAGGATGGGAGGGTTCTTGAGCAGGGTGCGGGCGATCGCTACCCGCTGCTTCTCGCCGCCGGACAGCTTGAGCCCCCGCTCCCCCACCATCGTGCCGTAGCCCTCCGGGGTGGACGCGATGAAGCTGTGGATATGGGCGGCGCGCGCGGCTGCCTCGACCTCCTCGCGCGACGCGCCCGGCCGGCCGTAGGCAATGTTGTATTCGATGGTGTCGTTGAAGAGCACGGTGTCCTGCGGCACGATGCCGATCTGCTGGCGCAGGCTGGCCTGCCTGACCCGCCGCAAGTCCTGCCCATCGATCGTGATGCGCCCGCCCTGCACGTCGTAGAAGCGGAACAACAGCCGCGCGAGCGTGGACTTGCCCGCGCCAGAGGGGCCCACCACCGCCACCGTGCGCCCAGCCGGGATCTCGAAGGTCACGCCCTTGAGGATGGGCCGCGCGGGGTCGTAGCCGAAGTGCACGTCCTCGAAACGCACCGTGCCCTCGCGCACCACGAGCTCCTGTGCATCCGGCGCGTCGGCGACCTCGCGCTCGCGGTCGAGCAGCCCGAACATGCGGTCCAGGTCGGTCAGCGACTGCTTGATCTCGCGGTAGATCACGCCCAGGAAGTTGAGTGGGATGTACAGCTGGATCATGAACGCGTTGATCATCACCAGGTCGCCGAGGGTCATGGTGCCGGCGACCACGCCTTCGGTGGCACGCCACAGCATCGCGATCAGCGCCGCGGCGATGATGAGCTGCTGGCCCGTGTTGAGCAGCGACAGCGTCGACTGGGCCTTGAGCGCCGCCCGGCGCAGCCGCTCCAGGCTCTCGTCGTAGCGGCGCGCCTCGAAGTCCTCGTTGTTGAAGTATTTGACCGTCTCGTAGTTCAGCAGCGAGTCGATCGCCCGCGTGTGGGCTTTGGAATCGAGCTCGTTCATCGCGCGCCGGAACTGGGTGCGCCACTCGGTCACCGTCACGGTGAAGGCGATGTAGGCCACCAGCGCGATCAACGTGATCCAGACGAACCACAGGTCGAAACGGATGCCCAGCAGCGCCAGCACCAGCCCCACCTCCACCAGGGTCGGCAAGATGCTGTAGAGCGAGTACGAGATCAACGAGTGCACCGCGCGCGTGCCGCGTTCGATGTCGCGGGTCATACCGCCGGTCTGGCGCTCCAGGTGGAAGCGCAGGCTCAGGGCGTGTAGATGCCGGAATGCCTCCAGTGAGATGCTGCGCGCCGCGCCCTCGGTGGCCTTGGCGAAGATCAGCTCACGCAGTTCCGTGAAGAGCGAGGTTGCGAGCCGCAGCGCGCCGTAGGCCAACAGCAGGCCGACCGGCACGACCAGCAGTGCCTTCGGATCGCCGGGCGCGATCGACAGGCTGTCGACCAGCCGCTTGAGCAGCAGCGGCACCCCGACGTTGGCCAGCTTGGCGGCCACCATGAAGCCCAGGGCTATGGAGACGCGCCACCGATAGCGCCAGAGATAGGGAAACAGGCGTTGGAGCGTGCCCCAGTCGGAGCGGGGACCTGCGGAAGGAGCGGGCCCGATCTCGGGCAGGCTCATCGTGGCGCGACGCATCGTGGACAATCCGTTCTTTGCAAGTATTCGTAGATGGTGGCTATGCCTGAATCTTCCAGCCCGGCCGCAACCCTGCCCGTGAGTTTGCCCAACGACATGGAACTGGTCCTGCGGGTGCTGCCCATGCCCGCGGACGCCAATGCCAACGGGGACATCTTCGGCGGTTGGATCATGGCCCAGGTCGACCTGGCCGGCTCGGTACTGCCCGCGCGCATCGCCAAGGGGCGCATCACGACCGTCTCGGTCAACCAGTTCATCTTCAAGCAGCCCGTCTCCATCGGCGACCTGCTGTCCTTCTACGCTCGCGTCGAGCGGGTGGGACGCACTTCGATCACCGTCCACGTCGAGGTCTATGCCGAGCGCAACCCGGCCGACCTGCGGGTCGTCAAGGTCACGGAGGCGAACCTGACCTACGTCGCGATCGACCGCGACGGCAAGCCACGCGAAATTCCCAAGGGCTGAGTCCCCGACCGGCTCTCCCGCGCGGCCTGTGCCGGCGCCTTGCCGACGTCGCCCCTGGGCGTCACCGCCTCAGCGCCGCTGCTCCGCGAGGGCGAGTTTGACCCCCAGTCCGATCAGGACACATCCCATGAGGCGCTCACGCCAGACCGCGAATCGCGCGCTCACTGCCATCCGTCGACGGGCCCGGCCGACGAAGAACGACACCGTGCTGTCGAACGCCAGGCCCATCAGGGCGAGGAGCGTGCCCAGCACGACGAACTGCAACAGCACGTGACCGCGCTCCGGGTGCACGAACTGGGGCAGGAAGGCGAGAAAGAAGAGCGCCACCTTGGGATTCAACACGCCGGTGACCACCGCCTGCACGAGCACGCGGCGCGCCGGCGCGGGCGCTTGCGCCTGTCCGGCCCCGGCCCTGCCGCTCTCGCGCAGCGCCTTGATTCCCAGCCACACGAGATAGGCGGCACCAAGGTACTTGACCAGTGCGAACGCGGTGGCCGAGTGCATCAGGATCACCGACAGACCCAGCGCGGCGGCGAGCACGTGCACCAGCGTGCCGATCTCCAGGCCGGCCGCGGTCAGCACCCCTGCGCGGGCACCCCCTTGCACCGTGCGCGCGATCACGAGCGCCTGCCCCGGCCCGGGCGCGACGACCAAGGCCGCGCCGGCGACGAGGTAGGTGGTCAGCGTGGTCGCGTCGAAGAGATCGGCCAGCATGTGTGCGCTCCTGTTTCGGGTGCGACCGATTTTGACGCCGATCTTGAAATCCTGCCCGCCGCCCTCATGATCGCCGCGGCTTTGACCGACGAAAGACGGAGGCTGCATGAGGATCGCGCAAGTCGCACCCTTGTTCGAAAGCGTGCCGCCCAAAGCCTACGGCGGCACGGAGCGGGTCGTGTCCTACCTGACCGAAGCGCTGGTCGCGCTGGGACACGACGTCACCCTCTTCGCCAGTGGCGATTCGATCACCTCGGCCGAGCTGGTACCCATCGCCCCGCGCAGTCTGCGCCTCGACCCGCGGCGCCCCGACTGGCTGCCCTGGCACACGGTGATGCTGGACGAGGTGTTCCGCCGCGCCGGGCAGTTCGATGTGATCCATTTCCACGTCGACTTCCTGCACTACCCCCTCGCCCGTCGCTGCCCCACGCCCTGCGTGACCACGTTCCACGGCCGGCTCGACCTGCCGGACCTCGCCCCGCTGCACCAGCACTTCTGCGACCTGCCGGTGGTGTCGATCTCCGACCACCAGCGCCGGCCGCTGCCGCATGCGCGCTGGGTAGGGACGGTCTACCACGGCCTGCCCGCGGGGCTGTACCGCTTCCAGTCCACCCCGGACGACTACTTCGCCTTCGTCGGTCGCATCTCGCCGGAAAAACGCGTGGACCGCGCCATCGAGATCGCCAAGGCCTGCGGCACGCGACTGCGCATCGCGGCCAAGGTCGACGAAGCCGACCGGCGTTACTTCGAACAGCAGATCCGGCCGCTGCTGGACCATCCGCTGGTCGAGTTCGTCGGCGAGATCGACGACCGCCAAAAGAACGATTTCATAGGGCGTGCCAAGGTCCTGCTCTTCCCCATCGACTGGCCCGAGCCCTTCGGCCTGGTCATGATCGAGGCCTTCGCCTGCGGCACGCCGGTGATCGCCTTCCGCCACGGCTCCGTGCCCGAGGTGATGGTGGACGGCGTCACCGGGTATGTCGTGGACCACATCGCCGATGCGATCGCCGCGGCACGCCGGGTGGGCGAACTGGACCGCCGCCGCTGCCGGGAGGTGTTCGACACCCGCTTCACCGCGCCGGTGATGGCCGAGGGTTACCTGGAAATCTACGAGCGGCTGCGCCGCGGGCGCGCGGGTCAGTCGCGCGGCACCGGGACGCGCCAGGTCGCCTGAGCGGCACCAGGAGGAAGGGGCACGCGATGACGGACAAGATCCGGATCGGCGATCAATGGTACGTGTCGGTGCACGCGGCGCGAGCGGAGGAGGCGCCACTCGTGCTCAAGCACGACGACACCTTCGCGATGTTCGACCGCTTCGGCGACATGCGGGTGCTGGCCACCGGGGAGCAGGGCCTCTACCACGAGGACACGCGGCACCTGTCGCACCTCGAGTTGCTGATGGACGGCGTGCGCCCGATGTACCTGCGCTCGGCAGTGCGAGAGGACAACGACATCGCCGCGGTCGACCTGATGAACCCCGACCTGCCCCGCCACGGCGTCCCGAAGGGCACGGTGCACCTCTTCCGCGCCAAGCTGCTGTGGGAAGGCGCCTGCCACGAACGGCTGCGCCTGACCAACCACGGGGACCGGCCGGCGCGCTTCACGCTCAGCGTGCAGTTCGACGCGGACTTCGCCGACCTGTTCGAGGTGCGGGGCTTGCGCCGCGAGCAGCGCGGCGAGCGGCTGGCCCCTCATGTGCGGCCGGAAAGCGTCGAGCTGCCCTACCGGGCGCGCGATGGTCGCCTGCTGCGCACCCGTGTCGTGTTCGATCCCCCACCCCAGCAGCTGACCGAGCGCCAAGCGGACTTCGAGATCGCGCTCGCACCGAAGCAGGAGCTGTACCTGTGCTGCACCGTCTCGTGCGAGCACGAAGCGATGCAGCCACGGCGGGCCGTCGCGTTCACGACGGCCTTCCGGG
>DATMBN010000082.1:0-157746 GCA_035559275.1 Burkholderiaceae bacterium
GGGGCTGGCGGGGCGCCCGCCTCCACGACGGGTTTGAAGCGCACCTGTTCGCGCGAGACGTGGAAGGTGAACAGGTCCAGCAGTTCCGACTCGCTGCTGCTCGTCACGACGCGGAAGCGGCGGATGCCCTGCATGGCCTGGCCGCCGTCGAGCGGCTCCATCGTACCGAGCCCGGCGATCTCCCTGAAGAGGTCCAACAGGTTGTCGGCCTGGGCCGGGTCGCTGAGCGGGCCGACCTCGAGGTCCAGCACGCGGGTGCCGGCGACGGGGACGGAAGCGGGGGGCGGTTCGGGTCGCGCGGGAGCGGCCGGGGCCGGGGCGGGCGCCTGCACGGGGGCCGGGGCCGCCGCAGGAGGGGCCTCGCCGGCGACCATCGCCCGGATGTTGAACAGGAGTTCGGTCGTGTCGACCTCGTCACCCTGGCCGTTCTGGTGACGCGCCAGCTGCGCGCGCAGCGCGTCGCCCGAGGCCAGCAGCACGTCCACCATGGCGGGCGTGATTCCCAGCTCGTGGCGGCGCAGTTTGTCCAACAGCGTCTCCATCTGGTGCGTCAGTTCGGCCACGTCGGCGAAGCCGAAGGTCGCAGCCCCGCCCTTGATCGAGTGGGCGCAGCGGAAGATCGCGTTCAGTTCCTCGTCGTCGGCGGCCTCGATGTCCAGCTCGAGCAGCAACTGCTCCATGCGGTCGAGGTTCTCGCCGGCCTCCTCGAAGAAGACCTGGTAGAACTGGCTCAGGTCGAGGCCGGTGCTCACCTGAGAGCCTTCGGTCGTCATGTCTCCCATGGGGGTACTCCTGTCTCGGCGCGGGCCGCGGTCAGCGGATGACCTTCTGGATCACTTCCAGCAGCTTGTTGGGGTCGAAGGGCTTGACCAGCCAGCCGGTGGCGCCGGCGGCGCGGCCCGCCTGCTTCATCTGGTCGCTCGATTCCGTGGTGAGGATCAGGATGGGCGTGGTCTTGAACTGCGGCGTCTGGCGCAGCTTCTTGACCAGGCTGATGCCGTCCATGCGGGGCATGTTCTGGTCGGTCAGCACAAGGTCGAACGATCGGCCGCTGGCCTTCTCGAAGGCGTCCTGCCCGTCGACGGCCTCCACGACGTTGTAGCCCGCGCTCTTGAGCGTGAAGGACACCATCTGGCGCATCGAGGCGGAATCGTCAACCGCAAGGATGGAATGCATGGCTCTCTCCGGAATCTCGCTTGTTATCGGTTCGGTGGCTCGGATCTTGAGGGGCGGCCTAGAACAGTTCGACGGAACCGGCGTCCATCTCTGCCTGGGTGACGGGGTTGGGGCGCAGCGGCGGCTCCTCCACGACCGCCAGACCGTCCTCGTCGTCGCCCATGGCCTCGCGGGCCAGCTGGTCGGCACAGGTGCGCAGGCGGCGGTGGGTGTGGCAGATCAGCTGCGAGGCCATGTCCTGGAACTGCAGCGCTGTCACGGCCGAGCCCAGGTGGTGCATGACCGGGGTAAGCTCGTCGGCCTGGATGCGGTGGTCCACGGCCGCCTGCATCAGGCCCTGCATTTGCTCCACGGCGGAAGAGAACCGCAGCATCAGGGTGTCGCAAGCGTCGGCAAGCAGGGTCTGCAGCCGGTCCAGGTCGTTGGTCGCGGTCATCAGGTGATCCTGCAGTTCCGCGGCCACCAAAAGGGGGATGGACTGGTCGCCGGAGGATGTGGGATCGTCGGTCATCTGCGGTTCTCCACGCGCGCGTTCGGCAGGGCGCGGGGGCTGGTTAGAATTTTTTGCAAGGCGGCCCCTTGGCGCTCCTGCCGGTCGCTCGCATCTTGCGGTTGCGATGGGTATTCGGCAGGCCGGGCGGGTTCTGTAGGACTTTTTCGGGGCACACAGTGATGGACAAACCCGCCGCGCGAACGCTGCGTGTGCTGCACATCGAGGACTCGGAACTCGATCACGAGTTGACGATGACCCAGCTGCGGCGCGCCGGACTGGACATCGACGCATTGCGCGTGGAGACACGCGCCGAGTTCGAGCGGGCCCTGCGTGAAGGACGTCACGGACTGTCCTGGGACGTGATCCTGTCCGACTACAACCTGCCGGGTTTCTCGGGGCTGATGGCCCTGGACATGCTGCGTGCCAGCGGCCTGCTGATCCCGTTCATCATCGTGTCCGGCGAGATCGGCGAGGACGTGGCGGTCGAGGCGATGCGCAACGGGGCGAGCGACTATCTGCTGAAGAACAACCTCACGCGCTTGGCGCCGGCCACCCTGCACGCCATCGAGGCGGTGGAGGCCGTGCGTGCCAAGCAGGCGAGCGAGGCGGCGCTCACTCAGTCGAAGGAGCGGCTGCGGGAGCTGGCGCAGCATCTGCAGAACAGCGTCGAGGCCGAGCGGGCCGCCATTGCCCGGGAGGTGCACGACGACGTGGGAGGTTCGCTCACTGCCCTCAAGTTCGACATCGCCTGGATCGCCCGCCACGCACAGGACGAGGCCGTGCGGCAGCGGGCCGTCTCCGCGCTGGAGACGGTCAGTCACGCCCTGGACGCCAGCAAGCGCATCATGCACAACCTGCGCCCGGCCATCCTGGAGCAGGGGCTGGTGGCGGCCTTGCAGTGGATGACCAGCACGTTCGAGAAGCGCACCGGCATCGCCACGAGCTTCCATTCGAGCCATGAGCAGATGCAGCTTCCGGCTGGCGTGCCGCTGGTGGCCTATCGCACCGCACAGGAGGCACTGACCAACGTCAGCAAGCACGCCCATGCCACGCAGGTGCGGGTGGACCTCACCCTCGCTGGTGGCGTCCTGACGCTCGAGGTGTGCGACAACGGGCGGGGCTTCCAGCGCTCCGACCTTGCCAAGGCGCGTTCGTTCGGCATCCGCGGCCTGCACGAGCGGGCCGGCACCGTCGGCGGCTGGGTGGAGCTGACGAGCGGGCCGGACGGCACGACCCTCATCCTCATGGTTCCATTGACCGAGCAGCCCATGGGAGGCGAAGATGCGGGCCTTGCGCCCGGGCGCTCGAACGACGACCCGACGTTCTGGGGAGATCTATGATCAAAGTCATCCTGTGCGATGACCATGCCCTGATCCGGCGGGGCATCCGCGACACGCTGGCCGACGTCCCGGACCTGCAGGTCGTGGGAGAGGCCGGCGAGTATGGCGAGCTGCGCGGTCTGCTGCGCACCACGCCCTGCGACGTGCTGGTGCTGGACATCAACCTGCCGGGCCGCAGCGGCCTGGACGTGCTGCACGCGCTCAAGGACGAGGGGTCGCCCGTCAAGGTCCTGGTGGTCTCCATGTACCCGGAGGACCAGTACGCGATCCGGGCGCTCAAGGCCGGGGCTTACGGCTACGTGAACAAGGGAGGCGATCCGGCCCAGCTGGTGGCTGCGATCCGCATGGTGGCGCAAGGGCGCAAGTACGTGACGCCCGAGATGGCGCAGATGCTGGTCGAAAGCCTGACGACACCGACGGCCGAGGCCGCGCACGAACGGCTGTCGGACCGGGAGCTGCAGACGCTGGTGATGATCGCCTCCGGCAAGCGGCTATCCGACATCGCCGAGGAACTGATGCTCAGCCCGAAGACGGTGAGCGTCTACCGTGCCCGCGTGCTGGAGAAGCTGGGGCTGTCCAACAACTCCGAGCTCACCGTCTACGCGATCCGCAACGGGCTGGTCTGAGGTGACCCGGCCGCGCCCGCCGGAGACCCTCACTGGAAGCGCGAGAGCATCTGCTCGATCGCCATCGTGAAGGGTTGCTCCAACAGCGGCAACGTCAGCAGCACGCCGAGGAGCCCGACGCCGATCGTGATCGGGAAACCCACCGCGAAGATGTTGAGCTGCTGCGCGACCCGCGCGATCACGCCCAGGACCAGGTTGACGAAGAGCAGCATGGCGAGGATGGGCAGCGCGATCCACAGGCCCAGCTTGAAAATCTCCGCGCCGTAGACGTGCAGGCGCACGGCCTCGAGGAAGGCCAGCGGTTCGGGCCCCACCGGAAAGGCGTGGAAGCTCTGGATCACCGCGGCGGTCAGCACGAGGTGGCCGTTGATCACGACGAAGAGCAACGACACCGTCGCGCCGAAGAAGCGGCTGACGGCGTTCGTCTGGCCGCCGGTGGTCGGATCGAAGAACGACGCGAAGCCCAGCCCCATCTGCAGACCGACCAGCTCTCCGGCGAACTCGACCGCGGCGAAGACGAGCCGCACGGCGAAGCCGATCGACAGGCCGATGACGACCTGCTGCGCGACCGTCGCGAGGGCGGCGGCGGAATCGAGCGGGACGACGGGCATCGGCGGCAGCGACACCTGCGACGCCAGCGCGATGAGGAACGCCAGACCGATCTTGACCCGCACCGGGATGGCACGCATCGACAGCACGGGCGCGGTGGTGAAGAGTGCCAGCACCCTCAGGAACGGCCAGAGGATCGGGGTGATCCAGGCCATCAACTGCTGGTCGGTGAAGGCGATCATGCGTCCGGTCTCAGCCCACCACACCGGGGATCGAGAGGATGGTGCGCTGGATGTACTCGACCAGGGTGGTCAGCATCCAAGGGCCGGCCAAGGCGAGCATTGCGACGGCAGCGACCATCTTGGGCACGAAGGACAGCGTCGCCTCGTTCAGTTGCGTGGCCGCCTGCAGCAGGCTGACGACGAGGCCCACCGCCAACACGGTCAGCAGCACGGGAGCCGCGACCATCAGCATCAGATGCAGGCCTTGCTGCCCCAGGGTGAAGACTTGTTGTGCGTCCATGGTGTGGGGGGGTCAAGTGGCGAAGCTGGCAGCCAGCGAGCCGAGCAGCAGGTTCCAGCCATCGGCCAGCACGAAGAGCATCAGCTTGAAGGGCAGCGCGACCAGAACCGGGGAGAGCATCATCATCCCGAGGCTCATCAGCACGCTGGCGACGATCATGTCGATCACCAGGAACGGGATGAAGATCATGAAGCCGATCTGGAAGGCGCTCTTGAGCTCGCTCGTCACGAAGGCGGGCACGATCACCCGCATCGGCGCCGTGTCGGCTTTGACCGAGGGATCGAGCTTGGCCAACTTGGCAAAGAGCGCGAAGTCGGACTCGCGCGTCTGCTTGAGCATGAACTCGCGCATCGGGGCCTCGGCGCGCTTGAGCGCCTCGTCGAATCCGATCTGCTGCGCTGCATAGGGCTGGTACGCCTCGCTGTAGACCTTGTCGACCGTAGGACCCATCACGAAGAAGGTCAGGAAGAGCGACAGGCCGATGATGACCTGGTTGGGTGGTGCGGCCTGGGTGCCCAGCGCCTGACGCATGAGGCTCAGCACGATCACGATGCGCGTGAAGCCGGTCATCAGCAGCACGATGGCCGGGATGAAGCTGAGCGCGGTGAAGAAGAGCAGCGTCTGGATCGGCACCGAGTAGCTGGTGCCGCCCGTCCCCTGGGCCACCATCAGGGGCAGTCCAGCGCCGGCGCCGGTGGCCTGTTGCGCGTGGACCTCGGGCGCGAGCAGCGACAGCAGCGGCAGCGCGCCTGCGAGGGCGCGCGCGCCCCAGTGGAGGAATCGGGTCTGTTTCATCTCGACGGGAAGGCGCTCGGGAGGGTGGCTCATTTCCTGCGCGCCTGTCGGAGCAGGGCCGCGAAGGTGCCCGGCATGCCCCCGGACGTCGGGTCCGCCCCGGGCAGCTCCTGCGGGGGCAAGGCGTGCAGCACACAGACGTGCTGCGGCGTGACCCCCAGCACCAGCCATTGGCGCGCGTCCCCCTGGCCCACCTCCACGGTGACCAGCCGCTGCTGCGGTCCGATCGCGGTGCTGGCGACCACGCGCGCCGGTTGTGCGGCGCCGCCGAGGCTGGCGGCGAGCTGCGAGCGCTTGAGCATCCACAGCACCAAGGGAATGAGGGCCAGGATGACGACGAACCAGAACAGGAAGGAGAGGGTGGAGGGCATGGATGGGGTTTCGTCCTACGCCTTCGCATTCTGGGGAAACGGGCAGAAGGCAATGCCATGAAGAAGGGGGCCAAAGGCCCCCTGCTTTCACGGTGGAACGAAATCCCGTGTCTCGTCAGCTGCCTCGGCTCAACCGGCGCATGCGCTCCGAAGGCGTGACGATGTCCGTCAGGCGGATACCAAACTTGTCGTTGACCACCACCACCTCGCCTTGGGCGATCAGGTAGCCGTTGACGAGTACGTCCATCGGCTCGCCGGCCAACGCGTCGAGCTCGATGACCGAGCCTTGGGCCAGCTGCAGGATGTGCTTGATCGGAATGCGGGTGCGGCCGAGTTCGACGGTGAGCTGGACGGGGATGTCCAGGATCATGTTGATGTCGTTGCCCGCAGTCGTCGCGCCCGTGGGCGTGAAGTTGGTGAACGACGGTTGCGCCACCTGCTCGGGCGTCGCGTCGATGACCTCCGGGGCGGAGGATGAGCCCTGCTGCTGTGCGAGGGCGGCCGCCCATTCGGCGGCCATTGCGTCTTGTTCGTCCATGGGGTTCGGGGCGTCAGCCGACATGGGAGTCTCCCAACCAGCCCAGATCCTGGCCGGTCAGCATGTTCTCGATCTTGATCGCGTACTTGCCGTTGGACGTGCCGTAGTGGCACTCGAACACCGGCACGCCGTCGATCTTGGCCTCCACGAGCGGGTCCAGGTCGAGTTCGATGAAGTCACCTGGCTTGAGGGCCAGGAGCTGCTCGACCGTGGCGGGGGCCTGGCCGAGTTCGACGACGAGGTCCACCTCTGCCGCCTGGATCTGGTGCGTGAGCAGCTTGACCCAGCGGCGGTCGCTGCCGACCGAGTCGCCCTGCACCGTGGAGTAGAGCACGTCGCGGATGGGCTCCAGCGTCGCGTACGGGATGCAGAAATGGATGGTGCCGGCGTTGTCGCCGATCTCCAACGTGAACGAAGTGGCCACGACGATCTCGCTGGGCGTGGCGACGTTGGCGAACTGCGGCTGCATCTCGGAGCGCTGGTACTCCAGTTCCACCGGGTAGATGCCCTGCCAGGCCTTCTTGTATTCCTCGCGGATCACGTCCACGAGGCGGTTGATGATGCGCTGCTCGGTGGGCGAGAAGTCGCGACCTTCGATGCGGGTATGGAACTTGCCGTTGCCGCCGAACAGCGAATCGATCACCGCGAACACGAGCGTGGGGTCGCAGACGATGAGACCGGAGCCGCGCAGCGGCTTGACCGAGACGATGTTGAAGTTCGTCGGCACCACGATCTCGCGCAGGAAGGCGCTGTACTTCTGCACCTTGATCGCGCCGACCGAGATTTCGGGGCTCTTGCGGATGAAGTTGAACAGGCCGATGCGGATGTTGCGGGCGAACCGCTCGTTGATGATCTCCATCGTGGGCATGCGCCCACGGACGATCCGTTCCTGGCTGGCGATGTCGTAGTCGCGGATCCCGCCGACGGGGGCATCGTCCTGCTCGAGTTTCTGGCTCTCGCCGGTGATGCCTTGCAAGAGGGCGTCGACCTCGTCCTGGGAGAGGATCTGCTGGTTCATCGTCGTCCCCGGTCCTGTGCCTCGTCGCCGTTCACTGGATGATGAAGCTAGAGAAGAGCACCTGGCGCACCGGGTTGTAGGGCGCCTTTTTCCTCTTCTTCCGGGCCGGGCCTTCTTCGACCTGCGCCTCCTCGTCCTCGTCAGGCAGTTCGATGCCCAGCGGCCGCACCGACTCGCGCATGATCTCGCGCGCGAGCCGCTCCTTGCCGCTGCGTTCGAGCAGATCGTCCGACGTCTTGTGGGCGAGCACCATGAGCACGTTGTTGCGGATCACAGGCATGTACGACTTGAGCTTCTCAGCCATCTCCTGCGAGTCGATCTCCAGCGTGACGCCGATCTGGGCGTAGCGCTCGGCGTTCTTGTCCGCGAGGTTGACGGTGAACGCATCCAGCGGCAGGAACACCGGGGCGGCGTTCTTGTCCTTCTTGGCCTTGGCCGGCGCCTCGACGACCTCCTCGTCGTACTCGTCGTCGTTGTGCGCGTTCTGGCGCAACAGCAGCACGGCGGCCACGGCGGCGGCAGCCAGCACGACCGCCAGGATGCCGGCGATCAAGATGAATTTCTTCTTGCCTGTCTTGGGGGCGTCGGCGGTGGCCGCGGCTGCGCTCATGGTCGTGGTCCAGTCAGGTTGAGCCGATTATGGGCAGGGGGGCGGCTGCCGAACCGCGGATAAGCGGGAGGTTGCGGCCCCATTCATGCGGCAGGGCAGGGCGGTCATGCGTAGTAGTCCACGCTGCCCTGACGCCACCCGCCGGCGCGCGGCGCCGGGGAGGGCGGTGCGGCTTCGGGCGCGTCCGCACGCAGCGGAGCCCGTGCCCCGGAGGCACCGTCGTCGCGCTGTCCTCCCTGGCCGGCCCCTCCGTGCGAGACGCCCCCGCCGGCAAGGGTGAGGCCCGCCTGCTGCAGGGACGCCGCCAGCTGGGCGAGGCTGGACTCGATGGCCGAGCGGGTGACCGCCGAGGTCGCGACGAAGTCCACCTGCGCCTGCTGGCCCTGCAGGGCGATGTGGACCTGCAGGGGACCGAGTTCGGCCGGGTGCAACTGCAGCCGGGCCTGCTGCACGCCTTCGCGCACCAGGTAGCTCACCTGCGACGCGAGCGCGTCGGGAAACTCGGGGGACGTGACGGGCGTGGTGACGGACCGTTCCACTCCGCCGAACCCCGCCTGCGCCGCCGGCGAGGCCGTCCCGGGGACGTGCACGATCGCAGTACTCGCCGTCACGGGGCTGGTCGACCCGTGCGCCGGTGGCGCACCCGGCTCACGGACGGCTTCGACCAGCGCCGCCGATCGGAAGGCGTGTTCGCCGTCAGAGACGGCGAGGATACCTTCGGGTTCCCCTCGCGTGGCGCGGAGGAAAGTATCCTCCTCGGGACCGTCGCGCGCGTCCCCGAGGGGCGAGCGTGTGCGGCCGGCCTTCCCGGCCTGCGTATCGGCGGCGTCGGGCACGAGTTCGGCCTGCGTGGAAAGCACATGCTCCCGCGGGGTCGCACTTTCGGCCTGCGGTGTAGCCAGCGCCCACCACCACGCGGGCGCTTCCGTGCCCGGCGCCGGTGCAGGCTCGCCCTGCTCTTCGCCGGCATCCTCCGACGTCGGTTCGCCAGCATCGGCTTGCGCCGTTGGCTGGCCGCCGGGCGGCGGCGGCGTATTGGCCTGCTGCGCGGCCGCTGGAGGTGGCGGCGGCGCAGCAGGACCGGCTTCACGCGGCTGGGGCGGTGCGCCAGGCGAGGGCGCCGTGCGTGCCGAGGCCAAGCGTTGCAGATGTTGCGCGAAGGCCGGTGCCCCCGCCGGGGCGGCTGCCGGCGGCGGCACTGGCGCGTCGGCGCGAGCGGCGCCCGAGAACAGGGAGGCGAGGGAGGCGGCGAGGGTCATCGCGGTAGGCGAGGGTCAGGCGGGCAGCGGGTTGAAGTCGGTGGCGAACGCGCCGCCGGCATCCCGGCGTTGCTGCCAGGCCAGGCGGCTGGCCTGTTCGTCGGTGTGCTGCTGTTCGCGGCGCCTTGCGGCGGCGGTCGCTTCCGCGGCCCGGCGCTCCAGCATCTTGCGGATCGCGCCCACACGTTGCTCGTGGGCCAGCAGGGCGCAGCGTGCCTGCTCGAGTTGCCGCTCGGCATGCTGCACGACCAGGTCCTGCTGACCGAGAGCCTGCTCGAGACGTCCCATGAAGTCGCGATAGCAGCGCAGGATCTCCATCGTGCCCTCGCGCTGGAACTGATGGCTCCAGCGCTGCTGGTAGTCGGCGCGGTACGTCGCGAGTTGCTGTGCCTGCGAGCGCTGGCGCTCCAGCGCCTGCGCGAGCTGCTGACAGCGGGCGAAGGCCGCATCGCGCTCCTTCTCGGCCAGTTCCAGCGCCGTCTGCAGGGATGTGTTGCCGTTCATCGGAAGTCCTTGTGGAGGTTTCAAGCCGTCCCACCGACGATCGCCCGCATGCGGGCGACGCTGTCGGCCAGGGGGGCGCATTCATGCATGTCCTGCTGCAGGAATGCCCGCATCGAGGGGAAGGCACGTACCGCGGCATCGAGCTCGGCGTCGTGGCCGGGCGTGTAGGCGCCCAGCGAGAGGAGGTCGCGGCTGCGGTTGTAGCGGGCGTACATCTGCCGGAAGCGGCGCGCCGCCTCCAGGTGCTCGGGGGTGGCGACGTTGTGCATCACCCGCGACGCCGACTTCTCGATGTCGATGGCAGGATAGTGACCGCTTTCGGCCAGCTCGCGCGTGAGGACGATATGGCCGTCCAGGATCGCGCGCGCCGCATCGGCGATCGGGTCCTGCTGATCGTCACCTTCGCTCAGCACGGTGTAGAAGGCGGTGATGGAGCCGACCCCGTTCAGCCCGTTGCCGCTGCGCTCGACCAGCTGGGGAAGCTTGGCGAAGCAGCTGGGCGGGTAGCCCTTGGTGGCGGGAGGCTCGCCGATGGCCAGCGCGATCTCACGCTGAGCCATGGCGTAGCGCGTGAGCGAGTCCATCAGCAGCAGCACGTGGGCGCCGCGGTCGCGATAGTGCTCGGCGATCGCGGTGGCGTAGCTGGCGCCTTGCATGCGCATGAGCGGCGGCGCGTCGGCCGGGGCGGCGACGACGACGGAGCGGGCGAGGCCCTCCTCGCCGAGGATGTCCTCGATGAACTCCTTGACCTCGCGCCCACGCTCGCCGATCAGCCCGACGACGATCACGTCGGCCTGCGTGTAGCGTGCCATCATGCCCAGCAGCACCGACTTGCCGACACCCGAGCCGGCGAAAAGGCCGATGCGCTGGCCGCGCCCGACCGTGAGCATGGAGTTGATGGCGCGCACGCCCGTGTCCAGAGCGTTGCGTACCGGGTCGCGGTCCATGGCGTTGATGGGCCGGCGCACCAAGGGCTCGTTGTGCACCGCCTGCAGGGGGCCCCTACGGTCCATCGGGCGGCCGTGGGAATCGACGACGCGGCCGAGCAGGCCGTCGCCCATCGGCAGATGCAGGCTGCGGTCCTCGCTGCGGCGCCAAGGGTGTGTGGGCTGGCCCAGCCTCGGCGGGACCATGGGGCTTTGCAGCGGTACGACGCGCGCGCCACTCGCCAGTCCATGCACCTCTCCGGTAGGCATCAGGTAGGCCCGGTCGCCGGAGAATCCGACCACCTCGGCCTGCACCGGCGGCTGCCCCGCCATGCGCACCTCGCAGACCGAACCGACCGGTACGCGGATGCCGGCGGCCTCCAGCACGAGGCCGGCGACCTTCACGAGCGTGCCCTGCACCTCCATCGTCGCCGGTGCGCGGGCGAAGCTGCCCAGATCGTCGAAATACTGCCGCCAGGCCTGGAGCTTGGCGTCCACCGTCGGTGCAGCCGGGGTCACTCGGCGTCTCCTTCGGCGTCGGGTTGCCACGGCGCCTGGCATCCCAGTGCCGCCACTGTCTGGCGCCACCGGGTCTGGATCGACGCGTCGATGAGACCGATGTCCGACTCGACGATGCAGCCGCCGCGTTCGACGGACGGGTCGGCGAGCAGGCGGGCATGGCGGGCATCGAGATCGAGCTGGCCCTGCTCGACGAGCAGCTGGTGGTCGTCGGGATGCACCCGCACGCGGATGTGCTTGGCCGAGTGCACCAGCAGGCCCAGCGCTTCGTGGGCGACCTGCTCGATCAGCTGGGGGCGGGCGGCCAGCTCCGTGCGTACCACCTGACGGGCGATGTCCACGGCGACCTGAGCGAGGGAGGTGGCCAGTTGCTGCTCCATTGCCTCGAGCTGGGACTGGAAGCTGCGCGCCACCTGTGCCACCTGGGCGGTCACCTGTGCTGCGTAGCTTTGCTTGAAGCTCTCAAGCGCGGACAGGCCGTCGCGGTAGCCGTCCTTGTAGCCGGCCTGACGGGCCAGCTGGAGCTGTTCGGCCAGTGCCTCGGCGGCCGAGGCGTCGGGCTGCGTGGGCTCTTCGGGGGCGGGGGCGGCGGACTGGGACTCGTCGAGCGAACCTGGGGTCCACGCCGAGAACGAGTGCAGTTCCTCCCGCGGGATGAAGCGGCTGTACAACGTGCGCGCCGCGGTGTTCTTAGACGAAGCTGTCATCACCGCCCATTCCCAGCACGATCTGGCCTTCCTCGGCCAGTCGGCGCACCACCTTCAGCATTTCCTTCTGCTCGGCCTCGACCTCGGACAGGCGAACCGGGCCGCGGGACTCGAGGTCTTCGCGCAACGCCTCCGCAGCGCGGCTGGACATGTTGGAGAAGATCTTCCCGCGCAGTTCGGGCGAGGCTCCCTTGAGCGCGATCACCAGGGACTCGCTCTGCACTTCCTTGAGCAGCATCTGGATGCCGCGGTCGTCGACCTTCATCAAGTCGTCGAACACGAACATGTTGTCCATGATCTTCTGGGCCAGCTCGGCGTCACTCTGGCGGATGTAGTCCAGCACCGAGCTCTCCACGCTGGAGCCCATCATGTTGATGATCTCCGCGGCCGCCTTGGCGCCACCCAGCGACGCCTTGCGCAGTTTGTCGCCGCCCGCCAGCACACGCGACAGGACGTCGTTGAGGTCCTTGAGCGCTGATGGCTGGATGCCGTCGAGCGTGGCGATGCGGATCATCACCTCGTTGCGCTGGCGCTCGGTGAAGTGCTTGAGCACCTGCGAGCTCTGGTCGTAGTCCAGGTGCACGAGGATGGCCGCCACGATCTGGGGATGTTCGTTGCGCAACAGTTCCGCCACCGAGCTCGGATCCATCCATTTGAGGCTCTCGATGCCGGTCACGTCGCTGCCCTGCAGGATGCGGTCGATGAGCAGGTTGGCCTTGTCCTCGCCAAGCGCCTTGCGCAACACGGACTTGACGTACTCGTCGGTGTCGTTGACGAGCATGCTCTGCTCCGATGCATCCGCGGCGAAGCGGTCGAGCACCTCCTCCACCCGCTCGCGGGGGATGACCTTCATCTTGGCAATGGTCTCGCCCAGCCGTTGCACTTCCTTGGGAGTGAGGTGCTTGAACACCTCGGCGGCCTCCTCCTCGCCGAGCGACATCAGGAGGATGGCGGAGTCCTGCAGACCGGCTTCGTCCATGGCGGGGCGTCCTTCTCGTCTTTCCCGGGCCGTCAGGCGGCCGCTTCCTTGCTCACCCAGTTGCGCACGATGTTCGCCACCGCAGCCGGGTTGTCGCGCGCCAGCTGGCGGGCGGCGTCCAGCTTGTCGCCGGACATGGGGGCGGCCAGCAATGGCACCGCCTGCGTCTCGATCGCGCCGGCTTCCAGGGCCGGCAGGGCCTCGGGGTCGGCGATCACCGCGTCCAGCGCCTGGCCGTTGCGGCGCGGCTCGGGCTTGGCGCCGCGCAGCGCCGGCCGGATCACGCCGAAGACGATCGCCAGCGCCAGCAGCACCAGGGCGATCGGCATGGCGAGCTGGCGCAGCAGGTCGAGGGCGTCGGGTCGCTTCCACAGCGGCAGGTCCTCGGGCGCGTCGTCCACCTTCTGTACGCGGAACGGCGCGTTGATGACCTGGACCGTGTCCCCCCGGTCGGCGTTGAAGCCGATGCTCTCGCGCACCAGGGCCGTCAGCTTGTCGAGCTCTTCCTGCGTGAGCGGGGTGGAAACGGTCTTGCCGTTGGCGTTGGTCGTGACCCGGTGGTTCACCACCACGGCGGCTGCGATGCGTTTGATCGTGCCGGTGGCATTGCGCGTGACCTTGACTGTCTTGTCGACCTCGAAGTTGGTGACCGCTTCGCGCTTGAACGTGCCCGCGGTGGCGCTCCCGCCGTTGGCCGCCTGCAGCGTCTGCGCCGGACCATTGATCGGTGCGCTGGCGGGCACGGGAGGCTGGTTGGAGATCGCACCCGGCACGCCGGCGGGCTGAGCGCTGCCAGGCTGGTTCGATTCCAGGGTCTGCATGCTGCGCACGGCCGCCGGCTCGCCTCCCTGGTTGGGGCGGAACAGCTCCGAGGTCGATTCGCTCTGGGAGAAGTCGACGTCCGCAGTGACCTGCGCACGCAGGTTGTCACGACCGACGACCGGCTCCAGCAAGTCGGCGATCCGGCGTGCGTAGGTGCTCTCGATCTGGGAGACGTACTGCAACTGCTGCGCGTCCAGGCCGGCGCCCTTGTGACTGCCGTCGGGCGATTCGGTCAGCAGCGCCCCGGTCTGGTCGACCACGCTGACGGCTCTGGGCGCCAGGTCCGGCACGCTGGACGAGACCAGGTGGACGATGCCCGCGATCTGCGCCCTGTCGAGCGTGCGTCCGGGGTGCAGGTGCACCAGCACCGAGGCGGAGGGCTTCTGCTGCTCGCGGAAGAAGCCGTTCTGGTTGGGCAGCGCCAGGTGCACGCGTGCGTTCTGGACGGCGGCCAGCGCCTCGATGGAACGGGTCAGCTCGCCTTCGAGGCCGCGCTGGAACGTCAACCGTTCCTGGAACTGGGTGATGCCGAAGCGCGCGTTGTCCATCAGCTCGAAGCCGACCGTCGAGCCCTTGGGCAGGCCTTGCGAGGCCAGCTTGAGTCGCACGTCGTGGACCTTGTCGGCCGGCACCAGGATGGCGGCCCCGCCGTCGGCGTGCTGGTAAGGCACGTTCATCTGCGACAGCGCGGCGATGATGGCCCCGCCGTCCTTGTCCGACAGGTTGGCGTACAACACCTTGTAGTCCGGCCGCGCCGACCAGAGCGACAGCGCGACCACGATGGCCGCGAGCGCCGCCGCGCCGGCGCCGAGGGCGAACTTGCGTGGCGCGGGCATGGCGCCGATCTGCGCGATCAGGCCTTGCGGCGCCTCGGCGGCCGCGGGGGCGGGCGTCAGGGTCGGAGACAGTGCGACGGCGTTGTCCATGGGTGCGATGCGTGTCTTGGCCGCCTTGCGGCGCATGGCATCGGATTATTCGGAAGCCCCCCCGCTCCGACGGCGGGAAGAAGCGGGCAAACCCGGCCCACTTCCCGGCATCGGCGGCCCGGCCGGGCCGTAGGATCAGCACACCCGACATACCGGCCGCCCCGGCCGGCGCAGGATAGCCATGGACGTCCGACTCAAGCCCTTCAACTTCGAACAGGCTGTCGCCAGGAGCGGCGTGGTGCTGCCCGGGCAAACGAAGACCGCGAGGGTCGAGGGCGGCGGCAGCACGCAGGTGGGGTTCTCGCAGGCGCTCACGAACGCACTGAAATCGGTGAGCCAGGCGCAGCACCAGGCGAGCGAGATGCAGCGCCAGGTGCAGCTGGACAATCCGAACGTCTCCCTCGAGGAGACGATGGTCGCGATGCAGAAGGCCCAGATCGGTTTCCAGGCGGCCGTGCACGTGCGCAACCGGCTCGTGCAGGCCTACAGCGACATCATGAACATGACGGTCTGACCGGCACGACGCGGCCGGCGGACCGGGCGCCCGCCGCGCCCTCGGCCGGTGGCGGCCGGTTGCCCAGTCTGTCAGAAACCGAGGCTGGCCAGGAGGTCATCGACCTGTTCCTGGTTCGAGACCACGTCGGTGCGGCCTTCCGGATTGACCACAGGTCCGTTCAGGAAGGTCTGCTCGACCTTGTGCACCTGATCGGGCGGGGCGGTTTGCAGCAGCAGCTTGACGAGCTGGTCCTCGATGTCCGCCGCCAGCGCCACCACCTTGGCCACCACCTGGCCGGTGAGGTCGTGGAAGTCCTGGGCCATCATGATCTCGGTCAGGTGCTGGTCGATGCGCGCGCTGCTCGCCTCGACGTCTCCGACGAAGTTCATCACCGCGCCCGAGGCGACGGCGCGCACGGGGTCGGCCACGATTGCCTGGGCGATGCGACGGGTCTCCTCGGTGATGCGGTCGTGCTCGGCCTTGGCCTGGTCGACCAGGTTCAGCACCTTCTCGGCCGCCTCGCCGGTTTTCTTCGCGATGTAGCTGAGGCGGCTGCGCGCGTCCGGGAGGCTGTCGGTGATCTGGCCGAGCTTGGGCATCAGGCCCAGTTGCTGGAGGGTGTCGTGCAGCTGACGCGTCATCTCGCCGATCTGCTGGTAGATCTCGGGGCTCGTTCCCACCGCCGGGGTGGGCTGGGGTGCAGTGGTGCTCATGTCTGTCCCCTCACTTGCCGAGCTTTTGCATGATCTTCTGGACCTTCTCCTCCAACGTCGCCTTGGTGAACGGCTTGACGATGTAGCCGGCGGCCCCGTCCTGGGCGGCGCGGATGATGTCCTCCTTGCGCGCCTCGGCGGTGACCATCAGCACGGGCAGGTGCTTGAGCGATTCGTCGGCCTTGATGGCGGCCAGCAGTTCGAAGCCGTTCATGTTCGGCATGTTGATGTCGCTGACCACGAAGTCGTACTTGCCGGCCTTCAGCATCTGCAGCGCCACGGCGCCGTCCTCGGCCTCCTCGGCGTTGTTGTATCCGATCTCCTTCAGCAACCCGCGCACGATGCGGCGCATGGTCGAAAAGTCGTCGACGATCAGGAACTTCATGTCGGCTGCGGTGCTCATGGAGGCATCCTCGGGAAACTGCGATCGTGGAGGTTATCGGCTGCCAGCCGGGGGACTTGAGGGCATCTGCACGGCTTCGACGGCCTGCTCGACGGCCGGGGCGCTGCCGGCCTCGACGTCGCCGCCGCGCTCGAAGCGCTCCTCGGCCTCACGGTTCATCACGATGATGCTGATGCGCCGGTTGACCGGGTTCAACGGGTTGGTCGCGTCCAGCAGCGAGCTCGATGCCAATCCCACGACACGCACCACCTGACCCTCGCGCAGCCCGCCGGCGATGAGTTCGCGGCGGGATGCGTTGGCCCGGTCGGCCGACAGCTCCCAGTTGCTGTAGCCGCGTTCGCCGCTGCTGTAGGGCGCGGCGTCGGTGTGGCCGGCCAGCGTGATCCGGTTGTTCGTCTCTGCCAGAACCTTGCCGATCTCCCGCAGGATCTCGCGCATGTAGTCCTTCACCAGCGCGCTGCCAGTGTCGAACATGGGCCGGTTCTGCTCGTCCACGATCTGGATGCGCAGCCCGTCGGCGGTGATGTCGATGCGGATCTGCGATTTGAACTGCTGAAGGCGGGGATGGTTGGTGAGCGCCGACTCCAGCCGCCTGCGCAGGCCTTCGAGACGTTCGGCCTCTGCCCGCCGCGCGGCGTCCTTGAGGGCCTGCAGGTTGATCGTCTTGCGCTCGGCCTCCACGTCACCCTTCTTGACCTGTCCGTTCGTGCGGGTGAGGTCGGTCCCCCCGCCTCGGATGACGTGAGAGGCGTCGCCCGCGCCGGTGCCGCCGCCGAGCAGCGCGACCTTGAGCGGGGAGTTGAAGTAGTCGGCGATCCCCTTGCGATCACCTTCCGTCGTGGACCCGAGCAGCCACATCAGCAGGAAGAACGCCATCATGGCGGTCACGAAGTCGGCATACGCGATCTTCCAGGCCCCGCCATGGTGGCCGTGGGCGGCCTTCCTCACCCGCTTGACGATGATGGGCTGGAGCTTTTTGGAGTCGCCTGCCATGGTGCCGTGCCTTGCCTGCCGTCAGATCAGGCCTTCTTGCCCTTGACGTGGCCTTCCAGCTCGGAGAACGTGGGGCGCTCGGTCGAGTACAGCACCTTGCGTCCGAACTCCACGGCCACCTGGGGGGCGTAGCCCTGCATGCTGGCCAGCAGCGTCGTCTTGATGCACTGCAGCTCCTTGGTGCTCTCGTCGTTCTTCTGCTCCAGCAGGCCCGCGAGAGGCTCGACGATGGCGTAGGCCAGCAGGATCCCCAGAAAGGTGCCCACCAGCGCCGACCCGATCATGGCGCCTAGCACTGCCGGGGGCTGACCGACCGAACCCATCGTGTTGACCACGCCCAGCACGGCGGCGACGATGCCGAAGGCGGGCAGGCCCCCGGCGACGCGCTGCAGGGCCGCAGCCGGCGCGTGCGCCTCGTGGTGGTGTGTGTCGATCTCGCTGTCCATCAGCGTCTCGATCTCGTGGGCATTGAGGTTGCCCGACACCATCATGCGCAGGTAGTCCGTGATGAACTCCACGACGTGATGGTCGCTGCCGACCGTGGCGTACTTCTTGAAGAGGGGGGACTCGTGCGGCGCGTCGACGTCCTTCTCGATCGCCATCAGGCCCTCCTTGCGGGCCTTCTGCAGGATGTCGTAGAGCAGGGCCATGAGCTCCATGTACCGCGCCTTGGTGTACTTGGAACCCTTGAGCAGCTTGGGCAGGGCCGCGAAGGTGGCTTTGAGCACCTTGGGCTGGTTGTTGACGACGAAGGCGCCGAAGGCGCCGCCGCCGATCACCATCAGTTCGGTCGGCAGGGCCTGCAGGATCACGCCCATGTTCCCGCCATGGATGACGAAGCCGCCGAAGATGCACCCCAGCGCCACGATGTAGCCGATGATGACGAACATGCGAGCTTCTTCCGGTGTCCGAGTTGGCCGCGCCCATGAGGCTGAGCGGCACGATGCTTGAGGTGTTATCGGCGCCCCGCCCGTGGTCTTGAGGGCCGGGTCTGCCGTTCGTCAGTCCGGGCGGTCCAGCGAGAGCTGGCGACGCAATCGCTGGGTCACGTCGACGTAGCGCTGCAAAGCGCGCAGCGACTCGGCCGGAAGGCCGACGAACTCGCAACCGAGTCGCACGCCCTGGGCATCCTGGTCCACCGCGGTGACGTGCACGATGCGCACGCTGGCGGTGAAGCGGGTGTCGCCATCGAGGTTGACGAGGGCCTGTTGGACGAGGGCGCCTGGTCGGGGCACCGCGTGTTCGCGTGGAAGCAACAGCGCGATCCCGCCGACGCTGACGTCGAGCACCCGCAGCTCGACCGTCGTGTCGGGCACGGCGGGGTGCTGCATGCGTACGGTGGGGGCTGCGCCGAGGATCGGTCGCACGCGGAAGCTGCTGCGACGCTGGAAGCGGAAGACCTCGAGGGGGAGACTGGCGTCGAGCACCTTCTCGTCTCCCCGGCTTTGCGCGTGCACCAGGCGGCCGACCTCGAACTGCACCTTCACGCCGTCCAGGTAGCCGAAGGCCACGGCGTCGTGTGCGTCCAGCACCCGCCGCAGGTGGTCGTCCACGCGATCGGCAGCGAACCGCACGAGCTTGCGCGTGCGGTCCACTTCCCACACGGTGGTCGTGTAGGAAACGCCGCCCGGCGTCGCGATGGTGAGCACCGTGCGCATCTCGGCCATCTGCCGCAACAGCGCCAGGATCTCGTAGGGGTCGCCGATGCGGAAGTCGTCCAGACTTTCGTGCTGCGCCGCGCCTTCGGGCAGCGGAGTCGGCAAACGTTCCATGTCAGGCTCCGGAAGGAGCGGTCAGTGCACCTGCTTGGGCGTTCCGGCGAGCAGGCGATCGAGGTCGTCGAGCCAGGGTTCGGCCAGGTTGCGGATCTGCGCGTCGTTCTCGAGGATGCGCTTCATGATGCGCGCCTTGAGCCTGGCCTCGGCCGGAGCGAGTGCGCGCCTGCCTGCGGCGTGCTTGAGCTGGGAGATGAGCACCGCGCAGGCGCCTTCCAGCTTGACGACCGAATCCCAGTCTCCGTCCCGGGCGGCCCGCAGCATCTGCTCGCTGGCGCGCTCGATGGCTTCGTAGTAGTCGAGCAGGGCCTTGTCGTCCATGCGGGTCTCCGGCGCCACGCCGTATGCGTTGCGGTGGGCGAAAGTCATCGTCACGTCCTCAGCCGCGGCGCGCAGCCGGTTGGATGGCCGTCCATGCATCGCGCAGGCCGACGAGCAGACGGTGGCATTCCTGCAACGCCTCGTCGTCGTTGCGCAGGTTGGCCTGCGTCAGTCGTGCGTTGATGTAGGCATACAAGTTGTTCAGGTTGGCGGCCAGATCTCCCCCGGCACGCTGGTTCAGCGCGGCGCGCAGGCCTTCCTCCACGATGCGTGCGGCCTTGCCGACGGCCTTGCACTTGGCGGGGACGTCGCCGCGCGACAGCGCGCCACGTGCCGTCACGATGGCGTCCAGCGCGCCGTCGAACAGCATCAACACCAGCTGGTGAGGATCACCGGAGGCAACCCCGGTTTCCACCTGCACCGATCCGTAGACGGCGGCATTGCTCTTGAAGGGTGCGAACATGGTCATGTCACTCGTTGTTCAACCTGCACCCTGGTTATCGGCCCTTGCACCGCGGGGTTGAGCCGATTTTTGCAGTCCGAGCGACATTCCGGGCCATGAGCCGGGGGCCGCGGGTACCCGGGCCCCGGCTTGAGACCTTACTTGCCGCTGTTCGTCTTGGACAGCGCCGCCATCTGCTGCTGGACGTAGGTCGCCAGGCCGTTGAGCTGGCTGACGCTGGTGTCCAAGGCGGTGTACTGCCTCAGCAGCCGCTTCTGCACGAGAGCGACACGGTCCTCGTAGCGCTCCTGCTGGTCGCTGTTGCGCTTGATCGCGTCTCGCAGCCCCTGCGTGCGCGTGGTGACAGCGCCGTCGGAGCCTGTCACGGTCGCGGCGAACTTGCGGAATCTCACACCGAAGCCGTCGTTCCCCGCATTGTTCTCGTCACTGCCCGAGAAGGCTTTCGCGAGTTCGGCAGGGTTTGCGAGGGCGGCATTGAGCTTCGTGCTGTTGACCTTGAGCGTGCCATCGGACTGCACCTCCAGGCCGATGTCGGTGAGCCGCGGGAAAGCCGCCGATGCGCCGCTCGTCTCGCGCAGGAGGTTCCTCAGCTGGTTCTGCAGCATCACCGCGCTGCGGTCGCCCTGCAGGGCTCCCGCCTTCTTGGTGGCCGCGTCGTACTTGGTCTGCTCCGCCAGGTACTTGGCAATGTCGTTGTATGCGGTGACGAACCCTTCGATCGCCTTTTTCTGGGCCTCGGTGTCCGGAGCCACCTTGACCTCGACCGGCGAAGGCGTGGTCTTGGCCAGCGTCAGCTTGAGGCCTTCGACGACGCCGTCGAGCACGTTGGAGGAGGAGCGCACCGAAAGGCCGTTGATGCTGGCAAGGGCATCTTGTGCTGCCTGCGTCTGGGCCATCCGGCCCGCCCCGGAGGGGGGGTCGAAGGTCAGGGCGGACAAGCCGCCGGCATCCGTGTCATTGCCGTCGTCGTCCGTGGCCGTGATACGCACGGCATTTTCTTCGCCCGTCAGGTTGGAGCGCACCACCAGGCGGGCGCCGGAGGCGTCCTTGACGATGCTGGCAGTGACGCCGGCTCCGGCCGCGTTGATCTTCGCGCGAACGCTCTCGAGCGAGTCTTCGCCCGGTCCGATCGTGATCTCCACGGGTGAGGTCCCGTCCTTGGGCGTGAAGCTGCCGTGACCCGAGGTCCAGGTGCCGATCTCGATGCGCAGCGTTCCCGTGCCTACCAAGGAGGTGCCGTCGGCATAGGCCTGCGATGCGAGCGACTGGGCCTGCGCCAACTGCGTGACGTGCACGCTGTAGCTGCCGGCGGCGGATCCGCCCGAGGCCGTGGCGCCGACCGCGGACGGGTCGGACGAGGTGGCGGCGCTCTCGGCCCAGAACGTGGGCTGCGAGAGCCTGGCGGCGGCGGATTGGAGGTTCGAGAGGTAGCTTTGCAGCAGGCCGAACGACGACAGCTGCGTCTGCAGCTTGCTGGCCTGGGTCTGCAGCAGTTCGATGGGCCTGCGCTCGAGGGCCACCAACTGGTTGACGATGGTGTTGACGTCGAGCCCGGAGCCGAGTCCGGGGGAGGAAATGGAGGCCATGGCGGGGGGTCCTCGGGCGATACGTCGCCCAGCTATCGGCAGTTCCCGGGAGAACTTGAACGCCAGCGGGCGCGGGGGCTGCCCTGCGCCACCGATGCCCCGTGGGGGACGAGGACGACCGGCTCATCCCTCGGCATGCGGCAGCCCCGCCGCGCGGGCGGGGGCCGTCCTCCGTCCGCCGGCAACGTGGGGCTCAGCCCTGCAGCAGCTTGAGCACTTGCTGGGGCAGCTGGTTGGCCTGGGCCACCATGGCGGTGCCGGCCTGTTGCAGGATCTGCGCGCGTGACATGTTGGCGGTCTCCGCGGCGAAGTCGGCGTCCATGATGCGGCCTCGCGCAGCAGCCTGGTTCTCGACGCTGACCTGCAGGTTCGCGATCACCGCTTCGAAGCGGTTCTGCGTGGCACCCCAGATCGAGCGCTGCGAGTTGATGGCGTCCAGGGCTGCGTCGATGTCGCCGATCACCGCGTCGATCGCCGTGCCGGCCACGGCGGTGGTGGATGTCAGGTCACCGATGACGGCGGTGCTGGTCGTCACGTTCGTGATCGCGGGATCGACGCTCAGGGCGGTGGAGCCCAGCGTGATGGTCACGCGGTCGTTGGTGGTCGTGCCGGCGCCTACCTGGAACTCCAGGGTGCCGGTCTGCGTGAAGATCGTCTGGCCGTTGAAGGTGGTGCCGCCGAGGACGCGATCGATCTCGCTTTGCAGTTCCTTGAACTCGTTCTGCAGCGAGTCCTGGTCCTTCTCGGTGTTGGTCGCGTTGCGCGCCTGGATCGCCAGCTCGCGCATGCGCTGTAGCGCGTCGCCGATCTTGGACAAGGCGCCTTCGGCGACCTGCGCGTAGGAAATGCCGTCGTTGGCGTTGCGGATCGCCACGTTCATGCCGCGCACCTGCGCGTTCATGCGTTCGGCGATGGCCAGCCCGGCGGCGTCGTCCTTGGCGGAGTTGACGCGCAGACCCGACGACAGCCGGGCCATGGAGGTCTTGAGCGAGTTCTGGGAACTGTCGAGGCTGCGCTGTGCGTTCAGCGACACGACGTTGGTGTTGATGGTCTGCGGCATAAGCGCTCTCCTTGTCGAAGAATCAAGCGACTGACTCCGGCATGAGAGCCGGCTCTACCTGGACGGTAGACGGATTCTGCGGGGAGGCGCTACGCGGATAAGCGGTGAAAAGGGCGGGAAAGCGCGGCCACTTCCTGGACGAGAAAGGGCGCCCGGCGGGTGCCGGGCGCCCTTCGGGCGAGTCGCCTTCGATCAGCGCAGCAGGCTGAGGACCTGCTGCGGCAGCTGGTTCGCCTGGGCGACCATGGCGGTGCCGGCCTGCTGCAGGATCTGGGCGCGCGACAGGTTGGCCGTTTCGGCCGCGAAGTCGGCGTCCATGATGCGGCCACGGGCAGCCGCCTGGTTCTCCACGCTCGTCTGCAGGTTGGAGATCACGGCCTCGAAGCGGTTCTGGGTGGCACCCCAGATCGAGCGCTGCGAGTTGATCGTGTCCAGGGCGGTGTCGATGTCGGCGATGACCGCGTCGATCGCCGTGCCGGCCACGGCCGTGGTGGAGCTGAGGTCACCGATGATGGCGGTGCTGGTCGTCACGTTCGTGATCGCGGTATTGGAGCTCAGGGCCGTCGAGCCCAGGGCCACGGTCACCCGGTCGTTGGTCGTCGTGCCCGCGCCGACCTGGAACTCCAGGTCACCAGTCTGGGTGAAGATGTTGGTGCCGTTGAACGTGGTGCCGCCCAACACGCGGCCGATCTCGCTTTGCAGTTCCTTGAACTCGTTCTGCAGCGAGTCCTGGTCCTTCTCCGTGTTGGTCACGTTGCGGGCCTGGACGGCCAGCTCGCGCATGCGCTGCAGCGCGTCGCCCACCTTCGACAGCGCGCCTTCGGCGGTCTGCGCGTAGGAGATGCCGTCGTTGGCGTTGCGGATCGCCACGTTCATGCCGCGCACCTGGGCATTCATGCGTTCGGCGATGGCCAGGCCGGCGGCGTCGTCCTTCGCCGAGTTGACACGCAGACCCGACGACAGACGGGCCATGGAGGTGGCCAGCGACGACTGCGAATTGGTGAGGTTGCGCTGAGCGTTGAGCGAAACGATATTGGTATTGATGGTAGCGGGCATGGTCTGCTCCTATCACTTTCAGTTAACCCGGCATGCGCCGGTGCTGAATCAAGACGGTTTCCCGTCCCTATTCCTGCCGCGACGCGTGCGCCACGGCCACCGCCCGACGCTAGCCGGCACCGTCGCCCCTCGCGGGAGTACGGCAGAGCCGCCTAACCGGACCACGGAACCCTTTCGGGCAGCCGTTGGGGGGGTTATCGAACCATCCCGGGGGAACTTTAGGCCCGGATGGGAGACCCAGGTGGTCTTGTCAAGCGGTGCTCCGTGATTTCCCACCGGGCGAGCGCCGGAAATAGGGGGAGCGGACGGTGCACTTTCCGGCTTTGCCCGAAGCCGTCGGCTCTTAGAGTGCACGGGTCGTCTCAGGAGTACCGCCCCATGGCCCAGGCCCGCCCCTCGTCCGAAGCACACCGCAGTTGGGAACGCGGCAAGCATTGCGCCGCGCGCGGGCAGTGGGCCGAGGCCGAGCGCGAGTTCCGGCACGCAGTGCGCCTGCAGCCGCGACAGACGGTCTACCTGCTCAACCTCGCCCGGGCCCTGCTGGGGCAGGGGCGGATCGCGGACACGCTGGAGACCGCGCAGCGCGCGCTGGGGCTGGAAGAATCCAACGAGATCGCCCGCGCGCTCGCGGTCCATTGCCTGATGCAACTGCGACGCCCGCAGGAGGCCGCCGAACTGATGCGCAATGCTCCCCCCGGCGTTGCGCGCGATGCGGCTTTCCACTTCCAGCTCGGCCGGGCGCTCGAAGCGGCCGGCCAGCCGTTGGAGGCGATCAACGCCTACATGGAAGCACTGTCGCGCCAGATCGACCTCGCGCCGGCGCACGCCCATCTCGGTTACTGCTTCAACGCCGTCGAGATGAAGGAGGAGGCCGCCCAGTGCTTCCGCACCGCGCTGACCCTCGGTTGCGGCGAACACGACCTGAACCTGCTCGGGCTGCTGGCGTACCGGGAGCGGGAAGTGTGCCGCTGGGTCGATGCGGCACGAGATGCGCAGACCCTGAGGCTGGCGCTCGAGGCGCTGCCAGAGGGCGACGACCGGCCGATCTCGGCGTTCCCCAACCTTGCGATCTTCGACGATCCCGCGTTGCACTTGCGGGCGGCCCGCGTCACCGCGCGCTACGCCGCTCGCGGGGTGGAGGCGCTGCCGCCCGCGCAGATGCCTCCGCTCGGCGGACGGCGCATCCGGGTGGGCTACGTGTCCAGCGACTTCTTCCATCATGCGACGACCCTGCTCTTTGCCGGGGCGCTCGAAGCGCATGACCGCAGCCGGTTCGAGGTCACGTTGTACTCGCACAGCCGGGACGACAGGTCCGAGCTGCGTGAGCGCGTGCGGCAGGGATCGGAGCACTTCGTGGAGATCACGGAATTGACTGCCGAGCAGGCGGCGCGCCGGATCCGCGAGGACGCTATCGACATCCTGGTGGACCTGAAGGGCTACACGAAGGAGTCGCGGCCCGAGATCTTCGCCTACCGCGCGGCGCCGGTGCAGGTTTCCTTTCTCGGCTACCCGGGCACGACCGGGGCGCCATGGATGGACTACGTGATCGGGGACCCGATCGTCACGCCGCTGGAGCACGGTCCGTTCTATACGGAGAAGATCGCGCAGATGCCGCAGTGCTACCAACCCAACGACAGCCGGCGCGCCTTGCCGGTGGCGATGTCCCGGGCCGAGGCAGGGTTGCCTGCCGAGGGGCTGGTGCTGTGCGCTTTCAACCAGCCGTACAAGATCTCCGCCGAGGTGTTCGATGCCTGGTGCGAGGTGATGCACCGCGTGCCGGGCTCCGTGCTCTGGCTGCTGGAGTGGAACGAGCAGGTGCGCAAGAACCTGGCCGGCCATGCCCAGGCCCGTGGGATCGCGCCTGAGCGACTGGTATGGGCGCCCCTGCTGCGCTACGACCTGCACATTGCCCGCCTGCAGAACGCGGATCTGTTCCTCGACACCTGGCCGTACAACGCGCACACGACGGCGAGCGACGCCCTGTGGGCAGGGGTGCCCGTGGTCACGCGCCGGGGCACCAGCTTCGCCTCGCGTGTCGCGGCGAGCCTGAACGCCGCGGTCGGCGTGGAAGTGCTGGTGGCCGACGACGTTTCCGGCTTCGTGGACCGTGCGGTTGCACTTGCCCGCGACGAGGGACACCGCAGCTCGCTGCGCATGCACCTGCAAGAGCAGCGCCGGGGTCGCCTCTTCGACAGCGTCGCCTTTGTGCGGGATCTCGAGTCGCTGTACGAGGCGATGGCATGGCGCGCGGCTTCGGGCCTTCCACCCGAGGCGCTGCCGGCTTCTCGTTGAGACCTTCGGCCCACCGATCCTCATGCGCGTCGCCGTCGTCACTCCATACCACCGGGAACCGCCGCACTACCTGCGGCGGTGCGTCGACAGCGTGCGGCAGCAGACGCACCCCGGGGTCGAGCACTTCCTGGTTGCCGACGGGCATCCGCAGGACTGGCTCGATGCCGAACCCGTACGTCACCTGAAGCTCGATCGCGCCCACGGCGACTACGGCAACACTCCGCGGGCGGTCGGCGCGATGCTGGCCGCCAGCGAAGGGTTCGACGCCATCTGCTTCCTCGACGCGGACAACTGGTATCACCCGGATCACGTGCTCAGTTGCGTGGAGGTGGCACGGACCGAAGCTCCGGACTACGTGGCGACCTTGCGCTATCTCGCGCGCGAGGACGGCACCATCCTGCCGCTGGGCATCGGGGAGGATGTGTCAGGTGAGCACATCGACACGAACTGCTATTTCTTCTGCCGTGGGGCCTTCCACACGCTGTCGCGTTGGGCGCTGATGCCGCGCCCGATGGCGGCGCTGGGCGACCGCTTCTTCCTGCAGTCGCTGCGCGCCGAAGGGCTGCGTGCCGCCTCCACAGGATGCAAGACCGTCCACTACCTCTGCACCTGGGCCCACTACTTCCGCCTGGCAGGCGAGGAGCCCCCGCCCTACGCGAAGGAAGCGATCCAGGCCCAGCCCACGCTCGAGTGGATCAAGAACTTGAGCCCGGAGGACGCGCAGATCGTCCGCCGGCTCACGGGCGTCGCCGTCGGACCGGCGGCCGCAAGGAGCTGACATGAAGATGGAAAACCCCTGGATCGCCGTGCAGTGCGAGCACCACGATGTCTCGCCCAACCGCCTGCCGACGTTCCTGCAGGAGCAGTATGGCCAGCTCGGCGAGGACCTGATCCTCGAAGCCACACTCAAGTCCTACTTCAGTCGCGCGGGACTCCCCCTGCAGGCCGTGCGCTACCTGGAGGTCGGTGCCAACCATCCGATCCAGACCAGTAACACCTACCTTTTCCATCGCAAGTGGGAAGGCCGCGGCGTCCTCGTCGAGGCCAATCCAGAACTCGTGCCGGCCCTGCGCCGCGTGCGACCGAACGACCAGGTTCTGCACTACGCCGTCGTTCCCGCCGGCTATCCGCAGAAGGTGTCGATCAACATCGCCACGCACGCGGAGCTGTCATCGGTGGACGCAGGCCACGTGCGTTCCTTCGGATCGATAGGCAGCGTGGAGCGCACCGTGGAGGTCGAATCGGTCACGCTGGACGAGCTGCTGGAAAACTGTTTCCCGGACGGGCTGCATCTGTTGTCCATCGACATCGAGGGGCTGGACCTGGAGGTCATCCGCAGCTCCACGCTGAAGCGGCGGCCGGTGTTCATCGTCACCGAGCCGTCCCGCCACTACCATCGCGATGCGGAAGCGGGATTCTCGCAGGCGATGCAGGCCAAGGGCTACCTGGAGGTCGCCCGTACCGACTACAACCTGATTTTCGGCGACGCCCGTGCCCTGGCCATGTCCGTGGGCGGTCCGGCTCCTGCCGTCGGGCGTCGGTCGCTGCGCACATTCGACATCTTCGACACGTTGATCGCCCGCCACTGCATCCGCCCGCAGCCGCTGTTCGTCGAACTGGAGCGCCGGGCCGGGATCGCAGGGCTTGCGCAGGCACGGTTCGACGCCGAACGCCGCGTGGAGCATGCGGAGTACGACCTCTCCGACATCTACCGAGAACTGGCCCGGGCGTTGGGTCTGACTCCCGAGAAGGCGCAGGAGCTTGCGGGACTGGAGCTGCAACTGGAACTGGAGAACGTCGTGCCCATTCGCGACCAGCTCGATCTGGTCGACGGCGACAGCGTGCTCGTCACGGACATGTATCTGCCGGAAGATGCGATTCGGGCCCTGCTCGAGAAGGCAGGGCTGCGACTGGATCTGCCGATCGTGCGCACGAGCGATGGCAAGCGCAGCGGCCGGGTCTGGGAGGACTTTGCGAGGCAAGGGGTACGCTGCATCCACCTCGGCGACAACCCCCATTCCGACGTGCAGGCGGCAGCCCGCTTCGGCGCCAGGGCCACGCTCACGCGCGTCGCCGAGCCGACGGCGGTGGAAAAGCACCTTTACGCCAACGGCTTCCCTCAGCTGGCGCAGGCACTGCGCTCCGCGCGCCTGATGACGGCGAGCCGGAACCTGCCCGAATGGCTGCTGCGCCTGCAGACCCAGTTCAACCTGCCGGTCCTCGCGGCCGCGGCGGGGATGCTGTTGCTGCACTTGGGCGACGATCCGGATCGGGAGGTGCTGTTCGCCTCGCGCGACGGCCGCAACCTCAAGGCCGTGTTCGATGCCCTGCGCGATGCGGCTGGACGCTCGCGGCCGGTGAGCCGCTACTGGCATACGTCCCGGCTGGCCCGTACGGCGGGCGACGCGACCTACCTCGACTATTGCAGGGAACTGTTCTCGCCGATGCCCATGCTGGTCGACCTCTGTGGCACGGGCGCTTCGATCGAGAAGCTCTTCGCGTCGCTCGGCCTCGATCCGGAGGGCAGGCCGCCCGTCTACTTCTGTGAGTACGTCGAGGACGACCGGCAGGAATCGGGGCTGCGCCACGCCTACGGTCTCGGCCACGACGCGCCCTTGCAGATCGTCAGCCTCCTGTCCAGCCGCAGTTTCGTCAACAACGAAGTCCTCGAGTTGCTCAACGCATCGCCAGAAGGCATGGTCCGTGGCGTCACCCGCATCGCGGGGCGTTTCGTGCCTCTGAGGGACGAGTGGGAGTTCGACGGTGAAGCCGCCGAGCTCGTGCGGGCGCAGAGCCGCTACGTGCACGATTTCACGGTTCACCTGGCCGCAACGGCGGGGCCCGGCGTGATGGAGGAGATGGCTGCGCAGGGCTCCCAGTTGCTCTCGGCCTTGCACGACGCGGCCACGCTCGTGCGCGGCGACCTGGAGACCCTGTTGACCCGCCTGTTGCCGGCCCACCGGCGCAACGAGGTCACCGTGTTGCAGGAACTGGTGGGGCGCGGCCCCCGCTGAGGGGCCCCGCGGCGCAGAACAGGCCGGGATCCGCCCGGCTTTTTCGCCTTAAGTCTTGCGGCCTCGCTCGCAGAATGGCGGTACCTTTCGCACCCCGCCATGGCCGACGACCAGCAAGACCGCCACCTACCCGCCTCCGCACGCAAGATCCAGAAGTCGCGTGAGGACGGCCAGGTTCCGCGCTCGCGCGACCTGGGCCATTTCGCGGTGGTCGCCACGGGCTTGCTGGTGCTGGCGGTCGCGTCGCCCGCGCTGGCCGGGTGGCTGCAGGACCTGGTCGCGCATGACCTGCGCTTCGCCGCCGCCGACCTGGCCTCGCCCGCGCGCATGGGCGAGCGGCTGTCCATCGCGGTGCTGAAGCTGCTGCTCGTCGTGGTCCCGTTCGGCCTGCTCATGGCCGTGGCCGCGGTGGGCGCGAACCTTCTGCTGGGCGGCTGGAACTGGACCCTCAAGCCGCTCGCTCCCAAGTTCTCCAAACTCGACCCGATCGGCGGCATCGGGCGGCTGTTCTCGAAACAGAGCCTGGTCGACGCGCTCAAGTCCTGCGCGCTCGCGCTGGTGCTCGCAGCGATAGGGGCCTTCTACCTGCACAGCCACCTCGCCGAGTTCCACGGCACGCTGGCCGTCGCGCTGCCGGCGGCGCTGGCCGATGCGAGCCGGCTCATGTTGGCAGGCCTGGGTCTGCTGCTGGTGGCCCTGGCACTGGTCGCGGCGATCGACGTGCCCCTGCAAAGACACCTGTACCTCTCGAGGCTCAAGATGAGCCACCGGGAAGCCAAGGATGAGCACAAGGAGCTGGAGGGCAACCAGGAGGTCAAGGTCAAGATGAAGGCGCGCATGCGGGAGATGGTGCAGCGCCGGATGATGGCGGCCGTCCCGAAGGCCGACTTGGTGGTGATGAACCCGACGCACTACGCGGTGGCCCTCAAGTACGAGGAGGCCAAGATGGCCGCGCCGCGCGTGGTGGCCAAGGGCGCAGACCTGCTCGCGATGCAGATCCGGGATCTGGCTCGCGAGCACAAGGTGCCGGTGCTGCAGGCGCCGATGCTCGCACGCGCCCTGTATGCCCATGCCGAGATCGACCGCGAGATCCCGGTGGCGTTGTACGGCGCGGTGGCCCAGGTACTGGCCTACGTGTACCAGCTGCGCGCCGCGATGCGGGGTGATGCGCCGATGCCGGGCGACCTGCCGCCGCTGGACGTTCCCCCCGAGCTCGACCCGCACCGGCGCGGTGAGACGCCCGCCGATGCCGCCGAGGAGGCCGATCGATGAATGCCGCACTTCAACGCCTGCAGCCGCTCCTGGGCGGCCTGCCCGTGAAGGCCCTGGCCGCCCCGCTCGTTGTCGTGATGATTCTCACGATGATGGTGCTGCCTCTACCGCCCTTCGCGCTGGACCTGCTGTTCACCTTCAACATCGCGATGGCGCTGATGGTGATGATGGTCTCGGCCTACATGGTCAGGCCCCTGGACTTCGCGGCCTTCCCGGCCGTGCTGCTGCTCACCACGATGCTGCGGCTGTCGCTCAACGTCGCCTCCACGCGCGTCGTGCTGCTCAACGGCCACACGGGCACCGGCGCCGCCGGCCAGGTCATTGAATCGTTCGGCCATTTCCTGATCGGCGGCAACTTCGCTGTCGGCCTCATCGTCTTCGCCATCCTGGTGGTGATCAATTTCATCGTGGTCACCAAGGGCGCGGAGCGCATCGCCGAGGTGAGCGCCCGCTTCACGCTCGACGCGATGCCCGGCAAGCAGATGGCGATTGACGCCGACCTCAACGCCGGACTGATCGACGAGAAGGAGGCAAAGCGCCGTCGGCAGGAGGTCGGCGACGAGGCCGAGTTCTTCGGCTCGATGGACGGCGCGAGCAAGTTCGTGCGGGGCGATGCGATCGCGGGCATCCTGATCCTCCTCATCAACATCGTCGGCGGCCTGATCATCGGTGTGGCGCAGCACGGCGTGCCGATCGGGCAGGCCGCCGACACCTACGTGCTGCTGGCCGTCGGCGACGCGCTGGTGGCCCAGATCCCTGCGCTCCTGATCTCGATCGCGGCGGCGATGGTCGTCTCCCGCGTCGGCAAGGAACAAGACGTGGGCAGCCAGATCCTCAAGCAGGTCTTCGACTCGCCGCGCGCCTTCGGCATCACTGCCGGTGTGATCGGCATGCTGGGGGTGGTGCCGGGCATGCCGCACGTCACCTTCCTGGCAATCGCGGGCGGACTGGGTTACCTGGCCTGGAGGCTGCAGCGCCGTGCCGAGCAGGCCAGGCGGGCAGAGCAACTGGCGCCGCCGCCGGCCGCGCCCGGCCCGAACGCCGAGGCCAGCTGGGACGACCTGCAGCCGGTGGACATCCTCGGGCTGGAGGTGGGTTACCGCCTCATCCAACTCGTGGACAAGGACCGCCAGGGCGACCTGCTGGCGCGTATCAAGGGGGTGCGGCGCAAGTTCGCGCAGGACGTCGGTTTCCTGCCGCCGGCGGTGCATATCCGCGACAACCTCGAGCTCAAGCCCAGTACCTACCGCATCACGCTGCGTGGTGCCGTGGTGGGCGAGGGCGAGTGCTTCCCGGGGATGTTCCTCGCCATCAATCCCGGCCATGCGACGACGCCGCTGCTGGGCACGGCGACCACCGATCCCGCGTTCGGCCTGCCTGCGGTCTGGATCGAGGAGCGCCAGCGAGAAAGCGCGCAAATGGCCGGCTATACCGTCGTTGATTCCTCGACCGTCGTGGCGACCCATCTCTCACACTTGATGCAAGTCCACGCGGCCAAGCTCCTCGGCCGCACCGAGACGCAGCAACTGGTGGAACACGTGACGAAGCTCGCCCCGAAACTGATGGAAGACGTGGTGCCCAAGCTGGTGGGCCTGGCCACGCTCCAGAAGGTGCTCCAGCTCCTGCTGGAGGAGTCGGTGCACATCCGCGACATGCGCACGATCGTCGAAGCGCTGGCCGAGCACGCGGGCAACAACGTGACCGACCCGGCCGAACTCGCCCGCCGTGTGCGCATCGCGCTGGCACCGGCCATCGTGCAGCAGATCTACGGTCCGGTGAAGGAACTGGACGTGATCGCCATCGAGCCGGACCTGGAGCGCCTCGTCACGCAGGCACTGACGTCGCCGCACGGCGCCGCGCTGGACCCCGGCGTGGCGGAGACCCTGACCCAGTCCGCCGCCCAGGCCGCCAGGAAACAGGAAGACCTCGGCGTGCCGGCGTGCCTGCTGGTGCCCGACGCGATCCGCGCGCCCCTCGCCCGCCTGCTCAAGCGCGCCGCGCCGCGTCTGGCCGTGCTGGGTCACAGCGAGATTCCTGACACCCATTCGATCCGGATCGGCTCGATCATCGGAGCGCATTCATGAACGTCAAACGATTCGTGGCGGCCACGTCGCGCGAGGCCCTCGTCCAGGTGCGCCAAGCCTTCGGTGAGGACGCCGTGATCCTGTCCACGCGCCCCTGCAAGGAGGGGGTGGAGGTGCTGGCCCTGGCGCCCGAGAGCGTCGCCCAGATCGAGCGGTTCGACGCCGCCAGCGCGCCCGCGCCGGCGCGTGCCTCAGCCCGGGCGCCCCTGGCCCAGCCTGCGGCCAAGCCGGCGGCCACCGCGGTCGACCAGGATGTCGAGCGCTTGGCGATGAGCACGCTGTCGTTCCAGGACTATGTGCGCGAGAGGATGCTCAAGCGCCGGCAGGCGGCGATGCAGGCGGCCTCGGCCCCTGCGGTCCCCGCGGCACCGGCGACCCCCCGGCCTGCCACCATGCCGATCGAGCCGCGCCTGGCCGAGCGCGCCGCGCAGCACCACACCGAACGTCCTGCGGCCGCGAGCGCCCCCGTGCCCGTGGCGATGCCCCACCCCGAGCCGGCGTGGAGTGCCCCGGCGGCGCCGGCCATCGCCTTGCAGGCCGAGCAGGAGCAGCGCGCCATGTTGCACGAGCTGCGCGAGATGAAGGGATTGATCGAGGAGCGTTTCGGCGCCCTGGCGTTCATGGAGAAGCTGCAGCGCAATCCCGAGCAGGCGAAGCTGACGCAGAAGTTGCTGGACTGCGGCTTCTCGCCGGTGCTGATCCGCAAGCTCGCGGCCGCCGCGCCCAACGACGTAGGCGACCTGGATACCTGGGTTGCCAGCGTGCTGCAGCGCAACCTGCTGACCGGCGAGGGTGAGCCGGCCTTGGAGGACCAGGGTGGCGTCTACGCGTTGGTCGGCTCGACCGGGGTCGGCAAGACGACCAGCACTGCCAAGCTCGCCGCCGCGTTCGCAGCCAAGTACGGCGCATCGAACCTCGGGCTGATCACGCTCGATGCGTACAGGGTGGGTGCACATGAGCAGTTGCGTGCCTATGGACGCATCATCGGCTGCGCCGTCCACACTGCGCACGATCGCCCAGCCCTCGAGGACCTGCTGGATCTGCTGTCGGCCAAGAAGATGGTGCTGATCGACACGGCCGGCATCGGCCAGCGCGACAGTCGCACGCAGGAACTGCTGGAGATGGTGGGCCACCGCAGCATCCAGCGCCTGCTGGTCGTCAACGCCGCGTCGCAGGGCGAGACGATCGAGGACGTGCTCATCGCCTACCGCGCGCAGCAGTGCAAGGGCGTGGTGCTGTCCAAGCTGGACGAGGCGGTCAAGCTGGGGCCGGCACTCGACGCACTGATACGCCATAAGCTCAAGATCCTCGGCGTGGCCAACGGCCAGCGAGTGCCGGAGGACTGGCATCGGATGACGGCGCAGGCCCTGGTGCATCGTGCCTTGCGCGGTGGCGGCAGCAGCGCCTATCGGGTGCATGCGGACGACGTGAACCTGGTGTTCACCGCGCCACCACGCGCCGCGTGGGCCGGTGCCGCCGCCGGAGGCCTGCATGCTTGATCGCGGCATCGACCAGGCCCACGGCCTGCGGCGGCTGTTCGCGCACCATACCGTGCATCTGGTGCCAGTGGCCGCCAATCCCTTCGTGCCTGGCAGCCCTCTGCTGCTCGAGGGCCTGTGCCAGGGTCTGGCCGCCCAGGGACAGCACACGCTGGTGGTCGAGGCGGCGCCGGCCGCCCAGGCCGCCGGGGTGGACGTCGCAGGCGCGATCGCCCGCGACCTGGACCTGGGGCAGTGGATCGACGAGTTCGATGCGCACACGTGCGTGCTGGCCGCCACACCCGGGTCGCTGGCCTGCTTCGGCGAGAACGAAGGGGCGGCGGCGCTGCTTTTCGAGGCGTTGCGCGAAGCCGCGCCTTCGGCCGACGTCGTGCTGTTCCATGCCGAGGCCGCGGTGCTCGCGGGCCTGTTCGCCGGGCGCCGCGTGCGTCCCCTCGTGCTCAGCGGCGACGATGCCGAAAGCCTCAAGCATGCGTACGCGTCGATCAAGGTGCTGGCGCAGTACGGGGGTCTCGTCGACCACGCCGTCGTGATGGACTGCGCGCAGCAGGCGATGGGCGTGCCGCAGGCGGCCGTGCGCCTCATGCGCTGCGCGCAGGACTTCCTGCGCGCGCAGGCCCGCCTCGCCGCCGTGACCTGCACCCTGCGCGACGGCGAGCACGTGCTCGCGCAGACGCTGCACCAGCTCTCCATGAACCTGCTCCATCACGCCTTGCCGTTCTCGCTACAGGACGGCGAGGCGAGCCTCTGGGGGGCCATGGCCGGCACCCAGGGCGCCGCCTCGGGTGCGACCCAGGCATTTAACTGATCCTGCAAGCGAGAACCGCATGTACACCGCCAAAGGCCGCCTCGACAACAACGCGATGCTGCAGCAGTACAGTCCGCTGGTGCGACGATTGGCGCACCAGATGATCGCGAAGCTGCCGGCCAACGTGGAGATCGACGACCTGATCCAGGTCGGCATGATCGGCCTGAACGACGCCCTCAGCCGCTACGACGCTGCGCAGGGCGTGCAGTTCGAGACCTTCGCCACCCAGCGCATCCGCGGCGCCATGCTGGACGAGCTGCGCGGCGCCGACTGGATGAGTCGGGGCACGCGCAAGCAGCAGCGCATGATCGAGGCCGCGGTGCACAGGCTGGAGCAGAAGCTCGGCCGTCCGCCGCAAGAAAGCGAGATCGCCCGCGAGATGGGCATCACGCTGGCCGAATACCAGGACCTTCTCAACAAGGTGCGCGGCACGCAGCTCGTGTACCTGGAGGACATGGGCGGCAGCGACGAGGACGACTACCTCGACCGCCACGTGGCCGACAACGACGCCGATCCTCTGCGCATGCTCAACGATCATCGGTTGCGCCGGGCCCTGGTCGAGGCGATCAAGACCTTGCCCGAGCGCGAGCAGTTCGTGATGAGCATGTACTACGAACAGGACATGAACCTCAAGGAGATCGCTGCCGTGCTGGGCGTGACCGAGTCGCGCGTGTGCCAGTTGCACAGCCAGTCCATCGCCCGCTTGCGCGTCAAGCTGCGCGAGTGGTGAGGACATAGAAAAGGGCCTGGACCAGGCCCCGCACAACGAGAGGAGACACCATGCTGGCCCTGTTCCAGAAGAAGCCCGCTGCGAACGAGGCGGCCGAGGCGACCGCCGATGCCCGCATCGACGCCCGATCGCTCGTGCAGTCCCTGCAGAAGGAGACCTCCGGGCTGGGGCGCGAGGCGGCCGAGGTCCGCGGCGTCATCGAGGACACCATCCATGTCTCGTCGCGGCAGTCGCAAGCCATCGCCTCTCTCGCTGAGCAGCTGCGCGGCATCCAGCAGGCGCAGACGAGCATCGGCAGCGTGACGGAGCACAGCCGCCAGTCCGTCGACAAGGCGCGCCAGGCGGTCGAGGAGGTGGGACGGGAGGTCGGCGGCATCGTGGACACCCTGCGCGAGGTGGCGGAGGCGGCCCGTCAGATCAGCCAGATCGCGATGCAGACCCGTCTGGTCGCCTTCAATGCCTCGGTGGAGGCCAAGCGCGCCGGCGAGGCCGGGCGCGGGTTCGGCGTGGTGGCCGACGCCGTCAAGGACCTGGCCGCCAAGGTCGAGGCATCCTCCAAGCAGATCATGGGCACGGTCGGCAATCTCGACGCCCGCGTCGACGCGCTGTCGCGCGAGATCCGCAGCGAGGCGGCCGGCGCGCAGGCCAGCGCGTTCCATCAGGCGCTGGCCGACGTGGAAGCCGGCGTGGATCGCATCATGCAAGCGGCCGCCGACAGTCGCAGCGCCAGCGACGGCATGAACCAGCAGATGGCGACGATCGAGGCCGAGGCCCGCCAAGCCACGCAGGCGCTCCAGACCGCGCTGCAGCGCAGTGAGTCCTTCCTGCGCGTCAGCGAGCACCTGATGGAAGTGATCGCCGAATGCGGGATCGAGACCGAGGACAGCCCCTACATCGCTGCCGCCCAGAGGGCCGCCGGGCAGGTCGCCCTGCTGCTGGAGGAGGCGGTGCGCCAGGGCGCGGTCACGATGGCCGACCTCTTTGACGAACAGTACCGACCCATCGCGGGAACCAATCCGCAACAGCACCTCACGCGCTTCGTGGAGATCGCCGATCGGCTGTTTCCCCAGGTGCAAGAGCGCATGCTCGAGCTCTCGCCCAAGGTCGTCTACTGCATCGCGGTCGACCGCAACGGCTACGTACCCACCCACAACCGGCGCTACTGCCAGCCCCAGCGCCCGGGCGACGTCGTGTGGAACACGGCGAACAGCCGCTACCGGCGCATCTTCAACGACCGTACCGGCCTCGCCTCCGCGCGCAACCGCAAGCCTTTCCTGCTGCAGACATACCGGCGCGACATGGGCGGCGGCCGGCATGTGCTGATGAAGGAGGTCTCGGCGCCCATCGTCGTCGGTGGCCGCCATTGGGGCGGACTGCGCCTGGCGTACCAGTTCTGACCCCGCACGCGGCGGGTGCGCTGCTGCCCGTGTCGGCGGCGGTCGGGCGCTCAGGCGGCGCCGGCGGTGCTCGCCTGCCACCTTGCGCGCCAGACCTCCAGCAGTGCCTTGCCCAACGCCAGTACCATCGGCCCGAGCACGACGCCGGCGGTACCGAAGGCCACCAGGCCGCCGATCACCGCAATGAACACTGGCACGGTGTGCAGCCGCATCCGACCCTTGACCAGGAGCGGGTAGAGCAGGTTGTCGATCAGCCCGATCACGACGCTGCCCCACACGGCAAGGATCAGTGCCTTGTCCCATTCGCCGCCGAGGGCCAGGGCCACCGCCGCGGGTGCCCAGACGATGGCCGCGCCCAGCACCGGCAGGATGGCCAGGAAGGCCATGACCGCGCCCCACACCAACGGGGCCGGCAGGTCCAGCCACCAGAAGATGATGCCGCCCAGCACGCCCTGCACGAGCGAGACCACCAGCGTGCCGTAGACGATGGCGTAGATCGTGTCGCGCACGTCGCTGAAGACCTTCTCGCTCTCCTGTGTCGATAGCGGAGCCAGCCGCCGTACCGCGCGCAGCGTCTTGTCCTTGTCGCGGAAGAAGTAGAAGAGCAGGTACAGCGTGACGAGGGCACCGACCACGAAGTAGATGGATTGCGAGATGAAGCGCCGGGTGCTGTCGACCACGAGGTTCGCCATCTTGTCGGCCTGCTGCGAGCCGCCGACCTCGCGCTGCAGCCACCGCAAGGTGGGCGCGAGCCGGGGATAGCGCTTGGCGGTTTCATCGATCAGCGCCTTGGCCGGATCGCCCCGCAGCTTCTCCACGTGCGTAAGCGCCTCTTCCGCGACTTTCTGGGCGACGAGCACGGTCGGCAAGGCCACGGCGATCGTCACCAGCAGCACCGCCAGCGCCGCGACCACCGATTTGCCGGGCACGCGGGCGCGGATGCGTTCGTGCAGCGGGTTGAACACGACCGCCAGCACCAGCGCCCAGGTCAGCGCCGGCACGAAAGGCTCGACCAGGCGCCAGCACAGGTAGGCGACGAGCAGCGTGAAGGCGACGAGCGCCAGGGTCTGCGCCCGCGAGCGGGTGAGCCACGGCTCACGCGCTGCGGCCGGGGCGGGGGAGGGGGGTGGCGAAGAAGTGGGCTCGGGGGTCAAGGCTCAGGCTCGTGCGCCGCGCGTGCGGCGCGGCATGGAGCCTGGAGCAAACGCCGTACCTGCGCCGCCGATGCCTGTTTTCTTGCGGATCAGGCGGTGATGGACCGCTGCGGCCGGCCCGCGGCGCCGTAGCCCGCACCTGCACCGTAGACGGGGTCTTCCTCGCGCGGCATCAACACATCCATCGCGCGGTCCAGCGCCGCGGTGGCGCGCGCCAGGCTTTCGCGCTGCGCGGCGACCTGGCCGGTCGCGCTCGCCAGGCGTCGGCGCAGCTCGTAGGGGATGCCGCCTTGACGTGCGGCACGCGAAAACGCGTCGACCGCCTGGGTCAGTGCGCGGTGCAGTTCCGTCGCGCACTGCTCGACCCCCGCGGCGTCGCGCGCCAGCAGGGCCTGGCCGAGGGCTTGCAGGCGGGCCTCCACCGCTTGCACGACGGGCTCGAGTTCGCCGTCGCCGGCGAGGGCAGGAGAAGTCAACATGGTCGGGTCGGGAAGGTCAGGAGAAGGCCGCGGCACTTCAGTGCGCGCCGCGGTCCAGCAGTTCGCGCGCGTTCGCGATCAGCTTGTCGGCGATGGCTTCCGGGTTCACCCGGAAGGTGCCCTGCGCGATCGCCTTGCGGATCGCATCGACCTTCTCGGCGTCGAATTCGGGCGTCCCCGCCAGCAATGTGGCCGCGGTGTTCGACAGTTTCACCGTGACGCTTTCGGGCGCGGTGCCGCCCTGGGTGACCGGCGCGCTCGCGCCGGCAGCCGCTGCATCGCCCGACGCCGGACGCGCCGGGGCAGCACCATGGCCCGCGACGGCAGGCGTTTCAACAGTGTGGCCGATCTTCATGACCTTCTCCTTGACCCGGGAACGGGCAGGGCGTGCCCGACATACGGTCTATATCGTCGGCGGCGCGCCGGACTTGAGGGCAGGTTGTGTAAATTTTTTTCAAGCGCGGGGTCACAGTCGCACCTCCACGGTCTGGGCGGCACGCGCCACCCCGACCAGGATCCGCCCACCGTCGGTGCGCACCCGCACCTTCTGGCCGTGCAGCCCGGCGCCCAGCGCCCGGCCTTCCCCCACCACGGTGAACCCGCGGCCCACGCCGACGACCTTGACCGTGTCGCCGGCGGCAAACCACTGTATCGGCCGCAGGTGCGTAGTCCTGAAGGGCTCGCCGGCGGCGATGGCCCGGGCCAGCGTGCGTCCGACCGCCTGGCGGACGTCCGCGACCACCGGGTCGGGGGCCGCTGCGATGTCCACCTCGGCGCGGGCCAGGTCCGACTCCGAAATCACGGCACCGGCCGCGAGCGGCCCCCGGGCCACCCAGGCTTCGGCGTAGACGCGGACCGTCACCGGCAGGAAGACGTTCCACCGGGTGGGGCCCTCCACGCAGCGCACGCCGATGCGCGTGCGCCCCCAGGGCCTGAGGCCGGCGGGCAGGTAGGGCTCCATGCGTGTGCACGGCGCAAGGCGCAGCCGGCTGTCCAGTTCGCCGACGCTGATCTCGATCCGCGGCGCGCCCCCTTCGGCCGGGCGTTGCGCCAGGATGCGCGCCTGCACTTCATCGCGTACCAGGACCTCGAATGCCAGGGCGCCTTGCGGGTCGGCCAACGCCGGCGCCGCCGATGCTGCTGCGCAAGCCAGAGCGAGCGACCGCAGGGGCGCCGCAATGAACGCTGTGAAGCACCGGAACAGGGCGTGGCATTTCATCTTGCCCGCCACTGTACGGGCGAAGCGGTGCCCGGGGGCGGCGAAATGGCCGCGTTTTGGCCCGCTATTCGGGCTCATGTTCCGGCGTCCGACTTCACACAATCCCACCATCGCCCGACCCTCCATGCCGGGCTGCCGAGGATCCGATGCTCAACCGCCTGACTTCCACGCTCGACTTCCAGTCCGAGGCCCTGCTGCTACGAGCAGAGCGGCAGCGCGTGATCGCCGGCAACATCGCCAATGCCGACACTCCGGGCTACGTCGCCCGCGACTTCGACTTCGCGCGGGCACTGAGACAGGCCACGGCGGCGGCTGGATCGGGAGGCACGGGCGGTCCGCTGCCGGCGCTCGCCGCCACGGCCGCCGGTCACATCGCGCCAATGGCGGCGGGGCGCCCGACCGTCCAACTGCAGTACTCGATGCCGGCCCAGACAAATCTGGACGGCAACTCGGTCGACATGGACCGCGAGCGCGCCGCCTTCGCCGACAACGCGGTCAAGTACGAGGCGACGCTGCGCTTTCTCAACGGGTCGGTCAAGACCATGCTGACCGCCATCACTGGCCAATAAGCAAGGAGTTGCGCGATGTCGATGTTCAAGATCTTCAACATTGCAGGCAGCGCCGTCAGCGCCCAGTCGCAGCGGCTCAACGTGGTGGCGAGCAACCTTGCCAACGCCGATACCGTGGCCGGCCCGGACGGGCAACCCTACAAGGCGCGTCAGGTGGTGTTCCAGACGGTGCTGATGGGCGAGCAGGGCTCGGCGGGCGTGAAGGTCGACCAGGTCGTGGAGGACGAGGCGCCCGGGCGGCGGGTGCACGACCCGAGCCACCCGCAGGCCGATGCGCAGGGCTACGTCACCTACAGCAACGTCAACGCGGTGGAGGAGATGGTCAACATGATCTCGGCCTCCCGTTCTTACCAGAACAACGTCGAAGTGATGAACACCGCCAAGACCCTGCTGCAGAAGACGCTGCAAATGGGTCAGTGAACGCATTCGTGCACGAGAGGGTCCGATGAGCACTGCCGCCATTTCCAATACCGCCTACGGTGGCGCGTCCGCCACGGGGGGCACGTCCACGAAGAACGAGCTCGACGCGCAGGACCGCTTCTTGAAGATGCTGGTCGCGCAGATGCAGAACCAGGACCCGCTCAACCCGCTGGACAACGCCCAGGTCACCAGCCAGATGGCGCAGATCAGCACCGTCACCGGCATCGAGAAGCTCAACACCAGCATCAACTCGATGCTGTTGCAACTCACGCAGAGCCAGGCATTGCAAGGGGCCTCGCTCGTGGGACGGGACGTGCTGATGCCCGGGGACACGATGCGACTGAACGACGAGGGCCAGGGCCGCGCAGGTTTCGACCTGGCGGCCAAGGCCGACAAGGTGAGTGTCGAAGTGCTCGATCGCAGCGGCGCGGTCATCGACCGTTTCGAGCTCGGATCGATGGACGCCGGACGCCACTACCTGGCCTGGGGCGCGGAGGATCCGGACGAGGTGGGCCGTGAGGTGCGCTTCCGCATCACGGCCAAGGCCGGTAACTCGCCCGTGGCCGCCACCACCTATACCCGCGACACCGTCGGCGCGGTCAGCACGAGCACCGGCACCCTCGAGCTCGATCTCGCAGGCGGCGGCACGGTTCCCTATCACAAGGTCAAGGCCGTCATCTGACGCGCACCCGTCTCCTCAGAAAGGCACACACATGAGTTTCCAGCAAGGCTTGTCGGGTCTGAACGCGTCCAGCAAGAGCCTCGACGTGATCGGCAACAACGTCGCCAACGCGAACACCTTCGGGGCCAAGGGCGCGCGCGCCGAGTTCGCCGACATGTACGCCACCGCGATGAATGGCACCGGGGCGAACAACATCGGCATCGGAGTGAACCTCGCCGCCGTCGCGCAGCAGTTCACCCAGGGCAACATCACCACTACCGAGAATCCGCTGGACCTGGCCATCAACGGTGCGGGGTTCTTCCAGGTCGCCAACGTCGCGCGCAACCCCAATGCTGCGCCGGAGACGCCGCCCAGCCTCGCCAGCCCTCCGCTGTACACGCGCAACGGCCAGTTCAAGGTCGACCGCAACGGCTACATCGTCAACAACCAGCAGCAGGTGCTGCTCGGCTACATGGCCGACGCGAATGGCCGCATCGCGCCTCAGCAGGCGCGCCCCATCCAGCTGCCCACGGCCGGTATCGCGCCGCAGATCACCAGCGCGGTGAAGCTGGAGTTCAACGTCGATTCCCGGTCGGCGGTGACGGGCCCGTCGCCCACGAACATCAACTTCAACGACCCGACCACCTACAACAACGCCACCTCGGTCACCGTGTACGACGCGATGGGCCAGGACGTGGCCGTCACGTACTACTTCCAGAAGACCGCGGCCAACACATGGAACGTGTATGCCACGGCCAACGGCCAGTCGCTGATGACCAGCGGCGGCAATCCGGCGCCTGTGGCCACCATCAACTTCCCGCCCGGCTCCGGCGGCAATCCCACGGCGGCCGGCGGGGGGGCGATCCAGTACTTCATGGGCGGTGGCGGCACCTCGACGGACGGGCGCGTCCCGATCGACATTCCGGCGACCACCAAGCCCGATGGCTCGACCACGCTGCCGATCGCGGGCATACAGATGGACATGGGCAGCGCCACGCAGTACGGCACGGTGTTCGGGGTGACCAACCTCAGCCAGAACGGCTACGCGCCCGGGCAGCTCGTGGGCGTGTCGATCGATGACGGTGGCGTGATCATGGCCCGGTTTTCCAACGGCCAGTCCAAGCCGGCGGCGCAGATCGAGCTGGCCACTTTCCGCAACCCGCAGGGGCTGCAGCCGCTGGGCGGCAACGCTTGGGCGGCCACCTACGCTTCTGGCGATCCCACACTGTCCACGCCGGGCTCGGGCAACATGGGTGTGCTGCAGGCGGGGGCGCTGGAAGAGTCGAACATCGACCTTACCGCGGAGCTGGTGAACATGATCACGGCGCAGCGCAACTACCAGGCCAACGCGCAGACGATCAAGACGCAGGACCAGGTGATGCAGACCCTGGTGAACTTGCGGTGAACATTCAACCCGCCCCTGACACGGGAGCCTGACGATGGACCGGATGATCTACCTGTCGATGGCGGGCGCCAAGGCGATGATGCAGCGTCAGGAAACCCTGGCGAACAACCTCGCCAACGCCTCGACCACCGGGTTTCGCGCCGAGTTGCAGGCCTTCCGCGCCGTGCCGGTGCGTGGCGACGGGGCGAGCACCCGGGTCTATGCGCTGGAGACGACCACCGGCTACGACGCGGCGCCTGGCGTGGTCCATGCCACCGGCCGTCCGCTGGACGTGGCGATGCAGGGCAATGCCTGGCTGGCGGTTCAGTCGCTCGAGGGCACCGAGGCCTACACGCGCAACGGGGCGCTCACGGTCGGAGCCGACGGCACGCTGATGACGCACGGCGGCCTGGTCGTGCTGGGTGACGGCGGCCCCATCCAGGCCCCGCCGAACACCACCTTGTCCATTGCCCCGGACGGCACCGTCACTGCGCACCAGGCGGACGGGACAGCCGCGCCGGTGGGCCGCCTGAAGCTCGTGACGCCGGAGGCGGCTCTGCAGCGCGGGGCCGACGGCCTCTTCCGTGCGGCCGACGGCGAGGACCTGCCGGCCGACCCGAACGCCCGCCTGCAGGACGGCGCGCTGGAAGGCTCGAACGTCAGCGCGGTCGAGACCATGGTGCAGATGATCGCCGCGGCGCGCCAGTTCGAAGCGCAGATGAAGCTGCTGCAGACCGCCGAACGCAACGAGCAGACCGCGGGCAAGCTGCTGGCGCCCAACGGCGTCTGACCCAACACGAAGAAAGGAGCATCGCCATGATGCGTTCCCTGTGGATCTCCAAGACGGGCATGGAAGCACAGCAGGTGCAACTGGACCACGTCTCGCACAACCTCGCCAACGTCGCGACGACCGGCTACAAGCGGGCGAGCGCTCAGTTCGAGGACCTCATGTACCAGAACCTGCGGCAGACCGGTGCCGCGTCGAGCGAGCAGACGAACCTGCCCACCGGCCTCCAAGTGGGACTGGGGGTACGTTCGGTCGCCACGCAGCGCGCCTTCACGCAGGGCAATCTGCAGCAGACCGGCAACTCCCTCGATGTGGCGATCAACGGCAACGGCTTCTTCCAGATCCAGATGCCCGACGGTACGACCGCCTACACCCGCGACGGCTCGTTCAAGACGGACGCGAACGGCCAACTCGTCACGAACAACGGCTATGCGGTGGCCCCGGGGATCACGGTCCCGCCGAACACGCAGAGCCTGACCATCGCGCCGGACGGCACGGTCAGCGCGACCGTGCAGGGCACGACCCAGCCGGTCGTGCTCGGCAACCTCCAGCTGGCGAGCTTCGTCAATCCGGGCGGCCTGGAGCCACGCGGGCAGAACCTGTTCATCGAAACCGCCGCGTCGGGCGTGCCGACGGCCAACGCGCCGGGCAGCGATGGCCTGGGGACCCTGCAGCAAGGCTTCCTCGAGACCTCCAACGTCAACGTCGTCGAGGAACTCGTGGCCATGATCCAGACCCAGCGCGCCTACGAGCTCAACTCCAAGGCCATCCAGACATCGGACCAGATGCTGCAGCGCCTGGCGCAGCTGTGACGGGGAGCCGAGCCATGATCCGCGCGCTCACTCTCCTCGCCGCCTTCGCGATGACCGGCTGCGCGACGATGGACCCGAAGGTCGAGGTGGCCGAACCCACCGCGCTGCGTCCGCAGCCGGTGTCGCCGCCCCAGGTTGCCAATGGCGCCATCTTCCAGGCGGTGGCCTACCGGCCTCTCTTCGAGGACCATCGCGCCCGGCTGCCCGGCGACACGCTAACCATCAACATCGTCGAGCGCGTGCAAGCGAGCCAGAGATCGACGACGACGGTGGACAGGACGGGCAAGGTGGAGGCTGGCGTCACCGCCTTGCCGTTCCTCAGTCCCAATTCCTTCAACCGTGCCGGCGTATCCGGCTCGTCGTCCAACACCTTCTCGGGCAAGGGCGGCACCGAGAGCACCAACAACTTCACCGGCACGATCACCGCGACCGTGATCGAGGTCCTGCCCAACGGTCACCTCGTCATCGCCGGCGAGAAGCAGATCGGCCTCAACAAGAACGTGGAGGTGATGCGCTTCTCGGGCCGCGTCGACCCGCGCGCCATCCAGGCAGGCAACATGGTGGCCTCGAGCCAGATCGCCGACGTGCGCCTGCAGTACAAGGGCCAGGGCCAGCAGGCCGAGGCGCAGGGAATTGGCTGGTTGGCCCGGTTCTTTTTGAACGTTCTGCCGATGTGACCGCGGCCAACAATCTCCCCAGGGGAAGGACCGGCCGTGCCGGGACTTCCAGGGCCGCCGGATGTTCCGGACGACCGTACCAGGGAAGAGTGGGCCTCATGAAGATCACTGCAGAACGTCTGAAGCGCGCCTGCCTCGCGGCAGCGGCCCTGCTGGCCAGCGCGGCCCTGTGGTCGCCGCTTCCCGCACAGGCGCTGCGCATCAAGGAAGTCGCGGCCGTACAGGGTGTGCGCAGCAACCAGCTGGTCGGCTACGGCCTGGTCGTCGGTCTCGACGGCACCGGCGACCAGACCACGCAGACCCCCTTCACGACGCAGAGCATCGCTGCGATGCTGCAGCAGATGGGCGTGACCATCCCGCCTGGCACGAACATGCAGCTGCGCAACGTCGCAGCCGTGATGGTCACGGCGCAACTGCCCGCCTTCGCGCAGCCCGGACAAGCGATCGACGTCAACGTCTCGTCGATGGGCAACGCCAAGTCACTGCGGGGCGGCACCCTGATCGCCACGCCGCTCAAGGGCGCCGATGGCCAGATCTATGCGCTCGCGCAGGGCAACGTGATCGTCGGCGGCGCGGGTGCGGCGCAGGGCGGCAGCAAGGTTCAGATCAACCATCTGAGCGCCGGCCGCATCCCTGCCGGCGCGACGGTCGAGCGTGCGGTGGCCACGTCGCTTGCCCACTCCGACCACATCCAACTCGACCTCAACGCGGCGGACTTCAACACCGCCCGCCAGGTGGCCCAGGCGATCAACCGCGCCAAGGGCGAAGGCGTGGCCGAGGCGCTGGACGGGCGGGTCGTGCGCGTGCGGGTGCCGCAGGCGCCAGGCGAACGCGTCGCCTTCCTCGCCGACATCGAGAACCTGCCGATCGACATGGCGGCACCGGCCGCCAAGGTGGTGCTCAACGCCCGCACCGGCTCCATCGTGATGAACCAGTCCGTCACGCTCGGCCCCTGCGCCGTCGCGCACGGCAACCTTTCGGTCAGCATCAGTTCCACGCCGGTCGTGAGCCAACCCAACCCGCTTTCGGCAGGACAGACGGTGGTGGCGGAGAAGTCCGACATCCAGATCCGCCAGGACGGCGGCGCACTGATCCACATGCCGGCAGGCACCAAGCTGACGGACGTGGTCAAGGCGCTCAACACCATGGGCGCCACGCCACAGGATCTGCTCGCCATCCTGCAGGCGATGAAGGCCGCCGGCGCGTTGCAGGCCGAGCTGGAGGTGATCTGATGAGTGCGCCGCTCGGGCTCGCCGCCGACACCCGGTCGCTGGAGGCACTGCGCGGCGTGGCCGCGAAGGACCCCAAGGCGGCCGTCAAGGAGGCGGCCAAGCAGTTCGAGGCGGTGTTCATGCAGGAGCTGATGAAGAGCATGCGCAGCGCCACGCTCAAGTCCGACCTGTTCGACAACGAGGGCTCCGAGCTGGCCACCGGCATGCTCGATTCGCAGTACGCGACCCACATGAGCGGCCTGCCCGGCGGCTTGGCGGACGTGATCGCCCGGCAGCTGTCGCGCCACATTGGAGGCGCGGAGGCAACGACGCCGCGCGACCTCACGCTCAAGCTGCCACCGCAGTTTCAGAAGCTGCCCCAGGACCTCGCCGCGCCCAAGGGCGGCGGCAAGCAGGCCGAGTTCCTGCGCCAGCACTGGGACGCCGCGCACGGCGCCAGCCGGGAGACCGGCATTCCCGCCGAGTTCATCCTGGCGCAGGCGGCCCATGAATCGGGCTGGGGCAGGCGCGACATCCGGCGCGCGGACGGCAGCCCTTCGCACAACCTGTTCGGGATCAAGGCAGGGGCCTCCTGGAAGGGCGACGTGGCCGAGGTGACGACGACCGAGTACATCGGCGGCCAGCCACGCAAGGTGCGGGCGAAGTTCCGTGCCTACGCGAGCGCCGAGGACGCCTTCCGGGACTATGCACGGCTGCTCAAGAACAACGAGCGCTACGCCAAGGTGATCGAGAACGCCAAGAGCGCGCAAGGCTTCGCCCAGGGACTCCAGCAGGCGGGCTACGCGACCGACCCGCAGTACGCGGCCAAGCTGACCCGCATCATCAACACCACGCTGCAGCTGCAGCGCGCGAACACCTGATAGGGGACGAGAGCCATGCCAGGAATCATCAGCATCGGCACCCGTGCGATGTTCGCCGCGCAGGCGCAGATCGGCACGGCCGCGGCCAACATCTCCAATGCCAACACTCCGGGCTACTCGCGCCAGACCGTGCAGTTGGAGACCGCCGGCGGGCAGTTCACGGGCGCCGGCTTCTTCGGCAAGGGCGTGGACATCACGACCGTCGCGCGCGCGCACGACCAGTTCCTGAGCCGGGAGGTCACGTTGACCCGGGCCACGGCGGCGGCCGACCAGGCTCGCCTGGAGCAGCTGCAACGCATGGAGAAGATCTTCGACCTGGGCGAGTCGGGCCTGGGCTCGCGGGTTTCCCAGCTGCTCAATGCCTACGTCGACATCGGCAACAACCCCAACGATCCTGCGGCCCGCCAGGTGGTGCTGTCGCGTGCCGAGTCGCTGGCCTCTCAGGTGCGCTCGGTTTCGGGGCAGCTCGCCTCGCTGCAAAAGGGCGTCACCGAGGACCTGAAGACGTCGATCGACACCGTCAACGAGATCGTGCGGCGCATCGCCGACCTGAACCAGCAGATCGCACGGGTCAAGGGCTTCGGTCACGAGCCGAACGACCTGCTGGATCAGCGCGAGCGGCTGATCAACGACCTGAGCCAGCACATCAGCGTCACGCAGATTCCTGCCGACGACGGCACGGTGGGCCTGTTCATCGCCGGCGGGCAGCGGCTGCTGCTGGGCAACAACGCGCTGCCCCTGGTCGCGGTGCCCGACACCTACGACAACACCCGGTTCCACGTGGGCGTGCTCGAAGGCGGCGTGACGCGGCAGCTGAACGATGCCGCCCTCGGCGGCGGCTCGATCGCGGGGCTGCTGCGCTTCCAGGCCGAGGACCTGACCGCGGCGATGAACGAGGTGGGTCGCCTGGCCACGGTGCTCGCGGCGCGCATGAACGAGCAGCAGTCGCTGGGCTTGACGTCTGGGGGAGCGAGCGGGCCGGCCCTGTTCTCCGTCGGCGCGCCGCGGGTGCTGCCGTCTTCGACCAACACCGGTGGCGCGACGGTGAGCATCACCATCAGCGACGCGACCGAGCTCACGGCCGGCGACTTCGAGTTCAGCCGGCAGGGCGGGGCCTGGCAGATCCGCCGCCTGCCCAATGGCTCGCCGGAGCCCTATGTGCCGGGCAGGTACGGGATCACGCTGACCGTGACCGGCGCCGCGAACGAGGGGGACCGCTTCCTGGTCGAACCCGTGCGGCTGGCAGGCACCGACATGCGCGCGCTGCTGACCGATCCGCAGGACCTGGCGGCGGCCGCCCCGGTGGCCGCCAAGATCGACCCGGCGAACCAGGGCACGGCAGCGGTCGTGAGCCTGCAGCCCAAGTCGGCCGACCCCAACCTGACGCAGCCGCTCACCATCACGTTCACTTCGGCCACGACCTTCACCGTGACCGGCACGGTGAGCCCCCCGGCTCCCACCAGCCTCACGCCCGGCCAACCTCTGGAGATGAACGGCTGGGCCCTGCAACTGTCGGGCGTGCCCAAGCCCGGCGACGTCATCACGATCGACCCGTCGCACGTGAGCGCCACGAACAACGGCAACGCCCTGGCGATGCTTGCGCTGCGCGACGAGGCCATGGTGGCGGGGGCTACGCTCACCGATGCCTATGCCGGGCTGACCGCCTCGGTCGGGGTGCGGGTCATGGGGGCGAAGACGGCGGCCGAGATGTCCTCGGCCGTGGCCAAGGACGCCGAGGTGGCGCGCAACAACGTGTCCGGTGTCAACCTCGACGAGGAAGCCGCCCGGCTCATCCAGTTCCAGCAGGCCTACCAGGCGGCGGCCAAGGTGCTGCAGGTCGCGCAGTCGGTGTTCGACACGCTGCTGCAGACGGCCGCCCGCTGAAGTCCACGTCCCGGATCACCATCCCGCACCCTAGCGAGAGTACGCCATGCGCATCGCCACCGCCCACTCGTACGACACGAGCATCGCCAACCTGCAGAAGCGCCAGCAGGACCTGGCCGACGTCCAGCTGCGCCTGACCTCCGGTAAGCGGGTGGCGGTCGCGAGCGACGATCCCGTGGCGGCCGGCCGCGCCGAGCGGGCTCTTGCAGTGGAGCAGCGGGTGGAGGCGACCAAGCGGGCCGTGGAAGCGAGCCGCAACGCGATGACGCTGGCCGAGAGCGCGCTGGGCGACGCGACGTCCGTCCTGCAATCGGCGCGCGAGGCGATCGTGGCGGCCGGCAACGGCACCTACAGCGACAAGGAGCGGCAGAGCCTGGCGCTGCAACTGCAGCAGTACCGGGACCAGTTGCTCGGCATCGCCAACCGGCGCGATGGCGCGGGCACCCCCCTGTTCGCCGGGCAAGGCGCGGACGGCGATCCTTTCGTCGACGTGGCCGGCACGGTGGTCTTCAACGGCGTGCCGGGCGCGATGGGGCTGGCCTCGGGCGAGGTCCTGCCGGCCACCGTCGACGGGCGCTACGCGTGGATGAGCGCAGCCAGCGGCAACGGCTATTTCGAGACCGGCTACGCCTCCTCGAACACGGGCGCGGCGTGGATCGACCCGGGCACGGTCACCGACCGGACGCAGGCCACGGCGACGCAGGGCTCGTCCTACGAGCTCACGTTCTCCACCGTGGGAGGCACGACCGTCTACAACATCGCCCGCGATGGCGTGGCGGTGGCCCCGGCGGACCGGCCCTATCAGAGCGGCACTGCCATCACCATCGACGGAAAGGCCTTCACGATCTCCGGCGCCCCGGCGCCCGGTGACCGTTTCACCGTCGCGCCGAGCACGCCGGACCTCACGGTATTCGACGCGCTGGACCGCACGATTGCGGCGCTCAAGCAACCGATGTCCAGCAGCGCCCAGGTGTCGCAGGCGGTCAGCTTCGGTCTGCGCGACCTGGACGGCGTGATGGAACGCCTGCAGTCCGCGCGCGCGGCGGTCGGTGACACCCTCAACCGCATCGACGCGGTCACCGGCCGGCTCGATGCACTCGACCTCAACGCGAAGACAGACCGCTCGAATGCGGAAGATTTGGACATGATCGCGGCGATCTCCGACTTCCAGAACAAGCAAACGGGCTACGATGCAGCCCTGAAAACGTACGCCCAGGTGCAGCGCCTGTCCCTGTTCGACTACCTGCGCTGAAACGCCGCCATGCGCCGGCGGGGCGGCCACAACCACGACACACTCGCTGATGGATCAAGAAGACGTCCTGCGCAGCATCGCGCTCAGCTATTCCCCGATGGTGGACCGCCAGCGGTCCTTCCCGGCCACCCGCCTCACGGTCTCGGCGCTGCGCTCCGGGCAGCCGCTGCAGGCCGACCACCTGCTCGCCGCGATCGGCGAAGTCTGGCCGGCGGGCGGGGCGCGGGTCTCGCTCAACGTGATGAGCGAGACGCTGCTCAACGACCTGCTGAGGGCCAAGCCCCTGGCCAGCGTGATGGTCGAGATCCCCTCGTTCATCGCCTGCGACGCGGCGAACGCGGAGGCGATCCGGGAACTGCACGCCCATGGCAACACGCTCCTGCTGCACGGCCGCCCGACCATGCTGCTGCCGCGCGAGCTGCTGCCGTGCTTCAAGTATTCGATCATCGACCTGGCCGAAGACCGGCGCAAGAACGAGGCGCCGGGCCATTCGGAGCCGGGGGTCGTGCGCTCGATGGGCTTCATCCAGAGCGGCGTGCGCACCGTCGCCGAGATGGAGAACAGCTTCGCGCGGGGGGCGCTTGCCGTGCTCGGCTGGCCGATCGACGAGGTGACGGCGTCCGCCGCCCCCAAGAGCGGGGCGCCGGACATGGCCGTGCTCGTCGAGCTGATCCGGCGCGTGGACGAGGGCGAGGACGTGGACAAGCTCGAGGCCGTGCTCAAGCGCGACCCGACGCTGGCCTTCCAGCTCATGCGCTACATCAACTCGCCCGCCTTCGGCCTGTCGGTGGAGATCAGTTCCTTCCGCCACGCGATCATGCTGCTGGGCTACAAGCGCCTGAAGCGCTGGCTGGCCCTGCTGCTGGCCACGGCGAGCAAGGATCCGAACCTCAAGCCGGTGATGTACGCCTCGGTGCGGCGCGGCATCTTCATGGAGCAGATGGTGGCGCCCGCCGGCGACGAGGAGATGCGCGGCGAGGTGTTCATCTGCGGCGTCTTCTCGCTGCTCGACAAGCTCTTCCACAAGCCGTTCGACGAACTGCTCAAGACCATCCCCGTACCCGAGCGCGTCTACCACGCGCTCGCCGAGTCCAGCGGCCCCTACCATCCGTACCTGGAACTGGCGCGCGCCGTCGAGAGCGAAACCGCTCCGGTCATCAACGAGCTGGCCGAGCAACTCCTCGTCGGACTGGGAGACGTCAATCGCGCGGTCCTGGCAACCTTGACGATGGCCTCCCAACTGGAGTGAGTGCGCGGCTCGCGCACGTGCCCCCGGGAAACCGGCAGAATGTCCGGTCGAGGCCGCCCATCCCCTCTCGGGGCACGCGGGACAGGCCGGCGAGGAGTGCATGAGCGCAAGCGGAAGCGGAGTCGACGAACCGGACCGGGCCCCTGGGGTCCGCGAGCCTTCGGGCGGCACGCCGGTGGCGGCCGTGCTCCTGCGTTCGAACGGCGCGATCGAGGCGGCCAACCGTCCGGCGCAAGCCCTGCTCCCGCTGCCGGCCGGCGGTATGGTGTCCGGCTGGGTCGCGCCGCTCGGGCTGACCGCGGTGCAGTGGATCCTCGCACAGTTGCGGCGCACGGGCCCCTCCTCCGTCCAGCCCGGCCCGCGCGTCACGCTGCCGGGAGGGCGGCAGGTGCGCCTGGTGATGCATTGCGAGCCGCCGGATCGCTGGTTGCTGCGTCTGGAGCAGGCGGTCGTCGTGTCGCCGCCTCCCGCCGGGCCGCCTGCCGCGGACGGCGGTCCACTCGCCAACCCTGCATCCGCCGCCATGTCGACCCGTCCCCTCCTGCGCGTTACGCCCGGTGACGACTCGGCGCTGCGCGAACTGAAGGCCATGTTCTGGGACTCGCCGTTCCCCGTTCTGGTGCAGGGGGAGGACTTCCGCATCACCGACGTCAACGACGCTTTCCTGCGTTACAGCGGGTACCGCCGCGACGACCTGATCGGCATGGATCCGATCGTGCTCCTGCATCCGGAGGATCGCGAGCGCCACCAGGCCGAGCGCCGGCAACCGGCGCAGGAGGCTTCGGCGGCCACGGCGGCAGCGCCCGAGGAGCGTCGGCTGGTGGCGGCCGACGGCGACCTGCGCTGGTACCGCGAGGCGCGTCGCCGCGTGCAGGACACCCAGGGGCACCGCCTGTCGTTCTCGGTGCTGCACGACTGTACCGCCGAGCACCTGGCGCGCGAGCGCGCCGAACGCACCGTGCACGAGCTGGACCGCTGGTTCCAGCTGTCGCCGGTGGGCATGCTCCTGTTCGACGAGGATGGCCTGGTGCTCAGGTCCAACCCGGCCTTGCTGCAGCTGGTTGGCGGCGTGCCGCGTTCGCTGGCCCAGGCCCATCCCAGCCTGCAGGAACTGCTGGGCTGGTACCCCGGAGGTCCCCTGGCGGCCTTGCCGGTCGACGACGAGCCGGTGCATCGCCACGGGTGGGTGGAGCATGCCGAGGGCGAGCGGGCCCTGTACGCGGTGGTGCGCTGCCTGGAAGTGCGACACGGGCGGCGGCGTTTCATGGCGGTGATCGAGGACCGCAGCGCCGAGGACGCCCTCGACGTCGCGCAGTCTCAGCTGGGCGCGCTCGCCGAAACCACCCACGCCGGGCTGGCGACCTTCGACGAATACACCGGCCGCTTCGAGTTTCCTCCGGCCGGCCCCCCTGGAGCGCAGGTGCTGCTCTCCAGCGAACTCAAGGCGATCAGCCGGGAGCTGGTGCGGCCGGAGACCCTGCCCGAGTTCGACCGCGTGCAGCAGGCGCTGCGCCAGGGCGAGCGCGTGGACGCCCGCTACGCCATCGAGCACCCCGAGCTCGGCCTGCGGTGGCTGCACACCCGGGTCGAGCCGCGGCAGTTGCAGTCGGGCCGGCGCGGCACGGCCATCGTCACGCTCGATGTGACCGAGCAGCACCTGACACAGCAGCGCGGTGAGCGCCTGCTGCGGGAGCTGACCACCATCCTGGAAAGCACCACCGCCGGGATCGCGTATTTTCGCGGTGCGGTGCTGCTGCGCTGCAACCGGCAGTTCGAGCGGCTGCTTGGCCTGCGCGAAGACGGCAGCGCGCTGCAACGCCCCCTGGCTGACCTGCTCGCCCATGTGGAGGGCGGACCGTCCTGGCTGGAGCAGGCCTGGGCTGCCCTGGCCCACCGGGGCCAGTTCGAGACCGAGATCGCGCTGGGGTTGCCGGGAGAGGCGGTGCGCTGGCTGCAGTTCACGATGCGGCGCATGGACAGCGGCGATCCCGAGGTCGAGGCCATCGTCGTGCTGTCCGACATCACCCGGCTGAAATTGCAGCAGGACGAGCTGGAGGCTGTCGCCCGCGACCGGGAACTGATGTTCAGCCTGTCCGATGTGGGCATCGTCTTCCTGCTCGAGGGCCGGGTGCAGCGCGCCAACCAGGGCTTCGCGCTGCTGACCGGTTACGCGAGCGACGAGCTGGTCGGACTGGAGGAGGAGACCCTGTTCGTGGAGACCCCGGGCGAGCCCCGCCCCTTGTTCGACGCCACGCTGATGGAGCGTTCGCGTTGGACAGGTGAACGGCTGCTGCGGCGCAAGGACGGCAACCTGTGCTGGGTGCAGGTGCACAAGCGCCTGGTGCACGAGGGGCAGCCGCAGGGTGGGGTGATCGCCTCCTACGTGAATGTGGACGCCCGGCGCCGGGCCGAGCAGGCCCTGGCCACCCAGGCCGAGCGCACCCGCGCGGTGCTCGACTCGGTACTGGTCGGCATCATCACCTGCGGGCCGCGCGGCATCGAGTGGATGAATCGATCGGCGCGCCGGATGTTCGGAGGGGACCTGCAGGACTTCCTCGGCAAGCCGATCCACGTCGTCGCGCCGGAGGACACGGACCATCCGTTCCGGCGCGCCGGAGTGATCGACTACCTCGAGGAAGGGCAGTCGCACACCTTCGAGTGCCAGGTGAAGGCGCGCGACGGCCGCGGCTTCTGGGTAGTGGGCAACGCCGTGGTGACCGGGGTGACGCCGCAGGGCCGGGAGGTCACCTACGCCCTGCTGGACATCGACAGCCGCCGGCAGGCCGAGCAGCGCATCGCCGAGGCCCAGGCCTCGCTGCAGCGCGTGATCGAGCTGGCGCCGCTGGCCATTGCCCTGTTCGACGCCCGCACGCTGGCCATCCAGCAGATCAACCAGAGCGCCGCCTCCGCGCTCGGACGCCCGATCGCCCGCCTGATCGGGCGGCGACCCGAAGAGATCGCCTCCGGTCCGCAGGGCCGGCGCTACCGGGAAGACATGGAGGCGGCACTGCGCAGCGAGGGCGTCACCCAGCGCGAGTACCGGATCGACGTGCAGGGCCGCGCCTCCGTCTGGGACGCGCGTTTCCTGCCCCTGGCCAGTCCCGGCGAACCGGCGCCCGACCAACTGCTGCTGGTGGCCACCAACGTGACCGAGCAGCGCGCCGCCCAGGAAGCGCGCCTCGAGGCGGCCATCGCCCAGCGCGAACTGCTGGTCAAGGAAGTGCACCACCGGATCAAGAACAACCTGCAGGGGGTGGCCGGCCTGCTGCAGCAGATCGCCCAGCGCAAGCCCGAGATGGCCGGGCCGATCAGCGAGGTGGCCGGCCAGGTGCAGGCCATTGCCCACGTCTACGGGCTGCAGGTGGGAGCGGTGGGTCCGCTGCGCCTGCGCGGGGTGGTCGAGGCGATCACCGGATCGGTGCGCCGACTGTTCGACCGGCCGATCGCGCTGGAGTTCGAGGGCGAGCGGATCGACGAGTGGATCCTGCCGGAGGCCGAGTCCATCCCGATCGCGCTCACACTCAACGAACTGCTCACCAACGCGATCAAGCACAGCAGCGGCGCCGGCGCGGTGACCTGCCGCCTGGAGTCGGAGGCCGACGCGGTGCAGATCGAGGTGTCCAACCCCGGCACGTTGCCGGCCGGCTTCAACCTGGCGCAGTTCCCGGGCGGGGTATCGGGGCTGGGCCTGATCCGCGCGCTCCTGCCGCGCCGCAGCGCCCAGCTCGCCTTGGAACCCCACGGGGACCGGGTGCGGGCCCTGGTACGGCTGACACCCCCCGGAGTCAGCCGCGCCTGAAGGACCGAGCCGACCTCGGGGATCTGCCGGGCGATGCCCGGCGGTTTTCCGCCACAATGGCAGCACCGGCCGGCGGTTCCCGGTCATCGACTCGCGAGAGAAGGCGCACGTGGCGAACAAGGGCAAGATCCTGGTGGTGGACGACGACCGGCTGGTGCTGGCCACACTGGCGCACGGCCTCGTGCAGGCGGGCTACGAGGTCATCGACGCCGACAATGGCGACGACGCGATCCTGCTGGCGCGCGAGCACCGGCCTCAGCTGGCGCTGCTCGACATCCGCATGGAAGGCAAGAGCGGTTTCGACGTCGCCGCCTACCTGCGGGACTACCTGCGCATTCCGTTCATGTTCCTCTCCGCCTTCTCCGACGAGGAGACGGTGCGCCAGGTCCAGGAGCTGGGCGCGGTCGCCTACCTGGTCAAGCCGCTGGACATCCGGCAGATCGTGCCCGCGGTCGAGGCAGCCTTCGCACAGCAGCAGGGCGCCCCGGTTCAGGCGGCCGGGCCCGTGCCGCCAGCCCAGCCGGTACGGTTGGACGACGTCGTGCCCCTGGCGGTGGGCATCGCGATGCACCGGTTCTCCCTCGACCGCGAGCGGGCGCTGGAGCGGCTGCGGCGGGCGGCCGACCAGGAGCGCCTGACCCTGGAGGAACAGTGCCGGCGGATGGTCGAGGCGCTGGAGACGCTGGTGGCGCCGGGGCGGTTCTGAACGGGCTCAGACCCGCGGACGTTCACCCAGCGTGAAGTAGAACGTCGCGCCGGCGCCCACCTCCGATTCCGCCCAGATCTGGCCGCCGTGGCGGCGGATGATGCGCTGCACCGATGCCAGTCCCACGCCGGTGCCCTGGAACTCCGTGGCGCCGTGCAAGCGCTGGAACACGCCGAACAGCCGGTCGGCGAAGCGCATGTCGAAGCCCGCCCCGTTGTCGCGCACGAAGTAGACGGTGCGCTGGCCCTCGCGCCGGGCCCCGAATTCGATCACCGCGCGCTCGCGCTTGCCGGTGTACTTCCACGCGTTGCCCAGCAGGTTCTCCAGCGCGACTCGCAGCAAGGTCGGGTCGCCTTCGGCGGTCAGGCCGGGAGCGATGGTCACGTCCACCACGCGCCCCGGCGTCTGGCGACGCAGGTCGTCGACGATGTAGGTCGCCAGCTGCGAGAGGTTGACCGGCTGGTGCTGCAGCGGCTGGGCGGACAGGCGCGACAGCGCGAGCAGGGCGTCGATCATGCCGTTCATCCGCGCGGCGGCGCCGAGCACCCTGTCCAGGTGGTCGTTGCCGATGCGATCGAGCGAGCGGCCGTAGTCCTCCTTCAGAATGCGGGCGAACCCCTCCACCACCCGGATCGGAGCGCGCAGGTCGTGCGAGACGGTGTAGCTGAAGGACTCCAGTTCCCGTTCGGCGGCCTGTCGCTCTGCACGCGCGACCTCCGCGGCGTTGGCCGCCACCGGGGTGAACAAGGCCAGCAGCATGCGGCGCTCCGTGCCACCGTGCCGGAAGGTGAACGCGTCGACGTGGGCGGTCCAGCCGGACGCCGGGGGAGGCTGGTCAGGTGCAGGCAGCCCGAGGCGTTCGCACAGGGGGGCGAGCGGCCAACCCGCGGCACGGCCGAGGATCTCCAGCAGATCCTGGCCCGCCAGCCGGGATGCCGCCTCCCCCAGGTGGCGTGCCGCCACCTCGTTGCAATGGCGTACCACGTAGCGCGCCCGCGGCCCGTCGGTGGCCTCCGCCAGCAGCACCGCACTGGGGACGGCGTCGAGCAGGTGCAGGCCGATCTCCCGGTCGAACTGGAGTTCGGTGCGTTCGGACACGTCCCGCGCCGTGCCCTGGTAGCCCAGGAACCGGCCGTGCGCATCGAAGCGGGGCAGCCCTTCGAGCAGCCACAGGGTGCGCCGCCCGTCGCGCTCCACGCGGTGCGCCGGCAGCGATTCGAGCGGGCGCCGCGCCTGCAGCATCTGCCGGAACGCGCGCCACAGTTGCGGGTCGCTGTGGAAATCCTCCCACAGGGGGCGCCCCATGCGTTCATCGACGTGCCATTCGGCTGCCGGCGCCCCGCGCGGCGGCCGCAGCAGCGAGAGCCGGTGCTCCGCGTCGGTTTCCCAGTACCACAGCGGCAGCAGCTGCATCACCCCCTGGTGGCGCAACTGCACCGCGCGCTGGTCGGCCGCCTGCCGGTCCATCCGACGCGAGAACCACCAAGCCAGCACGGTAGCGAGCGTCAGCCCGAGCACGAAGACCAGCATCAGCAGTCCCGACTGCATGAGCGTGCGGGCGCCTTCCGCCCAGGAGGCGTGGAGCCAGGCCGCGCCGGCCAGGCTGATGCCGATCCACACCAGCGTGACGGCTGCGCCCACGCCCGCGGCGAAGACCAGGCGTCGGCCGGGAGACAGGTCGGCCGTCGGGGACACTGAATTCATCCGGACCATTGTACGGAGCCAGTCCTGCCCGGCGTGCCCGGTCCGCCGGGAGCCGGTTTGCCTCCTGCCAGGTCACGGGCCCGCCGATTGCCGGCATGCAGTGGGTTTGGCGGCACTGGCCGGCTGTGCGAACATCGCGGCGCGCCCGGGTACGGCAGGCGTGCCGTGACGGGCGACGGATGCGTCTCGGTCCTTGGCAGCCGCGGGCATCCGTGACCGACGTCACGGACGCGGCAGGATGGGCGCGGGGGGCGTGCTTTTCCGCGGCCGGTTTCAAGCACGATGCGGGGCAGACGGCCGTGCCGACGCTCCCGGCGGCGCCGCGGGCCGCCCGGTTGCAGCCTGATGCGCACCGGACGGCGGCTTTGACCGATGATCAGCCCGGCCGCTGCCCGGGCGCAGGCCCACGCATCCCATGGAGCCAGACATGTTCGTTCCCGATCCCGGCGTCTTCGATCGCGAGGCCCTGGCGCGCCTGCGCGAACTGGACCCCCGTGGGGAGAACCGGCTGCTGGAGCGCCTGTTTCACGCATTCCAGGCGTCATTGGACAAGCTGATCCCCCAAATGGTGGACGCCCAGGCCACCGGCGATCTCGCGACAATCCGCCTGTCGGCCCACACACTGAAGTCGTCCAGCGCGAGTGTGGGGGCCTTGCGCCTGTCGGCCGCGTGCGCCGAGCTGGAGTCCGCGATCCGGGCCGGGCTGCCTGGTCCGTTCGACCGCCAGGTGGAGACCGTGCGCGACGAGGCGGCGCGCGTGCAGGACAGCTTGAAGGAATTGCTGAGGACCGATTGATGGCGTCTCACCCGCCGTTGCACGCCGGGGCCGAGGAGGAGCGGCCGCCGTCGGTGCTGCTCGTCGACGACGACGAAGTCAACCTGATGTTGACCTCGACGGCGTTGCGCGAGCGCGGCTTCTCGATCACGGTGGCGTCCAGCGGTCCGCAGGCCTTGCGCCTGCTGGCCGACTGGTCGCCGGACGTGATCGTGCTGGACGCGATCATGCCCGGCATGGACGGCTTCACCGTGTGCCGCGAGCTGCGGCAGCTGGCGGGCTTCCATTCCACGCCGGTCCTGATGCTCACCGGCCTCGACGACGAGGCTTCGATCAACCGCGCCTACGAGGCCGGGGCCACGGACTTCTTCGTCAAGTCCACCCAGTGGAGCCTGCTGGCCGGCCGTCTGCGCTACCTGCTGCGCTCGTCGCGCACGCGGCTCGAGCTCGAGCGCAGCAAGGCGCAGCTGGCGCGCGCGCAGGACCTGGCGCGCATGGGCAGCTTCGATTGGTACCCCGCGCGCCGCGAGCTGGTCGTCTCGGTCGAGGCGCTCAAGGTCTTCGGCCTCACGCCCGGCGATGCCCTGTCCGTGCGCCAGGCGCTGCGGATGATCGCGGGGGACGAGCGCAAGGGTTTCCTTGCGATGCTGCGCGACGTGGGCAAGCGCTACGGCGTGCTGCGCACCGACGTGCCCGTTGTCCTGCGCGATGGTCGCCAGCGGGTGCTGCACATCGAGGCGGAGCCGGAGTTCGACGAGCAGGGCACGGTGGTCCGCTATACCGGCGTCGTCCAGGACGTGACGGACCGGCGCATCGCCGAGGACAAGATCAAGCACCTGGCGAACTTCGACTCGCTGACCGGGCTGCCCAACCGCAGGCAGCTCATCTGGCGTTGCGAACGGGCGATCGAGCACGCCCGCAACCTGGGTCACGAGGTGGGGCTGCTGCTGATCGATCTCGACCGCTTCAAGATCATCAACGACACGCTCGGTCACGCGGCGGGCGACGAACTGCTCGTCGAGGTGGCCAAGCGCCTGCGCGGCTGCGTGCGGCACTCGGACCAGGTCGTCGACAGCACCTTCGACACGCTCGCGTCGCGGGCGCACCGCACGCTGGAGGCCGTCGGGCGCTTGGGCGGCGACGAGTTCGTCGCGCTGTTGCCGGAAGTGGGCGACCAGCGCGACGCCGAACGTGTGGCGGTCCGTATCCTGGAGGCCATGCGCGACCCCGTGCTGGTCGGCGGGCAGGAGTGTTTCGTGACGGCCAGCGTGGGCATCGCGATCTTTCCCCGAGACGGGCAGAGCGTGGCGGACCTCCTGCGCAACGCGGACGTTGCCATGTACTCGGTCAAGTCCGCCGGGCGCAACGCCGCATCGGTCTACACCCCGCAGTTGGCCGGCAAGGGGCGCGAGAAGCTCGAACTCGAGACGGCCCTGCACAAGGCGCTGGAGCGCGAGGAGCTGGTGTTGCACTACCAGCCCAAGGTCGACGTGCGCGGTGCACGCATGGTGGGAGCCGAGGCGCTGATGCGGTGGCAGCGTGGCGGGCAACTGGTGCCCCCCGGGGAGTTCATCCCGCTGGCGGAGGAGACCGGGCTGATCATCCCGATGAGCGAGTGGGCGATCCGCGAGGCGTTGCGACAGGCTCGGCAGTGGCAGGACCGCTTCGGGTTCGACGCCTCGATCGCCGTCAATCTCCCGAGCCGGCTGTTCCAGCGGCATGGCCTGGTCGAGCACATCCTGGACTCGGCCCGCAGCCTTGGGGTCTCGGCCGGCAAACTCGAGCTGGAGATCACCGAGACCGGCCTGATGAAGGAGCTGCAGGCCGTGATGCCCGCGCTCAAACAGTTGACGGATGTGGGCGTGGAGATATCCATCGACGATTTCGGCACGGGCTACTCGTCGCTTGCGTATCTCACGACGCTGCCCATCCGAGAGCTGAAGATCGACCGTTCCTTCGTGCGCGACCTCGGCGTGCGGCACGAGAGCGCCGCGGTGGTGACCGCGATCATCGCGCTGGCGCGGTCGCTGGGCCTGCGGGTCGTCGCCGAGGGAGTCGAGACGCTGCTGCAGATGGAGGCCCTCAACCGCCTCGGCTGCGGCATCATGCAGGGGTTCCTGTTCAGCAAGCCCTTGCCGGCCGAGCAGATCGAGCAGTGGCTGCACCAGACGGTGCTGCCGCGCAAGGCACCGTGGATCGGCCAGGTCGCCAAGGCCGGCGAGCAGGCCGGGGCGGAGCCCGTGCCCGGGCACGGCCCGCGTCCCCATACCCTGATCTGAACCGCCCCCGACGAGGGCCCCAGAAGTTCCGTTCCCAGATGGACCATCCCGTGCCTCCTGCGCCGAGCGGCCCGGCCACTCAGCCTGCGCCCCTCGACGATGCGCCCCGCACGCCGGCGCAGCTGGCCAAGGCCGCGCTGCTGCGCCTGGCCCAGCAGCGCCTCGAACCGACGCCCGACAACTACGCACGCGCCTACCTCGCCGAGGCAGGCGAGCCGGCGTCGGCATCGGATGCGGCCCCCGGCGCTACTGCCGCCATCCGCGTCCTGGAGCGCCTGCTGGAGCGCCGGGATGCGGCCCCGGCCCTGCGCGACGCCGTGCGCCAGCGGCGCTGGGAGCAGGCAGAGCGCCTGGCCGTCGAGTGGCAACCGGCGGACGAGATGAGCGCCGAGGCCTGGGCGTCGCTCATCGGCCGCGTGGCGCGTGGGCTCGAGCGCGGCGGGCGGCAGTGGACGAGCGCCCGCAAGAAGGACAGCCTGCAGCGGGTGCTGGCCGCGGGCCGCGGGGATGCCGCCAGGCTCGCCCAGCGCCTGTCGCAGTTGCTGTCGAGCTGGGACAGCGATCGGCTCGACGACCCGGCCTACGTGGGGGGAGACGAAGCGGCCGAAGGCGGCGGGGCGTCGCCTGCGGTCTTGGGGGCAGGGACACCGTCGACCGGCCCGGGAGCCACGGCACGCCCGGCACCACCCCAGTCCATGGCCTTGTCCGGGGCGGGCGAGACCGTCTTGCCCCCGCCGTGGCAGGCGGTCGTGCACGAACTGGCCGGCGCGGCCGGGCCCGCCCTGCCCGACGATGACCCCCGCTGCGGGCGGCTGAAGGCGCGGCTGGCGGATCTGGTGCCGCCCCTGGCACAAAGCGCCGACGAGGAGTTGGCGGAGGACTGGCGAGGCTGGGCTGCCGATGCCCGGCGCCTGCTGGAACACCGGCAGCACCTCACGCAGCAGTTGCGCGCCCTGTGCCAGGAGCTGACTGCCGGGCTCAGTGACCTGAGCGAGGAAGGCAGCTGGGTACAGGGGCAGTGCGAGCTGATGCGCAGCCGGCTGGAGGAAGGGCTGACGGCGCGAACGGTGCGCAGCGTCAACCATCTCTTGCACGCCACCCGCACGCAGCAGCGCGAGCTCAAGGAACAGCGCCAACGTGCGCGCGATGCGCTCAAGCAGGTCATCAACACGATGCTGGAGGAGATCCAGACGCTGAGCGCCGACACCGGCCGCTTCCACGACAACGTCGGGCGCTACGCAGACGTGATCGAGCAGGCGGATTCGCTCGAGAGCCTGGCGGGCGTCGTCAAGGAACTGGTCGAGGAGGCCCGCGCGGTCCAGGCGCAGGTCGGCCAGGCGCAGCAGCGGCTGGTCCACGAGCAGGCCCAGGCGCGCGAGCTCGACGAGAGGGTGCGCGAGCTCGAGGCCGAGTTGCAGCGTCTGTCCACCGAGGTCGCGACCGACCCGCTGACGCAGATCGCCAACCGGCGCGGCCTGATGCAGGCCTTCGAGGCCGAGCAGGCCCGGGCGGAGCGGGGCGGCCGCGAGCTGTCGGTGGGCCTGCTCGACATCGACAACTTCAAGAAGCTCAATGACACGCTGGGTCACCAGACGGGCGACGAGGCGCTCCGGTTCCTCGCGCACCACGTGAAGCAGGCGCTGCGGCCCATGGACACCGTGGCCCGCTACGGCGGCGAGGAGTTCGTCGTGCTGTTGCCGGAAACGACCGTCGAGGAAGCCCAGATGGTGCTGACGCGCCTGCAGCGCACGCTCACGGCCCAGTTCTTCATGCACGAGGATCGCCAGGTCTTCATCACCTTCTCGGCCGGGGTCACCCTCTACCGTGCTGGCGAGCGGCTGGAGGAGGCGCTGGAGCGCGCCGACGAGGCGCTGTACGAGGCCAAGCGCACGGGAAAGAACCGGACCTGCATCGCCTGAGGCGCCGGCGCGCCCGTCCGCCTTCGGCACGGGGTTTGCCGCAGGGGGATGGACCCGCCCTGGGGCATACCGCCGGCCCGCGCCGGCCGCCCGGGGGCGTGCCAGGAGAACGTCATGGATCGCCATACCGAACTCATCCGCACGCCGGCTCCTGCCGGCCGTTCCGAACCTGTCCGGGGACCGCACACGCGGCGGAAGAACCCCGGCAAGCGTCCGGGGCAGGGCGGCAGCTGAGGAGCGGCGCACGGCCGCGGCCGGTCGCGCGCCGGCCCCGGGCGCGACCAGGCGGGGGCAGGACCCGCATCGAGACGCAGGCTCAAGTGACGGGGAGGGCGGCCGATAACCGGAGGGCGCGCGCCGCCATCCGGCGGTTCGTGCCTTGTCACCCCCCGAGCCACCGATGCTGCCTGCAGACCGGCCCTCCGAACCCCTCGTCCGCTGGATGGGACAACTCGCGGACGCGACGGCGACCGCGATCGTCGTGCATCGGGGCGGGCCGTTCCTGTTCGTCAACCGCGCCGCCTGCGAGCTGACCGGCTACAGCGAGGCCGAGTTGCGTCGCATGCCGTTCTGGCACCTGGCGCACCCGGACGACCGCGAGCTGCTGCGCAGGCGCGGCGTCGCGCGCAGTCACGGGGAGCGGGTGGCCAACCGGTACGAACTGCGCATCGTCCACCGCAGCGGAGAAGTGCGCTGGGTGGATCTGTCTGCCGGCATGGTGGACTGGGACGGCGAACCTGCCGTGCTGGGGACCGCCTACGACATCACCGAGGCCCGGCTGGCGCAGAACGGCCTCGAGCGGCTGATGCGCCTGTATGCGCTGCTGTCCCAGACCAATCTCGCGCTCCTGCGCAGCAAGACCTCTCAGGAGCTGTTCGAGGCGGTGTGCCAGGCGGCCGTCCACCAGGGTGGGTTGCGCCTGGCGTGGGTGGGCCTGGACCGGGGCTCGCACGAGTTTCTCTGGCCCGCGGCCCGGTGCGGTGACGACGCCGGCTACCTGGACGCGGTGCGGCAGGGCGACTACCTGCACATGCCGGGTCCGATGCGGCAGGCGATCGCGACGGGTGACGTGGTCGTGGTGGACGACTTCGCCACCGACCCCCGGACCGCCGCGCGATGGGAGCATGCCCGCCGTGCCGGCATCGCCTGCATGGCGGCGCTGCCGGTGCGCATGAGGGGCCACAACATCGGGGCGCTGGGGCTCTATGCGTCGGAACCCGGCTGGTTCAGCGAGAGCACGCGCAGCACCTTGCAGGCGATGAGCTGGGACATCGCGTTCGCCCTGGACCACCAGGCGAGCGAGGCCGAGCGGGATCAGGCGTTGGCGGAGCTGCGACTGGCGCAGCAGGCGCTCATCGCCAGCCCTGTCGTGCTGTTCCGGTGCAGGGCGGACGAGGGCCTCACGATCGACTACGTCTCGGACAACGCGCGCCGCTTCGGGCATGAGCCGGCCCAGCTGATCGGACGTCGCTTCACCGATCTCGTGCACCCGGCGGACCTGATGTGGCTCGCCGACCGCATTGCGGGGCACGTGGCGGCGGGGGTGGACGAATTCACCGAGGTCTACCGCGTGCTCGACGCCCGGGCCGAACCGGTCTGGGTGGAAGATCTTTCGGTCGTGGTGCGCGATGCCGAGGGCCGCCCGCTGCACTACCAGTGCACCGTGCACGACATCACCGAGCGCAAGCGTGCGGAAGATGCGGTGCGCCGCAGCGAGCAGCACCTGAGCGATCTGGTGCGCGGCATCGAGGGCATCCTCTGGGAGGCCGACGCGGCCACGCTGCGCTTCAGCTATGTGAGCCCTCAGGCCGAACGTCTACTGGGCTATCCGGTGTCGCAATGGCTGGAGGAGGAGGACTTCTGGCTGCGGCGCCTGCATCCGGACGACAGGGAAGAGGTGGCACGGGTCTGCGCGGAGCGCACGCGTGCGGGCAGGGACCACGATCTGGAGTACCGGATGCTCGCGGCCGACGGGCGCGTGCTGTGGCTGCGCGACATCGTGCACGTGGTGCGAGAGGAGGGCACGCCCACCCGGTTGCGCGGGCTGATGGTCGACGTCAGCGAGCGCCGCCGCGCGATGGACTGGCAGCAGCACTACGGCTGGGTGCTGGAGCGGGTGGTGCAAGGCGCGCCGTCGGAGGAGCTGCTCGACGGCTTGGCGCGCTTCCTCGAGAGCCAGTGCGAGGGCACGCGTTGCGCCGTGGTCGCGGTCTCGGACGACCGCACCCGCCTCGAACTTCGGGCCGCCCCCAGCCTTCCCGCGTCCTACGCTGGGCTCCTTCACGGCCTGGCGTTGGGCGCGGCCGTCGCCTGGCCGGCCGTGCGGGCCGCTCGAGAACGCCGCCGCGTGCTCGTCGAGGACGTGGCCGCCTGCCGCGATTGCCACGACTGGAAGTCCGAAGCACTGGCCGCGGGCGTGGGCGCCGTGTGGGCGGAGCCGGTATGCGACGACGAAGGCGAAGTGCTGGCCGTCATCATGCTGCACCATGCGGAGGCCCACCCGCCGGTCTCGGACCAGGAGCGGGCCGTCTCGCATGTCACGCACCTGTGCGCACTCGCTCTGGAGCGGGCCCGCCAGCGGGACGCGCTGCGGTTGGCAGGCGTGGTGTTCGAGCACAGCGGACAGGCGCTCTTGGTGCTGGACCCGCAGCTGCGCGTGCTCGCCGTGAACCCGGCGTTGCACCGCCTCACCGGGTACGACCCCGCGCACCTGGTCGGCCGTCCGCTGGACGCGCTGCTCGTGCCCGCTGGAGAGCAGGGCTTGCAGGAGCTGATCCGCAAGGCGCGACAGGGTCAGGGGCACGAGGGCGAACTCCTGCTGGCCACGCGCGACGCGCGTCACCTGCTGCCGATGTGGGCGAGCCTGAGCCCTGTGGTGGACGCAGACGCGCGCGTGCGGCGCCACGTGCTCGCGCTGACCGACATGAGCGAACACAAGGCGCAGGCGGCGCGCATCGAGCGGCTCGCGTTCTACGACAGCCTCACGGGCCTGCCCAACCGCGCGCTGTTCTTCGATCGCTTGAAGCAGGCACTCGCCGCGCGCCAGCGCGACGGGCAGGGACTGACGCTGATGATGATCGACCTAGACCGGTTCAAGGAGGTCAACGACAGTCTCGGTCATGAGGCCGGCGACGCCTTGCTGGCCCAGCTCGCACAGAGGCTGGAGAGCGTGCTTCGCCACAGCGAGACGCTCGCTCGCTACGGTGGCGACGAGTTCCTCGTGCTGGTGGAGGCCGACGCCTCCCGATGCGGCGCTCAGGTGGCCGAGCGGCTGCTGCGCGTGCTGCGCGAGCCGATTCTCGTCGCCGGGCAGGAGCTGAGCGTGGACGCGAGCATCGGCATCGCCGGCTGCCCCCAGGACGGCACGGAGCTGGACGAGCTGTTCAAGGCGGCCGACATCGCGATGTACCGCGCCAAGCAGGCCGGCGGCGGGTTCCGCTTCTACAGCGCCGAGATGGGCCGGCAGACCGAGCGTTCGGCGATGCTCGTGCGCGAGCTGAAGCGGGCGCTGCGCGAGCCGGGACAGCTCGCGCTGCACTTCCAGCCGTTGGTGCACCTCGATGACGGCCGCCTCTCGGGGGCAGAGGCGCTGTTGCGGTGGACCCATCCCGAGCTCGGGGCCATCGGACCGCAGGAGTTCATCCCGGTGGCCGAGCGAGGTGGGCTGATCGTGAGCCTGGGCGAGTGGGTGATGGCCGAGGCGGCGCGCTGGCTGCGGGCTTGGAAGTCCCAGGGGCGGCACCTGCCGGGCCGACTGGCCATCAACATCTCGGCGCTGCAACTGGACAAGGCCGAGTTCCCCTCGCGCACGGTGGAACTGCTCGGGGAGGCGGGCGTGCACCCGCGGGAGGTGGAACTCGAAGTGACCGAGAGTTCACTGATCGAGGATCCGGCGCGCACGGCCCTGGTGCTCGACGGCCTGAAGGCACAGGGCTTCGCGGTGGCCATCGACGACTTTGGAACGGGCTACTCGTCGCTGGCCTACCTCAAGCGCTTCGCGGTGGACAAGCTCAAGATCGACATGTCCTTCGTGCGCGACATGCTCACCGATCGCAACGACCACGCGATCGTCGCGGCCATCATCGCGATGGCGCGCAGCCTGGAACTGCACACGCTGGCAGAAGGCGTGGAGCTGGCCGAGCAGGCGCAGGCCCTGCGCGCACTGGGCTGCGCCCAGGCACAAGGCTGGCACTACGGCCGCGCAGTGCCGGGTGAAGAATTTGCAGAACGCTGGTTGTCCGCTTGAGTCGATGCGAGGGCGGCTGCGAGCGGTCCGCCCGCCCCACCCTCGTGTTCAGGACTGCTGGTCGCCCGGTCCCTTCGTGCCTTGCTGCTCGGGCGGACTGCGCGGCAGGTCCTCGTTGCTCACCTGGGGCGAGGGTTGCGCGCGCGAGGCGGCGTGCGCGGTGCGGTCCACCCGCTCCTCGGCCTGCGCGAGCGTCTCGTCGATCTCCTCACGTTCGTTCACGCTCGCGATGCGTTCCTTGAGGGGCTTGCCGGGGCCGGCAGCGCGTCGGGCGTCTGGCATCGATGACTCCTTCTCGGTGCGATGAAATGCGTCGCAGAGGAACCGGCAACCCGCGTGCCTTGCAAGCCGCGGGTGGGACGGTCGCCCTGACCCGTCAAGGTCAGGGTTGCCGGCGGGCCGCGTTTGCGTGCTGAAGGAGTTGCGCGGCCACCGCCACCGCGATCACCTCGGGCGCCTTGCCCTCGATGCCCGGCACGCCGATCGGACAGGTCATGCGCGCCAGGGCCTCTGGCGCGATGCCCCGCCCGAGCAGCTGGTGCTCGAAGCGCGCGCGCTTCGTCTTCGAGCCGATGAGGCCCAGGTAGGCGAAGTCGCGCCGCCGCAAGATCGCCTCGCAGATGCGCAGGTCCAGGTCGTGGCGGTGCGTGAGCACCAGGTAGTACGCGCCGGGCGGGGCTTCGTCGACCTCCGCCTCGACCGTGTCGACGCACACGGGCTCGATGTGCGCCGGCCAGAGCGTCCGCGCCTCGGGGCGACCCTCGGCCAGGCCGTCCGGAAACTCCCCCGCGCGCTCGTCGATCCACTGCACCCGGCATGGCAACGTGGCAAGCAGCCGGGCGATCGCGCGACCGACGTGGCCGGCGCCGTAGAGCTGCAGCGTGAAGAGGACGGGTTCCTCGGGCCATGTCGTCACATCGCGTTCATCTAGGGACGCGAAGCGCAATGTCACCACGCCTCCGCAGCATTGTCCCAAGGCTGGGCCGAGCGGGTATCGCTGGTCGAACACCTGCCGATGACCGGCCGCCAGGCGCGCGCGGGCCAGTTCGATCGCTTGCAATTCCAGGTGGCCACCGCCGATCGTGCCCGCGACCTCGTCGGCCGCCACGAGCATGCGCGCGCCGGCTTCGCGGGGGGCGGAGCCCTGCGTGTCGACCACCTCGACGACGACGGCCGGCCGCCCGCCGGCGGCCCAGAGCCTGGCCGTGTCCTGCAGGCGCACCGGCTCACTCCAGGCGCGAGCGCACCGCGCGCAGCACCGACTCGGGCGTCGCAGGTGCATGCAGCACGACCGGCCGCCGGTCCTGCGGCCGCACCGCGGCGATCGCATCGCGCAGCGCTTCGTACACCGAGATCGCGAGCATGAAGGGCGGCTCGCCGACGGCCTTGGAGCCAAAGACGTTGTCCTCCCGGTTCGGCTCCGGCCACAGGCGCACCTCGAAGTGCGGCGGCACGTCGCCGGTGGCCGGGATCTTGTACGTGCTGGGGGCGTGCGTGAGGAGCCTGCCCTCTCGGTTCCACACCAGCTCCTCGGTGGTGAGCCAGCCCATGCCCTGGATGAAGCCGCCCTCGATCTGGCCGATGTCCAGCGCCGGGTTGATGCTGCGCCCCACGTCGTGGAGGATGTCCACGCCGACTACCTTGTTCTCGCCGGTCAGCGTGTCGATCACGACCTCCGTCAGCGCGGCGCCGTAGGCGAAGTAGTAGAACGGCCGGCCGCTGAGCGTGTGTTTGTCGTAGTGGATCTTGGGTGTCGCGTAGAACCCGTCCGACCACAGCTGCACGCGCGCGACATAGGCGGCGTGCACGACGTCGGCGAAGTCGCGGGTCGCCTTGGGCGTGATCACCTTGCCGCTGGCGAACACGACGCTGGCCGCGTCGACCTGCTGCTCGCGCGCGACGAACTCCACGAGCCGCTGGCGGATCTGCCGCGCGGCGAACTGCGCCGCCCGGCCGTTGAGGTCGGTGCCGCTCGAGGCGGCGGTGGCGGAGGCGTTCGGTACCTTGCTGGTGTCGCTGGCGGTGATGCGCACCCGCTCGAAGGGCACGCCCAGTTCGTCGGCGACGATCTGGCAGACCTTGGTGTGCAGGCCCTGGCCCATCTCGGTGCCGCCGTGGTTGACCTGCACCGTGCCGTCGCCGTAGACGTGGACGAGTGCGCCTGCCTGATTGAAGAAGGTCGCGGTGAACGAGATGCCGAACTTGACCGGCGTGAGCGCAAGACCGCGCTTGAGCACCGGCTGCCCGGCGTTCCAGGCATCGATGCGGCGACGCCGCTCGGCGTAGCGCGCGTCGGCCGCGAGCCGTGCGACCAGCTCCGGCGCGACGTTGTCCTCCACGGTCATCCCGTAGTGCGTCTGGTTGCGTTCGGTCGTGCCGTAGAAGTTGCGTTGCCGCACGGTGAGCGGGTCCAGTCCCAGGTGACGCGCGATGTCTCCCAGGATGGCCTCGATGGCGATCATTCCTTGCGGGCCGCCGAAGCCGCGGAAAGCGGTGTTGCTCTGGGTGTGGGTCTTGCAGCGGTACGAAGTGACCTCGACGTGCTCCAGGAAGTAGGCGTTGTCGACATGGAAGACGGCGCGGTCGTTGACAGGACCGGAGAGGTCGGCCGAGAAGCCGCACTGCGAGGCCAGCATCAGCTTGAGCGCGCGGATGCGGCCGTCGCGCTCGAAGCCGACCTCGTAGCGGTAGAGGAAGTTGTGCCGCTTGCCGGTGATCAGCATGTCGTCCAGCCGCTCCAGGCGCAGCTTGACGGGACGGCCGAGCTTGCGCGCGGCCAGCGCCGCCCATACCGCCAGGTGCCCGGCCTGCGTCTCCTTGCCGCCGAAGCCGCCGCCCATGCGGCGGCATTCCACGCGGACCTGGTGGTTGTCGACACCCAGGGCATGCGCCACCCAGTGCTGCACCTCGCCGGGGTGCTGTGTCGAGCTGAGGATGTGCCAGCCATCCTCCTCGGGAACCGCGTACGCGATCTGGCCTTCGAGGTAGAAGTGCTCCTGGCCGCCGACGCAGAACTCGCCGCGCAGCCGTTGCGGAGCTTCGTGGAGCGCCACGTCCGGCTCGCCGCGACGCACGACCACGGGCGGCAGCACGTAGCTGTGGGCCTGCAGCGCCTCCTCGATGGTCAGGATCGCGGGCAGCGGCTCGACCTCGCAGCGTACCGCGCGGGCGGCGGCGCGGGCCTTCTGCGGCGAGTCGGCGACGACCAGTGCCACCACCTGACCCAGGTACTCGACCTCGTCGACCGGAAGGATCGCCTCGTCGTGCGCCGTCACCGCGAAGCGCTTGTCGCCGGGGATGTCCTCGGCGGTCACGATGCCCGCCACGCCCGGCATCGCAAGCGCGGCCGCGGCATCCAGCCCCTTGAGCCGGCCATGCGCCACGGGACTCGTCACCGGCGCGGCGTAGAGGGTACCCTGCCACTCGGGCAGGTCATCGATGTAGAGGGCGCGTCCCGCCACCTGGGCGCGGGCGCTCTCGTGCGGCAGCGGTGAGCCGCAAGCGGCCGGCACGAGGCCCGCGCCTTGCACCTCGGCGGCGGGTGTCGCACGGATGAGGGTCTCGGGGGCGTTCATGGCTCCTCCTTCACGCGGGCAGCGGTTCGAGCGCCCCATCGTCGAGCCGCACCGCGGACTGACCCAGGCTCTCGAGCCAGTAGCGCCACAACAGATTGCCCGCGGCCTCGCGGCGATAGGCGGCGCTGGCGCGCATGTCGTCGATGGGGGCGAACTCCTGCCTCAGCGTCTCCATCGCCCGGCGGACGGTCGCTTCGTTCCAGGGCGCGCCGCGCAGCGCCGCTTCGGTCTGCACGGCGCGCCTGGGCGTCGCCGCCATCCCGCCGACGCCGATGCCGGCATGCCCGACGCGGCCGTCCTCCACGGCCAGGTCGACCGCGAGGCAGACCGCCGAGATGTCGTCGTCTAAGCGCTTGGAAAGCTTGTAGGCGGCCAGGCGTGCGCCGGGGCGGGGCAGCGGCACGCGGATCTCGGTGAGCACCTCGTCGGCGGCCAGGACGTTGCGCCGGTAGCCGGTGTAGAGGTCTTCCAGCGGCAGCCTGCGCACGCCGCGCACGCTGCGCAGCTCCACCTCGGCTGCGAGCGCGATGAGCAACGGCATCGAGTCACCGATCGGCGAGCCGTTGGCGACGTTGCCGCCCAGCGTGCCCGATTCGCGCACCGGCACGCCGGCAAAGCGCGCGGCAAACGCACGCAGCTGGGGCCAGCGTGCTTCCAGTGCCGCATAGGCATCGCTCAGGCGCACCGCTGCGCCGATGGCGAGCACGCCGCCCCGTTCTTCCACGCGCTGCAGTTCGCGCACGAACGTGACGTCCAGCGTGCGCTCGAACTGCCGGTGCGCCTTGGTGATCCACAGCCCCACGTCGGTGCAGCCGGCGATGACCTGCGCCTCGGGATGAGCTGCGCGCCATTGCAGCAGTTCGTCCAGCGTGCGTGGGCGCAGGGCGGCTCCATCACCCACCCCTTGGTCGCGCCGCAGCGCGCGCAGCTGCGCGATCAGCCTCTGCTCGTCCAGCGCGCGGCGGGGGTAGTGCACCATCTTCTGCGTCGCCTCCAGGATGGGCCGGTAGCCGGTGCAGCGGCACAGGTTGCCCGACAGCGCTTCCTGGGCTTCCTCGCGGCTGATCTCGCACGCGCGCTCGCACCGGGCCACGCGCTGTTGATAGAGCGCGAACATCGACATCACGAAGCCCGGCGTGCAGAAACCGCACTGCGAGCCGTGGTGGTCGACCAGCGCCTGCTGGACCGGGTGGAGCACGCCGTCCGCGCCCTGCAGGTCTTCCACGGTCCACAGGGCGCAGCCGTCGATCGAGGACATCAATCGGATGCAGCTGTTGATCGCCCGATACCGCACGCGCTCGGCGCCCGGTTCGCCCTCCAGTTCGCCCAGTACCACGGTGCACGCGCCGCAGTCGCCCTCGCCGCAGCCTTCCTTGGTGCCGGTGCGGCGGGCGTCCTCGCGCAGCCAATCCAGCAGCGTGAGGGTGGGGGCCACTTGCTCCAATCGCACCACTTGGCCGCGGTGCAGGAATCGGATCGCCATGTCGTTCATGAGAGGTGCCTGCAGGACGGGCTGCTCGGAAGCTCGGAGATTTCCCTACGGTACATCGGCGGGCTCCCCGTGCTATACGAGAATGCCGATAGTTCATATAAAGGGCGGCGTATGGGACGGACCCCCGATTTCGACAACATAGAGCTGCACCTGGTGCGAGTCCTCCACACCCTGATCACCGAACGCAGCGTCTCACGGGCCGCGATGAAGCTCAATCTGTCCCAGCCTGCCGTCAGCGCCCACCTGCGACGCCTGCGCGACGCCACGGGCGACGTGCTGCTCGTGCGCTCGGGCCACGGGATGGTGCCGACGCCGGTTGCGCTGGAACTGCTGGAGCCGGCCGGCAACCTGCTCCGCGAGGCCGACCGGCTCTTCGGCGTGCGCGAGCGCTACCGCGGCTTCGACCCGATGACGAGCGAATCGACGTTCCGGGTCGCGGCGAGCGACTACCTGGACCCGCTGTTCCTGCCGCGGCTCGTCACCGGGATCAAGCACCTGGCGCCGGGCGTGCGGCTGGAACTCGTGCCGCTGTCGGCCGAATTCGACATTCAGCGCCGGCTCGCCTCCGGCGACGTGGACCTGGTCGTCGGCAATTGGCTGGAGCCGCCCGAGGACCTGCATCTGGGGCGCCTGTTGACCGACGAGGTCGTCTGCCTGGTCGCCCAGGACCACCCCGCGGTGCGCTCGCCACGGGGCTGGACGGTGGAGAGGTACCTCGGCTGCGAACACGTGGCGCCGACCCCGCTGCACACCGGGCGCGAGTCGCTGGGCGTGATCGACGCCTTCCTCGACGCACAGGGCCTGCATCGCAACGTCACGGTGCGCAGCGCCCACTTCGGCCAGATCCCGCAGATGGTCGCGTCCAGCCTGCTGGTGCTCACCACGGGCCGCCTGTTCTGCCAGCGCTACGTGGATCAACTGCCGGTGCGCATCGTGCGCTGTCCCGTCGGTTTTCCCCCAATGAGCTACTACCAGCTGTGGCACGACCGCACGCATCCGTCGGCGGCGCACAAGTGGTTCCGCGAGCGGGTGCGCGACGTCGCCCGCGGCTTGGTGAGCGCGTCATGAGCCGGTCCGTTCCCGCCCACGCCGGCGCGCGGCGGCTCGCGATCCGCGCCGACCTGCTCGACTTCACCGGCGATCCGGGCTGGTCACCCGAGGGCGGCCCCGCGGTGCGGTTCCGCCCGGACCACTGGCTCCTCGTCGAGGAGGGGCGGATCGCCGGTGCCCGCCCGGCGGAACAGGCGCCGGGCGAGGACTGGCAGCGCGTCGACCATCGGGGTCGCCTCCTCATGCCCGGCTTCGTCGACACCCACGTCCACTCGCCGCAGCTCGACGTGATCGCCAGCTACGGCACCGAGCTGCTGGAGTGGCTGGACACCTACACCTTCCCGGCAGAGCAGCGCTACGCCGACCCGGCCGTCGCCGCGGAAGGCGCGGCCCGCTTCTGCGACGCGCTGCTGGCGCACGGGACGACCACCGCCGTGGTGTTTCCCACCGTCCACCGCGTGAGTGCGGAAGCGCTGCTGGCCGCCGCCCATGAGCGGGGCATGCGCCTCGTCGCCGGCAAGGTGCTGATGGACCGGCATGCGCCACCCGCGCTCACCGACACGGTCGAGTCGGCTGAACGCGACAGCCGCGAGCTGATCCGGCGCTGGCACGGCACGGGCCGGCTCGCCTATGCGATGACGGTGCGCTTTGCACCCACCAGCACGCCCGCGCAGATGGAGATGGCCGGGCGGCTGATGCGCGAGGTGCCGGACCTGTACATGCAGACCCACGTGGCCGAGAACCGCGCCGAGGTCGCCTGGGTCGCCGAGCTGTTTCCCGAGGCGCGCAGCTACCTGGACGTCTATCACCGCTTCGGGCTCCTGACCGACCGCGCCGTGCTCGCCCACGGGATCTGGCTGGACCATGACGACAGGGCGCTGTTGGCCGCCACAGGCGCCCACATCGCCCATTGCCCGACGTCCAACCTCTTCCTCGGTAGCGGGCTGATCGACTGGCAACAGCTGGAGGCGCAGGGCGGGGTCGTCAGCATGGCCACCGACGTGGGCGGCGGCACCACGCTGTCGATGCAGCGCACCCTGGCCGAGGCCTACAAGGTGCAGGCCATGCGCGGCGTGCGGCTGCCCGCGTGGAAGGCGCTCTACACCGCGACGCTGGGCGGCGCGCGCGCACTGCGGCTGGACCACGAGATCGGCAGCCTCGAGCCGGGCCGCCTGGCCGACCTGTGCGTGTGGGACTGGGCCTGCGGACCGGTGGACAGGCATCGCCTGTCGGTCACACGCCAGCCGCACGAAAAGCTCTTCGCCTGGATGACGCTCAGCGACGAACGCCACCTGGTCGAGGCCTACGTCGCGGGGCACCCCCGCCACCGGCGCCCCGGCCCCGAGCCGGCGCCACGTTGAATCCCGCGCCGACGGGATCGAAGCACAAGAGAGGAGACACCATGTACTGCCATCCCGCTCCCGGAGCTGCCCGAGCCCCGACGCTCGGCCCGCCCGAAACCGGGCCGCAAGCCTGAAGATGCAGGAGCCCGCCTCTGGCCCGCGACGTGCTAGGCCGAAGGGCGCGCGTCGCCGTTGAGGGACAATCGCGGGCGCGAGTTTTCGAGGGCCACCGGGGCCCGGCCGCCGCGTGGCGGTGCCCCGGGACATGGGAACCGGGGCCGGCTTCGGTTTCCCTGCATCACCAGCCGTCCAGGAGAACGACATGCCGTTGCGTCTGGAGCTCCAGGGCATCAGCAAGCAATACCCCGCCGTCAAGGCGAACGACCAGGTGCACCTCAAGGTGGCGCCGGGGGAGATCCATGCCGTGCTCGGCGAGAACGGCGCGGGCAAGTCCACCCTGATGAAGATCATCTACGGGGCGGTGCGGCCCGACGAGGGCGAGATCCGCTGGAACGGCGAGCCGGTCGTGATCCGCAACCCTCACGAGGCGCGCGAGTTGGGCATCAGCATGGTGTTCCAGCACTTCTCGCTGTTCGACACGCTCACCGCTGCCGAGAACGTGTGGCTGGGGCTGGACAAGCGCATGAGCCTGGCGCAGGTGACCCAGCGCATCCGCGAGGTGTCCGGACAGTACGGACTGGAGGTGGACCCCCTGCGGCCGGTCCACACCCTCAGCGTCGGCGAGCGGCAGCGCGTGGAGATCGTGCGCGCGCTGCTGACCAGCCCCCAGCTGCTGATCCTCGACGAGCCCACGTCCGTGCTCACGCCGCAGGCCGTGGACAAGCTCTTCGTCACGCTGCGCCAGCTGGCGTCGACCGGCTGCTCCATCCTCTACATCAGCCACAAGCTCGACGAGATACGGGCGCTGTGCCACCACTGCACCGTGCTGCGCGGCGGCCGGGTGACGGGCGAGGTGGACCCGACGAAGGAGACCAACGCGAGCCTGTCGCGCCTCATGATCGGCGCCGAGCCGCCACAGCTCGTGCACCGGCCGGTCCAGGCCGGCGAGGTGGCCCTGGCCGTCAAGGGCCTCACGCTGCCGCGCTCGCACCCCTTCGGCACCAGCCTGGAGGACGTGCGCATCGAAGTGCGGCGTGGGGAGATCCTGGGCGTCGCGGGGGTCTCGGGCAACGGGCAGCAGGAACTGCTCGCGGCGCTGTCCGGCGAGGACACGCGCGCGCCCGCCGGCTCGATCCGGCTCTTCGGCGAGGACATCGCCCGCCACTCGCCGCGCAAGCGCCGCCGCCAGGGGTTGCACTTCGTGCCCGAGGAGCGCCTGGGCCGCGGCGCGGTGCCCACGATGTCCCTGGCCGAGAACACGTTGCTGACCCGCACCGAGTGCGTGCGCGCGCGCACCGGTTGGGTGGACGTGCGAGGACTGCGCGCACAGGCCCAGCACCTGATCACGCGGTTCAACGTGAAGGCCGGGGGGCCGGACGCCGCCGCCAAGTCGCTGTCCGGCGGCAACCTGCAGAAGTTCATCGTCGGCCGCGAGATCGAGGCCCAGCCCAGGGTCCTCGTCGTCGCACAGCCCACCTGGGGCGTGGACGTCGGTGCCGCCGCGCAGATCCGCAGCGAGCTGCTCGCACTGCGGGATGCGGGCTGCGCCGTGCTGGTGGTCAGCGAGGAGCTGGAGGAACTCTTCGAGATCAGCGACCGCCTGGTGGTGATCGCGCAGGGGCGCGTGTCGCCGGCCATGCCCACTGCGCAAGCCACCGTCGAGCAGATCGGTGCGTGGATGAGCGGACTGTGGCCGGGTGCGCAGCCGCGCGCGGACCACCGCCCGCAGGAGACGGCCCATGCTTAAGCTCGAAGCCCGCCCTGAACCGTCGCGGGTCATGTCCATCGCCTCGCCGTTGCTGGCGCTGGCGATCACCGTGGTCATCGGCGTGCTGCTGTTCGTGGCCCTGGGCAAGGATCCGGTGAGGGGCCTGCAGGTGTTCTTCTACGAGCCCATCAAGAACGGCTACGCCCTGAGCGAGCTGGCGATCAAGGCCACGCCGTTGATCCTCATCGCGCTGGGCTTGGCGCTGTGCTTCCGTTCGAACGTCTGGAACATCGGTGCCGAGGGCCAGTTCATCCTCGGGGCGGTCTTCGCCGGCGGGGTGGCGATGCAGGCGGGCCCCGATACCGGGCGCGGCATCGTCGTGGCGATCCTGCTGGCCGGCATGCTGGGCGGGATGGTGTGGGCCGGCATCGTTGCGTTGCTGCGCGACCGCTTCAATGCGAACGAGATCCTCGTGAGCCTGATGCTGGTCTATGTGGCCGACATGGTGCTGAGCTACCTGGTCTACGGTCCGTGGAAGGATCCGCAGGGCTACAACTTCCCGCAGACGGTCACGTTCGCGGAGCCGACCAAGATCCCGCGCCTGGTCACCGGCTACCGGGTCCACATCGGCCTGCTGATCGCGCTGGCGATGGTGGCGATCTTCTGGGCCTTCCTGTTCCGCACGTACGCCGGCTTCCAGTTGCAGGTCGGCGGCCTGGCACCTGCGGCAGCGCGCTACGCGGGCTTCTCGTCGCGCCGGTCGCTGTGGACCGCGCTGCTCGCCTCCGGTGGCATGGCGGGATTGGCCGGCGGACTGGAGGCGGCAGGCCCCTTGGGGCAGCTCACCCCCTACGTGCCGGTGGGCTACGGCTTCGCCGCGATCATCGTGGCCTTCGTCGGCCGGCTGCATCCGGTGGGCATCGTCTTTTCCGCCGTGCTCATGAGCATGTTCTACATCGGCGGCGAGCTGGCGCAATCGCGCCTGGGCCTGCCCAAGTCGCTCACGGGCGTGTTCCAGGGCCTGCTGCTCTTCACGCTGCTGGCCTGCGACACGCTGATCCACTACCGGGTGCGCTGGCAGCGCAGTGCCGCCTCCGCCGCGGCCCTCACGACGAAAAAGGCCTGACCATGGACGCCATCGCCTTGCTCATCGCGGCGACGATGAACGCCGGCACCGTCCTGGCGATCGCCGCACTGGGCCTGCTGATCAACGAACGCGCCGGCATCGTCAACCTCGGGGCCGAGGGAATGATGCTCGTGGCCGCCATCGCCGGCTTCGCGACGGCGGTGCACACCGGCAGCGACTGGCTGGCCTTCGCCGCAGGGGCGGCGGCCGGCGCGACGTTGGCGGCTGCCTTCGGGCTGCTGGTCATCTGGCTCAACACCAACCAGTACGCCACGGGCCTGGCCCTCAGCCTCTTCGGCGCCGGCTTCTCGGCCTTCGTCGGCATCCGCTACACGCAGGAAAAGCTCTCCGAACGCCCCCGCTTCGAGATCCCCGGGCTGGCCGATCTGCCCTTCGTGGGCCCGGCCTTCTTCAAGCACCACCCGATGGTCTACCTCGCGATCGTGCTTACCGTCGCGCTCGCGTGGTTCCTGTACCGCTCCCGCGCTGGGCTGGTGCTGCGTGCGGTGGGCGAATCGCCCGAGTCGGCCCACGCGCTGGGCTACCCGGTGCGCCGCATCCGCCTGCTCGCCGTGGCGGTGGGTGGCGGGCTGTGCGGTGTCGCGGGCGCGTACATCTCGGTCGTCTACACCCCCTTGTGGGTCGAGGGCATGATCGCCGGCAAGGGCTGGATCGCGCTGGCGCTGACGACGTTTGCCACCTGGCGCCCGGCCCGGGTCTTGCTTGGCGCCTACCTGTTCGGCGGTGTGACCATGCTGCAGTTCCACCTGCAGGGGCAGGGCGTGCAGATCGCGAGCCAGTTCCTGACGATGCTGCCCTACCTGGCGACCATCGTGGTGCTGGTGCTGATCTCGCGCAACCCGACATGGATCCGTGTGAACATGCCGGCATCCCTGGGCAAGCCCTTCTATCCGGGCAGCTGACTCCGCTACCGAGCGAGGGCTGCAAGCGCCCGCCCCGCCGCCGGCACGACCCATAATCGACCTTTTCCAGCGTCCTTTCGGAGAGACCCATGACCGACCAGACCAAACGTTCCCTGCTGAAGCTGGCGAGCTTCGGCTCGATCGCGGCGGCCGCCCTGTTGGCCGGCTGCGGCAAGCAGGAGGCCGAGGCGCCGGCTCCCGCGCCCGCTCCCGTCACCGAGGCGCCGGCCGCGTCCGAGCCGCTGAAGATCGCCTTCGCCTACGTCGGCCCGGTCGGGGACGCCGGCTGGACCTACGCCCACGACCGCGCCCGCAAGGAGGTCGAGGCCGAGTTCGGCGACAAGGTCGTGACGAGCTACGTCGAGAACGTGCCGGAGGCGGCGGACGCCGAGCGCGTGATCCGCGACATGGTGGGCCAGGGCAACAAGCTCATCTTCGGCACGACCTTCGGCTACATGGAGCCCATGCTCAAGGTTGCGGCCGACCACAAGGACGTGAAGTTCGAGCATGCGACCGGCTACAAGACGGCCGACAACATGCGCACCTACGACTCGCGCACCTACGAGGGTGCCTACATGGCGGGCGTGATCGCCGGCAAGATGACCAAGTCCAACACGCTGGGCGTGGTGGCGTCGATCCCCATCCCCGAGGTGATCCGCAACATCAACTCGTTCACGCTGGGCGCCCAGTCGGTCAACCCCAATGTCAAGACCAAGGTGGTGTGGGTCAACAAGTGGTTCGACCCGCCCAAGGAAGGCGAGGCCGCGCAGTCCCTGATCAACCAGGGCGCCGACGTGCTGATGCAGAACACCGACTCGTCCGCGGTGCTGCAGACGGCCGAGAAGGCCGGCAAGCTCGGCTTTGGCTGGGATTCGGACATGAGCGCCTTCGGCCCGAACTCGCACCTTGGCTCGGCCGTCATCAACTGGGGCCCGTACTACAAGAAGGCTGTCCGGGAGGTGCTGGAAGGCACCTGGAAGACCGAGCAGAACTGGTGGGGCGTCAAGGAAGGCGCGATCGACCTGGTGTCGATTTCCGACAAGGTGCCTGCCGACGTGAGGGAACAGGTCGAGAAGATCAAGGCCGGCCTCAAGGACGGCAGCTTCGTGATCTGGAAGGGCCCCATCGTCGACCAGAGCGGCAAGGAAGTGCTGGCCAAGGACCAGGTCGCCGACGACAAGTTCCTGCACGGCATCAACTGGTATGTGAAGGGCGTCGAAGGCCGGGTGCCCACCAACTGAGCACACGACGCACGGGCCGCCGGGGCTGCCAGGCTCCGGCGGCCTTTGTATTTGGTGGCAGCGCGAGAGGCGGGCGATGATCGAGAAACGGCTGTGGCACCCGGTGTGCGAAGCGGCGTGCGTGAGGCAGGCACCGGTGCCGGTGCGCCTGCTGGAGCAGGACCTGGTGGTGTGGCGCGACGCGAGCGGCGTGTTGCGGGCCTTCGCGGACCGCTGCCCCCATCGAGGCGCGAGGTTTTCGCTCGGCCGCGTGCACGAGGGGCGTCTCGAGTGTCCGTATCACGGCTGGCAGTTCGAGGGGACCGGGCAGTGCGTGCGCGTGCCGGCCGTGCCCGGGTTCGTGCCACCTGCCGGCCACCGCGCCTGCTCCTATGAGACGCAGGAATTGGCGGGCCTGGTGTGGGTGCGCTTGGAGCAGGGCGAGGAAGCCCTGCCGACGATCGAGACCGAGGACGTTCCTCGTCTGCGCACGCTGCTCGTGGGGCCGTACGACGTGGCGACCAGCGCGCCTCGCATCGTCGAGAACTTCCTCGACATGTCGCACTTCGGCTTCGTGCACGAGGGCTGGCTGGGCGACCGCGGACACACCGAGATCGCACCGTATCGCGTCGAGACGGGCGAGGCCGGGTTGCTCGCCACGGGTTGCCGCGCGTGGCAGCCGCAGAGCAACCGCCTGGCCACCGGTGGCACCGAGGTGGAGTACAGCTACGCCGTGCCCGCCCCCTACACGGCCGTGCTGACCAAGCTGCCGCAGGCGCAGGACGGCTACCGTGACGTGATCGTCTTGCTCGTCTGCCCGATGGAGCCCGAACGCAGCCGGGTGTGGTTCCGTCTGGCGGTGACCGACTTCGAGTCCTCGGACGAGGAGCTGTCCGCCTTCCAGCACACCATCTTCACGCAGGACCAGCCGGTGCTGGAGTCGCAGACGCCCAAACGGCTTCCACTGTCCGGGGGCGAACTGCACAGCGCGGCGGACCGGCTGAGCGCGGCCTACCGCCGCTGGCTGGGGGAACTGGGCGTCGTGTTCGGCGTGTGTTGAGGGCGCGGCCCGCGCCGCGAGCCCCAGGCGCCAGATGGAAGGCGCCCGCGGCCCGGCCCGGAGGCTCCGGGGCCGCGCGGGCGGGCTGGGCGTGCGTCAGTTCGCCAGTGACGCCCAAACCGTGTCGCACTGGTGCTCGGTCGCGAAGGTCCCGAAGGGCGCGATGCCACCGCTGGCCGCGATATCCAGGCCCAGGTAGGTGGGCGCCGCGGCAGTGAACGCGGCCCATGCCGGCAGGCCGTCTCCCGCGGGCTGTCCGGTGCGCGCGAAGTGGGTGAAGTAGCGCACCATCGCCGACTTCAGCGCCTGCTGCTCAGGGTTCAGCGGTCGTGGCATGTCGAACAGGTACTGCAGTTCCGCCGAATGAGCCGCACCTTGCGGGAAGCTGACGGCCGGCAGCACCTCCGGGGCGGTGCGGTCGCGGAACTCGTAGGAGTACACGGCGCGCCCGTGGCCGGAGAGCCGCTTCGCGAGGTTCAGCCCGTTGCAGGCGAACACCAGGTCGGTGCCCAGCGCACCGTAGGCGAAGCTGGCGTTGTTGCCGAAGAGTGCGGGGTTGTACGGCCCCGAAGCGAGCGCCGAGGCGGTCGGGTCGGGGATGCCCAGCGCCCGGATCGCCGCGGGGAGCGTCGAGGCATCGAGCGGCGCCTCGCCGCGCATCTCCCGCAAAGCGCCGAAGAGTCGGTACTCGTCCCGCGTGCTCCCCTGGATGACCGGCACGGGCGGGACCGTCCCGGCGTGGACCTTGGCGCGCACCGAGGCATCCAGCACGCGACCGTCGACGCTCGGCACCGGGCCGTTCGGGTAGGCCGCCATCTGCGCCGTGAGCAGCGCCGAGGCCGGCAGGCTGCGCAGGCACGCGACGGTATTGGTGTCGCACGGCGCGCCGCCGGCCCCGGTGACCTCGTTGACCGCCGCCGTCGCGATCGTCTGCCCCTTGGTCTGCGCGGCGGCGAGGGTGTCTTGGCTGGTCGCTCCCATCCCGTAGGCCCCGCTCATCACGATGACCTTGTGAAAGAGCCCGGCGGACTCGGGCGCGGCCAGATGCGACAGCACGCTGAAGCCGCCGGCCGACTCGCCGAAGATCGTCACGTTGTTCTTGTCGCCCCCGAATTTGTCGATGTTGGCCTGCACCCAGCGCAGGGCGGCTTGCTGGTCCATCAGGCCGTAGTTGCCGGAGTGACCGCCCTGTTCGGCGCTCAGGGCCGGATGGGCCATGAAGCCGAGCGCGCCAAGGCGGTAGTTGATCGTCACCACGACCACGCCTTGCGCCACCAGGCTCGCAGGGTCATAGCCCGCGCTGGCGCCAAGATAGAACGCCCCGCCGTGGATCCACACCATCACCGGATGCGGGCCGGGCGTGCTGGGGCGGAACACGTTGAGCGTGAGGCAGTCCTCGTTGACGGTGGTGGTCGCGGTACCGAACGGGCTGGCCGGTTGCGCACAGGCGGGTCCGAAGGCGGTGGCGTCGCGCACCTCGGTCCACGAGGCGGGCGGCGCCGGCGGTCGCCAACGCAAGGGGCCGACCGGAGGCGCCGCATACGGAATGCCCTTGAACTCCAGCATCGTGCCGCCTGCCGCGCTCGCCTGTCCGCGGATGGGACCGGACGCGGTCGTGACCACGAGCGGGTCGGCCGCCGGGGCAGGGGCCTTGTCGCCGTCCCCGCCGCCGCACGCGCTCACGAGCAGGGCGGCGGTGGCGGCAGCCAGCGTGCGCCTGCGCGGGCCGCACTTCGGACGGGGGTGATGGAATCGGTACATCGTGTCTCCTCTCGGTGTATTGGCAACGGTCTTGCTCGTGCCCTGCCGCACTGCGCTTCGGTGCACACTGAGGGGCAACGACGCGGCATGGCGGCGCGCAGTTGCCCGGGCCGTGCGAACGTAGCACCCGGGTCTCGCGCCCGGATGTCACGCACGTGGCAGTGCAAACCCTAGGAGAGAAGGCGATGACCAACACCGTGCCCCACTGCAGCGTCCCTCCCATCGCGCGTGAGCGACTGCCGGCGCTGCTGGCGGCCATGCCCAAGGCCGAACTGCACATCCACATCGAGGGCTCGTTGGAGCCCGAGCTGATCTTCCGTCTCGCGGAACGCAACGGCGTGGCGCTGCCCTATCCCAGCGTCGAAGCGCTGCGGGCTGCCTATGCGTTCACCGACCTGCAGAGCTTTCTCGACATCTACTACGCGGGCGCCAGCGTGCTGCTGAAGGAGGAGGACTTCCACGACATGGCATGGGCTTACCTCACCAGGGCCGCTGCCGAGAACGTGGTGCATGCGGAAATCTTCTTCGACCCTCAGACGCACACCGCGCGAGGCGTGGAGATGGGCGCGGTGGTGCGGGGTCTGGCGAGCGCGATCGAGCGGGCGCGGCGCGAGTTGGGCGTGAGCGCATCGCTGATCCTGTGCTTCCTGCGGCACCTGACCGAGGAGGAGGCCTTCCAGGCGCTCGAGCAGGCCTTGCCGTTGCGCGATCACTTCATCGGCGTGGGGCTGGACTCCAGCGAGCGCGGCCATCCGCCGGAGAAGTTCGCCCGCGTCTTCGCGCGTTGTCGTGAGCTGGGCTTGCATCTCGTCGCGCACGCCGGCGAGGAGGGGCCGCCCGAGTACATCCGCAACGCGCTGGACGCGCTGAAGGTCGAACGCATCGACCACGGGGTGCGTTGCGTCGAGGATCCGGCGCTCGTGCGGCGGCTCGCGGCCGAGCGCGTCCCGCTCACGGTATGTCCTCTTTCGAACGTGAAGCTGTGCGTGTTCCGCCGGATGGAAGACCACAATCTGGGACAATTGCTGGCTGCCGGCCTGGTCGCGACGGTCAACTCCGACGACCCGGCCTACTTCGGGGGTTACCTCAACCAGAACTTCCAGGCCTGCTTCGACGCACTGCCGCTCGATGCCACCCACGCGTGGCAGCTGGCGAGCCACAGCTTCGAGGCGAGCTTCGCCGGTGCTGCCGACAAGGCGCGCTGGAAGGACCGGCTGGCCGAGACCTTCGAGCAATACGCATAGCCGTCCTCCGCGCCCCAGGGGAATGGCTTCTCCATCGCGGGGCCATGTAGAGGACAACCATGTGCAAAAACCTCAGGGGCTGGGCCGCCCGCATCGGCCTGGTCGCCTCCGTGTTCGTCTCCCTGGCCGGGTCCGCGGCGACCGTCTCCGCCCAACCCGCCACCGGCGCGAAGCCGGATGCACCGCTCAAGGTCGGCTTCGTCTTCGTGAGCCCGGTCGGCGAGGCGGGCTGGACCTACCAGCACAACCTAGGCCGGCTGGAGCTGGAAAAGAACCTCGGTGCGAAGGTGCGCACCACCTATGTGGAGAACGTCGCCGAGGGTGCGGAGTCCGAGCGCGTCATCCGCGACCTGGCGCGCGAGGGGCATCGGCTGATCTTCACGACCAGCTTCGGCTACATGGACCCGACGATCCGCGTGGCCCGCGAGTTCCCGGCCGTCGCGTTCGAGCACATGGGCGGCTACAAGACCGCGGCCAATGTCGCGACCTACAACGCACGCTTCTACGAGGGGCGCTACCTGGCGGGCCTGGTCGCCGGGCGCATGAGCAAGACCGGGGTGGTGGGCTACGTCGCCGGTTTTCCGGTGCCCGAAGTCGTGCAGGGCATCAACGCCTTCGCGATCGGCCTGCGCGAGGCCAACCCCAGGGCACAGGTCAAGGTGGTCTGGCTCAACGCCTGGTTCGATCCGTCGCGCGAACGCGATGCCGCGATGACGCTCATCCACCAGGGGGCGGACGTGATCACGCACCACAGCGCCTCGGCGGCCGCCGTGCAGGCGGCCGAGGAACGCGGCGTGATGAGCATCCCGTACCACAGCGACATGCGGCGTGTGGCACCGAGGGGGCAGCTGACCGCGGTGACCCACCACTGGGGCCGGTTCTACACGCGCGTGGCGCAGGCGGTGCTGGAAGGGCGCTGGCGTGCGCAGCCCACCTGGGGCGGCGTGGCGGACGGAACGGTGCGTTTGGCGCCGTTCCACGACATGGTGCCGAAGGACACGGTCGATCAGGTACGCCGGCGCCAGCAGGAGATCGCGGCCGGGCGCTTCCATCCCTTCTCGGGGCGCATCGTCGACAACGAGGGCCGCCTGCGGCTGGCACAGGGGACCCTGGGCGACAAGGAAATCGCCGAGATGAACTACCTCGTCGAAGGGGTCGTCGGGCAGGTGCGCTGAACCGGTGGCAAGGCAGGCCTGCCCTGGGGCGGGCCGGTCCGGGCGGAACGTTCCCGGCCTCAGCGCTCGATCCGTAGGATCCGGCCGTCTGCGCTGTCGGTCAGCAGGTAGAGCCAGCCGTCCGGACCCTGGCGCACGTCGCGGATGCGTTCGTTGAGCGTTGGCAGCAGGCGCTCTTCGCGCACCACCTTGCGGCCGTCCAGTTCCAGGCGCACGAGCACCTGGGCGCGCAAGGCGCCGACGAAGAGGCTGCCTTTCCAGCCCGGGTAGCGGTCGCTGGTGAGGAAGGCCATGCCGCTGGGCGCGATCGACGGCACCCAATGCGTCAGCGGCGGCTCCACACCCGTCTTCTCGGTGCCTTCGCCGATCTTGAACCCGGTGCCGTACTCGCGCCCGTGGGTCACGACCGGCCAGCCGTAGTTGCGGCCTGGCAGCGCGATATTGACCTCGTCGCCGCCCTGCGGTCCGTGCTCGTGCGTCCACAACTCGCCCGTCTGCGGATGCAGCACGGCGCCCTGCACGTTGCGGTGTCCGTAGCTCCAGATTTCCGGCAATGCCCCCTGCCGGCCCACGAAGGGGTTGTCCGCGGGCACGCGCCCGTCGGACTCGATGCGAACGACCTTGCCGATGTGCGAGTTCAGGTCCTGCGCCTGGTCGCGATGGCGAAAACGGTCGCCGAGCGTGACGAAGAGCCTGCCCTGCCGGTCGAACACCAGGCGTGAGCCGAAGTGGGCAGAGCCTCCGACCTTGGGCTGTTGGCGGAAGATGACGGCCACGTCCGTCAGGCGATTGGCTTGCAGCCGGCCTCGCGCCACCGCCGTGCCGCTACCGCCGTCGCCAGGCTCGGAATAGCTGAGGTAGACCAGGCCGTTCTCGGCGAAGCGCGGGTCGAGCGCGACGTCCAGCAGGCCGCCCTGGCCCTCGGCCACGACCTTGGGCACGCCCTCGACCGGGGGCCCCACGCGGCCATCCGCCGAGACGATGCGCAGCCGCCCCGGGCGCTCGGTGACGAGCATGCGGCCGTCCGGCAGGAAGGCCAGCCCCCACGGATGCTGCAAGCCCTTGGCCACCGTCACCGGGCGCAGCGCCTGCGCCTGTGCAGGCGCGGGCATCGCGGCGCCCAGGATGGCGCCCAGGATGCCCGACGCGAGCGCCGATGCCCAGCGACCGGCGCCGAGCCGTCGCGCCGCCGAGGCCTCGGACGACTCCCCGGCGCGGGTGCGCCACGGCGAACGTGGGGCGAGGCGACGGCAGGACCAGGGACTGGACCACAGGGGGAAAGGCAACAGGCGCATCGGCGACTCCACAAGGCCAGGGGTACCCGCGGGGCGGGCGGGCCGATCCTGCCGCAAACCCGCTGCCGCAGGCAAATGCAGGGGCATCGCGCGGCCGTAGGTCCCTGTCAGGCCGGCACGGCCTCGACCCGCAGCACGTGCCCGGGCACCCCGTCGCTCAGCAGGTAGATGCCGCCGTCCGGGCCTTGCTGGACATCGCGCAGCCGCAGGCCCAGATGCCCGAGCAGCGGCTCGCGGTGGACGACGCGGGGTGAGGTGGGCGGCCCCTTGAGCACCAGGCGCCAGAGCGCCATGCCTGCCAGCGTGCTGAGAAAGAGGTTGCCTCGCCACGCCGGGAAGCGGTCTCCGGTGTAGAGCAGCATGCTGCTCGGCGCGATCGCAGGCACGCCCCAGTGCACCAGGGGTGGTTCCAGGCCCGGCATGTGCGTGCCCGCGCCGATGGGGGCACAGGTGTCGTACTCGCAGCCATGGCTGACCAGCGGCCAGCCGTAGTTGCGGCCGGGGCGCGTGATGTTCACCTCGTCGCCGCCCTGGGGCCCGTGCTCGCAGGTCCACAGCTCGCCGGTCACCGGATGCAGCAGGATGCCCTGGGGGTTGCGATGCCCCAGGCTCCAGATCTCCCGCCTGGCGCCCGACTGCCCGACGAACGGGTTGTCGCGTGGCACGCGCCCGTCCGTGCGTATGCGCACCACCTTGCCGTGGTGGGTGCGCAGGTCCTGGGCCTTGACGCGCTCCTGATCCTCGCGCCCGTCCCCTATCGTCAGGAACAGGTGCCCGCCGGGATCGACCGCCATCCGGCCCCCCAGGTTCTCGCCGCTCGTGGTCTTGGGCACCTGGCGGAAGATGACGAGCACGTCCTCGAGCCCGCGCTCGTCTTCGCGCAGGCGCGCCCGCGCCACGGCCAGGCCGTTGCGTTGCGAGCGCAGGCGCCCCGCCTCGGTATAGCTCAGGTACAGCAGCCGGTTGGACTCGAAGCCGGGGTCGGGCAGCACGTCCAGCAGGCCGCCGTGGTCGCGGTGGTCGACGCGCGGCACGCCGTGCAAGGGCTCCGAGACGTCGCTGCCCTGCACGAGACGCAGCCGGCCCGGGCGCTCGGTCACCAGCATGCGGCGGTCCGGCAGGAAGGCCAGGCTCCAGGGCAGCTCGAAGCCGGAGGCGACTTGTACCGCATCGACCTCGTACGAGGCGGCGGGGCGCCTGCGGGCGTGCACCAAGGGGGCAGCCGTTGTGGCGCAGGCGAGCGCGGCAAGGCGTCGCAGGCTGCGTCTGCGGGACAGGGGATCGGAAAGAAAAGTCGTCTGCATCTACGGGTGATCGCGGGTCGGTGGACGGGCGGTCAAGGGCACCGGGACGCGGATCGCGCGCCCGGCGCGTCGGAGGCGTCCAGCCTAGCGGCGCCCGGCGCTGCGCGCTGCTACGAGCTGCAACCCGATGTCAGGCTTGGATGCGCAGCAGTCGCCCGGAGGTTCCGTCCGTCAGCAGGTACAGCAGGCCGTCCGGCCCGGTCCGCACGTCCCGGATGCGCTGGTTGAGGTGTGCGAGCAGGCGTTCGCGGAACACCACCTCGGCCCCATCGAGCACGAGCCGCCACAATGCCCGCCCGGCCAGGGCACCGGTGAAAAGGTTCCCCCGCCACTCGGGGATGCGGTCGTGCGCATAGAAGGCCAGGCCGCTGGGGGCGATGGAAGTCGGCACCCAGTAGGTGCGCGGCTCCTCGAAACCGGGGGCGTGCGTGCCCCCGCCGATCGCGCAGCCGGTCCCCACCGGCTGACCGTAGTCGCAGCCGTAGCTGCGCTGCGGCCAGCCGTGGTCGCGGCCTGCGCGTGTGATGTTCACCTCGTCCCCACCCTGGGGACCGTGCTCGCACGTCCACAGTTCGCCCGTGCCCGGGTGGATGGCGGCGCCCTGCACGTTGCGGTGGCCCACGCTCCAGATTTCGGGCAAGGCGCCCGGCCTGCCGACGAAGGGGTTGTCGTGCGGCACCGAACCGTCGGGGCGGATGCGGACCACCTTGCCCAGATGCGTGTCGAGCCGCTGGGGGCCGTCGCCGGCGAGCTGACGGTCGCCCAGGGTGACGAAGAGCGCCCCGTCCCCCGCCTGCGCGAGGCGCCCCCCGTAGTGACGGGCACCTTCCAGCTTGGGCTGCATGCGGAAGATGACCTGGAGGTCGGCGACGCGCAGACGCGCGAGGTCCAGCACGCCTCGCGCCACGGCGGTCCCCTTGGTGCCGCCGCTGCCCGGCTCGGCGTAGCTCAGGTAGATCCGGCCGTTGCGGGCGAAGTCGGCGTCGAGCAGCACGTCGAGCAGGCCGCCTTGCTCCTCGTAGGCGACCGCCGGGGTACCGGCCAGCGGCGTCGACAGCTGCCCTTGGGGGGTGACCAATCGCAGCGCGCCAGGCTTCTCGGTCACGAGCATGCGCCCGTCGGGCAGGAAGGCAAGACCCCATGGGGAGTCGAGGCCCTGCGCCACCGTCGTGACCTGCAGGGGCGGCGACGGCGCGGTGGGTGGGGAAGCTGGGGGCGGGGACGCCGGTGGCGGGGGAGCGGCAGGTGCCGGGGCGTCGGAGGAGCCGCCTCCACCGCACCCTGCTAGCGCGGTCCACGCCGACAGGGTCGCAAGCCGCCGCAGGCAGGCGCGTCGCTGCGGGTCCGGTGCGGCCGGGCCGTCCGAGGTGGCCGGGGGGGTGGCATGAGCCATCGCGCGCTCCTGTGATGACGTACGGGCCTCCAGGTCGAAGGTGGGGCGGCGGCGCGCGGACACGCCTTCGGGCGTCCCGTCCGAGGTGCTTCCGGGGGCCTCGCGCCAGCCATCGTACCCTTCCGGCCCACGGCAAGGGCGCTTCGTCTCCGTGGCCACGCCCCTCCATCCAGGGTGTCGCTCAGGCCACCGCCTCGACCACCATCTGCACACGCGCCTGGCCGTTGTACTCATCCAGCGCGAGGCGGAATGCCAGGTGTGCGCGCTGCGGCACGGGCTCCTGGCGCCCGAAGCAGATCGCGTCTCGCACCTGTCCCCGGTGACGCACCGTGAGCTTCAAGTGCTTCTCGCCGACGATGCGCTGCGCCAGCACCTCGACCTCGTCGCTGAAGAGCGGCGCGTCGAAGGCCTGGCCCCAGACCTCCCGCTCGATGACCTGCACCACCTCGGGCGCGAACCACTGCGGCTCCAGCGGGCCGTCGGTGGTCACGACGCGGTGCAGCAGCGAGGCGTCCAGCCACTCGTGAGCCACCTGCTGGAAGGCCTGCTCGAAAAGATCGAAATCCTCTTCCTCGATCGTGCAGCCCGCCGCCATCGCATGGCCGCCGAATTTCTTCAGCACGCGCGGGTACCGCTTGCTCACCAGGTCGAGCGCGTCGCGCAGATGGAAGCCGGGGATGGAGCGCCCCGAGCCCTTGAGCAGGCCATCCTGGCCGAGGGCGAAGACGAAGGTCGGGCGGTGCAGCTTGTCCTTCAGGCGTGCGGCGACGATGCCGACCACGCCCTCGTGGAACTCCGGGTCGAAGATCGCGACCGCCGGCGGCGGGTCATCCTCGGGCATCAGCGACTCGAGCAGCAACTCCGCCTGCTCGCGCATGCCCGTCTCCAGGTCGCGCCGCTCCCGGTTGATCGCGTCCAGTTGCTGCGCCAGTTCGGTCGCGCGGCCCGGATCGTCGGTCAGCAGGCACTCGATGCCCAGCGTCATGTCGGCCAGGCGCCCCGCCGCGTTGAGTCGGGGCCCGACGGCAAAGCCGAAGTCGAAGCAGCAGGCCCGCGTCGGGTCGCGGCGCGCGACCTGGAAGAGGGCCGCCAGCCCCGGCTGCATGCGGCCGCTGCGGATGCGCTTGAGACCCTGGGCGACGAGGCGCCGGTTGTTCGCGTCGAGCTTGACCACGTCGGCCACCGTGCCCAGTGCGACGAGGTCCAGCAGCGAGTCCAGGCGAGGTTGGTCGGCCGGCGTGAACACACCCCGGCGGCGCAGCTCGGCCCGCGCCGCGAGCAGCACGTAGAACATCACGCCCACCCCGGCGATGCACTTGCTGGCGAAACCGCAGGCGGGCTGGTTGGGGTTGACGATCACGTTGGCTGGCGGCAGCAGCACCTCATCGCCTTGGCGGGCCGGCAGGTGATGGTCGGTCACGACCACGTCCAGGCCCCGCTCGCGGGCGTGGCGCACGCCGTCGAAGCTGGCGATGCCGTTGTCCACCGTGATCAGGACGTCCGGCCGCCGGCGCAGCGCCAGTTCCACGACGGCGGGCGACAGGCCGTAGCCGTGCACGGTGCGGTCGGGAACGACGTAGGAGAGCGCTTGCGGTGCCGCGCCGAGCATGCGCAGGCCCCGCAGGGCCACCGCGCACGCCGTGGCGCCGTCGCAGTCGTAGTCGGCGACGACGCACAGGCGCCGGCCGCGCTGTATCGCGTCGGCCAGGAAGGCGCCCGCCTCGGCCGTGCCGTGCAGCGTGTCCGGCGGCAGCAGGCGGGAAAGCGAGTCGTCCAGCTCGTCAGGGCTGGCGATGCCGCGCGCGGCGAAAAGGCGCGCCAGCAGCGGATGCAGGCCAGCCTGCTCCAGCGCCCAGGCGGCGCGCGGTGGGATGTCTCGTGCGACGATCTTCATGCGTTCAGAGGGAAAGCAGCGTCTGCGCCGCGGGGGCGGGGCGGGTGAACCGCTGGGCCAGGCGTGCCGACCAGGAGCGGGGCCGGGTCTCGAAGTGCACCGCGTGGCGTTCGCCGCAGAGAACCAGGGTCGCCTCGTCGCCGCGCTCGACACGGCCGGCGAACGTCGCCAGCGCGCCTGCGTCCAGCGTCCGCCAGGCCTCGGCCCAGGCGACCCAGTCCTCGTTCATCGCCGCACCGCGCAGGCCGTCCAGCACCTGCCACTCGGGGATCGGCCGCTCGGGTTGGCGAGGGCCGCAGCCGCTCAGCCAGAACGAATTGACCGGCAAGGCGCCCCGGGCAAGCCGTTGCTCCGTCAGCGGATGCGTGTAAAGCAACATCTGCACCTCGTTCTGCAGGCGCCGCAGCAGCCGCGCCTGAGGGTGGTCTGGCATCCACAGGTCCACGTTGCGACCGATCACGCGGTCCAGCGACGCGGTGGGCAGTTCACCCAGGCTTTCGTGCGCCGCGTACCAGCGTGTGGGCGCGCCCCACACCAGCGCCCATCCCTCGGATTCGAAGAGGTGGCGGACCGCATCGAGCAGTTCGCGTGACTCGGCGTCTTCGAGTTCGAGTCGGGCCGGGTCCAGCATGGTGATGTGGTCGGCCCCGACATGCCAGTGAGTGGGCGTCAGCAGCCCCCAGCTCAGGTCGGCGGTGTCGATGCCGTCGCGGGCGGCCCAGTGCGCCGCCCAGGGCAGCCCACCGTCGCTGCCCGCATAGCCGAGCAACCGGGCCAGCACCCGCTCGTGCGGCGGCGACAGCGAGTACTCGTCACCCTCGTTGCGCTCGGCCGGCGTCATCCGCGCGAGCAGCCGCGACAGCACCGGCAGTTCCAGGTCCTTCAACAGGTGGCGGCAGCCCTCGGACAGCGCCGAGGCATAGGGGATCAGCAGATGCATGGACCTCGATTATCGGCCGGGCCCGCGCCGGCCCGCGGCGCCGAGCGCGCCGGATGCCACGCAGTGGCCTGTTTCCGGTCGCCGTGCGGCGCCTGCTAGCATCGGCGGCTGCCCGCGGCACGTCCGGCCGGGCGCTCACCTTCGCTTGCTCATGAACTGGCCCTACGAACTGCAGATCGGCTGGCGCTACACCCGCGCCGGCCGCGCCACCCGTCGCAACGGCTTCATCTCGTTCATCTCCGGCGTGTCGGTGCTGGGCATCGCGCTCGGCGTGGCCGCGCTGATCATCGTGCTCTCGGTGATGAACGGCTTCCAGAAGGAGGTGCGCGACCGCATGCTGTCCGTCATCTCGCACGTCGAGGTCTACGCGACCGACGGCCAGGCGCTGCCGGACTGGCGGGCGGTGGCCGAGCAGGCCAGGCGGCATCCCCAGGTACGTGGTGCCGCGCCCTATGTGTCGGCGCAGGCGCTGATTGCGCACGGCGACCTGATGCGCGGGGCGCTGGTGCGCGGCATCTCGCCTCAGGACGAGCCCCAGGTCACCCCGCTGGCGCAACAGCTGCAGCACACCGTGCTGCCCCGGCTGGCCCCGGGCGAGTGGGGCATCGTGCTGGGTGGAGAGCTGGCGCGCGCGCTGGGCGTGCGCGAGGGAGACAGGATCACGGTGGTCTCGCCCAGTGGGCAGGTGACGCCGGCTGGCGTCGTGCCGCGGCTGAAGCAGATGACGGTGGTCGGCACCTTCGAGGCAGGCCACTACGAGTACGACAGCGCGCTGGCGCTGATGCACATCGACGACGCTGCGAAGTTGTTCCGGGTCGAGGGGCCCACGGGCGTGCAGCTGCGCCTGGCCGACGTCCATCAGGCGCGCGAGGTGGCAGGAGAGCTGGCCGAGATGCTGACGGGCAGCCTGCTCATCAGCGACTGGACGCGCCAGAACCGCAACTGGTTTGCCGCGGTGCAGCTGGAAAAGCGCATGATGTTCATCATCCTCACGCTCATCGTGGCCGTCGCGGCGTTCAACCTCGTGTCGACCCTGGTGATGACGGTGACCGACAAGCGGGCCGACATCGCCATCCTGCGCACCCTGGGCGCGAGCCCGGCGTCCATCATGGGCATTTTCATGGTGCAGGGCGCGACGGCCGGCGTGATCGGCACCGTCAGCGGCCTGCTGCTGGGCCTGGCAGTGGCCTGCAACATCGACGTGATCGTGCCCGCCATCGAGCGGGCCTTCAACGCGAGTTTCCTGCCCAGCAGCATCTACCTCATCAGTCGCATGCCCAGCGATCCCCAGGCATCGGACATCATGCCCATCGCCGTGATCTCCCTGGTGCTCGCCTTCGTCGCGACGATCTACCCGAGCTGGCGGGCAAGCCGCGTCCAACCTGCGGAGGCGCTGCGCTATGAGTGAGACGGTTCTGCGCGCGCAGGGACTGCACAAACGGTTCCACGAGGGCCCGCTGGACGTGCATGTGCTGCGCGGCGTCGATCTGCACGTGCACGCCGGCGAGACGCTGGCCATCGTCGGCGCCTCGGGCTCGGGCAAGAGCACCTTGCTGCATCTGCTCGGCGGACTCGATGCTCCGAACGAGGGGCGGGTGGAGTTGCGCGGACGTGATTTCTCGGCGATGAGCGCGCGAGAGCAGGGCTTGTGGCGCAACGCCCACCTGGGCTTCGTCTACCAGTTCCACCACCTGTTGCCCGAGTTCACTGCGCTGGACAACGTCGCGATGCCGCTGCGCATCCGGCGCCTGACGCTGGCGCAGGCCCGGCACGAGGCGCAGGCGATGCTGGAGCAGGTCGGACTGGGTGCGCGCGCCTTGCACCGGCCCTCCGAGCTTTCGGGCGGCGAGCGCCAGCGTGTGGCCATCGCCCGCGCGCTGGTCGCCGGACCGGCCTGCGTGCTCGCGGACGAGCCCACCGGCAACCTGGACCGCGGCACGGCAAACACCGTGTTCCAGCTGATGATGAACCTGGCTCACCAGCGTGGCACCGCCTTCGTGGTAGTGACTCACGACGAGGCGCTGGCCGCACGGTGCGACCGCGTGATGCACTTGGAAGCCGGCCGGCTGGCCTGATGGAGACCGCGCGATCGCGGACAGTGCAGGATGTGGATCGACACGCATTGCCACCTCGATGCGCCGGAGTTCGCGGACGACCTGCCGGCGGTCGTCGCCCGCGCGCGGGCGGCGGGCGTGCGGCGCATGGTCATCCCGGCTGTCGGAGTCGAGGACTGGGACGCCGTGCGCGAGCTGGCGCATGCGCATGACGCCGTCTACGCGCTGGGAATCCACCCGATGTACGTGGAGCGCCAGCCGGCTGACGCGCTGGAGCGCCTGGCCGACGCGCTGGAACGGCATCGGGGCGATGCGCGCCTGGTCGCGGTCGGCGAGATCGGGCTGGACCATTTCGTCACCGGACTGGACCGCGACCTGCAGGAGCGCATCTACCTGGAGCAGCTCAAACTGGCGCGCCGTTTCGACCTGCCGGTGCTGCTGCACGTGCGCCGCTCGGTCGATGCGGTGCTCAAGGGGCTGCGCCGGGTCGGCGTGTCGGGTGGCATCGCCCATGCCTACAACGGCAGCGAGCAGCAGGCCTCGATCTTCCGTGGCATGGGCTTCGTCCTCGGGTTCGGCGGCGCGATGACCTTCGAGCGCGCGCTGCAGTTGCGGCGCCTGGCGGCGACGCTGCCGCTGGAGGATCTCGTGCTGGAGACCGACGCCCCCGATATCCCGCCCCAGTGGCTGTACAAGACCGCACGACAGCGGGCGCATGGCGAGACCCACCGTAACGAGCCGGGTGAGCTGCCACGCATCGCGCGGACGCTGGCCGAGTTGCGGGGAATGACCACGCAGGCCCTCGCGGCAGCGACCACTCTGAACGCATGCCGCGTGCTGCCCCGCCTCACCCTGGTGGAGACGAACGCATGAGTGCATGGCCTGCGCGACGAGGCCGGGCGCAGGGCCATTGCCCGATCGGGCGATGGCGCGGCGAACGCAGGCTTCAACGATGAAGGGTGCCTCCCGGCTGCAAGGCCTCGCCCCCGTGCTGGCCCCGCACACGCGCCTGGTCGTGCTCGGCAGCTTCCCCAGCGTCGCCTCGCTGGGGGCGCAGCAGTACTATGCTCATCCGCGCAACCACTTCTGGCCCATACTTTCGGCGCTGTGGGGCGTGGACCTGAGGGCGATGCCCTACGAGGCGCGGCTCCATGTGGTGCGCGAGCGTGGGCTGGGCATCTGGGACGTGTACGCCCGGTGCCGGCGCGAGGGCAGCCTGGACAGTGCGATCGAAGACGCCGAACTCAACGACTTCGACCGGCTGTTGCGCGAGGCGCCCGAGCTGCAGGCGCTGGCGCACAACGGCGGCGAGTCGGCCCGCGCGATGCGGCATACCCGGAGGCTCGGCCTGCCCGTATACCGGCTGCCTTCGACCAGCCCGGCCAATGCCTCGTGGAGCTTCGAGCGGAAGCTGGCGGCCTGGCGCGAGGTCTTCGCCGCGCACGCACTCGCATGAAGACCCGATGACGACGACCAGCCGCAAGCGTCGCCTGCCTCCAGTCACCGTCTCCGAAAGCGACGGCGTGCGCTACCTGCACCTGGGCACGCCGTGGGTGCAGGGGGCGATGCGCGTCAAAAAGCCGTACGAGCTGGAACTGGAATACATCCAACGCATGATGGCGTGGATGCTCCTGCGCGAGCCGGCCGAACTGGCCGAGGGCCACGCGGTGCAACTGGGGCTCGGGGCTGCGGCGATCACCAAGTTCTGCCACCGCAGGCTGCGCATGCAGACCACGGCGGTCGAGCTGAACCCGCAGGTGATAGAGGTGTGCCGTCAATGGTTCCGCCTGCCTCCGGACGACGACCGGCTCACGGTGATCGAAGGGGACGCGGGGCTCTACGTGCGCCAGCCGGAGCTGGAGGCGAGCGCGGATGCACTGTGTGTCGACCTGTACGACCACGAGGCGGCCAGCCCGGTGCTCGACGACGAGCGTTTCTACCGCGACTGTCATCGGCTGCTGGCCCCCGGCGGCGTGATGAGCGTCAACCTCTTCGGGCGCGACGCCAGCTTCGACCGCTCGGTCTGCCGCATCGCCGCCGCGTTCGGCGCGCAGGCGCTGTGGGTGCTCAAGCCGACGAAAGAAGGCAATACTGTGGTGTTGGCCACGAAAGGCGTCGCGCCGGCCCCACGCGCGGAGCTTGCCGCCCGTGCGGAAAACATCGAAACTCGATTCGCTTTGCCGGCCCGCAAGTGGCTGCGCATGATGAAACGTTGGCATCCATGAGCCCTGCGACCGCCGCCACTTCGTCTTCCTCTCACGGCAAGCACGCCCGCGTGCGTTTCAAGGGCCGGCTCGACTGGCGCACGCTGGTCGGCTGGCTGGGCGAGGACGGCGTGCTGACCGCCGAGGAGGCCCAGCGCATCACCCAGCGCCTGGCCGCCGGTGACAGCGCCCAGCACCCGCTCGTGCGACTGGCCAACCTGGGCGTGACGGATGCACGCAGCGGCAAGGCGCTGGACATCGAGGGTCTCACGCAATGGCTCGCTGGCCGCGCGGGCAAGGAGTACCTGCGCATCGACCCGCTCAAGGTCAACGTCGGCCGCATCGCCGACGTGATGTCGATCACCTATGCGGAGCGCCGGCGAGCGCTGCCGGTCGACGTGGGTGTGCGGGAGATCGTCGTCGCCACCTGCGAGCCCTTCGACACCGACTGGGTGCCGGAGATCGAGGCGCATACCCGCAAGCCGGTCAAGCTGGTCGTCTCCAGCCCCGGCGACGTGCAGCGCTACACCACCGAGTTCTACACGCTGGCCAAGTCGGTGCGCGCCGCGCAGAAGACCGGCGAGGTGGCCGGGCCGGCCAACTTCGAGCAACTGGTCGAGCTGGGCAAGAGCAAGCAGCTCGACGCCAACGATGCCGGCGTCGTGCAGGTGGTCGACTGGCTGTGGCAGTACGCGTTCGACCAGCGCGCCTCGGACATCCACCTCGAGCCCAGGCGCGAGATGGGCGCGATCCGTTTTCGGATCGACGGCGTGATGCACACGGTCTACCAGTTGCCGCTGTCGGTGATGGCGGCGATGACCAGCCGCATCAAGCTGCTCGGCCGCATGGACGTGGTCGAAAAGCGCCGGCCGCTGGACGGGCGCATCAAGACGCGCAATCCCAAGGGGGAGGAGGTCGAGATGCGCCTGTCGACCATCCCGACGGCGTTCGGCGAGAAGCTGGTGATGCGCATCTTCGACCCGGAGTCCACCGTCAAGTCGCTCGACGCGCTCGGTTTCGGCCCGCACGAGGCGCAGCGCTGGGAGCAACTCGTGTCCCAGCCGCACGGTGTCATCCTCGTCACCGGGCCGACGGGCTCGGGCAAGACGACCACGCTGTATTCCACGCTCAAGCGGCTGGCCACCGACGAAGTCAACGTCTGCACGATCGAGGACCCGATCGAGATGATCGAGCCGGCCTTCAACCAGACGCAGGTGCAGCCTCAGCTCGATCTTCATTTCGCCAGCGGGCTGCGCGCGCTGATGCGGCAGGACCCGGACATCATCATGGTCGGTGAGGTGCGTGACCTGGAGACGGCCGAGATGGCGATCCAGGCGGCACTGACCGGCCATCTCGTGTTCACCACGCTGCACACCAACGACGCCCCTTCGGCGATCACGCGGCTGCTCGACCTGGGCGTGCCGCCGTACCTCATCAGCGCGACGGTGCTGGGCGTGCTGGCCCAGCGGCTCGTGCGCACGCTGTGTCCCCACTGCAAGCAACCCGACGAGCACTTCAGCAAGGACGTGCTCGACCAGGCCATCCACCCCTGGCGCATGAACGGGCAGGTACGCGCCTACAAGCCGGTGGGTTGCATCGAGTGCCGCATGACCGGCTTCCGTGGCCGCGCGGGCCTGTATGAGTTGCTCACCGTGACCGAGGCCTTCAAAGGACTGGTCACCGGCACCCCGGACTTGTCTCGCATGCGACAACAAGCCGCCCAAGATGGGATGCGGCCGCTGCGGCTGGCCGGCGCGATGAAAGTCGCCGAAGGCCTCACCACGCTGGACGAGGTCCTGCGCGCGACCCCTACGTGGGACGCGTGAGCCGTGCCAGGGCAGCCGGGGCGACAACCTCCTGTTTCCGCCCGCTCTGCAGCACGAGATGCACCGGCTGAGCCGCGTGCGATCGAATCGAGGCGTGGCCCCGAGGAGCAGCGGATGCCGCTACGTGTAATCCACACCCTGGCCGCAGGCCGGCCCTTCCTAGAATCCCGCGAGCCGTCTCTCGGTCCAAGCACGCCCTGGCGCAGTCCGTCTGCCCAGCCGCCTCGGGACGCGCCCCGCAGCTCGGGGCGGCCCGACGTCAGTTGAGAGGAGTCAAACATGAAGATTAAGAGCCAGAAGGACTTCGTTTCCGGGCTCATGTTCATCGTGGTCGGCCTGGCCTTCGCCTGGGGTGCGACCAGCTACACGTTCGGAACCTCGGCCCGGCCGGGTCCGGGCTACTTTCCGTTCGGGCTGGGCATCCTGCTCGCCATCCTCGGCGCCATCGTGACCTTCAAGGCGTTGACGATCGAAAGCCCCAACGGCGACCCCATCGGCTCCATCGCCTGGCGGCCGTTGATCCTCATCCTCGGCTCCGTCGGCGTCTTCGGCTTCGCGCTGCCGCGGTTGGGCATGGTGCTCACCATTCCGTTGCTCATCGCGATCTCCAGTCTTGCCGGCGACGAATTCAAATGGCGCGACGTCATCCTGCTCTCGGTGGTGCTGACGGTGCTGTCCTACGTCGTGTTCGTCTGGGGCCTGGCTCTCGTGATCCCCATGTGGCCGAGCTTCCTCGGCTGATCGCCCGCACTCAAAGAGGTTCGCATGGAACTGATCAACAACTTGCTGCTGGGCTTTGAGACGACGCTCACGCTGACCAACCTGGCCTATGCATTCCTCGGCTGCGTGCTCGGGACGCTGATCGGCGTGCTGCCGGGCCTGGGGCCGGTCGCGACCATCGCGATGCTGCTGCCGTCGGTCTATTCCCTTGACGCGACGCCCGCGCTCATCATGCTGGCCGGCATCTACTACGGCTCCCAGTATGGTGGCTCGACCACCGCCATTCTCATCAATGTGCCCGGGGAGTCTGCCTCGGTCGTGACCGCGATCGACGGCTACCAGATGGCGCGCCAGGGGCGGGCGGGTCCGGCGCTCGCGAGCGCCGGCCTCGGCTCCTTCTTTGCCGGCTCGGTCGCGACGCTGGTGCTTGCCGCGTTCGCGCCGCCGCTGACCGAATTGGCCTTCAAGTTCGGCCCCGCGGAGTACTTCTCGCTGATGGTGCTGGGCCTGATCGGTGCGGTGGTGCTGGCCTCGGGCTCGCTCATCAAGGCGGTTGCGATGATCATCCTGGGGCTGCTCATCGGCCAGATCAACACGGACGTGATCTCCGGCGTGCCGCGCTTCTCGTTCGACATTCCTGAACTCTCCGACGGCATCAACTTCGTCGTGATCGCGATGGGTGTCTTCGGCTTCGGCGAGATCATCGCGAACCTGGGACAGCCGCCCGAGCATCGCGAGGTGTTCACGCGCGACGTGAAGGGTCTGTGGCCGACCAAGCAGGACTTCAAGGACGCTGCACCGGCGGTGCTGCGCGGGACCGCGCTCGGCTCCATCCTGGGGGTGCTGCCGGGCGGCGGCGCCCTGCTGTCCTCGTTCGCGGCCTACACGCTGGAGAAGAAGCTCTCCAAGACGCCTGAGAAGTTCGGCAAGGGTGCGATCCAGGGCGTGGCGGGCCCGGAGTCGGCCAACAACGCCGGGGCCCAGACCTCCTTCATCCCGATGCTGACGCTCGGCATCCCGCCCAACGCCGTGATGGCGCTGATGGTCGGTGCGATGACGATCAAGGGCATCCAGCCCGGCCCGCAGGTGATGACCAGCAACCCGGAACTCTTCTGGGGGCTGATCACTTCGATGTGGATCGGCAACCTGATGCTGGTGATCCTGAACCTGCCGCTGATCGGCATCTGGATCAAGCTGCTGACCGTGCCGTACCGCTATCTCTTCCCGGCCATCCTGCTGTTCTGCTGCATCGGCCTGTACACGCTCAACAACAACAACTTCGACGTCTACATGGCGGTGCTGTTCGGCGTGATCGGTTATGCCTTCTACAAACTGGGTTGCGAGCCCGCGCCACTGCTGCTCGGCTTCATCCTGGGCCCAATGATGGAAGAGAACCTGCGCCGCGCGCTGCTGCTGTCTCGTGGCGACTGGTCGACCTTCATGACCCGGCCGCTGTCCGCGGGGCTGCTGATCGCTGCGCTGGCCATGGTGGTGATCGTGATGCTGCCGAGCATCAATCGCAAGCGCCAGGAGGCGTTCAAGGACGCGGACTGACGCCGCGTTCTCCCTCTGGCAAAGGGCCGCCATGTGCGGCCCTTTTTCATGATGCGAAGCGCATCGGCTGCGCCGGACGCCGCCCTGGTGGCGGTGGGCCGGAAAGTCCTGGCGTGGCAAGCACTTGGCACCTCACAGCGGTACGGATAATCCGCGCGAGGAGGAACACCGCCGATGCTGACCCCGCACCCCTTGCGAGAAGCGCTGCACAACGAAGTCCACGCACGGCCCTACGAGAGGCTCCAGGCACCGCTGGCGCTCACTCACCTTGCACTGCTCACGCCGCCCGGGGATCGAGCGAGCCGCGAGCACCTGCACGCGCTGCTGCGCGCCCGGCACCTGCCTCTGCCCTCGGCCGAGGCCAGCCACCTCAGCACCGACCTCGGCGGCGTGCGTTTGCGCTGGGAACAGCACACCGAGTTCCAGACCTACACCTTCTGGCGTCACTTGCCGGACAATCCCGCCGCCTTCGATCCGAGCGCGGTCTCGGCTGTCCCGCAGGAGTGGCTACGCGGCGTGCCGGGTGAGTGGCTGGTCGGCATGCATGTCATGGTCACGTCGTCGCGCGAGGACGGCTGCGATCCGCTGGTGCGCGGATGCCTGGACGAGGAATCGCTGGTGGGATCCACGGTGATGGACGGCCAGGCCGAGGTCTACACCGACTTCCGGTTGCACGGCGACGGTTTCGCACGCGTCGTGGTCGTTGCCGCGCACATGCACCCGCGCAGGCTGGGTCGCGCGGTGCAGCGCCTGCTGGAGATCGAGACCTACCGCATGATGGCCCTGCTGGGCCTGCCAGCCGCGCGCCAGGTGGGCGCGACCTTGGCCGACGCCGAGCGCGACCTGGCGAAGATCGCGGCCGAGATCCGCAGTGCCGAACGCCACCGGGAGCCCGAGCTGCTGCGTCAGCTCACCCAGCTCGCCGGCCGCGTCGAGAGCCTGTATGCGAGCACGCACGCGCGCTTTTCCGCCAGCGCCGCGTACTTCGAGCTCGTGCAGCGCCGCATAGACGAACTCAACGAACACCGGCTGGCCGGCCTGCAGACCATCCGAGAGTTCATGGATCGTCGCCTGGGGCCGGCGATGCAGACCTGCGCGTGGGCGGCGCGGCGCCAGCAGCAGTTGTCCGAGCGGATCTCGCGCACCAGCAACTTGCTGCGCACGCGCGTGGAGATCGAGCAGCAGCAGAGCAGCCAGGACCTGCTCGATGCGATGAACCGCAGGCAGAAGGTACAACTGCGCCTGCAAAGCGCGGTCGAGGGATTGTCGGTCGCCGCGATCACCTACTACGGCGCGGGCCTGATCGGTTACTTGGCGAAAGGGGCAAAGGAGGCGGGTCTCCTGCCCCTGGCACCGGAAACGCTCGTGGCGGTGTCCATCCCTCTCATCGCCGCAGGCGTGTGGCTGGGGCTGCGGCGCCTGCATGCGCTGGCGTTTCGCGCCGCCTGAGGTCCGGCGCCCGGCCGCCCGAAGCCGGGCCGCAACCCCTCCCCGGGGGGCGCTGGGGGCAAAGGTACAAGGGCTCGCGTGCCTTCGCCGGTCGCGCAGGCAGCGTGGCGGATTGCCGTTTCGACTACATGCAGCTGAACGCCTGCAGCGCGCCGACGCGGGGACGATAATCGTTCGTCCCCTTCCCTCGGCGTGCGACCATGAGCGCTTCCTTCCGCTACGAGCATCCCTATCCCACGCCACGCTTGCCGGTGTTCGGCCGCAACCTGGTGGCCACCTCGCACCCGGCGGCCGCAATGGCGGGACTGCGCATGCTGCTCAAGGGTGGCAATGCGGTCGATGCGGCGATCGCCGCGGCCGCCGCGATGACCATCTACGAGCCTGTCAGCAACGGGTTGGGCAGCGACGCGTTCTGCATCCTCTGGGATGGTCGGCGGCTGCACGGACTCAATGCCTCGGGCCGGGCGCCGGCTGCGTGGACGCCTGACTACTTCCGGCGAAAGTACGGTGACGCGCGCGTGCCACCGAAACGCGGCGTCGACAGCGTCACCGTGCCGGGAGCGGTGGGCGCCTGGGCCGCGCTCAGCGAACGCTTCGGACGCTTGCCGTTCGCCGACCTGCTCGAGCCGGCGATCGAGGCGGCCGAGCGAGGCTACGCGGTGCCCACGGTGGTGGGACAGAAGTGGGCGGCCCCGGTTCAGGAGCTTGCCGGCCTGCCAGGTTTCGCCGACGCCTTCCTGCCGCGCGGCCGCGCCCCGGCGGTGGGCGAGCTGTGGCGCTTTCCGGCCGCGGCCCGCACCCTGCGGCTGGTCGCGCAGACGCGGGGCGAGGCCTATTACCGCGGGGAGGTGGCGGCGGCCATCGCCGCCCACGTGCGCGCCCACGGGGGGGCGCTGACGGAAGCCGACCTCGCCGCGTTCGAGCCCGAATGGGTCGAGCCCATCGCGAAGCGCTACCGCGACTACACGCTGCATGAGATCCCGCCCAACGGGCAGGGCATCGCGGCGTTGATGGCGCTGGGCATCCTCGCGCAGTTCGACCTCGCCTCCATGGACATCGACGGCGTCGACTCGCAACACCTGCAGATCGAGGCGATGAAGCTCGCGTTCGCCGACGTCTATCGCTACGTCAGCGAGCCCGCGAGCATGACCTGCACCGCGGACGACCTGCTCGACGACGGGTATCTGCGCGAGCGCGCGCGGCTGATCGACCCCCGCCGCGCGCAGGACTTCCAGGCCGGCAATCCCGTCAAGGGCGGCACGATCTACCTCACCGCGGCCGACGAGAGCGGCATGATGGTGAGCTTCATCCAGAGCAACTACATGGGCTTCGGCTCCGGTGTCGTCGTGCCGCACTATGGCGTGTCGCTGCACAACCGTGGCCACGCCTTCTCGCTGGACGACGCGAGCCCCAACGTCGTCGCGCCCGGCAAGCGGCCGTTTCACACCATCATTCCCGGCTTCCTCACGAGGGACGGGCAGCCGGTGATGAGCTTTGGCGTGATGGGGGCGAACATGCAGCCGCAAGGCCATGTGCAGACCCTGGTGCGGATGATCGACCACGGACAGAACCCTCAGGCCGCGTGCGATGCCCCGCGCTGGCGCTTCAACCAGGGCCTGTCGCTGAACGTCGAGTCGACGATGGCGCCGGAGCTGGTCCTGGCCCTGCAGGACAGGGGCCACCGGCTCGAGGTGATCCAGGACTCGTACCAGGACTTCGGTGCCGGTCAGTTCATCTGGCGCCTGGGCGACCCTTCCGTGGAGGGCTACGTGGCGGCCAGCGACCCGCGGCGGGACGGACAGGCGGTGGGCTGGTGAGGACAGAAGGGGGCGTCCGCCCTCCCTCGGTGAGGTGGTCGCGCGGCGACCGGGGGGCAGGCAGGTGACGACGGCAGGCGCTCGCACCCCGCCGGCGGCAGGCGGGTTGCTGCTCGCTGTCCTGGGCAGCATCGCATTCTCCGGCAAAGCCATCATCGTCAAGCTCGCATACCGGTACGGCGTCGATGCGGTCACGCTCATCATGTACCGCATGCTGTTCGCGCTGCCGCTTTTCGCCGTCATGGCGTGGTGGGCCGGTCGCGGCAAGGCGCCGCTGGCCCGTCGCGACTGGCTCGGCATCCTGGGCTTGGGCGTCAGCGGCTACTACCTCGCGAGCTTCCTCGATTTCATGGGGCTGCAGTACATCTCGGCCAGCCTCGAGCGGCTGATCCTGTACCTCAACCCGACGCTCGTGCTGGCCCTGAGCGTATGGATCTTCAAGAAGCGGGTGACCTGGCGGCAGCTCCTCGCGATCGCCGTGAGCTATGCCGGCGTGCTGCTCGTCTTCGGCCACGAGGTCAACTTCGAGGGACGCAACGTGCTGCTCGGCACCACGCTCGTCTTCGCCAGCGCGGTCTCCTACGCGGTCTACCTCGTCTACAGCGGAGAGATGGTGCGGCGCCTGGGCTCGTTGCGGCTGGTCGGGTGGGCCAGCCTCGTAGCCTGCGTGCTGTGCATCGTACAGTTCGTGGTGCTGCGCCCGCTGTCGGCGGCCGTCGTCGCCCCGGAAGTGATCTGGCTGTCGGTGCTCAATGCCACGTTGTGCACGGTGGCGCCCGTGCTGATGGTGATGATGGCCATCGAAAGGGTCGGCGCGACCATCGCCGCGCAGACCGGCATGGTGGGGCCCTTGTCCACGCTGATGATGGGCGTGCTCATCCTCGGTGAGCCCTTCACCATGTGGATCGCCGTCGGCACATTCGTCGTGCTCACCGGCATCTGGCTGCTGGCACGCTGGAAGGACTGACACCGAGAAGGAGCTTTGCATGGACTTGGGAATCGAAGGCAAGTGGGCGCTGGTCTGCGCGGCCAGCAAGGGGCTGGGCAAGGGGTGCGCCCGGGCGCTGGTCGCCGAAGGCGTGAACGTGGTAATCACCGCGCGGGGAGCCGATGCGCTCGAAGCCACGGCGGCCGAACTGCGTGCCCTGGGACGCGGGCAGGTGCGCGCGGTCGCCGGCGACATCACGACCCCCGAGGGCCGCGCCGCGGCGCTGGCGGCCTGTCCGCAGGTCGACATCCTCGTGAACAACGCGGGCGGTCCGCCGCCCGGCGACTTCCGTCAGTGGACGCGCGAGGACTGGATCCGCGCGGTGGATGCCAACATGCTGACTCCCATCGAGCTCATCAAGGCGACGGTCGACGGCATGATGTCCCGCGGCTTCGGGCGCATCGTCAACATCACGTCGAGCGCGGTGAAGGCCCCCATCGACGTGCTGGGGCTGTCCAACGGCGCGCGCGCGGGCCTCACCGGCTTCGTCGCCGGGCTCGCGCGCAAGACGGTGGCGCACAACGTGACGATCAACAACCTGCTGCCTGGCGCGTTCGACACGGATCGGCTGCGCAAGACCATCGAGGCCGGGGCCCAGGCACGTGGCGTGGACTACGAAGCGGCGGCAGAGACCCGCCGCAAGGGGATCCCGGCCGGGCGCTTCGGCACGCCGGACGAGTTCGGCGCTGCGTGCGCCTTCCTGTGCAGCGCCCAGGCGGGCTACATCACCGGGCAGAACTTCCTGATCGACGGCGGTGCCTACCCCGGTACGTTCTGACGTGCGCCGTGGCCGGGGTGTGCGCCGGGCCACGGCGGCTGCGGTCAAAGCTCCACGATCGTGCGAAAGCCGCCCCAGAACATGCGCATGCCGTCGAAGGGCAACTTCGTCGGGTCGCTCATCGACTCCTTCAGGCGCGGGTCGGCCATGACCGCCTCGTTGATCCGGTCGCGCTCCTCCCGGGTCGGATAGACGATGAAGGAGAAGACGACGGTTTCGTCGTCCTTCAGTTGCACGGCCTGAGGGAAGGACGTGACCTTGCCGGGTTGCACGTCGTCGGCGACACACTCCCAGAACTGCAAGGCCCCGTGCTCGCGCCAGATCTCGCCGGCCTTGCGGGCCATCTCGCGATATTCGTCGACCTTGGCCTTGGGCACGGGCAGGACGAATCCATCGACATAGTGCGACATACGTAGCTCCTCGACACAGGCGGGGCCGGCCCCCATGGCTGCTCTGCCGCCCTACCTTCTGGTCGAACGGAACCGGGCGGAATCGACATCCCGCGCCGCCACCTCGCACGCTTACGCCGCGGGCGGGGATGGCGCGTGCGGCAGGGCCTTGCGGCCCAGGAGCGGGAAGCCGGCCATCTCAGCGCCTCGACGAGACGACGATGCCGAGCACGATCAGCGCGAAGGCCGCACCGTGGAACCAGCTGGGCGGCTCGCCCAGCAGGGCGGCCGACATCACGGCCGCGAACACCGGCGTCAGGTTGCCGAAGAAGGCCGCCACCGCGGGCCCGACGGCGGCCACCCCGATGCCCCAGCAGCGGTAGGCGATGAGCGACGGCCCGATCGCGATGTACAGCAGCGCGGCCGCGACCGCCGGTGTCCAGTGCACACGCTGGTCGGTCAGCGTCAGTTCCAGCCCCGTGGCCAGGCCGGACCACATCACGCCGAAGGCGATCTGCGCGAAGAGGAATTCCGACCAGTGCCATTCCTGGGCCGATCGGTCGCTCGGGCGGGCCAGCATCCAGCTGTACACCGCCCACAGGATCACGGCGAGCAGCATGTACAGATCGCCCGGGACCAGCCGCACCTGCAACAGCGTGTCCCAGCTGCCGCGCGCGATCACGAACAGCACGCCCACCAGCGAAAGCACCGCACCGACCAGCTGGCGGCCCCGCGCCTTCTCGCCGTAGAAGAGGCGCCCGATCAGCAGCATCCACACCGGCATGCTCGCCGCGATCAGCGTCACGTTGATGGGCGTGGACGTTTGCAGAGCCAGGTACTGCAGGGAGTTGTAGCTGAGGAAGCCGAACAGTCCGAGCCCGGCGAAGCGCCGCCACCGGCCCCAGAGGGGACTGCCACCGCGCAGGATGCGCCAGCCCAGCGGCAGCAGGAGCAGCGCGGCCAGCACCCAGCGCAGGAAGTTCAGCGTGACCGGGGGCACGCTGCCCACCATGAGCCTTCCGACGATCGCGTTGCCTGCCCACAGGAGCGGTGGCAGGGTCAGCCAGACGATGGTTCTGGGAGCGATGGGGATCATGCGGTCGGAGAAGGTACTGCTGGGGCGGGCCGCGGCCGGCTGCGCAGGTGTTGGAGGGGCAGGACCGGGCAGCGAAACGCCCGGCCGCGCCCCGGCCAATCCCGCGTGGTTTCAGCGGTCCGACATGTTAGCGCCGCACCGCCAGCACTGCTCGAACGGACCCTCGATACGCTCGCCGCAGCGGGCGCAGGTCCACGCGACGTGCCGCGGTCGGCGCAGCACGTCGAGCAGCCGTTGCGCCTCGCCGAACCGTTCGTCGTCCTCGATCCACACCTCCGGCAGCGCCTGGTCCGGCGGGATCTCACCCGCGATGCCGCTCGCGTACGCGCGCTGCACCGTCGCCTCGATGCCAGCCTGGACGAGCCAGTCGCACCGCAGCGTGGCAAGGGCGAGGTTGGGGGCCTGGACGAGTCGGCGCATGGGAGGGATCGTAGCCGCTGGGCACTGCCGCTCTCATCCCGAGGGACCCTGCCTCGGCAAGAATCGCCGAGTCGTCGTATCGTCGCGTCCTGGCGCGGCCGCCCGGTGGGGTGGGCCGCGGCGAAGTCCAGTTCCAGTTGTCATCGATCGGAGCAGCACATGCCCTTGGCGATCCAGATTCAGCAACATGGCGGACCGCAGGTCCTGAAGGCGGTCGACGTACCCGTCGGCGAACCGGGGCCTGGCGAGATCCGCATCCGGCACCACGCCTGCGGCGTCAACTTCATTGACGTCTACCAGCGCACCGGCTTGTACAACAACCCGCTGCCGCTCGTCCTCGGTATGGAGGGGGCCGGCGTGGTCGAGGCCGTGGGCGAGGGCGTGACCCACCTGAAGCCGGGCGACCGGGCGGCCTATGCCAGTCAGCCCCCGGGCGCGTATTGCGAGGCACGGGTGATGCCGGCCAAGTGTGTGGTGCGCCTGCCTGACGCGATCTCGTTCGAGGAAGGCGCCGCGATGATGCTCAAGGGCCTGACGGTGCAGTACCTGCTGCGCAGGACGCAGCCCCAGGGGGGGCTGCAGCCCGGCGACTTCGTGCTGTTCCATGCGGCCGCCGGCGGCGTCGGCCTGATCGCATGCCAGTGGGCACGCGCCATGGGGCTGCAACTCATCGGCACGGCAGGATCCGACGAGAAGTGCGAACTGGCTCGCCAGCACGGAGCGGCCCACGTCATCAACTACCGCCGCGAGAACTTCGCGCAGCGCGTCAAGGAGATCACCGGAGGCCGGGGCGTGAAGGTGGTCTACGACTCGGTCGGCAAGGACACGTGGGAGGGCTCGCTGGACTGCCTCCAGCCTTTCGGGCTGATGGTGAGTTACGGTAACGCCTCCGGCCCGGTGCCGCCTTTCAGCGTTGGCACGCTGGCGGCAAAGGGCTCGCTCTACGTCACGAGACCGACCATCTTCACCCACATCGCCACCCGCGAGGCCACCCAGGCCATGGCGGACGACCTGTTCGGCATGGTGACGAGCGGCCAGGTGCGGATTCCGGTCGGCCGCCGCTACCCCTTGCGGGAGGCGGCGCAGGCGCAGATCGACCTGGAAAGCCGCGCGACCACCGGCTGTAGCGTGTTGGTGGTCTGACAGGGCATCCGGCGCGCGCGAGACGGCTGGCACCGCAGGACGGGCATGTGCCCCGGCCCTGCGCGGCGAGGCGGGGCGGGGGGCGGGGATCAGGCGCCGCTCGGCAGCCGTACCGCCGCGGACAAGGCCTGCGCCAGTACTTGCAGGGTGACGGGCTTGGCGATGTAGCCATCCATGCCAGCTTCGAGGCAGTGGCGTTCGTCGTCCTGCATGGCGTGGGCCGTCATCGCGACGATGGGCAGGCGCGGCGGGCGGCCACCCTCCCGACGCCGGATCTCCTCGGTCGCCTCCAGCCCGCCCATGACCGGCATCTGCACGTCCATCAGCACCGCGTCGAAGCCGCCCTCGGCAGCGCGCTCCACCGCTTCCTGGCCGTTTCCGGCCACGGTGCAGGACATGCCCAGGGCCTCCAGCATGGCGACGGTGAGCATTTGGTTGAGCGGATTGTCCTCGGCCAACAGTACCCGCTTGCCGCGCAGTTCCGGCCAGGCGTCGGGCCCAGTCGGCGCGGGCGACGGCGCCTCGGTCGGCGCCGTGTGGGCCTCGCAGGGCAGTGTGCAGCGGAACGTGCTGCCGTAGCCCGGGGCGCTCGTCACCTCGATCTGCCCGCCCATCAGTTCCACCAGCCGGCGGGCGATCGCCATCCCGAGGCCGGAACCACCCGGGCGCCGCGAGGGCCGCTGGAGCGCCGCGGGGAAGGGATCGAAGATGGCCTGGCATTCCTCGGTCGTCATGCCCGCGCCGGTGTCGGCCACCGTCAGCTCCAGCGTCGGAGCTTGGCCGCCGAGCATTCCCCGCCACTGCGCGCAGATCCGCACCTCACCGACGACCGTGCGCGCCAGCGCGTGGGCGACGAGGTTGCCGAGGATCTGACGGATGCGCTGCGGATCGCCGACCAGGCGGCGGGGGAGAGCGGACACCCCTTCGAGCAGCAGCGACAAGCCCTTCTGCCGGGCCTGTGCATGGAAGGGCTGCAGCGTCTCTTCCAGCAGTTCCTTCGGGTCGAACTCGCACCGCTGCGGCACGAGTCGGCCTGCTTCGATCTTCGCGTAGTCCAGGATGTCGTTGACGATGCCCAGCAGGGCCCGGCCGGAGGTGTGCACCAACTCGACGAATTCGCGCTGATTGGGCGACAGCGGCGTGTGCAGTAGCAGTTCGCTCATGCCCAGGACGCCGTTGAGCGGCGTGCGCAGCTCGTGGCTCATGTTCGCCAGGAAGGCGGACTTCGCGTGCCGCGTCTCGGCCAGTGACTGCTGCGCCGTCTCCCACTGCTCTCGCCAACGGCTGACGTCGAACGCGGCGACCAGGGTGGCCAGCCCGGCCCCGCATGCCACCTGGCCGCAGGCACTGAACTGCCAGGTCTTGCCCAGCAGTTCGGCATGCGGAGGCGAAGGACGACGGGCCTGCGCCGCCCGGCCATTCGACGCGGGTTCTGCGGTCGCCGCCCCCACGCTCCAGGCCGGTTGCAGCGCGGCGTGGGGCAGCGCTTCCGGTCCCTCAACCCCCCAAAGGCGCAAGGCGGCGCGGTTGGCCCAGACGCAGCGCGGCGGCGCCTCCGCCGCGGCCCACAAGGGCAAGTCCACGTCCCGGAGCGCCTCGAGGTCGGCGAGGGAGCAGGTGGCAGGCATGGCGCATTCTCCCCATCCCGGGACGAGCCGGTCAATGGGCGCTCGCCCGGGCCGGCGCCACCCGATTGACCTGCCTCGAGCCGGCGTCAGCGCCCCCGGCGCACGCGCAGGATCTCGTCCAGGATCAGCAGCGCTGCGCCGAGGGTGATCGCGCTGTCGGCGATGTTGAAGGCCGGGAAGTGGCGTCCGGCGGCGTGGAAGTCGAGGAAGTCCACCACGTAGCCGTGCAGGGCTCGGTCGATGACATTGCCCAGTGCCCCGCCCAGGATCAGCGCGAGCGCCCAGGCGAACAGCCGCTCGCCGCCATGGCGCTTGAGCATGTAGACGATGAAGACGGCCGCGGCGATGCCCAGGCCGATGAAGAACCAGCGTTGCCACCCGCCCGCCTGTGCCAGGAACGAGAAGGCCGCCCCGGTGTTGTGCACCCGCACGATGTTGAAGAAGGACGTGACGTGAGTGCTCTGCCCGGGTTGGTAGTAGCCGAGGATCAGCGTCTTGGTGAACTGGTCCAGGAGGATCACGACCAGCGCGATCCCCAGCCACGGCAGCAGCGAGGTCGCGCCCGCTCCGCCGCCGGGCTTCTTCTTTGCCGCCGCCATCAGGCCGCCTTGCGGTCTTCGCCGCTGCCGTAGAGGTTGCTGACGCAGCGCCCGCAGATCGTCGGATGCGCGCCGTCGCTGCCGACGTCGTCACGGTAGTGCCAGCAGCGCTCGCACTTGGGCGCCGTCGCCGGTGCGACCTCCACCTGCAGCGCGTCACCTTCGCCCGCGACCGCCGCGGCCTTCGAGGTGATGAAGACGAACTTCAAGTCCTCGCCCAGGCTCTGCAGCGCCGCGAGCAACTCCACCTCGCCATCCGGCACCCGCAGCGTGACGTTGGCCTGCAGGTTGGGTCCGACCTTGCCCTCGACGCGCAGGGCCTCGATGTCCTTGTTGACCCGGTCCCGCGCCGCGAGGATGCGTGTCCACTTGGGCAGGAGGACATCGTCGGTGGCGCCGAAGTCCCAGTAGGTCTCGGTGAAGATAGAGGGCGATTTCCCCGGCGCGAAGACTTTCCAGGCCTCCTCGGCGGTGAAGCTGAGGAAGGGGGCCATCCAGCGCAGCATGGCATGCGTGATCTGCCACAGCGCCGTCTGCGCGGAGCGGCGCGCGAGCGACTTGGGCGCGGTGGTGTAGAGCCGGTCCTTCAGCACGTCCAGGTAGAACGCGCCCAGGTCCTCGGAGCAGTACACCTGCAGCTTGGCCACCACCGGATGGAACTCGTAGCGCTCGTAGTGGGCCAGGATCTCGTCCTGCAGCTGTTTGGCGCGCGCCAGCGCGTAGCGGTCGATCTCGAACAGCTCGGCCGCGGCGACCGCGTCCTTCTGCGGGTCGAAGTCGCTGGTGTTGGCCAGCAGGAAGCGCAGCGTGTTGCGGATGCGGCGGTAGGCGTCCACCACGCGGGCGAGGATCTTGTCGTCGATGCCCAGGTCGCCGGAGTAGTCGGTCGAGGCCACCCACAGCCGGATGATCTCCGCGCCCAGCTTGTCGCTCACTTCCTGCGGCACGACGGTGTTGCCGAGCGACTTGCTCATCTTGCGACCTTGGCCGTCCACCGTGAAGCCATGGGTCAGCAGCCCCTTGTAGGGCGCCTCGTCGTACATCGCGCAGGCGGTCAGCAGCGACGAGTGGAACCAGCCGCGGTGCTGGTCGTGCCCCTCCAGGTACAGGTCGGCGGGCCAGGTGGAATCGACCGCGTGGCTGCGCCTGAGCACGTGGAAGTGCGTGGTGCCCGAGTCGAACCACACGTCCAGGATGTCGGTGCTCTTGACGTAGTGCTCCGCCTCGTCGCCCAGCCACTCGCGCGCATCGAGCTTGGCCCAGGCCTCCACGCCGCCTTGCTCGACGAGTTGCGCGGCGCGCTCCATCAGCTCCAGCGTGTTCGGATGCAGCTCGCCGGTGGCCTTGTGCAGGAAGAAGGGCAGTGGCACGCCCCAGTTGCGCTGGCGCGAGATGCACCAGTCGGGGCGGCCGGCGATCATGTCGCGCAGCCGGGCCTTGCCGTTCTCGGGATAGAAGCTCGTGCGCTCGATGGCCTCGAGCGCCAGTTGCCGCAGCGTCTTGTTCGCCTTGTCGACGGTGCAGACGCCTTCGCCCTCGTCCATGCGCACGAACCATTGCGCGGCGGCACGGTAGATCACCGGCGTCTTGTGGCGCCAGCAGTGCGGGTAGCTGTGCTGCAGCGTGGAACCGGCGAACAGCCGCCCGGCGTCGCGCAACGCCTGCACGATCTGCTCGTTGGCCTTCCAGATGTGCTGCCCGCCGAAGAGGGCCAGGGCCTCGGCATACACGCCGTTGCCCTGCACCGGGTTGAGGATGTCCTCGTACTTGAGGCCATGCGCGACGCAGGAGTTGAAGTCTTCCACGCCGTAGGCAGGGGCCGAGTGCACGATGCCCGTGCCGTCCTCGGCGGTCGCGTAGTCCGCGAGGTACACCGGCGAGAGCCGGTCATAGCCGGGGTGCACGTGCGCGAGCGGGTGCCGGAATGTCAGCCCGTCGAGCGCCCGACCCCGCGCCGTCGCGATCACCTGCCCTTGCAGGCCGTAGCGCTCCAGGCATTTGCCGACCAGGTCCTTCGCCAGCAGCAGCAGGCCACGCTCGGTGTCGACCAGCGCGTACTCGAGCTCGGGATTGAGGTTCAGCGCCTGGTTTGCCGGGATGGTCCAGGGGGTCGTCGTCCAGATGAGGACGTAGGCGTCCTTGTCCAGCCGGGGCAGGCCGAACGCGGCAGCCAGCTTCTGCGGCTCGGCGCTCTGGAAGGCGACATCGACCGTCGGCGACTTCTTGTCGGCGTATTCGATCTCGAACTCCGCCAGCGATGAGCCGCAGTCGAAGCACCAGTACACCGGCTTCAAGCCGCGGTAGACGAAGCCGCGCTCCATGATGCGCTTGAGCGCACGGATCTCGTCGGCCTCGTTGCCGAAGTCCATCGTCCGGTACGGATGGTCCCAGTCGCCGAGCACGCCCAGGCGCTTGAAGTCCGCCATCTGCTGGGCGATCTGCTCGGTGGCGTAGGCCCGGCTCTTGGCCTGTACCTCGTCGCGTGACAGACCCCTGCCGTAGGTCTTTTCGATCTGGTTCTCGATCGGCAGGCCGTGGCAGTCCCAACCCGGCACGTAGATGGCGTCGTAACCCGCCAGTTGCCGGGCCTTGACGATCATGTCCTTGAGCACCTTGTTGACGGCGTGCCCGATGTGGATCTTCCCGTTGGCATAGGGCGGGCCGTCGTGCAGCACGAACTTCGGGCGCCCACAGCGCGCATCGCGCAGCTTCTTGTAGATGCCCTGTTCCTCCCATTCCTTGACCCAGCCCGGCTCGCGCTTGGGCAGGTCGCCGCGCATCGGGAAGGGGGTGTCCGGCAGGTTCAGCGTGGATCGGTAGTCTTTGGGCGAGTCGGCCATGGTGTGTGGGGCAAAAAGGAGCTCGCGTGCAAGCGGGGCACCGTGCGCTGCGGCACGGCCTGCGACGTGCGGGACGGGGCCGGGAAGCGGCCCGCGAAGGTCAAATTCGGTCGCGCGTGGTCTGGCGACGCGTCTGCTGGTGCAGGGAAGCGAAGTAGGCGCGCGCGTGGTCGACGTCCTGGCGGATCGCGTCCTTCAGGGCGTCGAGCCCGGCGTAGCGGGCCTCGTCACGCAGTTTGTGCAGCAGTTCCACGCGCACGATTCTACCGTAGCCCCCCTCGGGACCGAGGGCGTCGGGCCACTCGAGGCACAGCACTTCGAGCAGGATACGGCCGGTGTCCTCCACCGTCGGGCGCACCCCCAGGCTTGCCACGCCGGGCAGCGGCCGGTCGGCCAGGCCATGGGTCTGCACGACGAAGACACCGCTGGCGGCCGCCCGCCGGTGGGGGAACTTCAGGTTCAGCGTGCGAAAGCCCAGCTCCCGTCCCAGCTTGCGGCCGTGGATCACGTGCCCGCTGATGCTGTAGGGGCGACCGAGGAGGCTCGCGGCCTGCTCCATGTCGCCCCGGGCCAGGGCCTCGCGCACCGCAGAGCTCGACACGCGCAGGCCGTGCACCTCGTAGCTCAGCATGCGGGCGACGTCGAATCCGAGCCGGGCGCCGGCCGCGTCCAGCATCGCATAGTCGCCCGCGCGCTTGGCGCCGAAGCGGAAGTCGTCACCCACCAGCACGTAGCGCGCGCGCAGCCCGTGCACCAGCACGTCCTCGATGAAGGCCTCCGGCGACAGGCTGGACAGGCGCTGGTCGAACGGCAGCACGACGACCTGGTCGATGCCGCAGCGCTCCAGCTCGGTCAGCTTGTCGCGCAGCGTGGCGATGCGCGCGGGCGCCAGCTCCGGCTTGCCAGCCTTGCCGGCGAAGTAGTCGCGCGGATGGGGCTCGAAGGTCAGCACGCAACTGGGCAGCCCGCGGTGCTGGGCCTCGTTGCGCAGCAGCGCCAGCATGGCCTGGTGGCCGCGATGCACCCCGTCGAAGTTGCCAATGGTGAGCGCACAGGCCGGAGCCAGGGCGGCATGATGGAAGCCACGGAATACACGCATGTCAGTCGCCCATTATCCGAGGATGTCCCGCGGCCCGTCGAGCCAGCGCCATTGGCCGGGTGCCAGGTCGTCGGGCAGCCCGAGCGCGCCGAAGCGGCTGCGATGCAGCGCCTCGACGTGGTTGCCGACCGCGGCGATCATCCGCTTGACTTGGTGGTACTTGCCCTCGGTGAGCGTGAGCCTCAGCCCGTGCTCGTCGACCGCCTCGCACGCCGCGGCGCGCACCGGCGTCGGATCGTCGCGCAGCACCACGCCTTCGAGCAGTGCCCGCACCTGCGCGGGCGTCACGGGGCGGGCAGTGCGCGCCTCGTAGACCTTGGGCACGTGATGCTTGGGGGACGTGAGCTTGTGGATCAGCGCGCCGTCATCGGTGAGCAGCAGCAGGCCGGTGGTGTCCTGATCCAGCCGCCCGATCGCCTGCACATTGCGCCGGCGCAGCGGTGCGGGCAGCAGGGCGTAGACGCTCGGCCAGGCCGAGGGCCTTCGCGAGCATTCGTATCCGGCGGGCTTGTGCAGCATCACGAGCGCCCGTTCGTGGTAGGGCCACTCCACGCCTTCGACCTCGAAGCGCAGCCCCTGGGGATCCACCTCTTGGTCAGGGTCCTCGCACACCTTTCCGCCCAGGCGCACCTCGCCGGCGAGGATCAACGCCTCGCACTGGCGGCGGGTGCCGAAACCCTGGGAGAACAACACCTGCGCAAGTCGCATGACGGAGGGGAAGGCCGAAAAGACGCAGCCGCCCGGGCGCGCGGCCGTGGGCGGCTGGAGGCACGGCGGGCAGTCTACCGCGCACCGAGCCTGCACAGGCGGACGTGCATGCGCACGGCCGCGCGTCTGGCTTCAGGCGAACACGCCGGCCGTGTCCTGCATGCGGGCCGAGACCTCGCCGAGGTGGTGCAGCGTGTCGCCGAAGCTCATCTCCAGGCAGGTCAGGCGCTTGAAGTAGTGCGCCCCGACATACTCGTCGGTCACGCCGATGCCGCCGTGCAGCTGTACCGACTGCTGGCCGACGAAACGCATCGACTGGCCGATCTGCACCTTCGCCTGAGAGAGGGCGCGGCGGCGCAGCAAAGGTTCCTCACCCAGCTTCAGCGTGGCGTAGTAGCTCATCGAGCGGGCCAGTTCGAGCTGCATCTTCATGTCGGCAACGCGGTGGCGCAGCGCCTGGAAGGTGCCGATCGGCACGCCGAACTGCTTGCGGGTGTTGAGGTACTCGACCGTCAGCGCGAAGAGCTTGTCCATCGTGCCGACCGCCTCGGCGCACTGCGCGGCGATCGCGACGTCGGCCGCCCACTCGAGCGCCGCCAAGCCGCCCTCGGGACCGACCAGCAGGGTGGCGGGGGCATCCCGGAATTGCACTTCCGCGCCGCGCGCTCCGTCCTGCAGCGGGTAGCCCTGGGTGCTGACGCCAGAGGCGCCGCGCTCGACCAGGAACAGCGCGATGCCCTCGGGCGCGTCGACCGCACCGGACACGCGGGCGGGCACGATGTAGGCATCGGCGACGTCCCCGACCGGCACGATGCTCTTGGCGCCGCTCACGGCCCAGGCGCCTCCCTGCGAGCGGGCCGTCGTGGTCACGTGCTGCAGCATGTAGCGGGCCTCGCGCTCCTGGTGGGCCAGCACGACCAGCGCCTCGCCGCCGGCGATGCGCGGCAGCCACTGCGACTGCGTCTCGGCCGGTGCGTGGCGGGCGAGGAGGCCGGCCGCGACCAGCGCGACACCCGCGTAGGGCTCGAGCACGATGCCGCGGCCGAGTTCCTCCATCACGACCATCGCCTCGACCGGGCCGAAGCCCATGCCGCCGTGCTCCTCCGGCACCGCCAGGCCCATCAGGCCCAGCTCGGCCATCTCGCCCCAGGCCTCCTTCGAGTAGCCACCTTCCTTGACGATGCCGCGCCGGCGCTCGAAGCCATAGGCCTTGTCGACCCACTTGCGCACCGCGTCGCGCAGCTGTTCCTGTTCGTCGGTGAAGTCGAAATCCATTTCACACCCCCAGGGTCATCTGAGCGACGATGTTGCGCTGCACCTCGTTGCTGCCGCCGTAGATCGTCGTCTTGCGCATGTTGAAGTAGGTCGAGGCCAGTGGCGCGCAGTGCATCGCGCCCACATAGTCGCCCTGCCAGCCGGCTTCCATCGCCTCGAAGATGTAGGGCAGCGAATAGGGGCCGGCTGCGAGCATCATCAGCTCGGTGTATCGCTGCTGGATCTCGGAGCCGCGGATCTTGAGCAGCGCAGCCACGTCCAGCGCCTTCTTGCCGCCGCGCTCGGCCGACAGCACACGCAGCACCATCATCTCCAGGGCCACGATGTCGACTTCCAGCTGCGCGATCTGGTCGCGGAAGCGCGGGTCCTCGATCAGGGGACGGCCTCCCGAGCGCTCGGCCTTGGCGATGCGCTTGAGGCGCTCGAGCTCGCGCTTGGCGCGGTTGACGTCGGCGATGTTGGTGCGCTCATGCGCGAGCAGGTACTTGGCATATGTCCAGCCCTTGTTCTCCTCGCCGACGAGGTTCTCCGCCGGCACCTCGACGTTGTCGAAGAACACCTCGTTGACCTCGTGCTCGCCGTCGAGCGTGATGATGGGCCGCACGGTGATGCCTGGCGACTTCATGTCGATCAGCAGGAAGGAAATGCCCGTCTGCGGCTTGCCTTCGGTGGAGGTGCGCACGAGACAGAAGATCCAGTCGGCGTACTGGCCGAGGGTGGTCCAGGTCTTCTGGCCGTTGACGATGTACTTGTCGCCGCGCCGCTCGGCACGGGTCTTCAGCGAGGCGAGGTCGGAGCCGGAGCCGGGCTCGGAATAGCCCTGGCACCACCACACGTCGCCGCTCATGATGCCGGGCAGGAAGCGCTTGTGCTGCTCCGGCGAGCCGAAGGCCATGATCACCGGCGCGACCATCACCGGCCCGAAGGGCACGATGCGGGGCGCGCCGGCGAGCGCGCATTCCTCCTCGAAGAGGTGGCGCTGCACCGCGTTCCAGCCCGGGCCGCCGAACTCTTTGGGCCAGGCGTAGCCATGCCAGCCCTTCTTGCCCAGGATGCGGGCCCAGCGCTGCAAGTCGTCCTTCGTGAGCCGCAAGGCGTTGTGCACCTTGTGGCTGATGTCCTGGGGCAGGTTCGCGCGCACCCAGGCCCGCACCTCTTCGCGGAACGCCTGTTCTTCGGGCGTGAAATTCAGATCCATCGAGCGTCTCCTCAGGAGCGGGCCGACAGGAGGCCGGCCACGCCGCAACAGCCCAGTTTACGCACGAGCGTTCGCCCGCGCCTGTCTCTGGTGTGACAAGAAGGGAATTGCAGTGCTGCGCCGCAAAAATGCGGGCCGAAGTAAAACCGGCGCGCAAGGACGCAAGCAGCCCGGCGGCCGCCGCGGATCGGGCTCTGCCGGCGCGCAGGCAGAGCCCCCTTCAGGGGGAGTGCAGCAGGCCCTAGTACCTGCGCTCCAGCGTCAGCTGGTCGTTCTCGCGCCTCATCTGGAAGCGGGTGAGGAAGCTGTTGCCGAGCAGCACGTAAGGCATCTCGCGGCTGGCGACCACGCCTTGCACGTTGCGCACCTCCACGTCGCCGATGCGCACCGAGTCGAGCATCACGGCATAGGCCGGGATCGCTCCATTGGCCGTGTGCAGCATGATGCGTTGCCCTTGCTGGTACTTCAGGCCGATGCGCTGGGCGTCGCCCACGGTCATGGAGACCGCGGTGGCCCCCGTATCCACCATGAAGTGGACCGCGCGTCCGTTGATCTGCCCGGGGGTCGTGAAGTGGCCACCCGAGCCGGCCGTCAGCACGATGCGCCGGCCGCCCTCGGCATCGCCGCTCGCGCCCACCCTGACCGGCGATCCCCCGAGAACCAGCGTCTGGCGTTTGCCGTCGATCTCCACGACCGCCTGCCCGCCCGACAGGGACACCAGCCGGACGCCTGCGACCACGCCGCCCACCGCGACGGTGCGCGGCGTACCATCGATCACGAGCAAAGCCTTGCTGCCCAGGCTGCCCGTCAGGGCCACCGTCTGGGCGTGGGCGGACACGCCGGCGATCAACGCTGCGGCAAGGGCGAGTCGGGCGCGCAGCGCGGTCATGGCGGCGTCAGTCGCGGAAATTGTTGAAGGACAGCGGCACCTCGGTCACTTCCTTGCGCAGCAGCGCGATGACCGCCTGCAGGTCGTCCTTCTTGGTTCCGCTGATGCGGACCGCGTCGCCCTGGATGCTGGCCTGCACCTTGATCTTGCTGCCCTTGACGAGCTGCTGGATCTTCTTGGCCAGTTCGGTCTCGATGCCGGCCTTGACCTTGACCAGCTGCTTGACCTTGTCGCCGCCGATCTTCTCGATCTTCTCGGCGAAGTCGAGGAAACGCACGTCGACGGCGCGCTTGGTCATCTTCGCAGTCAGGATGTCGCGCACCTGTCCCAGCTGGAACTCGCTGTCCGCGTAGAGCGTGAGCTCCTTGTCCTTGAGCTCGACGCGCGCGTCCGAGCCCTTGAAGTCGAAGCGCGTGCCGATCTCCTTGTTGCACTGGTCGACGGCGTTGCGTACTTCCACGAAATTGGGTTCCAGGACGGTGTCGAAGCTCGGCATGGCGAAGAATGCGGGCGCAAGGCCCGTGCAGGGGAATCGGCGAAAATTCTGCCATGCAAATCGAGACAGGCGTGAGCCTGAAGCCCTACAACACCTTCGGCCTGCCGGCGGTGGCCCGCACGCTGGTGCGCATCGAAAGCGACGCCGACGTGCGGGCGCTGCTCGCGCATCCCGAGCTGGGCCGTGCCCCCAAGTTCGTGCTGGGCGGCGGCAGCAACATCGTGCTCACGCGCGACGTCCAGCAGGTGGTGCTGAAGGTGGAGGTCCAGGGACGACGCCTCGTGGAAACCCGCGACGACGCCTGGATCGTCGAAGCCGGCGCCGGCGAGAACTGGCACGACCTCGTCACCTGGACGCTGGATCAGGGCCTGCCGGGGCTGGAGAACATGGCGCTGATCCCGGGCACCGTGGGCGCCTCGCCGGTGCAGAACATCGGCGCCTACGGCGTGGAGCTCAAGGACCGCTTCGAGTCGCTGGACGCCGTGGACCTGGTCACCGGCCGTACCGTGAGGCTGGACGCCTCGGTCTGCCGCTTCGGCTACCGCGACAGCATCTTCAAGCATGAACTGGCGGGCAAGAGCCTCATCACCCGCGTGCGCCTGCGCCTGCCCCGCCCCTGGCGGCCGGTGCTGGGCTACCTGGACCTGGAGCGCAAGATGGCCGAGACCGGCGTCACGGCGCCCGGCCCGCGCCAGATCTACGACTGGGTGTGCGAGATCCGCCGCCACAAGCTGCCCGACCCGCAGCAGCTGGGCAATGCCGGCAGCTTCTTCAAGAATCCGGTCGTCACCCCCGAGCAGTGCCGCGACATCATCGGGCGCGACCCGGAGATCGTGCACTACCCCATGCCCGACGGCACCTACAAGCTGGCGGCCGGCTGGCTCATCGACGCCTGCGGCTGGAAGGGCAAGTCCATCGGCCGCGCGGGCGTCTACGAGAAGCAGGCGCTGGTGCTGGTCAACCGGGGCGGGGCGATCGGCGCGGAGGTGGTGACCCTGGCCCGGGCGATCCAGGAAAGTGTCTACGGCCGCTTCGGCATCCGGCTGGAGCCCGAACCCATCGTCGTCTGAGCGCACGGATCTGTCCCTTTTCGGGGCGACAACGGCCCGCGCAGCCGTCCTGCTGCGCTCCCCAGCCTCGACAATCCCGCCCCTGGGCCCCGCCCCGGTGCCGGCTCGCGCAGCGGCATCCGACGCGGGGGAGGGCAGGGACGGCTCACCGACTGGCCGCACGAGGAGTATTCCGATGACGACGACGAAGACCGGCTCGACCAAGACCGACCGCATTGCACTGGCCGCGGCCCTTGCGACCGCCGCGGGCCTGGCGGGTTGCATGGCCACCGCGCCGACGATGGGCGACGGCGGCGCGAAGACGGTCGCGACCGGCGCGGCGGCCGGCGCCGCGGCGGAAAACCGGAATCCGCAGATGGAGCGGTGCACCGAGACGCTGGGCACCTTGGCGGTGGTCGAGGACCAGGGCGCCTCCTGGTTCCAGGAACTGCGCGCGCACAAGTTGCAGTCCACGGTGCCGGTGCTGCGCATGCTGGTTCAGCAATCCAATTGCTTCGTGGTCGTCGAGCGCGGCACTGCCATGCGCAACATGCGCCAGGAGCGCGCGCTGGCCGACAGCGGCGAACTGCGTCAGGGCAGCCACCTCGGCAAGGGCCAGATGGTCGCGGCAGACTACACGATGAGCCCGAGCGTGACGTTCAGCCAGAAGGGCACGGGAGGGCTGGGCGGCCTGGTCGGCGGCCGCGTCGGGGGCGTCCTGGCGGCAGTCGGTGGAGGCGTGAAGTTCAACGACGCCTCGACGATGCTGACGCTCATCGACAACCGTTCCGGAGTGCAGGTCGCCGCGGCCGAGGGCAGCGCCAGCAACACCGACTTCAACGGGCGCCGTTGCGCATCGCCTCGATGCGTCCCTCGCCGGGACGCCCGCCCGCCGCCCGGCGGTCAGCCGAAGTGGCAGATGTAGTGGTAGGGCTCGCTCGTGCGGATCTCGAAACTGGAGTTGCCCGGCACCGAGAACGAGTCGCCCGGGCCGTAGCGCTTCCAGGTCTCGTCGCCAGCGAGCTTGACCTCGCAGCTGCCGGCCACGCCTTCCATGACTTCCGGCGCGCCGGTGGTGAACAGCAGCGTGCCGGGCAGGATCACACCCACGCTCTTGCGCGAGCCGTCGGGCAGCGTGACGGTGTGCGAGACGCACTTGCCGTCGAAGTAGACGTTGGCCTGGGTGCGGACGGAGACGTTGTCGATGTGCTCGGTCATGGTCGTGGACGGCTGCGGGAATCGCGCATGGTAGCGCGTGCGGCCGGCTGGAGGGGCAGGCGCGCGGACCCGGGCGACAAGCGCTCGGCGAGACCGGCGACGGTTCGATGCAAAATAGCCACCTTTGCCGGCCTGCGCCCGGCGCCTGCCGCGCCTTTTCCGCGTGCGGCTTTCCGAGACGTCGTCGATCATGGCAACCATCCTGCAAAGTCTTCCCGTCGGCCAGAAGGTCGGCATCGCGTTCTCCGGCGGCCTGGACACGAGCGCCGCGCTCCACTGGATGCGCAAGAAGGGCGCGATCCCGTATGCCTACACCGCCAACCTGGGCCAGCCCGACGAGCCGGACTACGAGGCGATCCCGCGGCGGGCGATGGAATACGGCGCCGAGCAGGCGCGCCTGATCGACTGCCGGGCGCAGCTGGCCGCCGAGGGCATCGCCGCGCTGCAGTGCGGCGCCTTCCACATCTCCACCGCCGGCGTCACCTACTTCAACACCACGCCCCTGGGGCGCGCGGTCACAGGCACGATGCTGGTGGCGGCGATGAAGGAGGACGACGTCCACATCTGGGGCGATGGCTCTACGTTCAAGGGCAACGACATCGAGCGCTTCTACCGCTATGGCCTGATCGCCAACCCGTCCCTCAAGATCTACAAGCCCTGGCTGGACCAGACCTTCATCGACGAGCTGGGCGGCCGCGCGGAGATGTCGGCCTTCCTGCAGGCGTCGGGCTTCGACTACAAGATGTCGGCCGAGAAGGCGTACTCGACCGACTCCAACATGCTGGGCGCGACGCACGAGGCCAAGGACCTCGAGCACCTGTCGACCAGCATGAAGATCGTGCAGCCCATCATGGGGGTGGCGTTCTGGCGCGACGACGTCGAGGTCCGGCGCGAGGAGGTCTCGGTGCGCTTCGAGGAAGGCCGCCCGGTCGCGATCAACGGCGTCGAGTACGGCAGCCTGGTCGACCTCATCATGGAGGCCAACCGCGTCGGCGGCCGCCACGGCCTGGGGATGAGCGACCAGATCGAGAACCGCATCATCGAGGCCAAGAGCCGCGGCATCTACGAGGCCCCGGGCCTGGCGCTGCTTTTCATCGCCTACGAGCGCCTGGTCACCGGCATCCACAACGAGGACACGATCGAACAGTACCGCGACAACGGCCGGCGCCTCGGGCGGCTGCTGTACCAGGGCCGCTGGTTCGACCCGCAGGCCATCATGCTGCGCGAGGCGGCGCAGCGCTGGGTGGCACGGGCCATCACCGGCGAGGTGCGCATCGAGCTGCGCCGCGGCAACGACTACTCCATCCTCGACACGACGTCGCCCCACCTCACCTACCAGCCCGAGCGGCTCACGATGGAAAAGGGCGAGCTGAGCTTCACGCCGCAGGACCGCATCGGCCAACTGACGATGCGCAACCTCGACATCGAGGACACGCGCGGCAAGCTGCAGGTCTACACGCAGGCCGGCCTGCTCACCACCGGCTCGACCACCGCGCTGCCGGGTCTGCCGGCGGCTGAGAAGGGCGAGTGATTCGCCACTTCCCTCGCGGGTGCCGGCCGGCCTGGCCGGCACCTCGCGGTGGACCGGGCTTGGCAACTTCGCGTCCCTGGGTGGCGTGCCCACCCCCGCGAGGTACCGCCGCCTTCGGCCGGCCGCGCCCCCAGCCTCAAAGGTCCGTGCGCAGTTTCCAGATCTCCGGGAACAGCACCACGTCCAGCATCTTGCGCAGGTAGCCGACGCCGGACGTTCCGCCAGTGCCGCGCTTGAAGCCGATCACCCGCTCGACGGTCGTCACGTGACGGAAGCGCCAGAGGCGGAAGGCGTCCTCCAGGTCCGTCAGTTCCTCGCCGAGCTGGTACAGGTCCCAGTGGTGTTCCGGGTCGCGATACACCGCGAGCCAGGCCTGCTCGACCTCATCGCTTGCGACGTAAGGCTGCGTCCAGTCGCGCTCCACGTGGCTGGCGGGCACGGGCAGCCCACGGCGGGCGAGCAGGCGCAGCGACTCGTCGTACAGCGACGGCGCGTGGAAGAAGGCCTCGACCTCGCCGAGCCGCTCGGGCCGGTGGGCGTGGGGCTTGAGCATCGCGGCGTTCTTGTTGCCCAGCGCGAACTCGATGCAGCGGTACTGCCAGCTCTGGAAGCCGCTCGAGTTCGACAAGTAGGGCCGGATCGCCGAGTACTCGGGGGGTGTCATCGTCGCCAGCACGTCCCAGGCGTGCACCAGCTGCTCCATGATCTTGGACACGCGCGCCAGCATCTTGAACGCCGGCGCAAGCTCGTCGCGGGCGACGCACGCGATCGCGGCGCGTAGTTCGTGGATCATCAGCTTCATCCACAGCTCGCTGGTCTGGTGCTGCACGATGAAGAGCATCTCGTTGTGATCGGGCGAGAGCGGATGCTGGGCCGACAGCACCTGGTCCAGGTGCAGATAGTCGCCGTAGCTCATGTCCTTCGAGAAATCGAGCTGGGCACGCTCGCTCTCGACGATCTGTTGGGGGGTGTTCGTCGTGTTCATCTCGGTTGCTCCACGCAGGGGCCGGCCGGGCCGGGTCGGGTCGCCGGCGTGCCCTCGAGGACCCTCAGGTCACCGCATGCCGTTGGTTGAACTCCGGGCGACGCCATTCTTCGCCTTCCAGCACGGCGCGCAGGTGCTCGACCGCATCCCACACGTCCACGAACCGGCAGTACAGAGGGGTGAAGCCGAAGCGCAGGATGTCCGGCATGCGCGCGTCGCCGGCGCGGAAGTCGCCGATCACGCCGCGCGCGATGAGCGCCTGCACGATCGCATAGGCCCCCTCCGCGCGCGTCAGGCAGACCTGGCTGCCGCGCAAGCGGCCTTCGCGAGGGCTGACGAGCGAGAGCCCGTGGCCTTCGCAACGCTGTTCCACCAAATCCATGAAGAGCTGTGTCAGCGCGAGCGACTTGTCGCGCAGCGCCTGCATGCCGCCCAGGGGCTCGGCCGCCAGTACGGTGTCGACGCCGCACTCCAGGGCCGCCATCGAGAGGATGGGCGGCGTGCCGCACAGGTAGCGCGCGATCCCCGCGGCCGGCCGGTAGTCGGGCGTGAACTCGAAGGGGGAGGCATGGCCCATCCAGCCCGCGAGCGGTTGCCAGAAGCGGTCGGCGTGACGCGGATGCACCCACACGAAGGCCGGCGAGCCGGGGCCGCCGTTGAGGTACTTGTAGCCGCAGCCGATCGCGAAGTCGACGTCGCAACCCTTGAGGTCCACCGGCACTGCGCCGGCCGAATGGGCCAGGTCCCAGATGGTCAGCGCGCCCGCCTCGTGGGCCTGGCGCGTGAGGGTGGCCATGTCGTGCATGTGGCCCGTGCGGTAGTTGACGTGCGTGAGCATCAGCACCGCGACCTCCGGGCGCAGGCGCGAGCCGAGCTCGCCCGACTCGGCCAGCTCCAGCGTCCAGCCCAGCTCCTGCGCGACGCTCTGCGCGATGTAGAGGTCGGTCGGGAAGTTGCTGCGCTCGGACAGGATGACCCGGCGCTCCGGCGAGTCCGCACGCACCAGGCGGCTGGCGGCGGCCAGCACCTTGTAGAGGTTCACCGAGGTGGAGTCGGCCACTGTCAGCTCGCCCGCGTCGGCGCCGACCAGCCGGGCGATCTTGGCTCCCACCCGTTGAGGCAGGTGGATCCAGCCCGCGGTGTTCCAGCTGCGGATGAGGTCCCTGCCCCATTCGAGCTCCACCACCTCGCGGATGCGGCCGGGCGTCGCCCTGGGCAGCACGCCCAGCGAATTGCCGTCCAGGTAGATCACGCCCTCGGGCAGCACGAACTGCTCGCGCAGGGGGGCCAGCGGGTCGGCCCTGTCGCGGGCCAGACAGTCGTCTCGGGTCAGCATGAAAGTCCTCGGAAAAACATCAGAGTTCGCGCAGCACGGCGCGCACCGGGCTTGCGTCGGCCTCGACCAGCTTGAGCGGCAGCGCGATCAGTTCGTAGTCGCCCTCCGGCACCTCGTCGAGCACCAGGTTCTCCAGCACGCGCAGGTCGCGCCTGCGCAGCACCTGGTGCGCCTCCAGGGTCTTGCTGGGCGCGGGATCGACCGAGGCGGTGTCGATGCCCACCAGCACGACACCCCGGTCGGCCAGCCATTCCAGCGTCTGCGGGGCGTAGGCACAGAAGTCGTCGACCCACCGGTCCACCGGCGCCCGCTCGAAGGTGCGCACCAGCACCCGGGGCGGCATGCCGGCGGCAACACGGGCGAGGTCGCCGGGCTCGATCAGCGGGCGCTTGCCCACGCAGTGCACCACTCGGCAGGGGCCGAGGTAGGGCGCGAGATCCACGACGCCGATCGGCGCGCCGTCGGCGTCGTAGTGCAGGGGGGCGTCGGCATGCGCGCCGGCGTGCGGCGACGTGGTGATACGGCTCACGTTGACAGGGCAGCCGGGCGCCAGCGTGGCGGTCCAGCTCTGGTCGTAGGGCGTGTCGCCCGGGAACACGGGACTGCCGCGGAACAGGGGCGGCGAGATGTCCCACAGTCGTTTCATCGGTGCCTCCATGGCGCCCCGGGGACCGCCTCGTGAGCGGCGAAGGAAGGCGATCGGCAAGGGCGGTGACCCTCGCCAGCGGGGCTCACAACAGGGAAGGCCGGACCGTAGCACCGGGCGAAAAGCCGTGGTGTCGGTTATTTCCAACGATTAGGGGTAAACACCGATGGGTGTCGAATCAGAGAGTGGACAGGGGCGGCAGTCCATGCCGGGCCCTTGCGCGATCGCAGGCCTCGTCGCCGATGCCCAGGGGCGCGCGGGCGCCGAACTCCCGGCAGGGCGAGGGGCGCCACTCGTAGATGCCGCACCAGGCCTGCTCGCCGACCCGGCCCACGAGCGCGGCGCAGCGGGGCAAGGCGTGGTCGGTGCCGCGCATGCGGCAGGTGTGGTGGTTGACCTCCACCGCCAGGCCGCTGGGCACGCAACCGCCTTCGTCCTCCCATTCCTCGCGCGCGAAGTCGACGCGGAAGCTGGCGCAACAGGCGCCGCAGCGCAGGCAGGGGTTGTCGGCGGGGGCGGTCATGGGGCTGCAAAGATGGGGTACGGGATTGTCCCCTGTCTTGCAGGGCGTCTCGCGGCACCGGTAGCCTACGACCATGCTCTACCGGGTCCTCGCCGATGCGTTGGTGCTGGTGCACCTGGCCTTCGTCGCCTTCGTCGTCGCCGGCGGCTGGCTCGCGTGGCGCTGGCCGCGCGTCGCGCTGCTGCACCTGCCTGCGGTGGCGTGGGGCGTGTGGATCGAGTGGAGCCATGGCGTCTGCCCGCTCACGCCGCTGGAGAACGCATGGCGCCGCCGGGCAGGCGAGGGCGGGTACACCGGGTCCTTCGTCGAGCACTACATCCTGCCCGTGCTGTACCCCGCCGGGCTCACGCCCGCGACGCAATGGGTCCTGGGCGGGATCGTGCTGCTCGTGAACGCGCTGGTCTACGCGATGCTATGGCGCCGCTGGCGCCGGTCCCGTATATATCCGAACCCCCAGGGCTCACTCACCGGGGGGAGGCCGGGCGCCGGCGCCGAACGCACGTGGTGAGGCGTTAGCCGATCCGCCCGAGCAGCAGGTACTCCATCAGGGCCTTCTGCACGTGCATCCGGTTCTCAGCCTCGTCCCAGACGACTGACTGGGGGCCGTCGATGACCTCGGCGGCCACCTCCTCGCCCCGGTGGGCTGGCAGGCAGTGCATGAAGAGAGCGTCCGGCTTGGCCACCGCCATCATCTCGGCATCGACGCACCAGTCCGTGAAGGCCTTGCGCCGCTGCTCGTTCTCCGCCTCGAAACCCATGCTGGTCCACACGTCGGTGGTTACCAGGTCGGCGTCTCGGCAGGCGTCCATCGGGTCCTTGAAGACCTGGAAGCAGCTGCGGTCCTGGATGCCGGCCACCTGCGGATCGACCTCGTAGCCCGTCGGCGTGCTCACGTGCACCTTGAAGCCGAGGATCTCGGCCGCCTGCAGCCAGGTGTTGGCCATGTTGTTGCCGTCGCCCACCCAGGCCACTACGCGACCCTGGATGGAGCCGCGGTGCTCGATGTAGGTGAAGATGTCCGCGAGGATCTGGCAGGGATGGAACTCGTTGGTCAGGCCGTTGATGACGGGCACGCGCGAGTTGGCTGCGAAGGCCTCCAGCTTGGTCTGCTCGTAGGTGCGGATCATCACCAGGTCCACCATCCGCGAGATCACCTTGGCGGTGTCCTCGATCGGCTCCGACCGGCCGAGCTGGCTGTCGCCGGTCGTCAGGTGCACGACGGAGCCCCCCAGTTGGTACATGCCGGCCTCGAAGCTCACGCGCGTGCGGGTCGATGCCTTCTCGAAGATCATCGCCAGCGTGCGATCCACCAGCGGCGTGTACTTCTCGTAGTTCTTGAACCGCTTCTTGACGATCGCCGCGCGCTCGAAGAGATACGCGTACTCCTCGGTGCGTAAGTCCTTGAACTGCAGGTAGTGCTTGATGAGGGGCAGGCCCGGTTTCATCTGATGCTCCATCTCAGGCGGCGGGCTCCGCCAGGAACGACTTGACGAGCGGGCAAAGGATGGCCACCACCTGCGCGGCCTCGTCCTCGGTCATCACGAGCGGCGGCACCAGGCGGATCACCTTGTCGGCCGTCACGCTGATCAGCAGGCCCGCTTCCATCGCGCGCTGCAGCAGCACGCCGCAGGGCCGCTCCAGCTCGATGCCGATCATGAGGCCCTGTCCGCGGATCTCGGCCACGCCCGCCACGCCGGCCAGCTCGCGCTCAAGTCCGGCCTTGAGCGCCGCGCCGACGCGCGCCGCATTGTCCAGCAGGCCTTCCTCTTCCATGATGCGCAGCGTCTCCACGCCGGCGCGCATCGCCAGGGGATTGCCGCCGAACGTGGTGCCGTGGTTGCCCGGCTGCAGCACGTCGGCCGCCTTGGGGCCGGCGACGACCGCGCCGACCGGCACGCCCGAGCCCAGCCCCTTGGCCAGTGGCATCACGTCGGGCACGACGCCGGCCCACTGGTGGGCGAACCACTTGCCTGTGCGGCCCATGCCGCACTGCACTTCGTCGAGCATCAGCAGCCAGTCGCGCTCGTCACACAGCTTGCGCACCGCCTGCAGGTACTCGTTGCGCGCCGGGTTGATGCCGCCTTCACCCTGGATGGTCTCCAGGAACACCGCGACCACGTTGGGACGGGTGCGGGCCACTTCCTCCAGCGCGGCGATGTCGTTCAGCGGCACGCGCACGAAGCCCGGCACCAGCGGCTCGAAACCCTTCTGCACCTTCGGGTTGCCGGTGGCCGACAGCGTCGCGATCGAGCGGCCGTGGAAGGCTTTCTCGTAGACCACGATCTCCGGCAGGTCGATGCCCTTGTCGTGGCCGTACTTGCGGGCGATCTTGAGTGCCGCCTCGTTGGCCTCCAGGCCGCTGTTGCAGAAGAAGGCGCGTGTCAGGCCCGACAGTTCCACCAGCTTGGCGGCCAACTGTTCCTGCAATGGCACCTGATAGTAGTTGGAGCAGTGGACCAGCTTGGCGATCTGGTCCTGCAGGGCCGGCACCAGCTTGGGGTGCGCATGGCCGAGCGTGTTGACGGCGATGCCGCCCAGCGCGTCCAGGTACTCGCGGCCTTCGGTGTCCCACACGCGGCAGCCGCGCCCGTGCGACAGCGCGATCGGCAGGCGGCCGTAGGTGTTCATCAGGGGACTCACAAGGCTCATCGGTATCTCCCAGGCGTGAAGAGAAACGAAAATCGCGGAGGCGGCTCGCAACCCTTGCTCGGGCTCGTCGGACCGGCTCCGCGTTGGGCTTTCATTCTATCGGGGGCCTGCGGCGACAGCGCAATGAAAGCCGAGCCTGGCACCATCCGTGCTGGAGGAACTGAGGTGCCCGGCGCAGGGCATGCGCGCCCGGCGGATGCCCGTCGCGCAGGGCGAGGCGCAAGTCTTATATAAGATATCATTTCCAAGAGCGACGACGCGGCTGCGCCCACTACACTTCGCATCCCGCACGCAACCCGCCACAAGCGGCCCATCCACGTCCTGCCCATGACGACATCCAAGCCCCGCGAGTTCTTCATCCAGGGGATCACCACCGACGGCCGCGTCTTTCGCCCCAGCGACTGGGCGGAGCGCCTGGCGGGCGTGATGTCGCCGTTCCGGCCGGAGGGCCGGGTGCACGGGCCGGGCAGCCACCTCAGCTACTCGCCCTACTGTCTGCCGACGGTCGTCAATGGCATCAAATGCGTGGTGGTGAGCGAAGCGGTGCGGGACATCGAGCCCATGGCCTGGGACTTCGTGATGAACTTCGCGCGGGACAACAACCTGCAGGTGGTCGAGGCCTGCTTCCTGCCCGACGAGCCGCCCAAGAAATAGGTGGGCGAAAGGGGAGGCTAACCGGCGCGGCGGCAGCGTTGCGCCGGCCGCGCCTGGGCCGCGGAACCAAGAACCGCCGCGGCAATGAAAAAGGGCCCGCTTGCGCGAGCCCCTTGTTCACACAACCCGGTGTCTATTCTCAGGCGGACAGGGCCTTGATGGCAGCCGACAGGCGGCTCTTGTGGCGAGCGGCCTTGTTCTTGTGGAAGATGCCCTTGTCGGCCACGGAGTCGATGACCTTCTGGGCGCTCTGGAACAGCTCGGCAGCGCGAGCCTTGTCACCTGCCTGAACGGCCTTCTGGACGTTCTTGACGGCGGTGCGGAACTTCGAACGCAGGGCGGAATTCGCCGCGTTCAGCTTGATGTCCTGACGGGCGCGCTTGCGGCCGGAAGCAATCCGAACGGTCTTCTTGGCTTTGGAAGAGGTGGCCATGTGCTTACTTTTCCGGGTTGAGCAAAGCCTGGAAGTATAGCATCTGCGCGAAACCCGGGCCAGAGGTGGCCCTGAAGCCGTCCTGCCGGTTCCTATAATGCCCGATCTTCGCGCCAGCCCGCCGCCCCCGGGGCGAGGCGGCCTTCGCATGAATCTCCTTCGCGCCGCGTCCACCGTCTCGTTGTTCACCCTGGCCTCTCGGATCACCGGCCTCGCCCGCGAGCTGCTGGTGGCGGCCAGTTTCGGCGCCAGCACCTGGACGGACGCGTTCAACGTCGCCTTCCGGATCCCCAACTTGCTGCGCCGGCTGTTCGCGGAAGGGGCGTTCTCCCAGGCCTTCGTGCCCATCCTCGCCGAAACCCGTGCCCGCCAGGGCGACGAGGCCACCCGCGACCTGGTCGATGCGGTCGGCACGGTGCTGTTCTGGTCGCTGCTGGTCGTGTGCGTCGCAGGGGTGGTCGGGGCACCCCTGCTCGTCTACGCGATGGCCTCGGGCCTGCCGGCCGAAGGCTTCGACGGGGCCGTGGTGATGACGCGCTGGATGTTTCCGTACATCGGTTTCATGTCCCTCGTGGCGCTGGCCGCGGGAGTCCTGAACACCTGGAAGCGCTTCGCCGTGCCGGCGGCCACGCCCGTGCTGCTCAACGTCGCGATGATCCTCGCGGCCGGCGTCCTGGCGCCGCGCTTCCGCCAGTGGGGGATCGAGCCGATCTATGCGATGTCGGCCGGCGTGGTCGCAGGGGGGCTGTTGCAACTCGGACTGCAGGTGCCGGCGCTGGCGCGCATCGGCATGCTGCCCCGGCTGCGTGGCTGGCGCTCTGCCTGGCACCACCCCGGGGTGCGGCGGGTCGTGCGCCAGATGGGGCCGGCGGTGCTGGGAGTGTCGGTGGCGCAGTTGTCGCTGCTCATCAACACGCAGATCGCCTCGCACCTGGCGGCCGGCAGCGTGTCCTGGCTCACCTACGCCGACCGGCTGATGGAATTCCCCACGGCGCTGCTGGGCGTCGCGTTGGGCGTCGTGCTGTTGCCCCAGCTGTCGGCGGCGCAGGCACGGGACGACCAGGAAGCTTATTCGGGCCTGCTGGACTGGGGGCTGCGGCTGGTGGTACTGCTGGCGCTGCCGTCGGCAGTCGCGCTGCTCCTCTTCGCCGAGCCGCTGGTCGCGTCGTTGTACCACTACGGCGCCTTCACTGATCGCGACGTGCGGCAGACGGTGTGGGCACTGATGGGCTACGGGGTGGGGCTGCTGGGCTTGATCGGCGTCAAGGTCCTGGCGCCCGGGTTCTACGCTCGGCAGGACATCCGCACGCCGGTCAGGATCGGCATCGCGGTGCTGGTGCTCACCCAGGCGATGAACGTCGTTTTCGTGCCCTTCATCGGACATGCCGGGCTGGCCTTGTCGATCGGGTTGGCGGCCGTGGTCAACGCGAGCTGGCTGCTCTGGGGGCTGCGGCGCCGCGGCGCATACCGGCCCGCGCCGGGATGGGGCGGGTTCGTCGCCCGCGTGGTGTTCGCCAGCGTGCTGCTCGGCGCCCTGCTCGGGTACGCGGCCCACGCGCTGGACTGGACGGCGCTGCGCCACGCGCCCTGGGCTCGCCTGGGCTGGCTCGCCGTCACGCTGGCAGCCGCCGCTGCGGTCTACTTCGCCGCCTTGTTGGCCACGGGCTTGCGTCCGCGGCAGTTCCTCAAGCGAGGCCATTGAGCGTGCCGGTGCCCCGGGACCGGGCGAGGCGCCGGTCGCCCGTCTCCCCCCTCCCGCGAAGGGTGAGGCGACGCGAGGACGCCGGCGTCATGTGCACCGCCTACACTTGAGGCGATGGATATCGAGATGCCCTCGTCGCTGGACTATTTCGCTGCGCTGGTGGCGGACGACGACAGCCTGCCGCTGACCGAAGCCGCGCTGGCGCTGGCCCAGGACGAATTCCCCGACCTGGACCTGCAGGCCGTGCTGGCGGAGATCGACGCGCTGGCGGCGCGGCTGAAGCGCCGCATGGCGGCCGACGCGGGGCCCGTGCAGCGGCTGCGCCTGCTCAACCACTACTTCTTCCAGGAACTGGGCTTCGGCGGCAACGTCAACGACTACTACGACCCTCACAACAGCTGTCTGAACGAGGTGCTGCGCACGCGCCGTGGCATCCCGATCTCGCTGGCGGTCCTCTACATGGAACTGGCTTCGCAGGTGGGGCTCAAGGCGCGCGGCGTCTCGTTCCCCGGCCACTTCCTGGTCAAGCTGCGCATGCCTCGCGGCGAGGTGGTGATGGACCCGTTCTCGGGCGTGTCGCTGTCGCGCGAAGAGCTGGACGATCGCCTGGAACCCTACAAGCGCCAGCGCGGGTTGGTGGGCGACTTCGACGTGCCGCTGGGCCTCTTCCTGCAGGCGGCCACGCCGCGCGAGGTGCTGGCGCGCATGCTGCGCAACCTGAAGGAGATCTACCGCAGCCGGGAGAACTGGGAACTGCTGCTCGGCGTGTGCGAGCGGCTGGTCATCCTGTTGCCCGAGCACCTGGACGAACGGCGTGACCGGGGCCTGGTGTACGCCGAACTGGGGCGCGACGACGAGGCGATCGCCGACCTGTCCAGCTACGTGGCCCGGGCTGACGAGGCGGAGGACCGACTTGCCATCGCGGAGAGGCTGGACGAACTGCGGCGCGGCCACGCGCAGCCGCGTTGGCACTGAACGGGCGCCAGGCAAGGCATGAAGCCGTCGGGGCTCGCGCCCACCTCCGCGTGCGTAATGGCCCCGCTTCGGGCCGCCCGGCGCTGGGCCTAGACGACGATGGTGGCGGGCTCGCCGGGTGGGCGCGCCCGGATGCGGCCGATCTCGTAGACCGTCTCGCCGTGCGCGCGCAGGATCTCGGCGACGCGGGCGGCATCGGCGGCGGCAACCACCAGCACGAAGCCGATGCCGCAGTTGAAGGTGCGGTGCATTTCCTGCTCAGCCACGCCGCCCTCGCGTTGCAGCCACGAGAAGATCTCGGGCCGGGGCCAGCTGCGCTGCTCGATCACAGCCTGGGTGCCGTCAGGCAGGCAGCGCGGGATGTTCTCGACCAGGCCACCGCCGGTGATGTGGGCCATGCCCTTGACGTCCACCTGCTGCAGCGCGGCCAGCACCGGCTTGACGTACAGGCGCGTGGGCGCCATCACCCGGGCGCGGAACTCCTGACCGTCGAGCATGGCCGGCAGCTGCGCTCCGGCGCGGTCGACGATCTTGCGCACCAGCGAATAGCCGTTGGAATGCACGCCGCTGGAGGCCAGGCCCAGGACGACGTCGCCGGGGGCGACGCGGCGGCCGTCGACGATCCCATCCTTTTCGACCGCCCCGACACAAAAGCCGGCCAAGTCGTACTCGCCGGGCGGGTACATGCCGGGCATCTCGGCGGTCTCGCCGCCGATCAGCGCGCAGCCCGACTCCTCGCATCCGCGTGCGATGCCGCCCACCACCCGGGCGGCGGTGTCCACGTCCAGCTTGCCGCAGGCGAAGTAATCCAGGAAGAAGAGCGGCTCGGCCCCTTGCACCAGCACGTCGTTGACGCTCATCGCGACCAGGTCGATGCCGACCGTGTCGTGCATGTTCCACTCGAAGGCGAGCTTGAGCTTGGTGCCCACACCGTCGGTGCCGCTCACCAGCACCGGTTGCTTGTAGCGCTTGGGCACCTCGAACAGGGCCCCGAAGCCGCCGATGCCGCCGAGCACGCCTTCGCGCAGCGTGCGCTTGGCCAGGGGCTTGATGCGCTCGACGAGAGCGTCCCCGGCGTCGATGTCGACACCGGCATCACGGTAGGAGAGGGGAGATTGCGACATGATGGGCTGGGCCGGCGGCTTCCGGCCGGCCTATAGAATTTGCGCGATTCTACCGGCGCCCCGGGGGCCCTCCAGGCCTCGCGCGCACTCACTTCGACCTTCATGACCTTTTCCAACGCGCAACGTCAGGCCATGGCCTGGACGGCCATCGCCGCGGCGGCCCTCCTGCTGCTGTGGCTGCTCGCCCCGGTGCTGGTGCCGTTCCTGGTGGCGGCTGTGCTGGCCTACGCGCTGCACCCCGCGGTCGAGGCGCTGGCGCGCCGACGCGTGCCGCGGCTGCTGGCGGTGCTGGTGGTGGAGGTCGCCGCCATCCTCGCCCTGTTGGGCGTGCTGCTGCTGATGGTGCCCATCCTGTCGAAGGAACTGCCGCTGCTGCGCGAGCAGATCCCCGTCCTGGCGGCCCGCCTGAACGACCTGCTCGCGCCCTGGCTCGCACAGCACGGCATCGACCTGAAGCTCGACATCGCGAGCATCAAGGCCTTCGTGCTCAAGTATCTCGACGCCAACCTGGAGGACTGGCTCGCCACCGCGCTCAGCTCGGCTCGCATCGGGGGCAGCTTCGTGCTGGCCATCGCGGGCAACGCCGTGCTGGTGCCCGTGGTGCTCTTTTACCTGCTGATGGACTGGCCTGCCGTGGTCGAGCGGCTGCGAAGGGCGGTCCCGCCGCGCTTTCGCCCGCCGGTGGAGGATTTCGTGGCCGAATGCGACGGCGTGCTGGGGCAGTACCTGCGCGGCCAGCTGCTGGTGATGGGGCTGCTCGCCATCTACTACAGCATCGGTCTGGCGCTCTTCGGCTTCGACCTGGCGGTGCCCATCGGCGTGTTCACGGGGCTCGCGATGTTCATCCCTTACCTCGGCTTCGGCCTGGGGCTGGTGCTCGCGCTGCTGGCGGGCCTGCTCGAGTTCCAGAGCCTGTACGCGCTGGTCGCCGTGGCCGTCGTCTACGGCTCCGGGCAGGTCATCGAAAGCCTGTACCTGACGCCGCGCCTGGTGGGCGAGCGCATCGGCATGCATCCGATCACGGTGATCTTCGCGCTGCTGGCCTTCGGCCACCTGTTCGGCTTCGTCGGCGTGCTCGTGGCGCTGCCGGTCAGCGCGCTGCTGGTGGTGGCCGTGCGGCGCTTGCGCGGGGCCTACCTGGGGAGCCGGTTGTACCTGGGTTGAGCATGAGGCAGTTGCCGCTGGGCCTGGGGCCGGAGGAGGTCCCGACGTTCGACAATTACGCCGTCGGCGCCAACGCGGCCGTCGTGGAGCATCTGCGCGCGCTCAACGCACAGCCCGGGCCGTCGCCGGTCTACCTCTGGGGTGAGCCTGGCACCGGCAAGACGCATCTCTTGCGTGCGCTGGCCCACGAGGTGGCGGCGCTGGGCGGGCGGGTGGGGTGGTTCGATCATGCGGGCGGCCCGCCCGAATTCGACGAAAGCTGGCGGCTGGTCGTGTTCGACAGCTGCGAGCGCTATGGCCCCGTGGATCAGCACCGGGCGTTCTCGACCTTCGTGCAGGCGACCACGCACGGCCAGCTCATCGCGGCGGCCGGTCGCTGGCCGCCGGTGGACCTGCCCTTGCGGGAAGACCTGCGCACCCGGCTCGGATGGGGCCCGGTGTTCCAGGTACTGCCGTTGCCCGAGCACGAATGTCGGGCGGTGCTGCGCCAGGCGGCCGACCGGCGCGGCGTGTTCCTGTCCGACGACGTGATGGGCTACCTGCAGACCCGCTTTTCGCGCGACCTGGGCAGCCTGATGTCGCTGCTCGACCGGCTCGACCGGTTCGCGCTCGCGACGCACCGGGCCGTCACCGTGCCCCTGCTCAAGCAGATGCTGGCGGAAGAAGGCTCGCCTTCCGCCCAAGGAGATATCCAATGACCGCCACGCGCGCGCTGCCGCGCAACCTGTGTCTGTTCGACCTGGACCATACGCTGCTGCCGATCGACTCGGACCATGCCTTCGGCGAGTTCCTTGTCCGCGTGGGCTGGGCCGATCCCGATGAGTTCCGTCGGGGCAACGACGCCTTCTATGCGCAGTACCTGGCCAGCCGGCTCGACATCGAGGCCTACATCGACTTCACCACCGCGCCGTGGCGCCGGCGCAGCCTGGAGGAGCGCCGCTGGATCCAGCAGCGCTTCGTCGAGGAGGTGGTGCGTCCCAATCTCAAGCCGGCGGCGCTCGACCTGGTGCGCGAGCACCGCGAGCGCGGCGACCTGATCGCCATCGTCACCGCCACGAACGAGTTCGTCACCCGGCCCATCGCCGAGCTGTTCCAGGTCGAGCACCTGCTCGCCGTCGAGCTCGAACGCGACGAGACCGGTACCATCACGGGGCGGATCCGGGGCGTCCCGTCATACCAGGCGGGCAAGGTGATCCGCGTCGACCAGTGGCTCCAGTCGCTGGGCGCCCGCTGGGAAGACTTCGAGCGCACGAGCTTCTACAGCGACTCGCCCAACGACCTTCCGCTGCTGGAACGCGCGAGCGATCCGGTCGCCACCAATCCGACCCCAGCCCTGCACAAGACCGCACAAGAACGCGGCTGGCGCATCCTGAAGCTGTTCCATGATCAAGAAATTCATCCATAAGCTGCTGGGCAAGACCACGGCGCCCGACCCGTCGCCGGCCAAGCGAGGCAAGCTGCACCTGGGCAAGCGCGTGGAAGTTCCCAAGAGCGAGCACGGCATCGACCCATCGCTGGTGGACGATCGGGCGGTCAAAGTGGTGCGCACCTTGGCCGAGGCTGGCTACGAGGCATACATCGTCGGAGGGGCGGTGCGTGACCTGCTGCTGGGCCTGCGCCCCAAGGACTTCGATGTGGCCACGAACGCCACACCCGAGCAGGTCAAGGCCCTGTTCAAGCGGGCCTTCATCATCGGGCGGCGCTTCCGCATCGTCCACGTGGTGTTCGGTCGCGGGCGCGAACACGAGGTCATCGAGGTGTCGACCTTCCGCGCATACCTCGACGCCTCCGCGGCCGAGCAGGTCGAGGGCAACGAGAAGACGTCCAAGGCGCAGCTGGCGGGCAAGAGCCACGTCGTGGACGCCAGCGGGCGGGTGCTGCGCGACAACGTCTGGGGGCCGCAGGACGAGGACGCGGCACGGCGCGACTTCACGATCAACGCGATGTACTACGACCCGCAGCGCGAGATCGTGGTCGACTTCCACGGTGGCATCAAGGACGCGAAGAAGCGCGTGCTGCGCATGATCGGCGACCCGGAAACCCGCTACCGGGAGGACCCGGTGCGCATCATCCGCGCCGTGCGCTTCGCGGCCAAGCTCGGCTTCGAGATCGAGCCCAAGACGCGCGCACCGATCCACCGCATGGCCGCCTTGCTCGACAACGTGCCGGCCTCGCGCATGTTCGACGAAATGATCAAGCTGCTGCAGACCGGCCACGCGCTGGCCTCGCTGGAGCAACTGCGCAAGGAAGGGCTGCACCGGGGTGTCTTCCCCATCCTCGACGTCGTGCTCGACGAGCAGCAGCGGCACGACGGCCGCGAGCGCTTCGTGCAGCTGGCGCTGGCCGACACCGACCGGCGCGTGGCGGAAGGCAAGCCGGTCGCGCCGAGCTTCATGCTGGCGTGCCTGCTGTGGCACGACGTGCTGGACCGCTGGGAGCGGCGCAAGGCCGCGGGCGAGCACCCCTTCCCGGCGCTGCAGGCGGCCATTGACGAGGTGTTCGACGCGCGGGTGGGCGACATCTCCGGTCGCGGCAAGCTGGCCGCCGACATGCGCGAGATCTGGATGATGCAGCCGCGCTTCGACAAGCGTGTCGGCAACGCGCCGTTCACCCTGGCCGAGCAGCCGCGCTTCCGCGCCGGATTCGACTTCCTGCGTCTGCGCGCCGACGCAGGGGAGGTGGAATCCGAGCTCGCGTCCTGGTGGGAGTCCTTCTCGCAGGCCGACGAGCACCGACGTCGCGAGCTGATCGAACTGGCTCGCGGGCAGGAGAGCCGTCGCCGCGAGGCCGGGGCGGAGGGATCGGCGCCCGCCAAGAAGCGCCGGCGCCGCCGTCGCAAGCCTCAAGGGGACGCCGCCCCGGCGGCGGACGCGGCCGATGCCGGCTGACCCTCTGCCGGCGCCCGCGGCCCCGGCTCCCGTGCTCGTCTATGTCGGGCTGGGCGCCAACCTCGGCGATCCGCTGGCGGCCCTGCGCCTGGCGGTCGTCGCGCTGCGGGCCACGCCAGGTGTGGCCGCGCTCCAGGTCTCGCGCGCGTATCGCAGCGCTCCGGTGGACTCCTGCGGCCCGGACTACCTCAACGCCGTCGCCGCCTTCCGCTGCGGGCTGAGCCCGCTCGACCTGCTCGCGCGCCTACAGGCCATCGAGGCCGAGCACGGGCGCGAACGGCCCTATCGCAACGCGCCCCGGACGCTGGACCTGGACCTGCTGCTGTGGGGCGACGAGACGCTGGCACTGCCGGGCCTGGCCGTGCCACACCCCCGCATGCACCAGCGCGCCTTCGTGTTGGCCCCGCTGGCCGAACTGGCGCCCGACCTGCGCGTGCCGGGCCGGGGCGCGGTGAGGGAACTGCTGGCCGCCGTGCACGACCAGGCCGTGGCGCCGACCGCCTTCCAGCTCGACTGAGAGTCGCACCTTCCATGAGCTCCCACCTGTACGTCGTACCGCTGCAGACGATCGGACTGCTCGTCGCGTCGAACATCTTCATGACCTTCGCCTGGTACGGGCACCTCAAGAACCTGGCGAGCTCGCCCTGGTATGTGGCCGCGCTGGTGAGCTGGGGCATCGCGCTGTTCGAGTACCTCCTGCAGGTGCCGGCCAACCGGATCGGTTACAGCAGCGGCGTGTTCTCCCTGGCGCAGCTGAAGATCTTGCAGGAGGTCATCACGCTGTCGGTGTTCGTGCCCTTCGCGATGGTCTACATGAAGGTGCCGTTCAAGTGGGACTTCGTCTGGGCGGGGTTGTGCCTCGTCGGCGCGGTCTATTTCATCTTCCGTTCATGACCGGCTTCGCGTTCGACGGCTGCCGCCACATCGCGATCGAGGGTGTGATCGGCGTGGGCAAGACGACCTTGGCCCGGCGGCTGGCCGCCCACCTGAGCGCCGACCTCTTCCTGGAGAAACCCCAGGACAACCCCTTCCTCGAGCGCTTCTACGCCGACCCGGCCCGCTACGCCTTCCAGGCGCAGATGTACTTCCTGTTCCAGCGCGTGGAACAGTACCGCGAACTGGCCCAGCCGGGCATGTTCGGCGACCGGGTGGTGAGCGATTTCGTCTTCGCGAAGGACGCCATCTTCGCCCGGTTGACGCTGAACGACGAGGAGTACGGTCTGTACGTGCAGATGCACCGGCACTTCGCCCGCCAGATCCCGGAGCCGGACCTCGTCCTGTGGCTGCAGGCGGGCGTGCCGACCTTGCAGGAGCGCATCGCGCGACGCGGGATCGCGATGGAGCAGGGCATCGAGGCGGGCTACCTCGATCGGCTGCACGAGGCCTACGTCGAGCACTTCCGCTCCTACACGGCTGCGCCGGTGCTGGCCATCGACACCGAAGGCATCGATCCGGCCGGCCGCGAGGAGGACTTCCGACGACTGCTGGCCGCCTTGCGGGCTTGCGATGCCCGTCCGGGCGTGCAGGAACTGGCGCTGTCCCGGGCTTGACGCTTGCTGCACCGGCGGCAGCGGTGTCACGGTACTGTCACAATATCGTCGTTTTGCCCGCGGGGTCCCGCCGGGCGGTGTGCCACACGACCCACACGGTTCCATCATGATCTTCGGCAAGCTCTTGCCTCGCGAGGGCAACTTCTTCGAGCTCTTCAACCAGCACGGCGAAAAGATCGTCGAGGGCGCGCGCGCCTTCATGGCGATGGTCGAGAACTACGCCGACCCGACCGAACGCGAGCGCTACGCGGCCCAGGTCGATGCCACCGAGCGCCATGCCGACAAGGTCACGGCGGAGGTCAACCGGCTGCTGCACAAGACGTTCATCACGCCGATCGACCGTGAGCAGATCCACTCGCTGATCAATGCGATGGACGACATCCTCGACCTGCTGCAGGACGCCACCGAGACCATGTCCCTGTACGACGTGCGCGCGATGACGCCCGAGGTGGTGCGGCTGGCGGACCTGAGCGTCAAGTGCTGCGAGCGGGTGCGCCACGCGGTGTCGCTGCTGGCGCAGCTGAGCAAGCACGACGCGGCCGAGGCGGCGATCAAGACCTGCGAGGAGATCGACAAGCTCGAGTCGGACGCCGATCGCGTGATGCGTGCCGCGATGTCCAAGCTCTTCCGGGAGGAAGACGATGTGCGCGAGCTGATCAAGCTCAAGGCGATCTACGAGCAGCTCGAGGCGATCTCCGACCGCTGCGAGGACGTGGCGAACCTGATCGAGGGCGTCGTCCTCGAGAACTCCTGAGCCTTCCATGGACGCAGTGCAGGTCGGCTTCTGGGTCGTCGTGATGCTGGTCGTGCTGGCGATCGCATTCGACTTCATGAACGGCTTCCATGACGCGGCGAACTCGATCGCGACCGTGGTCTCCACGGGCGTGCTGAAGCCGCAGCAGGCGGTGATGTTCGCCGCGGCCTTCAACTTCATCGCCATCTTCGTGTTCCACCTGAAGGTGGCTGCGACCGTGGGCAAGGGCATCGTGCTGCCCGGCGTGGTCGACCACTACGTCGTGTTCGGCGCACTGATCGGAGCGATCGCCTGGAACGTCATCACCTGGTTCTACGGTATCCCGTCGAGTTCGTCCCACGCGCTGATCGGCGGCATCGTCGGGGCGACGCTGGCCAAGGCGGGCTCCGGCGCGCTGATTGGCGCGGGCATCCTCAAGACCGTGGCCTTCATCTTCGTCTCGCCGGTGCTCGGTTTCCTGCTCGGCTCGCTGCTGATGGTGATCGTCGCGCACCTGTTCCGCAGGACGTCGCCGCTCAAGGTGGACAACTGGTTCCGCAGGCTGCAGCTGGTCTCCGCAGGGCTGTACTCGCTGGGGCACGGCGGCAACGACGCGCAGAAGACCATCGGCATCATCTGGATGCTGCTGATCGGTTCGGGCTACGCGGCGGCGACCGCCGCAGCGCCCCCCGGGTGGGTGATCTGGTCCTGCTACATCGCGATTGCCGTGGGCACGATGTTCGGCGGCTGGAGGATCGTCAAGACGATGGGCCAGCGCATCACCAAGCTCAAGCCGGTGGGCGGCTTTTGTGCCGAGACGGGCGGGGCCATCACGCTCTTCCTGGCCACGGGCCTGGGCATTCCCGTGTCGACCACCCACACCATCACCGGTGCCATCGTCGGCGTCGGCTCCACCCGCCGGGCGTCCGCGGTGCGCTGGGGGGTGGCGGGCAACATCGTGTGGGCCTGGATCTTCACCATCCCGGCCTCGGCATTCATCGCCGCCGTGTTCTACTGGGTGGGCCTGCAGCTCTTCTGATCACTGGCTGATCTTGCGGGCTTCCTCGATCTGTGTCTCGAAGTAGCGCTGGAAGCCGAAGGCGATGGTCGCCATGAGGACCCCCGCGCCGACCATCAGCGCGACGATCACTCCGATCACCGTCGCCCACCCCGTGCGGTGCTCGGGGCCCGCCGGGTTGTGTCGCGCGTTCCATTTCTCATCAGGCGTCAGGCCGTAGAGGATCGCGCAGAACATGCCCTGGGCGATCATCAGCCCCAGGAGCGGGATCAGCACCCACGAGAGGCGGTCGTCCTGGCCGTAGTCGATCATGCGCTGCACGCCCACGACGCCGAGCGCGGTCGGCACGGGGTGCAGCCACGCCAGGGCGTCCCGCAGGCCGTGCAGGTAGAGCCGGTGCAGGCCCAGGCTGCCGGCGAGCAGGGCGATCCAGGTGGCGAGCGTCTTGGACTTGTAAGGGCGGGAGGTGGGAATGTTCATCGCAGCGCTACTGTATCCCGGCTGCACGACCGGAACGGCGACGCGCGGCGTCACTGCAGCGGCCAGCCGGCGCCGCGCTATAATTTCGGGTTCTCAGCACCGGCCGCGTGGTCAGCCAGCCCGCGGCACGTATCTACGGTGCTGATACGCATGTCCGGCTGCCGAGCGCCTGTGTGTCTCCTGGTGCATCGCGCCCAACGAGAGTTTCGAAGGAAAAAACATGGTCGTGATTCGACTCGCACGGGGCGGCTCCAAGAAGCGCCCGTTCTACAACATCGTCGCTGCCGATTCGCGTCATCGCCGCGATGGCCGCTTCCTGGAGCGCGTGGGTTTCTACAACCCCGTGGCCTCCGGTGCCGCCGAGAAGCTGCGCGTCGCGCACGACCGCATCGAGTACTGGGTGAACAACGGCGCCCAGCTGTCGCCCACGGTCGCCCGTCTCGTCAAGGAAGCCAAGGCGGCCGCGCCCGCGGCCTGATCCTGCAGCGCCTCGCCCGTTGTTGCCTGTGTCCGCCCCTGCCGGCGTGCCTTCGAACGATGACGTGGTGTGGCCCGACGATGCGGTCGAAGTGGGCCGCGTCGTCGACGCCTGGGGCGTGAAGGGCTGGATCAAGGTCCAGCCTTACTCCGCCGACCCGCAGGCGCTCTTTTCCTCCCGACGCTGGTTCATCCAGCTCCCTGACACACCCAGGCCGGCGGCCCGTCGCTCGTCGAGCGAAGGGGCAGCGTCCGTTCCCCGCCTGCTCAAGATCACGCAGGCCCGCGAACACGGCGACTGGGTGGTGGCCAGCGCCCAGGAACTGTCCGATCGCACCGCCGCCGAGATGCTCAAGGGGGCGCGGGTCTTCGTGTCCCGGTCGAGTTTTCCGACGGCGGACGAGGACGAGTACTACTGGGTCGATCTGATCGGCCTGGAGGTGGTCAACCGCGAAGGCACGGTGCTGGGCCGGGTCACCGATCTCATCGACACCGGTCCCCACTGCGTGCTGCGTCTGCAGGACGACAGCGGCGCCGAACCGGTGGAGCGGCTCATCCCGTTCGTCTCGGCCTACATCGACGCGGTCGACCTGCCCGGCCGTCGGATCGTGGCAGACTGGGGTCTCGACTACTGACTGGCGCGCCCGTCGCCCTTCTCGATTCCGTCGCCGCGACACGCGGCCAGAGCCAGGTCCATGCGGTTCGATGTCATCACCCTGTTTCCCGAACTGTTCGGGCCCTTCCTCACGCAGGGCGTGACCCGTCGCGCGTACGAAAGCCGGCAGGTCGACGTGAGGCTGTGGCCGCTGCGCGACCATGCGGAGGACAATTACCGGCGCGTGGACGATCGCCCGTACGGCGGTGGGCCCGGCATGGTGATGCTGGTCGAGCCGCTGGAGCGGGCGCTGACGGCAGTGCGGGCGGCGCGGGAGGAGGCTGCGGCGCCGGCTGCGCCGGTGGTCTTGTTCTCTCCGGCCGGGCGGCGCATCGACCAGCCGCTGCTGCGCGCGTGGGCGCAGGGGCCCGGCGCGGTGCTGGTGTGCGGGCGCTACGAGGGCATCGACCAGCGCTTCATCGACCGGCATGTGGACCTGGAACTCAGCCTTGGCGACTTCGTGCTCTCGGGAGGCGAGATCCCGGCGCTGGCCCTGCTGGACGGGATCGCGAGGCTGCAGCCCGGCGTGCTCAACGACGCGCAGTCGCACGAGCAGGACAGCTTCTCGGACGGCCTGCTCGACTGCCCGCACTACAGCCGTCCGGAGGTGCTGCAGACGCCCCAGGGTCCCCTCGCGGTGCCCCCGGTGCTGCTGTCCGGTCACCACGCGCAGATCGCGCGCTGGAGGCGCGAGCAGTCGCTCCTGCTGACGGCCCGCCGGCGGCCCGACCTGATCGACGCCGCCCGGGCGACGGGGCGGTTGACTCCCGAAGACGAGCGCTTCCTGGCTGGGCTATAATCGAGAGCTTTTCGATCCTCTGCCCGTCATGGACGGCCGGGCAGGCGGCTCGGGCGAGCCAGGCGTTGCATCTGCCGTTGCAACCCTTGCGGACGCTCGGAGCGGCGATTCCGGCAGTCCGCCACGAACTTTTCTACCGCGGCGCGGCACGATCACAGGAGAAACCATGGACCTGATCCGTCAGCTCGAGCAGGAAGAAATCGCCCGGCTCAACAAGAACATCCCCGCGTTCGCCCCCGGCGACACGGTGGTCGTGAACGTCAACGTCGTCGAAGGCAGCCGCAAGCGCGTGCAGGCCTACGAGGGCGTGGTGATCGCCAAGCGCAACCGCGGCCTGAACAGCAGCTTCATCGTGCGCAAGATCTCCAGCGGCGAAGGCGTGGAACGCACGTTCCAGCTGTACAGCCCGCTGATCGCGTCGATCGAGGTCAAGCGTCGCGGCGATGTGCGTCGCGCCAAGCTGTACTACCTGCGCCAGCGCAGCGGCAAGTCGGCCCGCATCAAGGAGAAGCTGGCCTAAAGCCCATCCGGCTCCTGGCTTGTGCTTCCCGCAGCCGCCTGACGCTCTCCGCGCAGGCGGCTTTTTCGTTTCGATCCGCCTATGGCCCTGATCCTCGACCCGCAGCAAGTGCCCGTGATCGGCGTGGACGACCACCTGCCGCCCGTGCCGGCCGAGCGGCTGCACCCCGGGCGGCTGCGCGAGCGCTTCGGCGCTCCGCCCCCGTGGCAGCCCGAGGTGCTGTCCGAGCGCCGCCTCGGCGAGCGCCAACCCGCCCATGCCTCGGTGCTCGTGCCGCTGGTCATGCGCGAGGAACTGACGGTGCTGCTCACGCGCCGCACCGAGCATCTGCGCGACCACGCCGGCCAGATCAGCTTCCCGGGCGGCCGCGCCGAGCCGGACGATGCGGACGCGGCGGATACCGCGCTGCGGGAGGCCGAGGAGGAGGTGGGTCTGGCGCGCGAGCACGTGGAGGTGATCGGTCACCTGCCCCTCTATTCGACGGTGACCGCCTTCATGGTGACGCCGGTGGTCGCCCTTGTGCGGCCGGGATTCGAGGTGCGGCCGGACCCGTTCGAAGTGGCCGAGGTCTTCGAGGTGCCGCTGTCGTTCCTCATGCAGCCGGCCCATCACCGCCGGCACGCCTTCGAGTTCGCCGGCGAGCGGCGCGAGTTCTTCTCCATGCCCTGGGAGAGGCCGCGGCCCGATGGCGGCGTGGACCGCTATTTCATATGGGGCGCGACCGCCGCCATGCTGCGCAATCTCTACCGCTTCCTGGCCGCCTGAGCGATGCCCGTCGTCCGGCGGCCGGGTGTTCGGGATGCGCACCCCGGCCGCTATGATGCCGGCCATGAGTTTCTTCTCCGTGCTTTTCGCCCTGCTGATCGAGCAGCTCAAGCCGCTGCGCGGCGGCAACATGGTGCACGAGGCCCTGATGGGGTGGGTGCGTTGGACGGGTCGCAACTTCGACGCCGGCAAGGACGTGCATGCCTGGGTGGTGTGGAGCGTCACCGTGCTACTGCCGGCCATCGTCGCCTGGCTGATCTTCCGCGCGATCAGCGAGTTCAGTTTGCTGATCGCTTTCGCGTGGAACGTGCTGGTGCTCTACCTGACACTGGGCTTCCGGCAGTTCAGCCACTACTTCACCGACATCCGGGATGCGCTGGAGCGTGGCGACGAGCTGACCGCCCGGCGGCTGCTTGCCGAGTGGCGGCATCTCGATGCGAGCGAACTGCCGCGCACGGAGCTCCTGCGGCACGTGATCGAGCATTCGCTCGTCGCCGCCCATCGGCACGTGTTCGGCGTGTTCTTCTGGTTCGTGTTGCTCTCCACATTGGGGCTCGGGCCCGCGGGGGCGGTGTTCTACCGCATGGCCGAGTTCTCCAGCCGCTACTGGGCCTACCGCAGCCGCACGATCGGTGTGCCGACCAACGCGCGCCTCATGGAACTGGCGCAGCGTCTTTTCGGCTGGCTGGACCACATCCCGGCGCGGCTGACGGCCTGCGGCTTTGCCATCGTCGGCAACTTCGAGGAGGCGGTCGACAGCTGGCGCCGCTACGCCGGGCTGTGGCGTTTCTCGAACGACGGGATCATCCTTTCCGCCGCATCCGGGGCCGTGGGCGTGCGGCTGGGCGGCAGCGCCGCACCGGGCATCACACCCGACCGCACGAAGAGCTTCGAGACAGGGGCCGTGAGCGACGCCGGCGAGGCGGAAGGTTCGACCGGGGGGATGGTGCCGGAGTTCGCGCACCTGCGCAGCATCGTCGGCCTGGTGTGGCGATCGGTGGTGCTGTGGATGCTGCTGCTGGCGCTGCTGTCGCTGGCCAACCTCGTCGGGTGATGGCACGGCCACCCTGGGTGGCCGGACGTCCGCGGGGCCAGCGATCCGCGAGGCCGCGCATGGCCGGGGCGAGGACTCTTCGCAGCGGAGCGGGCCAGGCACGGGAGAGTGCCCCGGCACTCACCATCGCGGCGGCTGGGTCAGTTCCTCATGGATCTCTCGGTAGATGCGGTAGCGCGTGTCGGTGATCTCGCCCGCATCCACGGCGGCTCGGACCCCGCAGCCGGGCTCATGCAGGTGCGTGCAGTTGTAGAAGCGGCAGGCCTGCGCGTGCTCCCGGACATCGGGCATGTATGCGGCCAGTTGCGCCGCGCCGATCTGGCGCAGTCCGAACTCCTGGAAGCCGGGCGAGTCGATCAGGCCGCTTGCTCGCGCCGCGTCCAGCCAGTACCACTGCGTGGTGGTGGTCGTGTGTCGGCCCGAATTGAGCGAGCGCGAGATCTCGCCGACCTGGGCCCCTGCGTCCGGCACCATCAGGTTGATGAGCGTGCTCTTGCCCGTGCCCGACGGCCCCAGCACGAGCGTCGCCTGGCCGCGCAGCAGCGGCGCCAGGAGGCCCCGTGCCTGGTCGGGCCGGCCTTTCAGGCTGGTCTCCAGCACCTCGTACCCCATCGCGCGGTAGGGCGCGAGGCGCTCGCGCGCGGCATCGGCCGCGGGCAGGTCGGTCTTGTTGAGCAGGACGCGCGCCGGGATGCCGGCCGATTCGGCCGCGATCAGCGAGCGGCTGAGCTGCGACTCGCTGAATACGGGTTCGGTCGCGACCAGCACCAGGATCTGATCGATGTTGGCCGCGAAGGACTTGGTGCGGAACTCGTCCTGCCGAAAGAGCAGGTTGCGTCGGGGCTCGATGGCCTCGATCACGCCCTCGTCCCCGGTGTTGGAGACGGTGGCCTGCCAGCGCACGCGGTCGCCGACGACGCAATCGCTCTTCTTGCCCCGCGGGCGGCAGATGACGCGCCGGCCGTCGGGCGTCTCGACGATGTAGTGACGGCCGTGCCCGGCCACGACCAGTCCGAGGTCGAGCTCGACGTGCTTCACGACGCGATCATGCCAGCAGCTTGTCGACCTTGGCCGCGCAGATGAAGTCGTTGATCGAGATGCCGCCCACCGAGTGGGTGTTGAACCGCACCTGGCAGCTGTCGTACTTGACGAGCAGGTCCGGGTGGTGGTCCTCGGCGTGCGCGATCCAGGCCAGCGCGTTCACGAAGGCCATGGTCTCGTGGTAGTTGCGGAAGCGGTAGGTCTTCTCGATCGCGCCATCCTTCAGCGCCCAGCCAGGAGCCGCAGCCAGGTGAGACTGCACCTCGGCGTCGCTCATCGGCTGGCCGCCGTCCAGAGGCTGGCACTTGCGGTCGGACAGGTTGTTCATGGTCGGTTCCCGAAACTCAGACAGGCAATGATTCATGCGGTGCGCATTTTCATCGCGGCCAGGCGCTCGGACGCAGGCGGATGGGAATAGTAGAAGCGCACGTACACCGGATCCGGCGTCAGCGTGGACGCATTGTCCTCGTAGAGCTTGAGCAGCGCCGCGGCCAGGTCGCGGCCATCGGCCTGCTCGCAGGCATAGGCGTCGGCCTGGTATTCGTGGCGCCGCGACAGCGATGCCATCCAAGGCGTGACGAAGAACATGAACACCGGGCCCGCCAGCATGAAGAGCAGCAGTGCGAGCGCATGGTTGGGCGCCGCCAGGTTGGGCTGTACCCCCAGCCCGGTGTAGAACCAGGCCTGGCCGTCCAGCCAACCCAGCAGAGCGAAGCCCAGGAGGCTTGCGCCGAAGATGCCGACCATGCGCTTGAGGACGTGCCGGTGCTTGAAGTGGCCCAGCTCGTGGGCGAGCACGGCCTCGACTTCGCCGGGCGAGAGCTTGGCGAGCAGCGTGTCGAAGAAAACCACGCGCTTGGCGGCGCCCAGCCCGGTGAAGTACGCGTTGGCATGGGCCGAGCGGCGCGAGCCGTCCATCACGAACAGGCCCTTGGCCGAGAAGCCGCAGCGGGCCATGAGCGCCTCGACGCGCTCGCGCAGCGATTCGTCCTTCAGAGGCTCGAACTTGTTGAACAGCGGGGCGATGGCCGTGGGGTAGAGCACCAGCACCAGCAGGTTGAATCCGACCCACACGCTCCAGGCCCACAGCCACCACCAGTCGCCCGCCGCGCCCATCAGCCACAGGATCAGCGCCGCGAGCGGCAGGCCCAGCACCGCTCCGACGAGCGCGCCCTTGAGCAGGTCGCCAAAGAACATGCCCCAGGTCATGCGGTTGAAGCCGAAGCGCTGCTCGATACGGAAAGTGCTCCAGGCCTCGAACGGCACATCGATGAGCGCGCCGATCACGACGAAAGCGGCCAGCAGCGCGAGCTGGTAGGGAAAATCGCCCCAGCGTGGCTGGACGGCGTCGCGCACCAGCACATTGAGGGCGTCCAGCCCGCCGAGCAGGGTCCAGCCGAGCAGGACGGCCGCGCTCACGGCGGCCGTGAGCAGGCCAAAGCGCGTCTTGGCGATGGTGTAGTGGGCCGCACGCCGGTGCGCCTCGGGTGTGACGGTGCCGCGGAAGTCGGGCGGTACCTCGTGCTGGTGGGCTGCGACGTGGCGGATCTGGCGCCCCGCCAGCCACAGGCGCACGCCCAGCGAGGCCAGCAGCAGGGCAGCGAAGAGGATCGAGAGGATCGCGGATTGCATAGACAGCAAGTGTAGAAGGCGGCGCGACCGCCGCCAGGAATCGCGGAAAATCCACCCTCTTGCCACGCTGGGCAGGCGGCCTGCCTCCCAACGGGCACAAGGAGATTGCATGAGCGAACTGACCCCCCCGCCGGCAGCCAGTGCGTCTGCCGACGCGATCCCCGTGGCATTGCCGTACTCGGACCAGAACCTGATCTGGATCGACCTGGAGATGACAGGCCTGGACCCGATGCGCGACCGCATCATCGAGATCGCCGTGGTCGTGACCGACCCGCAGCTGGCCACGCGCGTGGAGGGGCCGGTGTTCGCGATCCATCAGAGCGACGAAATCCTCGACGGGATGGATGCCTGGAACAAGGGCACGCACGGGCGCTCGGGGCTCGTCGACCGGGTCAAGGCCAGCCGCATCGTGGAGCCCGAGGCCGAGGAGCAGGTGATCGAGTTCCTCAAGCGCTTCGTGCCTAAGAACGCTTCGCCGATGTGCGGCAACTCCATTTGCCAGGACCGCCGCTTCCTGGCGAACTACATGCCCCGGCTGGAGGCCTTCTTCCACTACCGCAACCTCGACGTCAGCACCCTCAAGGAACTGGCCAAGCGCTGGAAGCCCGAGGTGGCCGCCTCGTTCAAGAAGGCCCAGAAGCACACTGCATTGGCCGACATCCACGAGTCGATCGATGAACTGGTCCACTACCGGGAGCACTTCCTCCAACGCTGATCGCTGGGAGCCCGACCCGGGCCGTCCCGAGAATCCTTGCCTGACCTGCGGGGCCTGCTGCGCGCGGTTCCGCGTCTCGTTCTACTGGTCCGAGGCCGACGATGCGCCCGGCGGCTGGGTGCCCGCCGCTCTCACGGCGCAGGTCTCGCGCCACCTGCGGGCGATGCGCGGCACCGAGGCTGGCTGCGGCCGCTGCGTTGCGCTCGAAGGGCGCCTGGGCGAGCAGGTGGCGTGTCGCATCTATGCGCAAAGGCCGTCGCCGTGCCGGGAGTTCGCGTGGCACGGGGAAGGCGGGCACGCCAACCCCCGTTGCAACGCGGCGCGCGGGGACATCGGCCTGCCGCCGCTGCCGGACCCGGCCCGGGAAGAACCGCTCGCCGCCTGATGCCGGCCGGGTCCCTGGCGGCGGGCAGACACCGCCCGATCCGCGCGGCCGACGCTCAGCCCACCCAGCGTGCCCCCCACGCCCGTACCGCTTGCGCGAGGAGGTCGGCCAGCGGCGCAGCCGGCAAGGAAAGGCCCAAGACGCTGCCGGCGGCACGCAGCGCCCCTACCGGCTGCGTGGCGTCGAAGGGCTCGGCTCCCGTCTGCTTCGACAGCTTCTCGCCGTGCGCGTCGCGCACCAGGGGCGTGTGCAGGTAACGCGGCGTCGGCAACCCGAGCAGGCGCTGCAGATGGATCTGGCGCGGCGTGTTGTCGGCCAGATCCTCGCCCCGCACCACGTCGGTCACGCCTTGGTCCGCGTCATCCACCACGACGGCGAGCTGGTAGGCCCACAGCCCGTCGGCGCGCCTGAGCACGAAGTCGCCGACCTCGCGCGTCAGATCCTGGGTCTGGCGGCCGAGGCGTCGGTCCTGCCAGTCGATGACGATGCCTTGCCAGCCGGCGCAAACTCGCCGCGCCGCGAGTGCCCGCATCGCCCGGGGATCGCGCCCACGCAGGCCGTACCGACAGGTGCCGGGGTAGACGAGTTCGCCGTGCCGCGGGCGTTGGACGCCGGCGGCGGCGAGGGCCTCGAGCACGTCCTTGCGGCTGCAGGCGCAGGGGTAGGCCCAGCCCGCGTCGACGAGCCGGCCCAGCGCGGCCTGGTAGAGCGGGTCGCGGTGCGACTGCCAGACGACCGGCGCGTCCGGCACCAGCCCGCAGGCGGCAAGCTGCTGCAGGATCACCTCGTCGGCGCCCGGCACGCAGCGCGGCCGGTCCACGTCCTCGATGCGCACCAGCCAGCGCCCGCCGTGCGCGCGGGCGTCCAGCCAGCTGGCGAACGCGGCGACCAGCGAGCCCGCGTGCAGCGGCCCGGTGGGAGAAGGGGCGAAACGCCCGACGTAGCCGGCACCCATGGCGACCGAGTGATCAACCGCGCCAGCCGCTGTAGCGCTCCAGCAAGGCCGTGCGCGTGGCGGGGCGCTCCAGCTGCTCGATCCACCACTGCAAGGCCAGACCCGGACGGCCCGGCGCGCGGGGGCTGGGGCCGATGGAGCCCGTGCGCCAGGCGTAGTACAGCCGCACCGGGATGCGCGGGCGCGCAACCTCCTTGCGCACCAGTCGCCCGACCTGCACGTGATCGCGCACGAGCGGCTCGGGCATGAAGCCGGTGCCCAGTCCGCGCAGGATGGCCTCCAGCTTCGACGGCACACTGGGTACGGTCAGCACGTCCTGGCCGGGCAGCAGGTTGACCGTGAGCGGACGCAACTGCTCCGCCGAGTCGGCCACCGCGACTGCGCGGTGGTGCACCAGGACCTCGTCGGTGAGCGGCTCCTCGGCCTGGGCCAGGGGGTGGTGCGGGGCGACGACGAAGACCGCGTTCATGTCGCCCAGCGGCTGCACCGTGATGCCCGCCGGCGCGTTCGGCTCGCCGACGATGCCGATGGCCAGGTCCGCGCGACCGGTCACGAGAGCCTCCCAGGTGCCTGCCAGCACCTCCGACAGCAGCCGCAGCCGTGTGCCGGGGCCCTGGGGCGGGTTCAGCTGGTAGAACGCCTCGCACAGCTCGAAGACCGTCACGCTGGACAGGATGCTGTCCACCGCGACCGTCAGTTCCGTTTCCCAGCCGCAGGCCACGCGCTTGACGCGGTTGGCGACCGCGTCGATCTCCTGCAGCAGCCGCCGGCCCTCGGCCAGCAGCTCTTCGCCGGCTGGCGTCAACTTGGCCTGGCGCGAACGGCGGTCGAAGAGCAGCACGTCGAGCGCATCTTCGAGCTGCCGTACGCTGTAGGTCAGCGCCGACGGCACCTTGCCCAGTTCGCGAGCCGCGGCGGCAAAGCTTCCGCTGCGCGCGATGGTGTCGATCATCGCGAGCGCTTCGGGGGTGAGGGCGTGGCGGCGGTCCGGCATGGTTTCAATTGCGTTGAATGATGCCATCAACCCCGCGGGATCGTGCCGGACATGGCAAGCCCCAAGATGAGGTCATGACGGCGCGGCATCGTGCGGCGCCAGGACTCAGAAGGGAACCACCGCCATGATCACCTTGCGTCGCTCGCTCGAACGGGGCCATGCCGACCACGGCTGGCTCAACAGCTTCCACAGCTTCTCGTTCGCCGACTACTACGACCCGGCCCACATGGGGTACGGTAACCTGCGCGTCATCAATGAGGACCGCATCGCCCCCGGCACCGGCTTCGGTACCCACGGGCACCGCGACATGGAGATCATCTCCTACGTGCTCGACGGCGCGCTGGCGCACCGCGACTCGCTGGGCAACGGCGCGGTCATCCAACCCGGGGAGGTGCAGCGCATGAGCGCGGGCACCGGCATCCGCCACAGCGAGTACAACGGCGCGGAGCAGACCACTCACTTCCTGCAAATCTGGATCCTGCCGGACGAGGGCGGCATCGAACCGGGCTACGAGCAGAAGCAGTTCGCAGAGGCCGAGAAGCGTGGCCGGCTGCGCCTGGTCGCCTCGCCCGACGGCGCCGAGGGCTCCGTCACCATACATGCCGACGCCAGGCTGTACATCGGCCTGTTCGACGGCGAGGAACGGGCGGACATGGCCCTGGATCCTGCGCGCAAGACGTACGTGCACGTGGCGCGCGGCGAGATCGAGGTCAACGGCCAGCGACTGGGCGCAGGCGATGCGGCCAAGCTCGATGGCGAGGCGAGGCTGCAGCTGGCCGCCGGCCGCGGCGCCGAGGTGCTGGTGTTCGATCTGGCGCCCTGAGCGGGCGGGGCGGGTGGCAGTCCCGCCCCGGCCGCATGGCGGCCGCGGTTCTGCGTCCGGATCCGCCCATCCTCTCGCGATCGTGTTCTCGTGCTGTGAGGACGGACCGGGGCCGCTGTCGCATCCCGCGGGCATGACGTAGAGTTGCGGCGCATGCAGTTCGCAGACCTCAAGATCCTCACCCTCCTGCCCTGGCAGGACTGGCTCGCGCTCGCCTGGTTCTTTGCCGCCTGGATCGGCTACGCACTCTTTGCGCGCAGGCGCACCGAATCGGTCCAGTCGCTGCTCGCCACCACCAACCGTTACCGTCGCGAGTGGATGCGCCAGGTGACTTATCGCGACGTGCGCGTGGTGGACGGCGTGGTGATCCAGAACCTCTCGTCCAGCCCCTCGTTCTTCGCCTCCACGACCATCCTGATCATCGGCGGTTTGCTCGCGCTGCTGGGCACCAGCGACAAGGCCACCGAGCTGGTGAGGGAGATCCCGTTCGCCGCCCGCACGTCGACACTGGTCTTCGACCTCAAGCTGCTGCTGCTCACGGGCATCTTCATCTACGCGTTCTTCCGCTTCACGTGGTCGCTGCGGCAGTACACCTTCGGCGCGCTGATGGTGGCGTCGGCGCCCGATCACCGCGTCTACGAGCGCGGCGAAGCCTCGCGCGAGGAGTTCGCCGAGCGTGCAGGGCGCATCGTCGGGCTGGCGGCCGAGACCTTCAACGACGGTCTGCGGGCCTACTACATGTCGTTCGCCGTCGTCGGCTGGTTCTTCTCGCCGTGGTGGTTCGCGGTGGGCACGGCCGTGGTCGTGTGGATCCTCTACCAGCGCGAGTTTCACTCGGACGTGCTCGCCGTGCTGAAGGCGTAGGGTGCGGCGGCGAAGCAGCCCCGGGAACGCCGCGCGCGACGCAGGCCCTGCGTGCAGTCGCGCTCAGCGCGCCGGGGCGAGCGACGGATCCAGCAGCTCGCGCTCGTCGAACACGAAGCAGGCGCCGCGGAAGTGGGCACCGCCCGTTTCCTCGAAGTACTTCAGGATGCCGCCTTCGAGCTGATAGACGCGCTCCACGCCTTCGCGCTGCATGAGGATCGCCGCCTTCTCGCACCGGATGCCGCCGGTGCAGTAGCTCACCACGGTCTTGCCCGCGAGCTCGTCGCGGTGCGCGCGCAGCGCCTCTGGAAACTCGCTGAATTTCGCGAGCCGCCAGTCGAGCGCGCCCTCGAATGCCCCCGCATCGACCTCGAAGGCGTTGCGCGTGTCCAGCGTCACGACCGGCCGCCCCTCGTCGTCGCGGCCCTGCGCGAGCCAGCGCGCCAGCGTGGCCGGGGTCACCGCCGGCGCGCGGCCTTGTTCGGGCCGTATCGTCGGATGGTTCATGCGGATGATCTCGCGCTTGATCTTCACCAGCAGCTTGCGAAATGGCACGGCATCCGACCAGCTTTCCTTCGGTACCAGGTCGGCGAAGCGCGCGTCGGCACGGAGCGCGGCCACGAAGGCGCGTACGCCCTCGGGCGAGCCGGCGAGGAACAGGTTGATGCCCTCCTCGGCGAGCAGGACCGTGCCCTTGAGTCCTTCGGCCGCTGCACGTGAGCGCATGCTCTCGCGCAAGGCGTCGCAATCGCTCAAGGTCACGAACTTGTAGGCGGAAATGTTGAGCACGCGGGTCACGGGCGGGATTCTAGGCCGCAGCCCCTGCCTACAATCGCCCGCATGGCTTTCGTACACCTGCGCACGCACACCGAATATTCCGTCGTCGACGGCACCTTGCGGATCGACGACATGGTCGCTGCCGCGGCCTCGGACCAGCAGGTCGCGCTCGCCATCACTGATCTGAACAACCTGTTCGGCGCGATCAAGTTCTACAAGGAAGCACGCGGCAAGGGCGTCAAGCCGCTGATCGGGGCCGACGTGTGGGTCGAACCCGAGGCGGGCGAGCGGCAGCCCAGCCGCCTGTTGCTGCTGATCCAGAACCTCGACGGATACCACAACATCTGCGAGCTGCTGGCGCGCGGTTGGACGCAGAACGTGCAACGCGCCCAGGCCTGCCTGAAATGGGAGTGGCTGGAGGCCATGCACGAGGGCCTGATCGCGCTGTCGGGCGGCGAGCAGGGCGCGATCGGGCAGGCGCTGGCCGCGCGTGACGCGCGCCGGGCCGAGGCCGTGGCGCGGCGCCTGGCGGGCATCTTCCCCAACCGCTTCTACATCGAACTGCAGCGCTACGGCCAGCCGGGCAACGAGGCCCACGTGCGCGCCGCGGTGCCGCTGGCCGCAAGGCTCGGCCTGCCCGTCGTCGCGACCCATCCCGTGCAGTTCCAGACCCCGGAGGACTTCGAGGCGCACGAGGCACGCGTGTGCATCGCCGAGGGCGAGACGCTGGCCAACCCCCGGCGCCTCAAGCGCTTCACCCGCGAGCAGTACTTCAAGACGCAGGCCGAGATGGAGGCGCTGTTCGCCGACATCCCGAGCGCGGTCGCCAACACCGTGGAGATCGCCAAGCGCTGCAACCTGACGCTCGTGCTCGGCAAGCCGCAACTGCCGGACTTCCCGACGCCGGAGGTCGACGGCCGCCGCATGCCGATGGAGGAGTATTTCCGCTACGCCGCGCACGAAGGTCTGAAGGAGCGGCTGGAGCACCTGTACCCCGACCCGGCCGAACGCGAGCGCGAGCGTCCCCGCTACGTCGAGCGGCTGGACTTCGAGATCGCCACGATCCTGAAGATGGGCTTCCCCGGTTACTTCCTGATCGTGGCCGACTTCATCAACTGGGCGAAGAACAACGGTTGTCCCGTGGGCCCTGGCCGGGGCTCGGGTGCCGGCTCGCTGGTGGCCTACGCGCTCAAGATCACCGACCTCGATCCGCTGCGCTACAACCTGCTGTTCGAGCGCTTCCTGAACCCGGAACGCGTCTCGATGCCCGACTTCGACGTCGACTTCTGCCAGAGCAACCGCGACCGCGTCATCGACTACGTCAAGCAGAAGTACGGCCGCGAGGCGGTCTCGCAGATCGCGACCTTCGGCACCATGGCCGCCAAGGCGGCGCTTCGCGACGTGGGCCGCGTGCTCGGAATGGGCTACGGGCACGTGGACGGCATCGCCAAGCTGATCCCGGCGCCGCCCGGCAAGACGGTGACGCTCAAGCGCCCGGGCGACAAGCCCGATCCCGGCATCATCTACGCGCGCAAGGAAGCTCCCGAGATCGAGGAGCGCGAGAAGAACGAGGAGGAGGTCGCCGAACTGCTGGCGCTGGCCGAGCGTGTCGAGGGCCTGGTGCGCAACATCGGCATGCACGCGGGCGGCGTGCTGATCGCGCCGGGCAAGATCACCGACTTCTGCCCGCTCTACATGCAGCCGGGCAGCGACTCGGCGGTCTCGCAATACGACAAGGACGACGTCGAGGCGATCGGCTTGGTGAAGTTCGACTTCCTGGGCCTGGCGACGCTCACCATCCTCGAGATGGCCAAGGAGTTCATCGTCCGGCGGCACGCGGATCAGAAGGACTTCGACTTCGCCAAGATTCCGCTCGACGACAGGGCGACTTTCGAACTGCTGTCCGAAGGCAAGACGGTCGCCGTGTTCCAGCTGGAATCGCGCGGCATGCAAGGCATGCTCCGCGACGCCAAGCCCAGCGTCTTCGAGGACATCATCGCGCTGGTGGCCCTGTACCGGCCGGGCCCGATGGACCTGATCCCCAGCTTCTGCGCGCGCAAGCACGGCCGCGAGGAAGTGGTTTACCCGCACCCACTGATGGAGGAGGTGCTCAAGGAGACCTACGGGATCATGGTCTATCAGGAGCAGGTGATGCAGGTCGCCCAGCGCCTGGGGGGCTACTCGCTCGGCGGCGCCGACTTGCTGCGCCGCGCGATGGGCAAGAAAAAGCCCGAGGAGATGGCCAAGCACCGGGTCATCTTCGCCGAGGGCGCGGCCAAGAACGGCATCGACGCGGAGAAGGCGAACGAGATCTTCGACCTGATGGAGAAGTTCGCAGGCTACGGCTTCAACAAGTCGCACGCCGCGGCCTACGCCCTGCTGGCCTACCACACCGCATGGCTGAAGGTGCACTACCTGGCCGAATTCGTGGCCGCCAACATGAGCGTGTCGATCGACGACACCGACAAGCTCAAGATCTTCTACGACGACGCGGTGCAGTTGGGCATCCGCTTCGAGCCGCCCAACGTCAACACGGGCACCTACCGCTTCGAGCCGGTGGCCGACAAGGTCGTACGCTACGGGCTGGGCGCGATCAAGGGCACCGGCCAGGGCGCGATCGAGGCCATCGTGCAGGCGCGGGAGGAGGGCGGGCCCTTCAAGAGCCTGTTCGACTTCTGCTGCCGCGTCGACCGCAGTCGCATCAACAAGCGCGTGGTGGAGGCGCTCATCAAGGCCGGCGCGTTCGACTCGTTGGCGCCCAACCGGGCCGCGCTGCTGGCCAGCATCTCGCTGGCCTTCGAATACGCCGACACCCAGGCCGCGCACGCCGACCAAGGCGGGCTCTTCGACTTCGGCGACTCGCACGCCTCGTCCACGAAGGAGCCCGACCTCGTGCCGGTGCCCGAATGGAGCATCAAGGAGCGGCTCGGCCACGAGAAGGTCGCCATCGGCTTCTACCTCTCCGGCCATCTCTTCGACGAATACGAGCCCGAAGTGCGGCAATTCGCGCGCCGCAAGATCGCCGACCTGATCGACAGCCGCGAGCCGCAACTGCTGGCCGGCATCGTCAGCGATCTGCGCGTCGTCAACGGCCAGCGCGGGCGGGTGGCGATCTTCAAGCTCGACGACAAGAGCGACGTGATCGAGGCGGTGGCCAACGACGAGCTGCTGGAGGCGCATCGCGACCTCTTCCGGGACGACGAACTGCTGATCGTGCAGGGCAAGGTGCAGCCCGATCGGTTCTCCGGTGGCCTGCGGCTCAACGTGCAGCAGGTCTGGGACCTTGCCTCGGCCCGCTGCCGCTACGGCAAGTACCTGCGCGTCGCGGTCAACGGCAGCGCCCCGCCGGTGGCCGAGCTGGTCAGGCAGTATCCGCCCAAGCGCGTCGAGACCGAGCACGGCGAACTCCTGCAGGGCCTGCCGGTGCGGCTGCAGCTTTTGCGCGACACCTATTGCGGCGAGCTGGACCTGGGCGATCAGGCCCGCTTCTTCCCCAGCGACGAGGCGCTGCGCCTGTGGCGCCAGGGCGCCCACGAGTCGCAGGCAGGCATCATCTACGAGTGAACTGATTCACGTCCTGTCACACCTTCTGCGGCCGCATGCGGCGGATCGGCCGCACGGGGCGCTAGGCTGTCGCCTGGGTGAACTTCCCTTGCAGTTCCATGAAGCGTTTCCTGTTCCCCGCCGTGGCCGTGCTGGCCATGGCCCTGGCCGGCTCGCCGGCGCAGGCCACCGACATCGGGGTCTCCGTGACCGTCAGCCAGCCCGGCGTCTATGGCCGCATCGACATCGGGCCGCAGCCGCCGGCCGTGATCTATCCGCAGCCCGTCATCATCGGGCGCCCGGTCGTCGCCCATGTCCAGCCCGTGTACATGTGGGTGCCCCCGGGGCATGCGAAGAACTGGGGCAAGCACTGCCACCGCTACAACGCCTGCGGTGTCCCGGTGTACTTCGTGCGTGACGATCCGTACCGCGGGGGCCACCATGAGCACCGCGGCAAGCACGACCGCAAGCACGAGCACAAGCACAAGCACCGCGACTGATGGCGGCCGCCGGTAGCGGCCCTGTATCGTCGCCCCCCGCGCTCACGCCCCCGAGGTGATGTCGGCCCGGCTTCGGGCGGCCGGGCG